>JANOFU010000019.1:0-6052 GCA_031413815.1 Hyphomicrobium sp. | reverse complement strand
GACCTGAGCCTTCCGCCAGCGCGCGTGCGTAACGTATGCAAACGGAACCTGCCTCCCGGTCCACACCGTTGAGACGCCTCTTAAGCAGCGCCCCCTCACGGACCGGGATGCGCGCAGTATGGGCAAGGTTTTGAGCGCGGGATAAGTTCGGTGTTTTGAGTAGAAGAAATTTCCAGTTAACGCGGCGGCGATGGTGAACCGTAGGGCTGCAGTGCAGCGCGCGGTTCAAGTCCGGGGCAGGCTCTAACGCCCCCAGGATGAGTTATCGCGCTCCATCACCGCGTTTGGACAGTCCGGCAATCGTGGCCCGCGAACTAACTCATGGCGTTCCGTCCTCCCGCCTCGTGACGCCGCGTGCGCGGCGTTAGGGGAGGGACTTGCACAGGCGATAACCGAACGCCAGGAGTTGGGACCACCTAAATCTTCAAACTTCCGCTGCGCAATTGATACAGCGTCAATGCCGTCGCGACAGCAAGGTTCAAACTGTCGAGGTCGCCGGCCATTGGAATTTTCACGAGCCGGGAACAGGATCGCGTCAAGCTATCGGACAAGCCCGGCCCTTCGCTGCCCATCACAAGCAGAACCGGTGCGCGGTAGGCGGCCTTGCGGAAATCTTCTGTCGCCTCCAGATGCGTGCCCGTGACGTCACCAGGCCATCCTGATCGCCACGCCAAGAACTCCTCGCGCGTCATCCGCATGATCGGCACAGCGAAAATCGAGCCCATCGTGGCGCGGGCAGCTTCGCGCGAATATGGATCGCAGCATTGACCAACGAGGATCACACCGCTGGCACCAACGGCGTCTGCCGTGCGCACGATGGTGCCGAGATTACCAGGATCGCGAACCTCTTCCAGCGCAAGCCACGTCGCATCGCGGGGCACGAGCTTGGCAACTGGCGGTTCGGCCCAGCGCTGTTTGAACACGCCGAGCATCGCTTGAGGGTTGTCTTTTGACGCGAGCTTTTCGAGCACGGCGGCCGAGACTTCGAGCACTTCGCTGCCTTTGTCCAATGCCCACGACACCAACCCTTGATGCACCTGTCCCGTTGCAGCGTTGGCTTGATAGACCAGCGTTTCCGGCACAAAGTCATGCTCGCGCGCCGTCATCAGGATCGACGCGCCCTCGGCAACGAACAACCCCGTCTCCTTGCGCTCCTTGCGCATTTCGAGCGCCCGGATCGCCTTGACGCGATCATTTGTGAGACTGGTGATCGGTTTGATGTCACGCATCACGCAGCCCATCGCGAGTACAGAGATGTGGGCACGGCGAATCCATTTTTGGCGCGGATGGCGAGCTCGCCGGTCTCAAAGGTTCCGCCGCGGCCGTCGAGCGTCTGACGCATCACTTGGTCAAATGCCAGCGCCGACGCCCGGATCGCGTACACCGTCAGAACCATCGACGCGTGCTTGGGTGCCAGCAACTGCGCGCAGTCTTTCAACAAACCCGGCAAGTGCGTGAACAGATCCCACACTTCGCCCTCCGGCCCACGCCCGAACTTGGGCGGATCGACCAGAATGACATGATAGGTTTTTCCGCGCCGCACTTCGCGCGCCACGAACTTCGCCGCGTCATCGAGGATCCAGCGGATCTTCGCAGCGTCGAGCTTTGACGCCGCCTGGTTCTCGCGGCCCCACGAGATCGCTTTTTTCGAGGCATCCAAATGCGTGACATCGGCGCTGGCTGCCGCCGCAAGCAGCGACGCCGCTCCCGTGTACGCGAACAGGTTCAACACGCGCGGTGTCTCGTCTTTCACGGTTGCGATCCGCTCCTGCATCCACTGCCAATGCGGCAGTTGCTCGGGAAACAGACCCAGGTGCCACAACCCCTGCATGCGGCATAGCATGGTGATGGAATGTCCCTTCTCCCCGCGCGCGTCTCCCACTCCCCTTGGGGAGAGGACCGGGGTGAGGGGGCTGTGACGTGACGCCCCCCTCATCCGCCCTTCGGGCACCTTCTCCCCAAGGGGAGAAGGATAAACTGGCACCTGCACTGCCCAATTCTCCGGCACGGGCTTATCGATCCGCCACTTGCCCTTTTCTTCGTCCTCACCCGACGCGGAGAACACCGCGTGCGCTTGTGCCCAATCAGCTTTAACGAGCTTGGGTTGCCACAACGCCTGCGGCTCCGGCCGGTCAACAATGATTGTCCCGAATCGCTCAAGCTTACGGCCCACACCAGAATCAATCAGTGCGTAGTCGCCGAACCCAGTGGTTTCGATCACGTGAAGCGGCCGGGGTTGGGCGTCGCGAGAGGACATGATGGAATCGGTACAGCCGGTGAGTGAATGAACCCGTTCGCCTAGCACACCTGCTTATCCCAAGTCATGGGCGGCCGTGCGCATTCACCCACGCGACCCCGCAAATGCTGGCCTCGCCAGACCGGCAAACGAAGCCTATGGTTTACCGCAAACAACGGAGACCTCCATGGCCGAAAGCCTCACTTTGAAGTACGGCGAGAACCCGCAGCAGCAGGCCGTCATCTTGATGGATGCCAAGAGTAAAGACCCGCTCGCAATCAGCGCCTTCAAAACCCCCCAGGGCGAACCTGTCGCGGCGCACATTTCAGAGATGGGCTGGGTCAACCTGACCGATCTCGACCGGGGTCTTGATGCGCTCGTGCACATTGCCGCCGCGTTCGAAGACAACACTGGATCCGTGCCGATGATTGCTCTGCTGATCGAGCATGGCAATGTCGCCGGTGCCGCCGCCGGACCCGACGACCACGTGCTGCTCAACGCCATCGCCAGCAACTACAAGGCCGCGTTCGGCTCGTTCCTTGTCACCAATGCCCCGATCACCAAGTTCGCCGCGCTGGCGATGCGTGAAGCCATGGTCGCCTCGCGGCCGTTTTCCGGAATCGCCGCGCCGGCTATCGATCCGGCAGGCGCTGCGCTGTTCAAGCGCCGCAAAGGCCGCTGCCACGTGCTGGTCAACCCGGCGCTCAACACTCTCGGCAAAAACTCGCTGCAAAAGAGCGAAGCGTCGCGCACCATTCGCGGCGCGACGCTGACGCAAACGCCCAATATGTTTGTGCCGCATTTCCCAAAAACCTGGAATCCGCAGCTCATTGCCGATATGTGCCTCGCGTGGGGCGTGTGCGCGTCCGGTGACAGCAACACGATCACGATCGCCAAGGATGGCATCATCATCGCCAACGCGACCGGCCAGCCCGAGCGCGCCGTCGCTTGCGAACTGGCCGTCACACAGGCCCGCCGGACGGGGCGCCTTTCGGCCCTCAAAGGCGCCGCCGCCGTCAGCGACAGCTACTTCGCCTTCGCCGATGGCTTCGACATCTTGGCGCGCCGCAAGGTGGGCGCCGTCTTCGCCACCAGCGGATCGGTCAACGACAAAGAGGTCGCCGAACACGCCAAGCAGTTCGACGTCATTTTCCACACCGTTCCGGACGTGAAGGGAAGGATCTTTGCCGGGCATTAAGTTGGCGATTGGTGTCTGACACCTCTAAGTGGTGTCTGACACCTTGGCACAACCCCTACTCAATATCCTCAACGGCCTGCGCGTCCGTGCCGGTGCCACCCTTGATGCGGGCGGCGAGGGTGGCTTCGATAAACGCATCGATATCGCCATCGAGCACATCGTCGGGGGCGGTAGATTGCGCGCCGGTGCGTAGGTCCTTCACCAGCTGATAGGGCTGTAACACATACGAGCGGATCTGATGGCCCCAGCCGATGTCCGTCTTGGCGGCCTGATCCGCGCTCGCCTTGGCTTCACGCTCCTTGAGTTCGCGCTCATAGAGCTTGGCCTTCAGCCGCTTGAACGCGATGTCCTTGTTCTGGTGCTGCGAGCGCTGCTCCTGCGCAAAGATGACGATGCCCGACGGCTTATGCACCAAGCGCACCGCGGACTCTGTCCGGTTGACGTGCTGGCCACCGGCGCCCGATGAGCGCGCGAATGAGATATCGACATCCGCCGGATTGATCTCGACGTCGATCGTATCATCGATCACCGGGTACACGGTCACGGACGCAAAACTCGTGTGCCGCCGCGCGTTCGAATCGTAAGGCGAAATGCGCACCAGACGGTGCACGCCCGATTCCGTCTTCAACCACCCGAACGCGTTCTCGCCCTCTATTTCCAGCGTCGCCGACTTGATGCCGGCTTCTTCGCCGGGGCTCTCGTCGATCAGCTTGACCTTGAAGCCGCGCCGCTCGCCCCACCGCAAATACATGCGCAGCAGCATCGACGCCCAATCCTGGCTCTCAGTCCCGCCCGCTCCGGCGTGAACTTCGAGATAGGTGTTCATACCATCGGCTTCGCCCGACAGCAGTGCTTCAATGCTCTTTTTCTGAACCTCGCCATCAAGCCGCGCCAACGCCGCTTCGGCTTCGGACACACTCGCATCATCGTCCTCGGCTTCACCAAGTTCGATCAACGTGATGTTGTCATCGAGATCGCGCTCCATGCGCCGGAAATCGCCCAGCGTCTTTTCAAGCGACGTTCTCTGGCGCATGACCTTTTGCGCTTCGGCGGGTTTCGACCAGATGCCGGGATCTTCAGCGCGCCGGTTCAGCTCCGCCAGCCGCTCTTCCGCGTGCTCCGGGTCAAAGAAACCTCCTCAGAAGCGTCAACGCCTCTTGAATGGACAAGACGTTCTTTTGCGCTTCAGCGCGCATGGGCGTATCTCCTGCCAGCTGGCCAGCATGTCTGGAATGAATTGGATGCCCGATAGACGCAGGGGCACGCTTTGTAAATGTTACGCTGTGTAAACGCTACGCTCTGTAAACGCCACAACAGGGTAACGCGATCACCAAACGCCGCCGGGCCGCCCGACTGGCGACGGCGCATTGCCCGGCGGTGGAGGGGGTCCATCATCCATCGGAGCCAGCAGCTCTTGTGATGATCCCGATGCGCCCGGCGAATACGCGTCGCCATTGGCGCCATCAGAGACCGCGTCACCCGCCGTCGAGAACCCGATCACCGAGTAGGCGTCATCGGGGTCTTCGTTGGGCTTGAAAGCTTCGGTGATGCTTTGGCCATCGCCCGAGCCCGCACGCAGACCCGTTTTGAGGTTCACGCGCACGAGCTTCAGGCCCGGCGGAACGCGGAACGGAGCGGCCGGCTCATCAGCCATTGCCCGCTTCATAAAATCGCCAAACACGGGCGCGGCAATCGCGCCGCCGGTGTTGCCTTTGCCCATCGGCCGCGGCGTGTCGAAGCCCATGAACACGCCGACCACCATGTCCGGCGTATAGCCGATAAACCAGGTGTCTTTTTCTTCGTTGGTGGTGCCGGTCTTGCCAGCAATCGGCCGGTTCAAAGACTTCAGAACAGTCGCCGTTCCGCGCTGCACAACGCCTTCGAGGATTGAGGTCATCTGATAGGCTGTGTGCGGGTCGATGATGGGCTTGCGGTCGTCTGCGATCTCGGGCTCGTCCTGACCCTCCCACTTGTCGGCCTTGCAACCGGTGCATTCGCGGTTGTCATGGCGCCAGACCGAGCGGCCCCAGCGATCTTGAATGCGGTCGATCAGCGTCGCGCGCACCTGCTTGCCGCCGTTGGCCAGCATGCAATAGGCAGTCGCCATGCGCAGCAGCGTTGTTTCGCCCGCACCTAGCGACATTGACAGAACCGGTAGCAAGTCGTCGTAGATGCCGAAGCGCTTGGCATATTCGGTGATCAGCGGCATGCCCATGTCCTGGGCGAGACGCACGGTCATCTGGTTGCGCGATTTCTCAACGCCGACCCGCAGCGTGGTCGGTCCAAACGACTTTTCCTTGTCGTAGTTTTCTGGCTTCCAGATGTCCTGGCCGGGGCCCTGCTCGATCTCGATGGGCGCATCCAGCACGATGGACGTCGGTTTGTAGCCGTTGTCGATGGCGGACGCATAGACAAACGGCTTGAACGACGACCCCGGCTGGCGTTTGGCTTGAATGACGCGGTCGAACTGGCTCATGGCAAAAGAGAACCCACGCTCAACGGCCAATACGCGGCCGGTATGCGGGTCCATGGCGACCTGTCCGCGGCCATTTTCTGGGTTCTGCATCAACGACCAGATCCCATCGTGTTTGCGCGGGTCTTTAGGGGCTACATAGTTC
>JANOFU010000018.1:0-103287 GCA_031413815.1 Hyphomicrobium sp. | reverse complement strand
ACGATTGCGTTTGCCGTATTCGCTGTCTTGGCAACTGCGGCTGTGGTTGTGGCCGGGTTAGTGTGGCCTTCCCACGACCCTGATACCGTCATATTTTCCACTCGCGATCATGTGCAGGAGGCGCCGGATCAGGATAGTGGCGCGCAATCCGGCAATCCACGTGTTGTCGCGGGCGGACGCTCCGCAGAGTAGCCCGGCGGAGGTCTAACACATGCTCGATAGCCTGCTTGGGTTTCTGGTCGAAGTTCAAGGCATCATCCGCGAGCGTGTCGCCACGGATCTGCGGATCTTTGCCGAAACACGTGATCTCCGGCATCTGGCTGCAATTATTCCGTTCGGCGTCGGATTCGGAGCTGTTCACGCCCTCACACCAGGCCACAGCAAAATGCTGTTGGCGTCCTACGTTGCCGGCTCAAAGACAAAGATCCTGAACAGCATCAGGGTCGCGAGTATTCTCTCCGTAACCCATATTCTGATGTCGGTCGTGATCGCCCTTCTCGCCTTACCGATTATAGAGCGAACGCTCATAGGTGCCGGCAGAGCGCCGCTTCTTGAGGATTTATCACGCTTACTGGTCGCCGCCATAGGTGCCTGGATGGTCGTTCGTGCGATAACACGGACATCGCACCAGCATTCCAACGGCGTCTTTTTTGGTGTTACGGCCGGACTCATTCCGTGTCCGCTGACGCTTTTCACGATGACGATGGCCATCGCGCGAGGCATTCCCGAGGCAGGCTTGGCGTTCGCGGCATCAATGCTGGTCGGCGTTGCTTTGACGCTCTCTATCGTAGCTCTCATGGCGGCACTTGGACGAGAACGTTTGGGAGCACTAGCGGCTCGGAGCGGCGCCCGTTTCGCACTAACGGGACGCGTCTTCGAGGGTCTAGCGGGCGTCATTCTAATTCTGGCGGGTGTCGTCGCTCTTCTGCCGCTTTGAAGCGGCCTTGGGTCGAGCACATTCTGAGCCTGCTTTTGGCCCAGGCTGTGTGAAAATGACAGTGTAGGTCTTGACGTGCGACCAGATGCTGTTTTTCGACTGAGTGAGTTCCAAAAGCGGCCGAAATGGCTCGGGAGCCGTGCTTGAGGCGATGCTTGGCAACTGGGTGTGCGGCGCGCCCCTTGTTTTACGCGCGCATCTTCTCGATCAAGGCATCGACACCAAGAATCGCGATCACCCGCTTCATATTGTAGGCAAGCACGTTGAGCGCCATCTCGGTCGCCACTTTGGGCAACGACGTGGTCAGAAAGTGCGTCGCGCCCATCCAGCACTTGATGGTGCCAAACGGATGCTCCACCGTCGAGCGGCGGACACGCATCGCATCGAGGTTGTGGTCAAGTCGGCTCTGAACCTTTTCCAGAATTGCCTCGTGCTCCCAGCGTGAGATACGCCGCTCGGGCCCAGTCGTGCACTTGCCTTTCAGCGCGCAAGTCTTGCATGCGGTTGTCCAATAGCGGCGCAGTGCCTTACCGTCCTCCACGCCGGTAAAGCGATACGGCAGCTGTTCGCCAGCCGGGCAGCGATAGACGTCGGTATCCGCCTCATAGACGAAGTCCTGCTTGCCAAAGCGGCCCTCAAACTTTGCTGATGACGTTTGCGGTTTGGGCAATGTGACCGCTATGCCAGCATCCTCACACGCCTTGATCTCACTGCTATCGTAGTAGCCACGATCTGCAACGACTTCGAGCTGCTCGATGCCCAGTTCAATGCGCGCCTGCTCGGCCATGGTGTGCAGTTGGTGTCGATCGCTGCCAATGTTCGTCACGTCGTGCGCGACGATTAGATGGTTCTCCGTATCGACGGCCGCCTGCACATTGTAGCCGACGATGCCGGTGTCCTTGCCACTCGTGGCCATTGAGCGGGCATCGGTATCGGTCAGTGATATTTGCTTATCTTTGCTCTGGATCATCAGGTCATTGATGGCATTGAGCCGGACGATCTCTTCTTTCAGCTTCGCAACCTTGTCGTTGAGGCGCGTAATTTTAGCCGCAGGCACCGCATCGCCGTGGCGGTCGGCCGTTTCGAGCTGCGCCATATAACGCGCGATACTTTCGTCGATCCGTTCGAGGCGGCGACGCATCTTGCCTTCGGTGAAGTTCTTATCTCGCGCGTTGACGGCTTTGAACTTAGAGCCGTCGATGGCGACACTCGCCGAACTCAACAAATCAAGCTTGCGCGCCAAACCGACGAAAGCCCGGCAGACTTCTCTGATTGGACTGCCATTGTCTTTCCGAAAATCGGCGATGGTCTTGAAGTCCGGCGCGAGGCGGCCCGTGAGCCAGATCAGTTCGAGGTTGCGCTGGCACTCGCGTTCCAGACGCCGGCTTGACGGGATGCGGTTGAGATAGCCGTAAATGTAAAGCTTGAGCATCATAGCCGGATGATAACTGGGCCGCCCCACATCCGAGGGCTTCACGCCCGCAAAGCCAAGCTTGCTCAGATCGAGCCCGTCGACAAAGAAATCAACGGCTCGAACCGGATTGTCGGCATCGATGTAGTCATCAAGAATGGCTGGAAACAGCGTGCTCTGCCCGCGATCGACACCTGCCACGAAACCAGCCATCGGAACCCCCGCCGATTCAATCAAAGCATGGTAACATCAGTGGAGTTTTCACACAGCCTGGGCCCGAACCGGACGAAGTGCCGGTGCTCAGCAAACATGTTGTATCGGGCTCAGCCTAGCGGTGAGATTCACGGTGCAACGCAAAAAATTGGTTATCTACCTGTCTGAGGTCCGGTGGTCGCTACCCAACCTAATCCGCCTTTGACGAATGCTTACTTGCTAATGGTCTGAACTGACTGCACGCTATTTCTTAGAAAGCGACCAACTATGATGGACAGGATGCTCTTTGGGATAGGTAGCCATTTTGCAGTCTGCTTACCTGAGGTTGATGCACGATCATGACGCGTATTCTGGTAGTCGGTGGGAGTCAGGGCATCGGTCTGGCCGTTTGCCGCGCTGCGGTTGCGAAGGGACATACCGTCCGTGCCATGTCGCGCAGTGGCCGAATGCCGACGGATGTCGGTGGAGCTTGCGAAGCATTCAAAGGCGATGCCCGTAATGCAGCTGATGTCGCCCGGGCACTCGTTGGGATCGACGTCGTCGTGCAGGCGCTTGGTGTTCCGCCCACGCTTGATTTCGTTCTCAAGTCGGTAACTCTGTTTTCGGAAGCGACCCGCATTCTGTTGCCCGCGATGGCCAAGGCTGGCGTCGACAAGCTCGTTGCTGTTACCGGCTTTGGGGCTGGCGATAGCCACGACGCGATAAACATTCTTCAGCGGCTCCCCTTCAAGTTGATCTTCAAGAATGCCTACGACGACAAGTCAATCCAGGAGGCACTGATCGTGGCCACCGACCTGAACTGGCTGATCGTACGACCGGGGGTCCTCACGAATTGGGCAGCGAGCGGCAACTACACCGTTCTCACCCGACCGGGCGAATGGCGTAACGGCATCGTCGCGCGCGCGGACGTGGCGGACTTCATTGTTACTCGGATCGAAGCCGACGCTTTTAACCGCGAAAAGCCGGTGATTATCCGCTACCCGCTATAGGGTGTTCGCGGGATCGTGTTGGGCCGCTTATGGCCCATCTCAGCCATCAGCGGTTCGGCAGCTTCTGAGGTATAAGCGGCATAGCTCAGGTCGGCGGCGTCGGTGCTAACCTTGGGTGGTTTGATGTCCGCTTGCTCTGCTGTGGACGGCATCCACCTAGCCTGAGACCTATACGGTTTCGGAGAAGTGGTGGAGGAGCAACCAATGATGCAAGCAGTCACAGTAGGTCTCGATATCGCGAAGAATGTCTTTCATGCCTATGGCGTGGGCGCTGAAGGTCAGAGGGTTTTCAGCCGCAAGCTTCGTCGAGCTCAGGTCGAGGTGTTCTTCTCCAAGCTGGAGCCTTGCCTGATTGGCATCGAAGCGTGTGCAACGGCTCATCATTGGGCCCGCACATTCGCGGCGATGGGGCACGAGGTTCGCCTCATGCCGCCCGCATACGTCACGCCGTACGTGAAGACACAGAAGAACGACGAGGCGGATGCAGAGGCGATCTGCGAGGCCGTCACAAGGCCGAATTGGCAGCTTCCTCTGCACAGTCACCGTCACCTTTTCGACGGGCGGCGCTTATGACTCACGGCGAACCTTAGAACGTGCAGTAAGAAAGATCCCGGCATCAATTCTTTAGCATTTGCAGAATGCCAGCGTGGTCGAGGTGGCTTAGCGGGGACGGCGCGCCGTCCTTCCACGGCTGAACTTGGCCGCCGGGCTTGCGTTCGAACGAATAGACGAGCGCTAGCACGTAATGTTGGTCTCCAAACGGAACCGCTGCCATCTCCGGCGGAATGTCTTGAACGCCTTCGCCCGGCACCGGCAACTTTGCCGCAGAATCTGATCCAGGTTGAAGATCGCTTGTAACCGCAAACACGATTGTTCGGAAATAGCCAGGCCTTGCTAAAAATAGATCACCGAGGAGATCGCTCAGACTGAGCTTCGGGCTACCCTCTGTCACCCAACGCCCAGGTTCCGGAAACGGCGTGCCGTCTGCTTTCACGCGTTCCAGGCGTGCCACGAGGGCGAAACCGTTCGTTGGTCCTGTGAAGAGCCCATGCTCGAAGTTCTTGCTGACTGAAGCTAACGCGCCGATGATTGTCTTATAGACGTCTGCAAATTTTGTCGTGGTCGCGTTCGTGACAAGAGTTCGGGGGATCGAGTAGATGGCGTACCCAGCCGGGGGCGGCCACGGAAAGACGGGCAAATCGCGAGAGCGCCCGGACGTCAGCATGACACCGGGCGGATGAAGTACGTCGAGGGCCGCCGCAAGATTTTCCTGAACGATTTTTTTGACGCGTAGTTCAGTGACCACCGAGGCAAGAAGTCCTTCGTCGCCCCAGGGGTCAGCCCCTGACTCCATTAAGCGGCGCGCGGCAAACGCCGTGAGCCTTTCATTGGCGCTGGCCAGGTCCGACTTCATCTGTGCTATTTCATCCGCAGACGGCGGCGCGTCCGGCTTCGCATGGAAGGGGGCTCGCTTCTCGCTTTCCAGAAACAGACGGACTTCAGCGGCGTCTCTGGCGGTGCTCGATCGCGAGCGCTCTTCCAACGCGATCGAGAGCTCGGCGTTCCGCTCATCAAGAAAGCGGACGGCGTTAAAAAAGTCCTCTGGCAGGGCCGCATTGCCACGCGCGAGCTCGATCAAGAGTGGCACCGCCACGTTGTTCATATCGCGCACGGTTTTCCAGGCCGCCGTCTTGACCTCGTCGTGCGGACTGCCGATCGCGGCGCGCAACGACGTCATTATCCGATCTGCCCCGCCTTCGAGCCCAGGAATGAAACGGACGGCCTCGGCCTGAACGAGCGGATCCGTGTCTCCGAAGGCGGCCGTGAACATTGCGTCGGCTGTAGCCCAGCTTGCCCGCCACCCGCTCGCGGCCGCCCGGCGAACTTCGACCAGCGGCGAACTCATGACCTGACGAAGCAGAGCCAGAGCCCCATCGGGCTCGGTCTTGAACTGCCAGAGTGTCTCGAGAGCGGCCACTTGAATATCAGGGTCACCGTCGCGTGACGCCAAACTGCGGATGAGCGCACGGATCTCGGCGCGGTCGGCCGCCGCGTGCGCGGCAGCCTCGACGATGGCACGGCGCCGCGGAATATCCACGCTGCCGTCCCGGATGAGCTCACCAAGGGCATTGGCACCCGCGGCACCCATTGTTAGCAACATGTTCAGCGCCGGATTCTCTCCGCCGTACGAAACATCCTCGTACCGCGCGAGCTGCGCAAGCTTATCGATGCTATCTGGCGTCAGGCCCTCCCGGTTGAGGATATCGGTATAGGCCTCTGCGGCAGCGCTGGACGTCACGGCATCCGCAAGCTCCGCCTGCCACGCGTAGTATGCCTCGCTTGAAGGTTGGATACTTTTGAGAGCGGCATAAATCTGGTCGGCGCGCGAATGCGTGGGCTTCACGGCTTTGGCGACGGCATCCACAAGCGCCAATCCCGCGCCCTTGTCGGCCAAGAATCTGACGATGCTGTCGTCTCCAAGCCAGTAGCCGACATTTTCAGCCGCGATCGTCTTTGCGGCAGAGGGCACCATGGCCGCGGCTTCCTCGGGTGACAGTGTGAGCGATTGGAAAACGCGCACGAGATCGGAGACCGATTGGTGGTCCACAGCATGCGTCGCGGCCCGTGCCATGGACTCTGCGATGGCTAGCTTTGCAGCTGGATCGGGCAGCATCGGTTCCGGAACGGCCCAGGAATCGATCCAGCCATCCAACAGACGAGAGACGGAATTCAGTCGCGCACTCGAAGCGACCGGCAACGCGAGAACAAGTTCGGTGGCAATCCGGCTACGAAGCGGATAGTTCCCGCAAGACAGCCGCGAAACGATAGCAGCCGCATTGTCGACGGCCTTGCTGTCCTCGCTCTCAAACAGGATCGCCTCGATTTCGCTCAGGATGTGCTCGTCGAGTCCCGACAAAAGTGGCGGCAACGCGACGGGTTCCTGGGAATCTGGACACCCTCGGGTGTCGCTCTGTGAGAGCTTCTCGAGCGCAGCGGAGATCAGTCGGTCTTCGCCGGAGTTGAAAAATAGCGCGATGTATGTCCTGAGCTTTGGATCGTCCGGAGGGAACGCTTCGAGCGCTACAGCCCGGACGTCGGGTGATGGATCTGCAATCAGGTCTCGCAGGATCGCGCGCCCATCCTCACCCCGGTCCGCAAGCCCCCGCGCGGCGCCCCGTCCTTCGCCGGCCGGTTCCTTGCGCACGATCGCCGTCAAGGCGTTGAGAATTTCCGGTGACGTGAGTTTCTGGTTTAGAACAGCACGAAGCACGGCTTTCCTCAGAAGTGGGTCTTGACTGTCGAGAGCCTCGACGAGACGCGGCGTCACCTCCTGCTTGAGAAGCCGAATCGCCACGAGGAGACGCGTGTGCACCCCATTCGTCCCCTCCGCCGCCGC
Organism: Hyphomicrobium sp.; assembly: GCA_031413815.1. Lineage (GTDB taxonomy): Bacteria > Pseudomonadota > Alphaproteobacteria > Rhizobiales > Hyphomicrobiaceae > JAGVSR01. The sequence continues at coordinate 96,340 of JANOFU010000018.1, read as the reverse complement.
GGGCAAGTCGGGATCGGCCTCGTCCGGCTCCACTGCCAAAGCATCGTGCGGCGGGAGAGTTGAAACCGTTCGCGCGTAAAGATCGAGCAGTGCATCGGTAATGTTGGGCTTTGAATGATAGAGTGCCGCAAACGCCAGCGTCGAAATCGAAATTGGAAGCGTGCGGTATCCGTTATAGGCGGGCGAGAAGAACCCGTAGTCTTCCACATGGCGGAGGTCCGTCAGCGCCGCGAGGATCGCGTTAGTCCCAGGTCCCTCGTAGCGAATGAGCGCCGCAAGCGCGCCCTCGCGCATGGATTCGTTCGGGTCGGCGAGCGCCGCCAATGTTGCTTCGATGACTCGGGGATCATCCGGCGCCAACTCCGGCAAGGTCATCACGGCATGGCGGCGAAGGTTGATCTCCTCCGATTTCAGTCCAGCGAACAGATCATCTAGCGACATCCCTGACCGGGACGTAACGAATTGCGCGAATGTCTCTGCCCGGCTCTCTTCTGCCGAAACCGCGCCGATACAAAAGACGGTGGCGAGCGCGCCGGTGAAGGCCACGGCAGCGGCCGCGTGGCGGCCCCGTGCCAAGGTCGCTCGTAATTTGCCGAAAAGGCTCTGCATCATGCCCTCCCCGGAAGCAGGCCGTCATTGCCGCGGCGTCGACAGCTTGTACATGATTGAAGACGTTAAGTTGCGGGCCGAAAGCACCATCACGCCGATATTGATGACCGAGCAAATGGGCATCAGCCAGCCTGCACCGGACAGCTTTTGCTGGATGGCGGCGAGAAGGAGCAACGGCGAACCGATACTGGAGATGAGCGCCACATCCAGCACCGCCTGAAGGGGAGAGACACCCCCGGCGATGAGCCCGTCGATAGCGCCCGTCATTCCATTGTAGACAAAGAATTGCACAACCGAAGCAGCCAGAAAAATGAATGTCAGAAACGTGTTGTTGCGCAATAGCCCCGCGTGGCCGAGCAACCGCAACTTGCGCCGCCGATGCAATTCTTCAGCAGAAATCTTGAAATTCCGCTCGAGCTGGCCGGGTTGTTTGAGGACGTCCGCGATGTAGCTGGCCACCTCGGGAAGTTGTCGCGCAGGATTGTCGAAGGCATCGAACCAGTTGCGGTTCGTCAGCTCGTACTCGTACTCGCCCGCGGGCTTGGTGTTTTCGATACGCACCACGAGGATAATCTTATCACCCCGGCTTGCGACCGCGATCTCCTTCAGGATCTCGCTCGAAGCGTTTACCTCGCTTGAAAGGAGAACGATAAAAATGCTCGCGAGATTGATGTTCTCGATGATCTTGTCGCGCCAGTCCTGACCCGGCGCGATCATGCCGTCATACCAGACCGGTATGCCCTGAATCGTCAGGCCGCCGGCCAGAGCCTCAGCCCACTTCGCATCTGCGCGCCGATAGCTAATGAAAACGCCGCGATCCATCCGTGAGCATCCCCGCTTCTGCTCCGCAGTCAAAACTCCACTCTGCTGCTATTCTAGAGAAGGATAAACGTGCCGAAAAACCCCTCCGCTGGGCTAAGCAATGTAAATAGCGACAATCCCTTGGTTTCTAGCCGGTAGACTACAGTTTGGCGCCAGGGAAGTGAAGCGTCATCGGTCGACGCAGCCTCAGCTTTCTCCGCGAAAGGTCTTGACTTTCTGGGAGTCTCACGCAGCCTTTGCTGGATCGGTCAAACTCTGTTTCAGTATTTGTCGCTGACTTTTCGCAAGTTACTGGGCACTAGCCAATCCACAAAGCTCGGCTGGACGGGGCGAGTGTACCCGCTGCTGGCCCATCTCGACACGGGAGGCGATGGCAGCTTCAACACCACTACGAGCTCCTTCCAGATAATGATTGCGCCGGCCCGATCTTTGGCGTTCCGAACCGTGTCTGCTTACGGAGGCCATGCGGCCATGACATCGAGCGCTGGTACGCCCTGATTGCCGGTGACCGTCAATGTCCGCAAGCTCTGCATAGTCACGTTTTTTGGCTCCGAGCGCACTGAGCGTGTCACGCGTCCTTTCCGTCCGCACCCCATAGATCAGCAAAAAAAACCCCGCTCCGATGATGGAGCGGGGTTCGATGACGTGTTCAGTATTCATCCGCGAGCATCACCGTCATGACGCGCGTCGTCTTTGCCGGATCGGATGGATCTTCCGATGCGCGGCGCAGATCGTCCTTGGCATAGTAATCGATCTTCATCAGGCAAAGCTTGCCGTCGATCGTGAACGAGTTGAAGTCCCGCTCGCCGTAAGGATCGTTGCCCTTCTTGAAGTCCTTGGCCTGCATTTGTCCGAGCGCCGTCAGCACCATCGCCCTGAACTCTGCGCCTCGCGCCGCGACGCCGCTGCTGATGAGCACCTGGCCCAGCGCGCGGTTCATTGGATTTTTTCGTAGCTCATCGTTCAACCCGGCGATGCGCCGAGCCCGTGCCGATCTCACTTTGGTCATGGACCATCTCCTGTTCACGACCGGCACCCGATCATTCGGATGCCGGAGCGTGGCCAGGAGGCTCTTGGAAGTGTAGCGCGCGCCGGCCGCTGCGCCAGTCGCGCACGGGCATCGCGCCTGACCTCGACGGGCCACGACAGACCGCGACCGGTCGCAGTCTGTCGCGCTCTTTCGCGACGTGCTCAGCAGGGGAGAGCTATGGGCCGGTATACAATCTCGGCGGGTCCTGACAGCGGCCTGCAGCCGTAATTTTGGAACCTATATGGAACCTTGACGATTCCGCGATTTCGTCTAAGTCTTTGATTTCATTGGCGCGCCCGGAAGGATTCGAACCTCCGACCCCCAGATTCGTAGTCTGGTGCTCTATCCAGCTGAGCTACGGGCGCATGCCTGCCGTGTGAGGTCGTTTGCAGGGCGAGCGCAAGAGTGTCTGCGCAGCCCAAGACCCGCAAGCCGCCATCTTCTACTGGCTGCGCCGCGCCAGCGCAAGGGTGTTGAACGGTAGGCTTTTCCGGGTCCGCCCCCATCACCAAAGGTCTACTTTGTCGACCGGTCCGGGATCTCAAGCAGGAACGTCGCACCCTTGACTGCGTCGAGTAGCTTCAAGCTGCCGCCATGAGCTGCCGCCAGCTCGGCTGCAATCGATAGGCCAAGACCCGTTCCACCTTTTTTGGTCGAACCTTGAAACGCCTGGAACAGCTTCGCCCGCGCAGCCGGTGGCACGCCCGGCCCATTGTCGTGCATTTCAACGAACACCTTGCGGCCGTCACGCCAGGCCTTGGTGTGAATGATGCCGCGAACCGTCTCGCCTTGGCTCTCGATGGCTTGAATCGCGTTACGTCCGAGGTTGCTCAAAATCCGGAACAAATGCTCGCGGTCGGCGTCAATCCGTAGACTGTCCTCCATCTCGATGTTCCACGAAATCGAACTGCCGCGCAGCACGCCGAGCTGATCGCCCACCTCGTCGACGAGCGCGCGCAGCCGCATCAACTCGCGGCGCGGCTCGGCCTCTTCGGCGCGGCCGAACTTGAGCGTGTCGTTGCAGAAGTTAATGGCGCGATCGAGCGACGCGATGAGTTTCGGCGCAAACCGCTGCACCGTCGGATCGTCGATAGACGTCAGACGGTCAGAGATCAATTGCGCGTTGGCCAGCATATTGCGCAAATCGTGGTTGATCTTGCTGACAGCGAGACCGAGCTGCGCCAACCGGTTGCGCTGCAACAGCAATTGCGACAGCTGGCGTTGCATTTGGGCCAGCTCGTTCTCGGCTAGCCCGATTTCGTCGCCCCGGCCTGTGGGTGAAATAATGCGGCTGGCATCTTCCGGGTTCTCCCCAAACTGCACCATGTTCTTTGAGAGCCGCATCATCGGCCTCACCAGCAAACTGTTGATGGCGAAGTAGACCAGCGCGCCCGTCAGCAAAGCGATCAAGATCGACAGCCAAAAGATGTTGAGCCCGTAGCGCGTCATCGCGCGCCGCAGCGGTTCTTCGGGCATCATGATTTCGATGGTGTCGTCGAAGCGCGGCCCCAACAGTCCCACGACACGGATCATGCGATCATCAGGCGCCGTAAACACGCCGAGCGCATCGCGAATCTGGCCAAGACGGATGGCGATATCCTGGCGAAACGTCAGCCGGGGGACTTCGCGCATATCAAAGGAGGTAAACTCGCCGATCTCCTGCACCGGCGGCAGCACCAAGCGCCGGGCACCACCGCGGCGAATGGCAATTGCGCGCACCAACGCGGTCCGTAACAACTCATTTCGCAAGGCCGGCGGCACTTCGCGACTCGGCACCGCTTCTGCGGCCAATGCCGACACCATGGCGGCTGTCAGCCGGTCGTTGAGCCAGTTGGTGCGAAAGCTCGCAATCGATGGCACGAAGATGAGAATTTCCGCCAGCAGCACGAATAGTGCGGTCAAGACGAGCAGCTTACCGGACAGTCCGAGCCGGAACCGCCGCGGGTTCCAAGACGTGGGCCACGCCAGCCACGGGAAAACCGGCCGGACAGGCGGCGACGGTGCGACGCTTGACGCCGCCTCACTCTCGTTCATGTCCCGGGGCACGTGTGACAAGGGCCTCTGGCCGATTCCAATGACCCCAGTATCGCATTTTGTTAGGTCAATGTCAGCGACCGCCAGCTCGCGCTGTAAATTCGGCCTTAATCGAGAAAGGACTGACAAAACAAGGGGGCCGATCACCCTGGCTAACCAAACTTGGCGAGCCAACTGATCACCTTGCGGACCAGCGGACTGCCGGCCTTGTCACTATAAAAGCGATAGGCAGCGCGCTTGTTGACTTCGCCTAGGGTTGGGTACGGCGAAATCCACCCGGTCATAGCCTTGATGTTCATGCCTTGCGAAATCGCCAGCGACCACATCTGAATGAGTTCGCCGGCATGCGCGCCCAGGATGGTGGCGCCGAGAATGCGGCCCTTGGCGTCCGTGACCACTTTGACGTGGCCTTCGGTGGTGCGTTCCGCCTGAGCACGGTCGTTTTCGTGAAACGGCCAGCGCAGAACTTTGACGAATTTTTTGCTCGCCAGCGCCTCGGGTTCAGACAAACCGATATGGGCCAATTCCGGCTCGGTGTACGTGACCCAGGGGACGAGGCTGCTATTACAGTTGGCGGGCAGGCGGAACAAAAAGCGGCGGATGACGATGCCGGCATGATAATTGGCGACATGCGTGAACTGAAGTCCACCCGCAACGTCGCCGATCGCGAACACGCGCGCGTTTGAGGTTCTGAGACCCTTATCTACTGTGATACCACGCTTGTCGAACTTGATGCCTGCGGCCTGCAGATTGAGATCACCGAGGTTGGGCTTGCGGCCAGCAGCTACGAGAATGTGCGTGCCGTCCACGAGATCTGTTTCGTTACCAACTTTGACGTGAACGCGGACAGAGCCAGGCTGGCCCTCTACGCGGTCCACGAGTGTGCCCTCCCGGATATCAACGCCTTCTTCGCGCAACTGCTTCAGCAGCAGCGATGTCATTTCTGGATCGTCTTTACCCAGCGCTTTCATGCCCTCCAGGACCGTCACCCGGCTGCCCAACCGATGATGCGCCTGAGCCATTTCCATGCCGATGGGCCCGCCGCCAATGACGATTAGGTGGTCGATCTTGCTTGTGTTGTCGAAGAGCGTTTCATTGGTGAAATAGGCGGCGCTGTCGAGGCCGGGTATCGGCGGGACAACCGGCGAAGATCCCGTTGCAATGACGAACCGGCGCGCCGTGATGCGGTATTCGCCGGCTTCAACCGTGCGCTTGTCAACAAACCTTCCAGCGGCCTGGATGACGCGCACACCCAGTCCCGTAAACCGTTCAACGGAGTCGTTGGGGGCAATTGCTGCAATGACAGACCGGACGTGCTGGTTCACGGCCTGCGGGTTGATGGCGGGCTCGACGGACATGATGCCGAACTGATCGGCGGTGCGCATGGCGTGTGCGCGTTTGCCAGCGGCGATCAGTGCTTTGGACGGCACGCAGCCGTAGTTCAGGCAGTCGCCACCCATTTTGTGCTTTTCGAGAAGGACAACGCTTTGGCCGAATGCCGCCGCGGCGGCTGCGACCGACAAACCGCCGGAGCCCGCGCCAATGACACACAAGTCGGCGGAGATTTCTTCGCGGCGAATGTCCGATGCACTCGACGTTGAGCTCCGGCTGGCGCCCGCCATCGGCACGGGTGCATCTTTGGCAAGCACGGTCGCGTCGGCTGCATTAGGCGGTGGCATGGCGCTGTCTCCACGTCTTGTAGGCCACAGGAATGAGAGCAACGACGCCGAGCAGCGCGAAGGCCACCAACAGTTCCGTCGTCACCAGGGCACTGGTGTCAATCGTATAGGGACACGCGGCGTCCGACCCGGCACGGGTCCTCGCAAGACACGCCGCATGCACAGCATTTTGCGCCTCCACGACACTACCGAGACCCGAACCGGCAAACGAGAACGCCGTGGTCCCCGGGATGATGCCAAGAAACGTGCCCAGCACGTAGGTCCTCAGCGGAACTCCGAGTACGGCCGGCGCCAAATTGACCACTACGAACGGGAACGCGGGCACCAACCGCAGAAAAAGAAGATAGCTCAGCGCATTTTCTTTGAACCCGTCCTGAAGTTTACTGAGCCATGGACCAGCCTTGGCCGCCAACGTTTCGCCGAACGATGTCTTGGCAATCAGAAAGACGATTGTGGCCCCGATGGTGGCTGCAATGATCGTCGCCGGAGCGCCGATCTCCCAGCCGAACAAGAGGCCGCCCGACAAGGTCATGATCAGGCCGCCTGGTAACGACAGCGCGACAACGGCGATATAGGTGAGCATATAAGCTGCAAGTGCGAGGATGAGATTGCTTGATATGAAGCCCCGCAACGCTTCGTAATTTTGGCCTATGGTTTGGAACGACAATAGCTTGTGCCAGCCCATGCTGAACGCCAGCGTCATCAAGCCGGCCAGAACGAGCAATGGCAACCACCGTTTCCATGAGGAGGGCGCAGGGCCGCCGCGAGAGTCAGTGGAGGTCATCTCGAAGTCCTTGGTGCGCAAAGAGAAGCAGGGTTAAGGGGTTTGAGCGTCATTCAGCGACCAATCATAACGGTTGTCGCCGATCGCGGTGATACCTTCGAGCTTTGATTTCAATGTCTCGCTGGCATAGCGGCGCACATGCTTCAGAACACCGGCGTCGTTGCCGCCAAAATCATCTTGGAACCAGGAATAGATCGATGACACGATCACCTCGCCGTCTTCCACGGTTACAGCTCGCGGGTTGTTGATGAAAGCCGCGGCGGCGGCATCGAGTTGAGTTTCGAGTTCGGCACCCGTGAACGCTTCAGTACCAAGGTTCGGACACCCGAACGACGCGCAATTGACGGCGTAGTGCACGCGCGGGTCTTTAAACACGGGCCGCAAAAGTCCATGCTCGATATCGTCGAGACTGATCGATTGGCCTTTGACCTTAAGGACCTTCGCCTTCCAAGGACCGCCGGTAACCGACGCCAGCAAGCCGCCGCCCAAACTGATGTCTTTGATCGATTTCACTGGATACTTATCAAGCACGATATCGATCGTTTTCGCATTATAGAGGTTTGCCCAATAAGCGAACTGCTCCGGCCGGTCGAGGGTCGCAACATCAGCAGTTTCCAAAGTGCCGATGTAGGATTTCAGCCCGGCGTGTCCTTCCGCCTTAAAGCGCTGATATGCGACACGGTTGACGCCATCGGCTCCAGGCACGACGTAGGCCTTGAGCAGTTTGTCCCAAGCAGCGTGGTCAACGGTTTGCGTGGAACCCTTTGAGAACGCCGAAAACGTCTCGGCTGGGCTTGCTGCCCGTGCGGGACTGGCAGCTACGAAGCTCAAAGCAAACAGCCCAAGACCTATCAGGCGTGTGGTATCAGCAAAGGTTCCGGGCACGGGCACTCCCTCCAATTCGCAAATTAAGCTATCTCCTGAGTACGCTCTCACAGTGGCATGGTTTCCTGACGGCACACCTGGCGTCTTCCAAAATCCTGCAAATGGGGCTTTGTCACGCAACCGTGACCTCTTCCGGCGCATAAACTGGGCCACAACGTGCGGCGGCTCGACCGAATTGACTTCCCTCTGGCCCCCCCTTATAAGCACGCAACTTCCAAGCGAGCTGGCACTGGCGCGCCCAAACCGCTGTCTTGCGGCAGGCCGGTCTTATCTCGCGGCAGATCCATTGAAACCCGCAGCAACCGGCTGGAATTAGGCCGAGGTTGCCTATGCGGGTGAGACGAACCGGAGAGTTCCCGTGAAGCGCACCTATCAACCGAGCAAACTGGTCCGCAAGCGCCGCCACGGCTTCCGCAAGCGCATGGAAACAGTTGGTGGCGTCAGGGTGCTGGCCCGCCGCCGCGCCAAGGGCCGCAAGCGCCTGTCGGCTTAACCTGTTACAGCGCACGGTCTCGCGCGGACAGCTTGAGGGTGGTCCGTGAAGCTCACCACCCTGAAACTCCGGTCTGAATTCTTGAGAATCCGGGGCGGAGCGCGATGCGCTTTGCCCCCTTTTGTGCTGGAGACCAAACCACGTCCGGAAGGCTGTGAGACGGACATTGGACCGCGGTTCGGATTCACAGTCACAAAAGCCATTGGCAACGCGGTTGTGCGCAATCGCGTGCGCCGCAGGTTGAAAGCCGCGGTGACGGCCGTAGCAGCCACCGCCGCCCAAACTGGCTTTGACTACGTGCTGATCGCGCGCAGCGCGGTCATCGAACGCGATTTTTCCCAACTCGAGAAAGACCTTGAACGCGCCTTTCATCGCGTGCATCAACCCCTTGACCAGACGCCGCGCAGCGAAAGACCCAAAAAATCCCGCTAACCGGGAAATTCCGCTGGGATCGTCCCTTGCAGCACAGTGACGGCGTGTCTAATTCCCTGCGAGCCTAAAACCGTGACAGGCATGTGCGGAACCCATCGAATTGCGGCAGCGCGCACGACGCGGCCGGTCATTTAACCGAGGCCCGAATGAGCAGCCGTCAGCCTGACAATCAGATGAATGTGATGTTGGCCTTCATCCTATCGCTGGCGGTGATGCTGGGCTGGCTGTACTTCGTCGGCAATCCGCAAATCGCAGCCGACCAGCAGCGGGCCGAGCGGGATAAGGCAGCAGCCGTCCAAAAACAGGTTGATGCGGTCAATCCCAAGCCTGTGGAACCGGCGCCAGCCGCGACACGTGCCGAGGCCATCACGGGATCACCGCGCCTCACCATTGAGACGCCCTCGCTCAAAGGCTCAATCGCTCTCAAAGGCGGACTGATCGACGACTTGTCACTCGTGAAGCATCACGAAACCGCCGACAAGAACAGCCCCAATATCGTTCTGTTCTCGCCGCCGAGCGCGCCGCAACCTTACTTCGCGCGCCATGGCTGGCAGAGCAGCAGCAAAACAACCAAACTTCCCGACGCCGATACCGTTTGGAAAGCTGAAACAGCAGGACCGCTGACCGCGACAGCGCCCGCCAAACTTGTTTGGGACAACGGCGAAGGCCTCACGTTCCGGCGCACCGTTTCGGTCGATGAGAATTACATGTTCACCATTGCCGATGAGGTAGAGAACAAGACCGCGGGCGATGTGGCGATTGCCCCGTTCGCTAGGCTGTTCAAGTTTGGCGCGCCCAAAATACAAGCCATCTGGATTCAGCACGAGGGCCTGCTGGGTGTACCGGGCGATGCGGGCCTCCAAGAGATCACGTATTACGACGCAGTCGCCGAAGGCGGCTCCAAGAAAACCTTCGACGGCAAAACCGGTGGCTGGCTCGGCGTGACCGACAAGTATTGGGCCGCCGCACTTATCCCGGATCAGAAGTCGAAGTACACGGGAGCTCTGCAGGGCGAAAAAGGCAAAACGCCCGATCGCGATGTGTTCCTGGCTGAGTATGAGCGCGAACCAATCATCGTTCCCGCCGGCGGCAAAGCGACCAATGAAAGCCGCCTCTACGCAGGCGCTAAGCAGGCCCAGATTGTCGAAAAATACGAGGCCGACCTTGGCATCGAAAAGTTCGATCTGATGATCGACTGGGGCTGGTTCTACTTCATCACCAAGCCGATGAACCACGCGCTGCACTGGCTCTATGGCCTTCTCGGCAACTTCGGTTTCGCCATTCTCGGGCTGACGGTCATCGTCAAAGCGCTGTTCTATCCACTCGCCAACAAATCATACGTTTCGATGGCGAAGATGAAGAAGCTGCAGCCGCAGATGGAAGACCTGAAGGTTCGCTTCAAAGACGACAAGCCGCGCATGCAGCAAGAGCTGATGAAGCTGTATCAGACGGAGAAGATCAATCCGCTGGCCGGGTGCTTGCCAATTCTCATCCAGATCCCGGTGTTCTTTGCGCTCTATAAAGTGCTGTTCGTGTCGATCGACATGCGCCACACGCCGTTCATCGGCTGGATCAAGGATCTGTCGGCGCCCGACCCAACGTCGATCTTCAACCTGTTTGGCCTGTTGCCATTTGGCGTGCCGGACATTCTCATGGTTGGCATTTGGCCAATTATCATGGGCGTCACGATGTGGGTCCAGATGCAGCTGAACCCGCCGCAACCCGATCCCGTGCAGCAGCAGATCTTCAGCTGGATGCCGCTGATGTTTACGTTCCTGCTTGCCTCGTTCCCGGCCGGCCTCGTGATCTATTGGGCTTGGAACAACATCCTGTCGATCGCGCAGCAGTGGCACATCACCAAGCAGCAGGGCGCTGAAATCCATCTCATGGATAATCTCAAGCGGACGTTCGAGCCGGTGCTCAAGCTGTTCGGCAAGAAAGACGATCGAGACAAAAAATAGTTGAGGAGCCGCGCGGAGCGTTAAGCCTCGCGCACCGCGCATGTCAGATCCTGAAAAATTTTCGGCCGATCAGATCGACGCCGCACATACCTTATTTGAGCGGCCGTGGCGCTTTGTGAAGGGCGTTGTCGATCTCGAAGGCTTGCCGCCGTCTGACCGCCCGGAAATCGCATTCGCAGGCCGGTCTAATGTCGGCAAATCGAGCCTGCTCAATGCGCTGGTGCGCGTGAATACTCTGGCGCGGACATCGAACACGCCGGGGCGCACGCAGGAGCTCAATTATTTTGAGCCGCAGGACACCTCATTCTACATCGTCGATATGCCGGGCTATGGTTTTGCCAAAGCGCCCAAAGAAAAGGTGGAGGCCTGGACAGAGCTCGTTAAGAGCTACCTGCGCGGCCGGGCCAATCTCGCGCGTGTATTCCTGCTGATCGACAGCCGTCACGGCGTCAAAGGCAACGACCACGAGATCATGACGCTGCTCGATGAAGCCGCCGTGTCCTATCAGATTGTGCTGACCAAACTTGACAAGATCAGCGAGAGCGCGCTGGAAGCAGTGACAGCGAGTTCCATTGCGGCCTTGAAAAAACACCCGGCCGCCTACCCGATCGTGCTGGCGACATCTTCCGAGAAAGGCACCGGCATCGAAACCCTGCGCGCGCAAGCCCACGCCATCGCGCTGGAGCACGGCCGGTAGCGGCTACCCTTCCGAGGAGGAGGAGTAACGATAGTGGAGCCATCCCACAGCCTCACGGGTTGTGAAGTACGCCGATCTGAGGCACACAGAGAAATCACAAATTGCTCAGCCCGGGGCTTGCGCCAGCCATGACCGACACTCAGCCAAACCCATCAAACTATTCTGACGCGTCGCCGGCGCCACGCGACAGGTCTATCGCGATTGCCCCCTGAGACGGCTCGCTTCGTTCATCAATGAACGTAATCTCGATTCCTTGGAACGCTCAAGAGCGACTGCCTTTAGTTCGTCAGGCCAGACCGGCTTTGGCATGAAACTCGTCCTGCCAACCGGGCCTGCCACCTGCAGCAACTCGTCATCGGAATAGTCCGAGTAGGCCGACACAAAGACAATGTGAACGACAGGGTCAATGCCCCTGATAAGCTGCGCCGTTTCGTAACCGTCGAGACCCGGAGGCATCCGGATATCGAGAAATATAACAGAGAACGGGTCTGAATTGTTTATCGACTCTTTGACCGCCTCAACCGCATCAAGGCCCTGATCAACAAAGTGGACGCGCCACTCGGGTTCGACACGATCTTCAGGGCTGCTTTGGCCGAACAGCTCGCTTTCAAGCATGTCGGCATGTTTCATGTCTCGACGCGCCCGATCAAGCTCACTGCCTTCCAGTACATGCCGGTATGCGGCGATGACTCCAAGATCATCATCGACGACCAGTAGCCTTGGATTTGAAGTCGTAGACACTACGCAGCCTCCTCGACGACATTCCGCTTCTGGATTGTTGTTGGTAAGTTCAGAACGAGTGTGGTGCCAGTACCTCGCCCTTGACTTTCAGCATGGAGGGTTCCGCCCATTTCTTTTGCAGCATTAGCGCACCAGTGCAGGCCCAAACCGCCGATCTTGTGCCCACGCGTACTGAAGCCACGTTCAAATATCTGCTTCAGATGCTCTGGCAGTATTCCCTCGCCATTGTCGGAAACGGACACGCGAACACTGTCAGCAGCATCGGGGTTGGGCCGCAAGTCAACGCGAATGGCTTTGCCTTCGAACTCGCCATTCATTGCTTCGACAGAGTTCGTCAGGATGTTCCCGAGAATCTGACGGATCAGCGTTTTATTGCCGACGATCACTGCGGAGCCTGTTGGGAGAGTTAGTTCAACCTTTGGCGCGAGTGATCCCATAGTCGCTCTCGCAACATTCTCAACGATGGGAAGCAGCTCAAGCGGTTCAAGCTCCATTTCGCGGCGGCTGAATTTGCTGTAGCCAGATGCAATTTCTTCGACGGACTTACTTGCCGACATAATCTCCTGTGATATTTTCCTGGCTTGGTCCGCACAGTCCAAGAGGAGCGGAGTTTTACCGACAATAAACTCAACAAGCTTGTCACGCCGATTCGGCGATGTTTCCTTGTCAGAGATCTGCTCAACAGCTGCTTTCATATTGTTCAGCCAAGGCTGCTCGAACAGAGACTGCGTACGCCAAGCGGCAACGTTGATTGGGCTAAGGCCATTGCGAACATTGTGAAGTGAGCCAGCCGCCCATTCCGAAATACCTGCCAGGTATGCTGTATCCGCGAGGGCATCGCGCAAGTGATTGACCTGCTCAGTCATGTGATTGAACGATTTTGCCAAATGACCGATTTCATCATTGGCATATTGGGCGGCAGTCTGGCGCAACTGGCCTTTGTAACTGGCACGCTCGAAGTGCTTCTGGAGCGCCATCACCGGCGCCACAACAATTGAGTTCACAAGCAACCAAAGCGCAGCAATAACAGCGGCGGCGGCGGCAATCGAAAGCCAAGTTGCAGAGCGCAAGGCGGCAGTGGCTGCAACGGTCACATCGCGTGGCGTTTCGGCTACGAGACGGGCAAGTGGTGCTCTCGAAATATCCAGGATGAGTGACGTTGTTTCGATGGCGTGAGCGCGTTGACGTAACGTCAAGCCGTCGGTGCTGCCGGGGATTTTTTCAAGATCCGCGTTGAGTTGGAATTTCACACCCGTTAGCTCTTGAACAGCTGTCTCATTGAGGAAACTCCCCATGACTACAGTGCCCATAGGGACGCCTGTCCGATCAGACTTTAGGATCGGAGCCGATGCCATAAGCATCAACCCCCTTGATGTCCTGACAAGGCCAGAGTGAGCTACGGCCTGACCTGACCCCTGCAAATAGGGGTGAATATAATTGAAAGCCTTTAGATCGTCGACGATGCTGGCGATGTCTTCCTTCGTAGATAAATCAATGGCCTTGCCCCAAAGGACTGAACCTTTAGTATCAAAGAAAATCAGTGTGTCGATAGCGAGTCCATCCATTGCATTTTTGGGATCAATGAGATTTGACTGGACGTAGGTGTCGACCGCCTCTCCGGTCGCAAAACTATATGTGTCATCCCAGAAACCCCAATCCTGCGTCGAGGTTCGAATTTTGGCTTGTAGGGATTCCAGCGCATCGAGTACGCGCTTGTGATTGGCTCTTGAAGCTTGGATTTCGATCGACTCAAACTGCGGCTTGATGGTCGCCTGAAGAACGAGAAAGTTTGCCAGCACACTTGCGACAAACACGGCGAGAATGCCAACGTTGAGTTTGGTTGCAATCCGCATGACCGGCCCCGCGCGATCGAGTTCGAACGACCCAAAATAAAACAGAAAACTATGAATTTTCCGGTGCTGGCGATCGATACAATTTTAGCTAATCGATGTCTTTTGGAGAGATTGAAGATCTTTCCGCGACCCATCCACCTTTCGTTTTGGCGATCAAAAAACGAGAAGTGAATTGGTCGAACGCATTCTGGGAAATTACCCCCCAACCCACTTGCTCACAATTGTGATCGCTGGCTCAAACAGGCCTTCGCCGAACCGCGCCAGCACACCGCCGGCAACTGCCGCCGCGACCCAGCCGCTCCAGCGCAGAGCAGTCTTGGCATAGTTGATGCCGACTTTAACCTCGATCACCTGATCGGGCAGTGCGGTTTCTGCCGCCAATCCATCAGCGCCCACGGTGCGGGCCGAGATAACAAGTTGCAGCCGCTTCTTGCCGGTGGTTCGCGGCGTCACCGTCCAGCGCCAACTGGCGAAATCATCGGCCATCAGGCCCAGCACGTTCTCGATCCACTGCGTCTCGGGCGATGATGTTTCAATGTAGAACCCGCCCTCGGGCGCGCGCAGGCGCACGGACATCGCCTTCGTCACCATCACTTCGTGACGGAACACGGCGCCGCCACCTTGCAGGCCTTCCGCGATGGCTTTGACTTCGGCGCGCGCAACACGCGCTTCGACGATCACGGGCAGGCCGACGCGCATGCGTCGCGGTACGTTTTCGACGAGCTGACCTGTCGCCACGCGGAGGTTACCACTCTGACCGGGCTGGCGCTGCCGCGGAGGAGCCGCACGCGGATCGCCTCCCGGGGCGGGCTGTTGTTGCGGCCACGGTGGCCGCGGTGGTGGTGGAGCGGAAGGATGGGGTTGCATGCCGGGGTGCATGTGCTGGCCCGGCGGAGGACCCGACTGCGCTTGACGCGGTGCCGGCATCGGCATGGCGGGAGCGGGTGCAGGCGCACGGCCACTTCGCGGAGGGGCAGCGGCGGCCGGCTGCGGCGCGTAGGGCGGTGCCCAGCCGTCCGGTCCACCCATCGGAGCGGGCGGCGGTTGCGGCGTTGGTGGTGGCGCGCGTTGAAATTCTTCGCTGGCCGGGGGCCGCTGTTGCGGTGACGGCACCGCGACCGGCTGCTGGACTGGCTGCCAATGGGGCGCGATACCTCCGCCTTGCGGCCGCATCTCTGCATTTTGAGACGGAGCAGGGGCATTGGGCCGCGGCGGCGGCATTGCTGGCGCCGGTGCCGGCATCGCCGGGGCCTCGGTGCGCGGTGGCTCACGCGATTCGAGCAAGACATCTGACGCCGGCGCAGTCTGTGGCGGCGCGGTGCGCGTCAGGATGCGCTCGCGCGCCGAAGCTAGAATATTTTCCGTGGCTTGAGCGGACTGCGTGCGCTCGGCGGCTGGCGGAGCGGCGATCGGTGCGGGTGCAGGACCTGACGGCTCCGGCGAGGGCCGCGCGGCAGGCTGAGCCGTCGCCTTTTGCAGCGCGCGTATGGCTTGTTCGAACGTCAGCCCCTGCGCCCGCAGCAAATGTGCCGCCGTGCTGTCGCCATCACCAACAATGGCGGCCAGCACAATCGCGCCGTTGATTTCCTTGCGCCGGCCTTGCTGCGCAGCAGCCGCCGCCGCCTCGAGGATCCGCTTCAAATCGCGCGAGATCAGCGCGTTCGACGAACTGCCCAGCGGCCGGCGCTCATCGATGCCGCCGAGATAGCCTGAGACGTCGGCCGACAAGCGGCCGACATCGATGCTGCTCGACTTTAGAACAACGCTGGCTTCTGGGTCTTCCGTCAACGCCAGCAGCACATGCTCCAGCGTCACTTCGACATGCGATTGCGCTTCGGCGTAACTCGCGGCACGCGTCAGCGTGGCCACCAGATATGGCGACATCGGTATCCGCCCGAGTTCGTCGGCAATCATTCGCCCACCCGCACAAACACGCCCAGCCCTGTTGGTCTGGACCCCCGAATCTCTTATCCACGCGATCAAACGGCATCCGCCCGGTCCGGGCAAGGCGCTGATCGACACCCCACCTACCCATTGCAGCAAACTACCTGCCGATTGTGAGGGAATTCCGTTGAGGGGCGCGGCACAACAGATATAACAACTGCCGCAAACCCCCTTAGAGAACGTGCCCGGCGCCTCAAGGGCTTGGGAGCCAGACAGGAAACCGCCGAAGACCATGACCAAGGTGATTGAGCCAAACAGCCCAGCAGCCGCCGCGTCCGACGCGAGCCCCTTGTCCGCGCACGTCCAGGCCCGCATCCTGGCCGAAGCGCTGCCCAACATGCTGCGCTATGATGAGCAGACGGTGGTGGTAAAGTTTGGCGGCCACGCCATGGGCGATACGGCGCTCGCCGACGCGTTCGCGCAGGACATTGTCTACCTCAAGCAATCCGGTGTGAACCCGATCGTCGTCCATGGCGGCGGACCGCAAATCGCCAGCATGCTCAAGAAGCACGACATCAAGTCGGACTTTGTGCACGGCCTGCGCGTGACGGATGCGGCGACCGTCGAAATTGTGGAAATGGTTCTGGCGGGCGCGATCAATAAAGAGATCGTGTCGGCCATCAACCGGCAGGGCGGCAAGGCGGTCGGTATTTGCGGCAAAGACGCCAATCTCATGATCGCCAAGAAGATCACTGAGATGCCCGACCCCAAGACCAATGTGATGACCAAGGTCGATCTTGGATTTGTGGGCGATCCGCTGGAGGTCAATCCGCATATTGTCGACGTGATCTCGAAGTCCGATCTCATCCCGGTGATCGCACCCATCGGCGTGTCGCGCGACGGCGAAACGCTGAACATCAACGCCGATTCGTTTGCCTCGGCGCTGGCAGCCCGCATGCAAGCCAAGCGCCTATTGCTGTTGACCGACGTCGAAGGCGTGCTGGACAAGTCCGGGCAACTGATTTCCGAATTGTCCATTGAAGAAGCGAAAGCCCTCATTCGCGACGGCACCATCAGCGGCGGCATGATCCCCAAGATCGAAGGCTGCATTGAAGTTGTGGAAGCCGGTGTCGAAGCCGTCGTCATCATCAACGGTCGCGTGCCGCACTGCGTACTTCTGGAACTCCTCACCGATCACGGTGCCGGCACGCTGGTGGGGAGACGGAAGGGGAAGAAGTAGGGGGCACTGTTTGCGGGGAGAGGGTGAGAGCCTCCGGCGGATTTGATCCGGGGGCTAGTGCCAACGGTCGACTGTGGCATTGATGGTCGCATTGCAGAATAAGCGGACTGCACTCTTTGGCTGTGACGATGAGAATAGTATTGTTGAGAGTAGGCTCGGGCAGCAGCATGATGCCATTTTAGCAAGCCCGAACTTTGTACTTCAGGTGTGTGCGCATAGAGAGGGCACACACGAGCAACGTGCCTCGACATGAGGTCTGCTGATTATGATGGCCCTCGACCTCAAATTGAAACTTACCGATCAATAGTAAAATCTGGACAACCAACCACCAAGTTGGGTTGCCAACCTAAAATTGTGCCAACGATGCAAGCAGTATTGGGCCAAAGAGGTTGTCGTAGGAGAACTAAATGAGTGACTTCGCATTGGCGCCAAAGATCATGCCCGCACTGCGCAGACTTCGTGGTCACTACGACAGAAAAAACTGTCACGACCTGCGCGACCTAATCAATGCGTCTCTTGTCTACGTCGAATTTGAAACTGCGTACGACAACTGGAATGGCGGGGCCCATGGGCACGACGTAATCTTGTTCGTCCCCGAAGAAATGATGGCGCTCGTCGACTTAGACGAGCAACATCAGCTTTTTGAGCGTATTCGAGAGGATATAAACAAAGCAACGCCCGAGGTCGAGAACGAGTATGTTCGGGCCGTATTCGTCAAACCGGTCGACCAAGGTGATCCTCAATGTCAAGCAGCCTCGGCTTTTACTTTCGAACCGCGCGCTCGTCCGGTCGATACGGGACTGTGGCAAGGAAACTCATTGCGCTTATTCATCAGCCATCGAGATTCGCACAAAGCTTCCGTTCACATTTTAGCAGACGAACTAGCCCCCTATGGAATATCGAGCTTTGTAGCTCACGACGCCATCAAGCCGATGCGCGAATGGCAACATGAAATCCATAAGGCTCTCGTCACCATGGAAGTGATGCTGGCTTTCTTAACCGACGATTTTCACGATAGTCACTGGACCAACCAAGAAGTGGGCTTTGCGCTGGGCAAAGGAATACCTATAATTTGTTTAAAGGTCGCAAGCGCCGATCCAAGTGGCTTTTTGGGATCGAAGCAAGCGCTAAAGGGCGACTACGATCAAATTGGAAAGTCAGCACCAGAGATACAGGAAGCGCTGATGGGCCAAGTTGGGCAAGAGGGTCGCTTCAAAGAAATCATGATTGAGGCGTTTATCTCAGCCACAAGTTATTCAGCCGCTATTGATGGCCTCAGGCGGCTATCGGAAACGGCGAGTCAGCTCACAGACGCGCAGTTTATGCGGATTGCTAAGGGCTATTCTCAAAATAGTCAGCTTTATGGTTGCATCGGTATTCACAATCGCGACAACTGGTTTAAGCGCTATCTTGAGTCCGCAACAGGAAAGAAGCTCAAACTCGAAAACCGAAAAATTGTTGAGATCAAGCCGAGTGACGACGAAAAAATTCCATTCTAGCAGTCGTAGGTTGGACTGAGCCCCATTCGACTCCTCCCCCTCGAAGGGGGAGGACCGCGCGCCACGAGTTAGCGATCTTGCTAACTCGTACTCGGCGCGCCCAGGAGGGGGTGAGCGCGGCGCTGTCCGAGATGTGGCCGCAGCGTTTGCACCATCCGCAAGGACATGCGACACCACCGGATAACAGCGGAAACTAGAATGACTCTGGTCAAAACAACCTTGCAACGCGCGCCGGACGACACCGCTTTCGCGGATACGCGCATCTGGATCTTCGATCTCGACAACACGCTCTATCCCGCCGAGTGCAATCTGTTCGCGCAAGTCGACCAGCGCATGGGTGAGTACATCGCCAAGTATCTCGGCGTGCCGTTTCCCTATGCGCGGCATCTTCAGAAAAGCTACTACCGGCAGTTCGGCACAACACTGTCAGGGCTGATGCAGGTCCACAAAATGGAACCAGCGCCTTTCCTCGACTACGTGCACGATATCGACGTCTCCGTCGTGCCGCCGTCACCGGAGCTGCGCGCGGCGATCGCACGGTTGGCAGGCCGCAAGCTGATCTTCACAAACGGCTCGCGGGGCCACGCCGAACGCGTCGCGGAACGGCTTGGTGTGCTTGATCTGTTTGAAGACATCACCGACATCGTGTCGTGCGGTTATGTGCCAAAGCCCGACGCGGACGCGTTCGGGCGGATGATCTCGCAGCACAACGTGGCGCCAGCCGACGCCGCCATGTTCGAAGACATGCCGCAAAACTTGGAAGTGCCCCATGCGCTCGGCATGAAGACGGTGCTGGTCCACTCCGCGTACATGGACCATCCCGTCCAGAAAAAAATGAAGACGTGGACCGAACTGCCGGACCACGTCCATCATATGACAGAAAACCTGACCGGATTTCTCCAGGCGATCAGCATGCCCGCACAGCCCGCAACGGCTTAGCGGCTGAGCCGGAAGCTGGCTGTACTGCCGGCAGGGCTCGAGATCGAAACGCTCTGAGAATTACCCTGGACGGTGACCGTGATCGTGCCGTCGACATTAAACTCCGTATTGAAGAAGCTGCCTGAATAGCGATTAGCGCCGACTTCCTGGAGTGTCGCTGACTGCTCGATTTTGCCCGATGCGCTCGCGCACCGCGCGTTGACCGCATAGCTGGTGCCGGTTTTGCGCTTGAACGACGCCTTGCAGCGCGCGTTCTCTTTGGCACCCGAGGGGTAGGTCAGCGACCCGCCGCCGCTCCAGTTGCCGTCCAAACCGCCCGGTTCGGCACCGGCAGGGACGGTCGCGACGGCCACGAGTGCCACAGCCATTGCAGCGGCTAAACCGGCCACCGTGCCCCGTCCCACCGATAAGGATTTCAAGAATCCAGATTTGTTTTCAATAACATAGTCGCATTTCGTCATTGCGAGAACCTCATGCCCGGATGAATACCGCCTTCCACCGCGCGGACTTTATAGCAGGCTTTATGAACGTTTGCTGTGCCTCCGCAGACTCAACCGCGGCCCTCAAACGGCATGGCGGTGGCTTTGAGAGTCATGGTCAGGACGTTGGCCTCGAGCGGCAGATTGGCGATGTACAACACGGCGTCCGCGACGTGCTTGACGTCGATTCGCGGCTCCGCCCGTACACTGCCATCCGCCTGCCGAATGCCCTTGGCCATCGGTTCGGACAGTTCCGTGGCCGCGTTACCGATGTCGATTTGCGAACACGCGATGTTGTTCACCCGGCCATCGAGCGCAATCGATTTGGTGAGGCCCGCGAGGGCATGTTTGGTGGCTGTATAGGGGGCTGATTGTGGCCGCGGCGTGTAGGCCGAAATCGACCCATTGTTGATGATGCGGCCGCCCTTAGGGTCTTGCGCCTTCATCAGGCGGATCGCCGCTTGAGCACACAAAAAAGCGCCGTTCAAGTTGACGTCGATCACGGCCTTCCATTGATCGAACGTCAAATCTTCCATAGCGATGGGCGGCGCTGCAGTGCCCGCGTTGTTGAACAGCACATCCAGACGGCCGAACGCTTCCTTTGTACGCGCGAACAGAGCTTTGACCGACACCGGATCGGACACATCAGCCACGATCGCAACCGTGTTGCCCGTTCCCGGCTTCACGGCCGATGCCGTCGTCTCAAGCTCGGGTTTCCGGCGCCCAGCGAGCACCACACTGTAACCGTTATCAGCCAAGCTGATTGCAACGGCGCGGCCAATCCCGCTGCCAGCACCCGTAACAATTGCGACGCGAGGAGAGGTACTCATTGTGACCCTAGTGGACCTTTGATCTTCAACCCAGGCGTGATTCGGTCCACACACAGTGGGAAGCTGGTTTGCGCTGTTCGTTCGTCAGGGTGCGCCTAAAGTTCGCCCGTCATCGGGTTGGGACCGGCTTTTCACCGCGGTAATCATAAAACCCGCGGTTGGTCTTGCGGCCAAGCCAACCTGCTTCGACATACTTTACCAGCAACGGACACGGGCGATACTTGGAGTCGGAGAGGCCTTCGTACAAGACCTGCATCACCGATAGGCACGTATCGAGACCAATGAAGTCCGCCAGCTCGAGCGGACCCATGGGGTGATGAGCACCCAGTTTCATGGCCTTGTCGATGCCATCCACCGTTCCGACGCCTTCATAGAGCGTGTAGACGGCTTCATTGATCATGGGCAGCAGGATACGATTGACGATGAAGGCCGGAAAATCTTCCGACAGCGCTGTGATCTTGCCGAGGCTATCGACAAACTGCCGCGCCGTGGTGAATACGCCGTCTTCGGTTGCGATCCCGCGAATGAGCTCGACCAGCTCCATGCGCGGCACGGGGTTCATGAAATGCATGCCGATGAATTGCTCGGGCCGGTCGGTCGCCGCAGCCAGCCTGGTGATCGAAATCGACGAGGTGTTGGTCGCGAGCAGCGCCCCGGCTTTGAGCTTGCCGCGCAGCTCAGCGAAGATCTTGCGCTTGATGCCCTCGTCTTCGGTCGCGGCTTCGATGACCATGTCGCACTGGGACAACTCGTCAAGACCGGTGGCTGGCTTGATCAGCTTGAGCGCAGCCTGCATGTTGGCGGCTTTGATGATGCCCTTATCGACTTGGCGGGCCATCGACTTTTCGATCGCCGCCAGTGCATGCTCGATAGCATCGGCCTTGATGTCGTTCAGCAGAACATCATAGCCCGCCAGCGCCACGACATGCGAGATGCCTGAGCCCATTTGACCGGCACCAATCACGCCCACCGACTTGATGGTGGTGACCGGCTTCAAAGCGGGTCCGGGTCTTCCTGCCACTTTAACGGCAACGTCCATTTGTAAAATCCTTCAATCCCGCCAGACACGCCGAACTCAATGGCCCGCCTTTTTCAACTCGGCATCGAGTTCGGGAAGTGCCTGAAACAAATCCGCGACGAGCCCATAGTCAGCGACCTGGAAAATCGGCGCCTCGCCGTCTTTGTTGATTGCGACGATGACCTTGCTGTCTTTCATACCGGCGAGATGCTGAATGGCTCCAGAGATGCCGACAGCAAGATACAGTTCGGGTGCCACCACTTTTCCGGTCTGGCCAACCTGCCAATCGTTGGGCACGAACCCGGCATCGACCGCAGCACGCGAGGCGCCCATCGCCGCGCCAAGGCGATCAGCCACTGGCTCAATGTATTTTTTGAAGTTCTCACCGTTTCCCATGCCCCGACCGCCGGAAATGACAATGCGTGCAGCAGCCAATTCCGGGCGATCCGACTTTGTCAGGTCCGCACTTCCAAACGCCGACAGCCCCGCAATCGCCGGAGCAGCAGCCGATTCAATCGCAGCTGACCCGCCATTGCCCGCGGCGGCGAACGACGCGATCCGCACGGTGATGACTATCTTTGCTTCCGATGACTTCACGGTTTGAATCGCGTTGCCGGCATAGATCGGCCGCTCAAATGTATCGGGGCCTAAGACCTTGGTGACGTCGGAGATCTGCATCACATCAAGGAGCGCGGCCACACGCGGCAGCACGTTCTTGCCCGAAGCCGTTGCCGGTGCCATCAGCACGCCGTAACCCGCCATCATCGGCACGAGGAGTTGGGCCACTTCTTCCGCAAGGCCATTTGCCAATTGCGGCGCATCCGCGACAATCACCTTCGATACACCGTCGAGTTTTGCCGCTTCATCGGCAGCACCGTTGCAGTTGTGACCGGCAACCAGCACGTGAACTTCGCCACCGATCGCAGCAGCCGCCGTGACAGCCTTCGCTGTACCGCTACCTAGGGCCGAATTTGAGTGATCTGCGAGAACGAGTACCGACATTACAGAACCCCCGCGGACTTGAGCTTGGCGACGAGTTCGGGAACGTCGGCAACTTTGACGCCGCCTTTGCGCTGCGGCGGCTCACTTGTTTTGAGAACCTGCAGCCGCGGCGAGATATCCACGCCAAGGTCTTCCGGCTTTTTGATATCGATCGGTTTCTTTTTCGCCTTCATGATGTTGGGCAGCGACGGATAGCGCGGCTCATTCAAGCGGAGGTCAGTCGTGACGACGGCCGGCATTCTAAGTTTCAAGGTCTCAAGACCGCCATCGACTTCGCGCGTCACATCGACCGCGCTGCCATTCGGCAGAACTTTTGAGGCGAACGTGCCCTGCGGCCAGCCGAGCAGTGCGGCCAGCATTTGACCCGTCTGATTGCAGTCGTCGTCGATCGCTTGTTTGCCCAGCACGATGAGGTCCGGCTTTTCCGTTTCAGCCAACACCTTGAGCAACTTCGCCACCGCAAGCGGCTCGATGAGGACGCCTTCAGGCGTTTCAATCAACACGCCCCGGTCCGCGCCGATGGCAAGGGCGGTGCGGATGGTCTCCTGGGATTTGGCGGGACCTATCGACACAACCACAACTTCTGTAGCCGTGCCCTTCTCTTTGAGCCGGACCGCTTCCTCGACGGCGATTTCGTCAAACGGGTTCATCGACATCTTGACGGTGGCCAATTCGATGCCGGAGCCGTCCGCTTTGACGCGAATTTTGACGGCGTAATCAACGACGCGTTTGACCGCGACGAGTATCTTCATTCGCGAGGCGCTCCCCAGCAGCTCTGTTCAGTTTGGTCGTGGTTACACGGTCTTGAGCGTCTTCGATTTGCGTCGTGACGCCGCGCAGGTCCGTCCGGAATTTTGCAGTGCACTCCGCACGTAAAGCGGCACAGGCCGCAAAGTGAACGGAGAGATCGCCTGGCGCTCTTCGCACATGCGAAACGCAAACCTAAGGGGGGGCTCGGGCCAAGTCAATTGGCTGATCCAGGAGCATTGAACCGTGCCAGGAAGGGCCCGGCGGATGCTCTTTACGCGGAGGGGACGACGGCCAAGTTCTTGTCGAACAGCGGCACGCCGGGGCGCCTCAGAAAGACAATTAACACCGCGCCCGCAATCAGGCCCCCGATATGGGCCCACCAAGCGACCGTGTCAGACCGCGGAATGAGCACCATCGCGACTTGAATAGCGACCCACAAGCCCAACGCCGTTGCAGCAGAAATGCGAAGCGGAATGGCTTGGAATGCCAGCACCCAGACGCGCACCCGGGGATGCAGCATCAGGTACGCGGCAATGACGCCGGCCACGGCACCACTTGCACCGATGAGGGGATTGGCCGAGTCCGGCATCATCATGGCGTGCATCAGACCAGCGAAAATTCCGCAGGCCAGATAGAAGAGGAGAAACTTTGCGTGTCCCATCGCATCTTCGACATTGTCGCCGAAAACCCACAGAAACAGCATGTTTCCGCCAAGGTGTAAGACGTCGCCGTGAAAGAACATGTAACACAGCAGCGTCAGATTTTCGGGCAGTGCAACTGACTGCTGGTCCGCAATGTCGTCCAGACTGACACCGGCCGTATGCAGGAGCTCGGCCGGGATAATCGCAAAGCTCGCGACGGCCGCTTCTTGAAGGCCAGCCAACTGGATCAGAAAAATGATCACATTGGTGACAATCAGTCCGATCGTCACGTACTGAAACTTGATCGATCGCAAACGGTTTTCATCATGCAACGGAACGAACATCAGAGTTGATCCTTTTTTCGGTCCGCTGGCGGGGTCCCACAGCGTCAGCGATTCTGACCGGGCACCCACAAAACGTCGCTCATTCCACGATCATTGACGTAGCGGCTGGCTACAAAAAGGAAATCTGACAGCCGGTTGATGTATTTCATGGCCGGAGCACTGACCGGCTCACCCGCCGTTGCCGCCAGGGTGACCATGTCCCGCTCGGCCCGGCGGCACACGGTACGGGCGACGTGAAGCGCCGCTGCAGCGGCCGATCCACCTGGAAGAACAAATGAATTCAATGGTTTAAGCTCTGAGTTCAGTTCATCGATTTCGGCTTCAATGCGCTCAACCTGCGCCTCGGACATCCGCAACGGCGTATAGGGCAGCTTTTCACCCCGGTCGGGCACGCACAAATCCGCACCCAAATCGAACATGTCATTCTGGATCCGTCCGAGCTTTGCGTCGAGACCGGGATGCCCACCGCCCAAGTGCAACCTCACCATGCCGATGGTGGCATTGGCTTCGTCGACAGAACCGTAGGCGGCGATTCGCACACCGTCCTTAGAGACACGTTCGCCGGTGCCAAGGCCCGTGGTACCGGCATCGCCTGTTTTTGTGTAGATTTTGTTGAGTTTGACCATGTCCGCTCAGCCAGCCTGGTACTTGCCGTACAAAACGAACGCCATAATCACCACAATGGCCGCGAATTGAAGGCCAACGCGCCAGCGCATTAGCTTTTGGCTCAGATTGGGGCTGGTACCCCGCGCCATGGTCCACAGGCCCGCGCACAAGACGATAAATACCGCGATCACCGCGATGGTGGTCGCGTGGTAGAGCAAAGACTGCATGACGGAAGCTTTCGTTAGGTTCGGCGTTGGCTCAACGATAAGGCGATGCCCCGCCATCAGCAAATGCCAAAGCGCAGCAGGATGGACCTGGATATCGCAGCCAGCCGCCGCAGTCGCTGAAAACACGCGTGCCAGCGTAGGCTGAGGACCCGCAAATCAGCAAGGTTTGCGTGGCGTTGATCGTCGAAGCGGACTAGCTTTGTCCCGAAAAGGCCAGGATTGACTGGCACCGCTATGACTTGAGGCGGTCTTTTAACGGCACTTTGAGGGGGCCCACTCAGTTTGGCAGCATCGGCAGAACGACTCGGGTCTTGGCGAGGGGCTGTGCGTTGCGCAGTAGCGGCCGTCGTCGCAACCACGCTGTGGCTCACCGCCCCGAGGCCGGCCATCGCCCAGACGGCACCTCCGCCCAGCGCTGACGACGTTCAAAAAGCACTTGAGGCGCGCCGCAACGAACTTGAAGCCACTCAGTCGCGCGCTGGCATTATCGAAAAAGACGTCGCCGAACTCAACTCCGAGCGCGAAAAGATCAATGCCCGGCTGGTCGAAACGGCTGCCACGATCCAGAAGAGCGAAGCCCAGCTCACAAAGATTGAAGACCGGATGGGCGAACTCGAAGCCCAGGAAAAACTGGTGCGCGGGTCACTCAGCCAACGCCACGGACAAATTGCAAAATTACTATCGGCCCTCCAGCGCATGGGGCGCAATCCGCCACCAGTCCTCATCACCAAGCGCGAAGACGCCCTGCATATGGTGCGCAGCGCCATGTTGCTGGCGGCGGCCTTTCCTGGCATGCGCAAACAAGCTCTGGCCTTGACGGACACGCTCAACGACTTGATGCGCGTAACCGGAGACATTCGCACAGAAGGCGAAAAACTGCGGGCCGAGACCACGCGCCTCAGCGATATGCGGACCCGGCTCGCGGGTCTCATGGAAACCAAGCGCCAATCAATTACCGAGCGGCAAGCCGAACTCAAGGACGTGCGCCGCAGCGCTGACGAAATCTCAAAGAGCGTCACCGACCTCAACGAGCTGATTGCCAAGCTCGACGAGGCGGTGACCAAGAACACGGCCCTTCAAGCTTACAATGCCGAAACGCAGCAGGTGGCGGCCGCGGCGGCAGCTGCCGAAGGCGCTTCCGCTCCGGTGCCATCCGCCGATGCGCCTCAGGCGCTCTCACCAGAACCGGCGCTTCCGGCGGCCAGCGAAGCCACGGCCGGTGCTTCGCCGGGTCAACAAGACAAGCCCGTCGATGTTGCGGCCTTCTCGCCCGCACCCAAGCCCAGCGGTGCGCCTGTTGTCGAACTTGCACCCGCGGGAACATCATTGGTTCCCGGCAGCGCGGGCCGTATTAAGCCCGCGATTGCCTTTCATCTTGCAAAAGCCAAACTTCCGTTGCCTGCTCAAGGACGCCGGGTTTTGTCCTTTGGCGAGAAAACCCAGTACGGTGCAACGTCCAAGGGCATGGTCATCGAAACCCGCAGTGGGGCACAGATCACGTCACCTTGCGACGGATGGGTCGTCTACGCCGGTGATTTCCGCAGTTATGGCAAGCTCTTGATCATCAATGCCGGCGGCGGTTATCATGTGCTAGTCGCTGGGCTCTCGCAGATCGACGCGCAGCCAGGCCAATTCGTACTCGCAGCAGAGCCGGTTGGCACAATGAGCAGTGCGGCCGCGCGAGATCCGGGTAGCGCGCAATCCGGCGCACCGGTACTATACATCGAATTTCGCAAGGATGGCGAACCGATAAACCCCGATCCTTGGTGGGTCGAAAGTCTTCAGAAGGCACAAGGCTAATGCGCAAGACTGACTTCGCGTTCTGGACATTCCTGATGATGACGGGCCTGGCTGGCGCCACGACCGTTCTCAACGTCACCAACACGCAATCGGCCACGTCGCCGAATTCCGAACTCTACCGTCAGCTCGACCTGTTCGGCGATGTTTTTGAGCGCGTGCGTTCGGACTACGTGGAAAAGCCCGACGACCAGATGCTGGTCGAATCGGCCATCAACGGCATGCTGGCGGCGCTTGACCCGCACTCTTCCTACATGAGCGCGAAGAGCTTCCGCGACATGCAGATCCAGACCCGCGGCGAGTTCGGCGGCCTCGGCATCGAAGTCACTATGGAGAACGGCGTGATCAAGGTCGTCTCGCCGATCGACGACACACCGGCTGCAAAAGCTGGCATCCTAGCCAACGACCTCATCACGCATCTCGACAACGAGCAGATCACCGGACTGACGCTCGAACAAGCCGTCGACAAGATGCGCGGACCGGTCAACACGCCGATCTCGCTCACCGTTATTCGCAAGGGCCGTGAAGAGCCCTTCGACATCAAAGTCACCCGCGACGTCATCCGCATCAACCCGGTGAAGGCCCGTGCCGAAGGCGACATCGCTTACGTCAAGGTGACGACATTTAACGAACAGACGCACGCCAATCTTGTGAAGGCTATCGACGATCTCAAAAAGCAGATCGGCCCCAGCTTGAGCGGCTACATTATCGATATGCGAAACAACCCTGGCGGTTTGCTCGACCAGGCGATCTCTGTTTCGGACGACTTCTTGGATCAAGGCGCGATCGTTCTGACCAAGGGCCGCAACAACGAGGAAACCCAACGGGCGCAGGCACGCACAGGCGACTCGTCAGACGGCAAAAAGATCGTTGTGTTGATCAATGGCGGTTCCGCTTCAGCGTCTGAAATCGTCGCTGGCGCTTTGCAGGATCATAAGCGGGCGACCATTATTGGTACCCGGTCATTCGGCAAGGGTTCGGTGCAGACGATCATCCCGCTTGGTGCCAACGGTGCGATCCGCTTGACGACGGCGCGCTATTACACACCATCGAACCGGTCAATCCAAGCTAAGGGCATCGATCCGGACATCGTCGTGGAGCAGGAGCTTCCTGAAGAGCTCAAGAGCAAGACGCCGGAGAAGCCGCGCGGCGAAGCGAGCCTGCCCGGTCACTTGAAGAACCCCAATGCCCCAGTTGGCACCAAGCCGGAAGGCAAGGACGCAGCCAAGGACGGCGAAGTGAAGGATGGCGAGAAGCCAGCCGATCAGTCGGGCGAAAAGAAAGACGAAGAGAAAAAAGAAGAGAGTGGCTCATCGGCCTATGTGCCCAAGGAACCCGAGAAGGACACTCAGCTGCAGTATGCGCTGAAGTTCCTGCGCGGGACGGCCACAGAAGCGACAGTGGCCAAGCCTGCTGATCCTCCGGCTGCACCAGCACTGGGCGGCACAACGGCACCTGCCGCGCCGGCACCTGAGGGCGGCACGCCGAACTAAGGCTTCGACTTCGAAAGAACTGCATTTGATGGGCGCCCGGTGGGCGCCCATCTTGTTTTCAAGTTATAGGGGCGTTGTGTTGCTGTCCCATGAGGAGCCGTCGTCATCATGTCAAAACCCGCTGCCGATTCCGCACAGCTTCCCTACCGGCCTTGCGTCGGGATCATGCTGGTCAACAATGACGGGCTGATCTGGGTCGGCCAGCGCGCGGATACGCCATCTGACGCAGAAGGCCGCGGCGACTGGTGGCAAATGCCGCAAGGCGGCATCGACGAAAATGAGGAGCCCCGGGCCGCCGCCCTGCGTGAACTCTACGAGGAAACCTGCGTCCGCTCCGTTGAGATTATTGGCCAAACGCAGGATTGGCTGACCTACGACCTCCCACCTGAGTTGATCGGCAAAGCCTGGGGCGGCAGATTCCGGGGCCAGAAGCAAATGTGGTTTGTGGCCCGTTTTGTGGGACTTGAAAGTGAGATCAGCATTACGCCGCCACCCGGGCATCAGGTTGAGTTCGTCAGCTGGAAGTGGACTCCCATCGACGCACTGATCGAGCAGATTGTGCCGTTCAAAAGAGCCGTGTATCAGGCGGTCGTTCAGGAGCTTGGGTCCTTAATACAATCTTAAGGTATCTCTGCGGTTGCAGAATCAGCTTCGCTTTTTGATCACTCGTTGACATCCAAAGTCTCTACCGTTTGGTTTCGCTGGTTTTTATACCCGCGAATCGGTTACTTGTGGATAACGTCATCACTTGTGATGAGCCATCTTAGGTTGTGCTAAATGAAGTTCGTGGGACCAATCACGGCAGCACAACCGATGGAGCTGCCCTATCGGTGGGGCGTCGGTATCATGCTCATCAACCGTCAGGGCAAGGTTTGGACGGGCCGTCGCTTACCCAAGTGGACGGGTGACCGGTCAGCCTACATCTGGCAAATGCCGCAGGGTGGCATCGAAGCCAATGAAGACCCGCTCGACACGGCCTTTCGCGAACTCGAGGAAGAAACGTCCGTCAGATCGGCGGAAGTCATCGCGGAGATCCCTGGCTGGCTAACTTACGACTTACCTGAAGACCTCATCGGCGTCGCTTTGAAGGGCCGGTATCGCGGCCAGAAGCAGCGCTGGTATGCCATGCGGTTTTTGGGCGACGACGCCGAGATTGATATCTCTCCCCGTAACGGCCGCAAAGCTGAGTTCGATCGTTGGCGTTGGCGTTCGGCCGATGAGCTTGCAGAGCTTGCCGTCAGTTTCAAGCGTCCCGTCTATCAACAAATCGTTCGCACATTCGCGCCTTACGCGCGTCCGGAGTGACCATGACAAATGCTGTACTTGCCCGGGCTCTCTGCTGGTTGGCTGGCAGTTCGCTCTGCCTGATGCTGATCCAGAACTCGAGGCACACCAAAGAAGACTACGCGATGATCATCATGCTGTGCATGCTGTCGGCGTTTGCTGGCGAGAGCGCGCACCAGCGCCTGTCGGACAAGCCCGAATAAGCGTGCTGCGCGGCGTGTGTTAGAGGGTGGAGAGGCGCTGAAGAGTTACGCGCTCTTTCCGGCACCCATAGTTTTTAGTAGCCCGGCAGCGCGCTCGGCCAGCATGCGGGCTGTGTCGTCCTTGGCCTCGGCCAGGTCTGCTTCAGCAACCTTTAGTTCATCGGCAATGCGCCCTGCATCCATCTCAGTCATGTCGATGGCTTTCTCAGCCAGCACCGTGACACGGTCCGGCTCGACCTCGGCAAACCCCGACTTCACGTAGATGCGCGCCTTTGAACCCGGCATCGCGATATCAATCACGCCTGGGCGCAAAACCGAAATCACTGGCGAATGTCCGGGCAAGATTGTCATTTCGCCTTCGACGCCCGGCAGCATGACCTGTTCAGCGTCGCCGGACATCAGGATCTTTTCCGGGCTGACCAGTTCGAATTTGAAGGTGCCTGACATTGCTTCCGCTTCCGTCCTTGCTGGGGCACAGCGAATGCCGCACCCGATCTCTCAACTTAGGCTTCGCCGTCTTCGCTGCCACTTTTAGCGCGAACCTCGTCCACGGTCTGCAACCGGCTTCCACAAAACGGACAGAAGAAGACGGGATGATCGATCATTCCTGGTTCTTCGTCTTCCATTTCAATGAGGCCGACGGACATGTAGAGAACGTCGCCTTCGCCGACCGTGATGAGCGGTTCGAAGTCCTCGCCGCTCATCGTCTCTTTCAGCTCGACGCAGCACGAACCGAACTTGTGATCGCCGTTGTCACCCGACATCGTCTCAACCCCATAAAGATGCCGGAAGCCGCGTCATCGCCGCCGGTTCAAGCAGCCTCTGCGAGTTTCTCAGCCTTTGCGATGGCTTCGTCAATGGTGCCGACCATGTAGAACGCCGGCTCTGGCAGGTGATCGTAATCGCCTTCGCACAGACCTTTAAAGGCCTTGATGGTATCGGCCAACGGAACCTGCACGCCCTTCGAACCAGTAAACACTTCTGCCACGGAGAACGGCTGCGACATGAAGCGTTCAATCTTGCGGGCACGCGCCACCGTCATCTTGTCGTCTTCGCTGAGCTCGTCCATGCCCAGAATGGCGATGATGTCTTGGAGCGACTTATACTTCTGCAGAATCTGCTGCACGTTACGCGCAACCTGATAGTGCTCTTCGCCAACGACGCGCGGGTCCATCATGCGCGACGTGCTATCGAGCGGATCGACTGCCGGGTAGATGCCCTTTTCCGCAATCGAGCGTGACAGCGTGGTCGTCGCATCCAAATGCGCGAACGAGGCGGCAGGTGCCGGGTCGGTCAAGTCGTCGGCCGGCACGTAAATGGCCTGCACCGATGTAATCGAACCCTTCTGCGTGGTAGTAATGCGCTCCTGCAGGGCACCCATGTCAGTCGCGAGCGTCGGCTGATAGCCCACAGCCGAAGGAATACGGCCGAGAAGAGCTGACACTTCCGAGCCCGCCTGTGTAAAGCGGAAAATGTTGTCGATGAAGAACAGCACGTCCTGGCCCTTGTCGCGGAAGTCTTCGGCCACGGTCAGACCTGTCAGCGCAACGCGCATGCGCGCGCCCGGCGGCTCGTTCATCTGGCCGAACACCAGCGCGCACTTCGAACCTTTGGTGGACCCGTTATTCTTCTTCGGATCGACGTTGACATTTGATTCGATCATTTCGTGATAGAGGTCGTTGCCTTCGCGCGTGCGTTCGCCAACGCCGGCGAACACCGAGTAGCCGCCGTGCACCTTGGCGATGTTGTTGATCAGTTCCATGATCAGTACGGTCTTGCCGACGCCAGCGCCGCCGAACAGACCAATCTTGCCGCCCTTGGCGTAAGGCGCGAGCAGGTCAATGACCTTAATGCCCGTCACGAGGATCTGCGCTTCTGTTGCCTGCTCAGCGAACATGGGCGACGGCTGATGGATGGCGCGTACGGACTTTGTCTTGATCGGACCGGCTTCATCCACCGGCTCGCCAATGACGTTCATGATGCGGCCGAGTGTTTCGTCGCCAACCGGAACAGAAATCGGCACGCCCATGTCATTGACATCCTGGCCGCGCACGAGACCTTCGGTCGAGTCCATGGCGATGGTGCGAACCGTGTTCTCACCCAGATGCTGGGCCACTTCGAGCACGAGGCGGGTGCTGCCGTTCTTCGTCTCAAGAGAATTCAGAATTTCCGGCAGATGCCCGTCGAACTGCACGTCGACGACGGCGCCCGTTACCTGGCGGATCTTACCAACTTTGCTAGCCATTACCCGTTCCTCGTTCTTATCTCTCGATGGGTATCCGACCCTCTGGGTCAGATACCCTTGCACCGTTCCTTTAGCGGTGTCAGACCCGGAGGGACTGACACCGAATTCAGCTAGAGCGCTTCTGCGCCCGAAATGATTTCGATGAGTTCTTTCGTAATGTTCGCTTGACGCTGACGGTTGTACTTGATCGTCAGCTTGTTGATCATCTCGCCCGCGTTACGCGTGGCGCTGTCCATGGCGCTCATGCGAGCACCCTGTTCAGACGCTGAGTTCTCAAGAAGCCCGCGGAAGATCTGCGTCGAGATATTGCGCGTCAGCAGCGTGCCGAGAATTGTTTCCTCGTCCGGCTCGTATTCATAAGCGGCGTCACCGCCGGACACCTTGGAGTCAGAGGCTGCTGCCTCAGGCAACTTCGCCGGGATCAGCTGCAGCGCCGTCGGCTTCTGTGCAATGACCGACTTGAACTCCGAGAAATAAAGCGTTGCGACATCGAACTCACCGGCTTCGAATTTCGCCCGCAACTTGTTCGCCACGCTTTCCGCGTTCGCAAAGCTCAGCTGACGCAAGCCCTGGAAGTCCATCCGCTCGACGATATTCTTACCGAGGTCGCGGCGCAGGTTGTCCGCGCCCTTGCGGCCGACCGTCATGATCTTGACCGTCTTGCCCGCCGCCAAAAGGCGATTGGCATCACCGCGCGCAAGTTTGGCAATGTTCGAGTTGAAGCCGCCGCACAGGCCGCGCTCAGCGGTCATCACGACCAGGAGATGCACTTGGTCCTTCCCGGTTCCAATCAGCAGCGGCGACGCCCCATCGCGGTTCGCGCGCTTGTTCAGATTGGCCAGAATCCGGTCCATCCGCTCGGCGTAGGGCCGGGCGGCGGTCGCTGCTTCCTGGGCCCGGCGCAATTTCGCGGCGGCCACCATCTGCATGGCCTTCGTGATTTTGCGCGTCGCCTTCACGGAAGCGATGCGGTTTCTTAAGTCCTTTAAGCTCGGCATTCGAGCATCCTGTCTGTTTCTCCCTCTCCCCATCGACTTCGATGGGGAGAGGGTCGGGGTGAGGGGCAGCATCCTCGACGGAGCAAATAGCTGCCCCTCACCCTAACCCTCTCCCCGCTTGAGCGGGGAGAGGGGACGTTCAACTACGCGGTAAAGCTCTTGGCAAACTTGTCGAGGAACGCCACGAGCTTCTTCTCCGTCTCGCCCGACAGCGCTTTTTCAGCGGCAACCGACGACAGGATCGACTTCTCATCCCGCAGGCCCGACAACAGCGACTGCTCGAACTTCCCGATCGCCGGTACAGCGACCGCATCGAGATAGCCGCGCGTACCAGCGAAGATCACCGCAACCTGCTCTTCCATTTTCAACGGCGAGAACTGCGGCTGCTTCAGGAGTTCCGTCAGGCGCGCACCACGCGCCAGCATTTTCTGCGTGGCTGCATCGAGGTCCGAGCCGAACTGAGCAAACGCCGCCATTTCGCGGTACTGCGCCAACTCACCCTTGATCTTACCGGCCACCTGCTTCATCGCCTTCGTCTGAGCTGACGAGCCGACGCGCGACACGGACAGACCGACGTTTACCGCAGGACGAATGCACTGATAGAACAGGTCCGTTTCCAAAAAGATCTGGCCGTCGGTGATCGAAATCACGTTTGTTGGGATGTAGGCGGACACGTCATTGGCCTGTGTTTCGATAACCGGCAGCGCTGTCAGCGAGCCCTTGCCCGCCGCATCGCCGAGCTTGGCCGCGCGCTCGAGCAAACGAGAGTGAAGATAAAACACGTCGCCGGGATAGGCTTCGCGGCCCGGCGGACGGCGCAGCAAAAGCGACATCTGCCGGTAAGCAACGGCCTGCTTGGACAAATCGTCGTATGCGATGACGGCATGCATGCCGTTGTCGCGGAAGTACTCTCCCATCGTGCAGCCGGTGAACGGCGCGAGGTACTGCATCGGTGCGGGGTCAGACGCGGTCGCCGCAACAATGATCGAGTATTCCAGTGCGCCGCGCTCTTCCAGCGTCTTAACGAACTGGGCAACCGTCGAGCGCTTCTGGCCGATGGCAACGTAGACGCAATAGAGCTTCGCGCCTTCGTCGGTGCCAGCGTTGATCGGCTTCTGATTGAGGAACGTGTCGAGAATGATCGCGGTCTTGCCGGTCTGCCGGTCGCCGATGATCAGCTCGCGCTGGCCACGGCCGATCGGTATCAGCGAGTCGACGGCCTTGAGGCCCGTCGCCATCGGCTCATGCACCGACTTACGCGGCAGAATGCCCGGCGCCTTCACATCGACGCGCATCTTCTTGTCCGACTTGATCGGACCCTTGCCGTCGATCGGATTGCCGAGACCATCGACCACGCGGCCGAGCAGGCCCTTGCCGACGGGAACTTCCACAATGGCGCCAGTCCGCTTGACCGTGTCGCCTTCCTTGATGCTGCGGTCGTCGCCGAAGATCACTACGCCGACATTGTCAGCTTCGAGGTTGAGTGCCATGCCGCGAATTCCACCCGGGAACTCGACCATTTCGCCAGCCTGGACGTTGTCGAGGCCATAAACGCGCGCGATGCCGTCGCCAACCGAGAGCACTTGTCCGATTTCAGAGACTTGCGCCTCTTTGCCGAAATTCTTGATCTGTTCCTTCAGGATCGATGAGATCTCTGCGGCCCGGATTTCCATTACCTTGACCCCTTGCCTTGCCGTTTTGCCATTGCGCCCGATCGGCGCTAACGGCGTCCAAACTCAATTCGCCGTCCAATCAACACAAAGCCCGGCGCCGCGTTTTGCGTGCCGGGCTGTGAGCCCTTAGGTGCCGCCCTTAAGAACGACCTTCATCGTGTCCAACTTCGTCTTCAGCGAACTGTCGACCATGCGGCTGCCGAGCTTGACGATCAGACCACCCAGAATCGACGGATCAACCTTTGTCTGGAGCGTGACGTCTTTGCCGACCGAGGCTTTCAAAGCGTCGCGCAACTGCGCCGTGTGCCCGTCATTCAGAGGCGAGGCCGATGTCACTTCCGCCGTGACCTGACCGCGCGACTTGGCGGCGAGCGCGTGGAACGCCTTGGCCATATCGCCAGCCGCGAACAAACGGCGGTTTTTTGCCAGCAACTTGAAGAAGTTAATCGTCAGCGCGCTCGCGCCAGCCTTGCCGAGAATAGCGGTCAATGCTTGGCTCTGGTCATCGGCCGGGATCACGGGGCTGCGGACCATGCTCAGAAACTCTGCGCTTTCACTGCACAGGGATTGGAACGTGCCTAGGTCGCCTTCGACCTCTGCCACCTTGTTTTGTTCGCTCGCCAAATCGAACAACGCGGACGCATATCTGCCCGCAACGCCCGCCATCAAAGGTTCGTCTGTTGCCACGTCGAATGCTCTCATGAGCTCAAGGGGTTATTACGGCCAACTCAGCCGCAATTTCCCGAATGCCGGTGGGTCTGCGTCGCAAAAGGCGGACGCGAAACGCTTCCCCGCGTGAGCCCCCTTTTGAAATCTGGCCTGCGTGTAACATGCACGCCTCCGGCCTTCAACCGCCCGGCACGAGCCGCAATGACGCATCGCGACGGCAACTCACAGACGTCTGCAAATTTGGCGCTTACATGTGTGCATGCTTCAAACGGCTTGAAGCTGAGTGCCCAAGTACCCAGAATTTTTTTAATGACAACCTGAGTGTTCATTGACGTCACGGACGCTGACCGGAACGTGTTTTTGTCCGCTGCCGGGCGAGCGGCCTTACCATGGAGCCATTCGTTGTCCGATCAGCCTTGGACGCCGCTCAGCTCGATCTCATGTCGAAAACGACGATTTCTATTCCTTCGGAGCACTGGACTGCGTTTGAAGCGTGGGCGGCACGGCCAGCGGTCCGATTGCGCGCCCATGAAGACCTCAGGGCACGACAGCCCACGTGGCAGGGATGACCTGACGAGACACCGGAGTTCAATTAACTATCTGAAATTATTATATTAAAATACATTCTAAGATGAACGGAACCTGCACGGTCCGTTCAAACGGCATTCAACCGCCTCCAACTAAGTTCGCTTCATACGGTTGGTTCGGGATCGTCCCGGACGACACCAACGCTTGGGGCGGGGAGGCCTCACACCATGATCTCCATCAGCAAACGCATCACTGCCGCCGTCCTGGCCGCCACGGTCGCCGCGGGCAGCCTCTTGCCGCTCGCGACCTCAGCCCAGGCTGCCGACTATCGCCATCGTGACGGCGGCTACAGCCACCGCGATCGCGGCGATTGGGAAGGCCCGCGCTACGGCCACCGCCAGCATCACCGCTCGCGCCATCACTTCCGCCATCATGATCGTCATGATTATCACGACCGCCGCCGCGATCGCCGTGCCGCTCGCGGTCTCGCCATCGGCCTGGGTGTCCTCGCCATCGGCGCCATCATCGCTGGCTCTCAGCACAATCGCCATGGCGGTTACTACGACTAATTTCTAGCGAGCGAGGCCAACCCCCGGGCCTTTCTCAACCTGAAGGCCGGACGCTCCCCCAAAGTGTCCGGCCTTTTTTCGTGGGCATGGGGTCAGGCACCTGGTTGGGTGCCTGACCTCCTTTTCCACCGCTCACAAAAAGCTATACGGATCCACATCCACGCTGAGCCGCAAATCACCCTTCACGACCGGCAGGCGCGAAAGCCATTCGCGCAGGTACGCCTGAATATCCATCTCGCGCGGCGCTTTCACCAACAGCCGCCAGCGATGCCGTCCGCGCACCACGGAGATCGGCGCTTCGGCGGGGCCTAATACCGACAGCTTTTCTGCGGCCGGTGCGCGGCGGGCCACTTCCCGCGCATACCGCTCGGCGAGTTCTTTCTCGCGCGCGGAAATGATGATCGCTGCAAGCCGGCCATACGGCGGAAGCATCCCGCGCTGACGCATGTCAATCTCGCGGTCGAGAAACGCCTCCCGGTCGCCAGAAATGATCGCCTGCATCACCGGATGCTCCGGCAGATGCGTCTGCACGTAGCCGCGCCCTTGCGAGAATGTGCGGCCAGCGCGGCCCGTCACCTGATGCAGCAACTGGAACGTCCGTTCGCCCGCGCGCGGGTCGGCACCCATCGCCAATCCCAAATCGCCATCGACAATGCCGACCGTTGCCAGATGTGGAAAATGGTGCCCCTTCGCCACCATCTGCGTTCCGATAATGATGTGGGTTTCTCCCGACTCGATCGTCTTGATCATCTCGCGCATCTCAACCAGTCCAGGAATGAGATCCGACGACAGCAGCGCGATCTTGGCTTGCGGAAAGCGCTCGGTGACTTCCTCGGCCACCCGCTCAACACCCGGCCCGCACGCCACCAACGCATCTTCCGCGGCGCACTTCGGACACTTGTCCGGTAGCGGCAGCGAGAACCCGCAGTGATGACAGTTCAGCCGCTTGCGAAAGCGATGCTCCACCAGCCACGCCGTGCATTGCGGGCATTCGAACCGGTGCCCGCACGCGCGGCACAGCGTCAGCGGGGCATACCCGCGGCGATTGAGAAACAGCAGAGATTGCTGCCCGCGCGCCATTGTTTCGACCATGGCACCGACGAGTTGCGGCGCAAGCCACCGGCCTTTTTCAGGCGCGTTAGACCGCAAATCGATGGCTGACACTTCCGGCAGCTCCATGCCCGAAAACCGGCCCGGCAGCACTACGTGCCGGTAGCGGCCGGTGCGCGCATTGACGTGGCTTTCTATCGACGGCGTGGCTGAGGCCAAGACAACCGGAAACCTGCCGAGGCTGGCCCGCACCACCGCCATATCGCGCGCCTGATAGTACACGCGATCATCCTGCTTGAAGCCCGCGTCGTGTTCTTCGTCCACGACAACGAGACCCAAATCCTGAAACGGCAAGAACAGCGCCGAGCGAGCACCGACGACGACACGCGCTTGCCCCGTCGCAACCCCGCGCCAAATGCGTCCTCGTTCTGGACCCGCCAAGGCCGAATGCCATTCGACCGGAAAACAACCGAACCGCGCCTCGAACCGGTTCATGAACTGCGAGGTCAGCGCGATTTCGGGCAGCATAATGAGGGCCTGATGCCCCTTCTCCAACGCGCGCGCGACAGCTTCGAAATAGACTTCCGTTTTACCAGACCCTGTCACGCCATCGAGCAACGATACATTGAAGTTTTCGCCATCGACCCCGGAGACGAGCGTATGCACAGCTTGCGCTTGATCATCGGTGAA
Source organism: Hyphomicrobium sp. (assembly GCA_031413815.1). Classification (GTDB taxonomy): domain Bacteria; phylum Pseudomonadota; class Alphaproteobacteria; order Rhizobiales; family Hyphomicrobiaceae; genus JAGVSR01. The sequence continues at coordinate 57,662 of JANOFU010000018.1, read as the reverse complement.
CTCTGTGACGCGATGCGCCGGATTGGGCTGCGCGAAACCCTTTTCAGGGATCGCGACATCAACCAGATTGCCGGCACTGACCAAGCCATCGACCACGCCAGATGTGCAGCCCGCCAACTCCGCCAGCGATGACTTCGCGCGGATCAAGCCATCACTTGCTATGTCCAGCGCGCGGGTGCGAGCCGGCGTCATCCGCGGCGGCACCGGCGCGCCGTCGACAATGCGCACACCATAGCGGGGCTTGGCCGGCTCAAAGGCGGCCGGTGCGCTCATCATCATGCGCACCATCATGCCGAGTGGGGCGAGGGTATACTTGGCGATCCATTCGGCAAACCGCAGTGAGATCACCGGCAGCGGCGGAGCATCAAGCCGGGCGGACAGGGCTTTCATTTTCTTTGGATCAACGGGCTTGCCCGGCTCGCCCACCGGCGCATCCCACACAACACCGATGCGGCTTTGCGGCCCGAACGGCACCAGCACGAAACAACCCGGCTCCACCGCCTGGCCCGGCGGCACCAGGTAGTCGTAGGTCTGATCAAGCGCGACCGGCAGCAAAACAGGCACTTTTCCCTGCGCGGCTACGTCATGACTTGCGATTTTTTCGAACAGACTGTTCAAAGGCCCTGCCGCCGGATTAGAAGCTCACGTCACGACCTACGGGGATAGCCTAGGCTGCCGTTCGAAGCGAGCCAGGGCACAGGAGCCGCACACCATGAAATTCTTTGTCGATACTGCAGATGTGGCCGAGATCAAGGACTTGGCGGCAACCGGCCTATTAGACGGTGTCACCACCAACCCCTCTCTGGTGGCCAAAGCAGGGCGCGACTTCAAGGACATCATCGCCGAGATCTGCGCCATCGTGCCGGGCCCGGTGTCGGCTGAAGTGGCGGCCCTGGACTATGAGGGCATGCTGACAGAGGGCCGGGCGCTGGCAAAAATCGCCAAGAACGTCACTGTCAAAGTGCCGCTGACCATGGACGGCCTCAAGGCGTGCAAGGCGCTGACCAGCGAAGGCACGATGGTCAACGTCACGCTATGCTTTTCGGCCACGCAGGCGTTGCTTGCCGCCAAAGCAGGAGCGACGTTCGTATCGCCGTTCATCGGCCGGCTGGATGATATCGGCCTCAACGGCATGGATCTCATTCGCGAAATCCGCACCATCTACGACAACTATCAGGATCTCTCGACCGATATTCTCGCCGCATCAATTCGCACGGTTGGGCATGTGAAAGACGCCGCCATGATCGGTGCCGACGTTGCGACCATCCCGCCGGTGATTTTGAAAGCCCTCGTCAAACACCCACTGACCGACGCAGGCCTCGCGACGTTCCTGTCAGACTGGAAAAAGACGGGGCAGAAGATCGTGTGAGACAACCAGCTTTAGGATAACAACCGATCGTACTCATCGTGAGGTCCGATCCAGAACCACGTGACCGTGTCCCCTTCGAACAGCCCGACCGCTCGATGGTGAAGACCTACCCTTATGGAATAGTAAGGCACTTCACTCTTCACGCGCTTAAACTGTAGGGAGGGGTGTGACGGGTTCCTTTGCCAGCTTCGATATGCCGAAGAGGCATGCTCCTGGACACTGGGGTCTAGTTCGTCAAACAGTTTCCAAAACTTCCTCGTCGTCCGTGATTTCATTTTACCGGCCGGCTGGCCGGATCAAAGTCAAACACATCACCTCGCGCAATATCGTCGCGAGCTTCATCCGCTAACGACTTCAACAGCGATTCGGACCGGGGATCGGCAAAGAGTGCGTCCCAGCGGCGGTCGGAAGCGAGAACATCCAAGAGCTCACGCGCGATCCGGTCCTGTTCCCCTTCCGGCAGGTTTTTCAGCTCGGTGATAGCTTTCTCAAGCAGCGTTGTCATGGCTGTACTCTCCGGTTGCGACGTTACTCTACTCTCAGCACCGCTGACAATAAAAACGGGGCAGAAGATCGTGTGAGAGAACTGCCCTCAACCGATCTCTGCCCCGAAATTTCAGCCAATCAATCCGACGCTCACAGCAAGCCGCGGGCCGATCAATTAAACGGATTCTTTCAGTTCTTTCGCGGCGCGGAAGGCCACCTTCTTCGACGCCTTGATCTTGATCGCTTCGCCCGTTGCCGGGTTGCGGCCCATGCGAGCTGGACGCTTGCGAACCTGAAGAACGCCGAGACCGCCGATGCGGACGCGCTCGCCCTTCTTCAGATGCTTGGTCAGCATCGTCACAAGATCTTCGAGCATGGCAATTCCCTGCTTCTTTGGAATCTCATGCGTTTCAGCCAGAGCTGCGCCAAGATGACGGAGCGTGACCGTGACGGGCTTTGCCGCTACTGCTTTTGCCATTGTTATCAAGTCCCTCAAGAGAATTGGAAGACGGGCGAACCCTATACGAGTGTGACGCCGCGACGCTCGGAGACCCTTTTGGCCCCCACATCCGGCATGGCACTTGAACTCGCATCACGCTTGCACACGCAACAGCCGCGAGGCGGCCAATGCCCGGTTCACCGGAGCGCCAAACCTACTTGCGTCGCGCGCGATTGCAACGGTCTCGTGCACGAAATAATGCAAAAAATGCCCAAAAAAGCGTGATTTTTTGCAGTTTCGCCGTCGCTGCCACAGGTTTAGGGGCTGCACCGGCCAATTCGCCCGCCGGCCAGGCTGCAAAAAACGCCGCTGAACCGGGCGTTTTGATGCGCGAACCGCGCGCGAATCGAATACGCGGATTTGAAATTGACCGCACGTGACGGACCAGCACATCAGGTCATCGCGGCCAAACTTGAATTCGCGAACTCCAGCCGGTCCGCCAATGTGCGCACGATAAACTGTACAAAATCAGCGCCAATCCGCGGTTCGTCATCCAAAAGTTTCTGAAAACTGGCCCGCGATAACGTATAGATCACCGCTGTGCCATCCGCTGCGACGCTCGCGGTGCGCGGTGTGGCGCGAAAAAATCCCATCTCGCCAACAACGGTTTTTTTGGCCATGCGCCGGATGGTGTGTGCGATGCCGCCTTCGCCACGCATAATCACCACCACACTGCCACTCACAACAAAATCAATCGTATCGGCGGGTGCACCTTGCGCGTAGAGCAGCGCGCCATCATCCAGCTCACGCCGCTCAAAAAACGGCACGACGCGCCTGGCCTTGTCTTGCCCGCCCAGTTCGGCCGCCAGCCAGGATTCGAAAGTGTCCTGCTGTACGACGGCGTCTCCACCCGGCGTGTCACCTGACAACACCTGATCTTCACACCACTCGACCGCTTCATTGCGCGATGCAAACACCCGGTGCGGACCGCCGTCCGTCAACAGCCCGGCGTGACGCAACGCGCCATCAAGTGCAGGCGGTAGCGATGCAAACACGAACGTCACACCGCGTTCGCCGGCGTCTGTTTTCAGCTTCGCCAGTGACAGCAGCGCTGAAGTGTCAAAGCCCGACACATCCGAAAAATCCAAAACGGCATAGCGGCGATACTGACGGCTCTTGTCGCCGAGTTCGGCCCGAATGCGTTCGACGACGGCGTTTGATGACCCAAAAAAGATGAATCCCGACAGCCAGAAGATATGAATGCGTTCGCCATCGCGCACCAGCCGGCGGGCTGTTTCCGGCGCGCGATCGACATTCGACGCATAAACCGCGCGCGTCAGATGCCGGCGCACAACCGCAATGCGGCTGTAACTCAACGCAAACATCAGGCATGCCGCGGCAATGCCGAGGACCACGCCCGCGAGATAACCGGAATGCACAATCGCCGCCATGATCAGCAGCGCCAGCGCATAGTCGGTCCTGGCGCGGTGCGCGGGCGACCGCAGCAGCACCTCAATCAGCACGACCAAGCCCAGATAGATCAAGAGCCCCGCCAATATCGGCGCGGGCACGAGTTGGGTCAGATCAAGCGCCGTGATCACGATCATCGCAACCGCGAGGGATGCGACCACACCGCTCATACGCGCCAGGCCACCGCTTTCATCGAGCAGCCGGCTGCCGTTCATCGACAGATTGCCCATGATGCCGCCGAGCGGTGCGGCAATGATGTTGGCGGCACCATTGGTGCGGAACTCGTGATCGAGGTTTGCGGTCTTGCCACGCGACACTTCGAGACCCGAAACGTCCAGCAGCAACGCTATGACGGTGACGCCGGCCGCAGCCGCAATCTCAGGTGCAGCTGCCCAGAAGACGCTCCAATCAACTCCAGTGGTGCGCAGGACCTGCAGCGGCACCCACGGTTCCGGCGCCGCCGATCCAGCAATGAACCAGGTCGCGGCATCCTGTGGTGATGCCCCTTCAGAGAGCAAGAAATTGAGCACCACGGACCCGCCAAGAAATGCCAATGGCAGAACATAACTGCTGCCGGTCATGACCTTCGCCGCGTAGACCACCAGCGCGAATGCAACGGCCACGCCCACCTGCAACATTGTCCCCGCGGGAAAGGCGGCTGAGAGATTGGCGAGATCGAAATCGCGACCGGTGACGACGTCTAAGCCACCCGCAATCAAGAACCAACCCGACGCGGCAAGAAATCCGCCGATCACGGGATAGGGCACAAACCGCACCACTTGGCCAAGTTTCAAGACACCGATGGCATAGAGCACCAATCCGGTGACAAACGTGGCCAGCGTAAACGACAACAGCACCATGTCGATCGCGAGCGCTGAGTTGCCGCCGCGGCGTACGACTTCGGCTGCCACCGTTCCCGCTAGCACGCTCAACACAGCGACGGCAGGATTGTCAGGTCCGGCTTCCACAGGCGGCAACGATGTCGTCAGCGCGATATAAATCCCGGCAATGGCCGAGCCGACGAGAAGCCCCCATAGGCCCAGCGCAAGACCCGCTTTGAGATCACCCTGAAACAGCAGCGCGCTGAACGATAGGCAATAGGCAATGGTCAGCAATGATGCGACGAGGCCTGCGATGACATTGCCACCGAGCCGAACGCCGTTGCGCTTCAGCCAAGCGCCGGCAAACCGGGTTCGTGTTGCCACATCATACGCAGACATCGGCGCGCACGCTCTGCCGCGATAGCGGCCCACCCCATGATGGAACCCTCCGCCGCGGAAGCAAATCGGAAAGTGAGGGACCGAAGGTGTCAGACACCACCTAAAAGATGTCTGATACCGCTTCTCCTCTCACCGTGAAAAAACTCTCGGCCGGGATGACAGAGTTTCGTACGATGCCGGACCCCGCTCCCTCCCCGCTTGACGCGCAGCCCGTTCTGCCGGACACCGGATCATGGCCAGCAATCTTTCCAGTATCGGATTTGCGTTCCGGGACAGGTCGCAGTTCGCCTCGACGATGACGCGGCTCGCGGGCGACACCAACGACCGGATCGTTACGTCATGTGGCGAGTACGCGATCTGGCGGTCGCGCGCAGCTGCCGAAATCTGGTTTCACATCGCTGCGAAAGCAACAGACGATCAAACAGAGCGAGAAATTCTGGGCCTGACGCCCTTCTTTGAGGGCCAGAGTGAGATACGCGTCCAAATCACGGAGGTATTCCAGGAGCGCGACGACAGCAGCTTCGAGGGCGGCTTTAAGTGTTGGGTCAAGCCGGACGGGAATGGCGGAGGCAGTTATCCGATGGCGTTTCGCGCCATCGACTTTGCCGCGCACTCCGCCCGCACGTGGCCAGCAATCCGGCAAGTCAGGCTCACGGGCTTTGCGCGCGACGTTAAGGCCTACACTTCGGCTGAAGTGTTTTATGCCGCCCAATCCGGCGAACCCGCGTTCTCGGCGCAGAGCTTTGTTCCAATTGGGCTGTTTGCGGCGCTCGACACAGAGGCCAACGAAAATCCACCTCCAGCCGACGGCGCGATGCTGACCGGCCGCGTGGTGTACCACCGGACACTGACAAATGAAGTGACGGGTCTCGAATTCGTCTGGCTAGTCGTCGAGTCGCTCGACGCTGCGTTTGACATCGTTGCCGATCCGTCGGTGGTGACGGGTGATCTGAAGCCGGATGGAACAGTCGAAGTGCTGTGTTCATTCTACGGCCGCATTATGGACTAGCGTTCAAACGCTCGCACCGTCCTTGCACGTCGGCACTTGACCCTTGAACCAAGCGCGCGCGGTCCAATCCGGTTTTCTGGGGTCATACTTCGCTTGGACTTCAGTCCGCGCGATAAAGTAGAACTCATAGCAATTGGCGCCTTCGCGGCGAACGCGGTAACAGCCGCCAGCAGGGTCGTTGTCGTAGATCGTACAGAAGGAGCCAGCCTGAACCGACCATTTGCCGCCGCTGGAGTAACCGTCTTCTGCGTAGCTCACTTGGCCATCCGCAGCATAGGTTTCTTCAAACGTCCGGCCGCTGGCGTAGTGGCCCGAAACGCTCTTGCCGGAAAACGTCGCGGTTAAATCGGCGTCTGGCATCCAGCCGCCCTCAAGCGCCATGGACACGGACTGACCGAAACCAACCGCCGAAACGGCGAACGCAATTACAATCCCGCGCATCATTGAGCCCCGCACCTCGCTCCCAGTATTCAAGAGCGCGATTGTGTCGAGCCTGAGTTGTCCCACCGGCGCTGCTGAAAACAGACCTTATCCCCGGTCACAAGCGCCGTAGTACGTTCATTGCAAGAGTCTTGAAGTGCTGCCCGGCCCCGCGTATGGGATGCCGATGCGCAGCGAGGCGTTCTGGGGCGGCTTGCCGCGGCCCCGCCCCACTGATCAGGGATTGAGACACATGGGTTTTCGAATTGCCGTCGTCGGTGCTACCGGCAATGTCGGCCGTGAAATGATGAACGTGCTCGTCGAGCGCAATTTTCCTGCAAGTGAGGTCATTGCCCTCGCGTCGCGCAGGTCCATCGGCACGCCCGTTTCCTATGGCGAAAAGACGCTCAAGTGCCAGGACCTGGAGCAGTTCGACTTTTCGAAAGCCGACATCTGCTTGATGTCTGCTGGCTCTGCCGTGTCGAAGGAGTGGAGCCCACGCATTGGCGCCAAAGGCTGTGTCGTGATCGATAATTCGTCCTGCTGGCGGTATGACCAGGACGTTCCGCTGATCGTGCCGGAGGTCAACCCAGATGCTATTCGCGGCTACACCAAAAAGAACATCATCGCCAACCCGAACTGCTCGACCGCGCAATTGGTCGTCGCTCTGAAACCACTGCATGATGTAGCAACCATCAAGCGCGTCGTTGTCTCGACCTATCAGTCCGTGTCTGGTGCCGGCAAGGACGCGATGGACGAGCTTTGGCAGCAGACCAAAGCGAAGTACGTCCCCGGCACCGGCGTCGACCCCAAGAAGTTTCCCAAGCAGATTGCCTTCAACTGCATTCCCCACATCGACGTCTTCATGGAAGACGGATTCACGAAAGAGGAGTGGAAGATGATGGTCGAGACCAAGAAGATCCTCGATCCCAAAATCAGGCTCACGGCAACCTGCGTCCGGGTGCCCGTGTTCGTCGGCCACTCGGAGTCGGTCAACATCGAATTTGAGAGGCCGATTTCGGCAGAGGAAGCGCGCGAAATCCTGCGCAATGCACCCGGAATCGAAGTTGTGGATAAGCGCGAAGCGGGCGGCTACGTGACGCCCATCGAGGCAGCGGGCGAGTTCTCGACGTTCGTGTCGCGCATTCGCGAGGACGCCACGGTTGAGAATGGATTGGCGATGTGGATCGTTGCCGACAATCTCTTGAAGGGCGCGGCCCTCAACGCGGTGCAGATCGCAGAGACCATGATTGAGCAGAAGTTGTTGAAATCGGCCGCCTAAAATGGCAACGGACGCTGGTCATAATTGACCTGCGCCCGTACGGTTGATTCGAGACCTGACAAAGCGACCGTTAGCCCTTGCTGAATTTCTCCGACGACTCGTTCATTTTACCAAGTGCCGTCACGATCGCTGAGAGATCGTTGAGGAAGCGGTCTCGCTGCGCGACCGGCAAAGCCGCCAGAATTCTGTCGTCAACGCGCTTGGCGACAGGATCGGCGCTGCGCAGTGTCCGCCAGCCCTCATCTGTCAATTTCACGGCATACGCGCGGGCATCTTCCTTGGTCCGCCGGCGATGCAGAAGACCCTTTTTCAGCATCCGGCGGACAATATCGGCCAATGTTGAGCGATCGATGCCGGTTTTTTCGACGAGGTGCGTTTGGCTCAGACCCTCGTTCTGCGACACGGTATTCAGAACGGCGTACTGGCGCGGCGTCAAATCTCCGCCGCCCATCTCTGCCTGAAACACATCGGCGGCACACTGGCCAGCGCGATGCAATTGGTGGATCGGCGACCGGTCCAGCCTCGACGACGAGGAATCTCGCGGGGTGTTATCTTTGGCCATTGCCTGTTCTACGTTCTGGAAACCGGAAAGTTCCCGGTGCACTGATCTGGCGCATGTACACCGTAAAGTTGTCTGTGCCGCATTTGATAAACATACACGCCGATTTGGAGAAAATACGAGATTCTGATCGCCGTCCACCAAAAATTTTCTCAGTACTAAACATATGTAAATGTCTGCAAAGTATTGGCACACAATTGGATCTTAAGCTGAAGATCTGTCAAAGGATTAAATTGCGACGGACATTCCACGTTATTGGTCACGTCAATTGTTTGCTCTGCAGCTCGTACTTTTTCAGCAATCCAATTTGTGCAAGACCAAAGGCCATTGTTAGCGGGAAAATGCCGAACACCTTGAAGCTCACCCAAGCATCGGTTGAGAAATTGCGCCAAACAATCTCATTAAGGACCGCCAAAACCACGAAGAAGATCGCCCAACGCCACGTCAACTGGCGCCAACCTTCTTCTGTCAGCTTAAAAACATCGCCGAACGGATACTTGAGAAGAGATTGGCCAAATGCCAGTCCGCCCATGAGGATAGCGGCAAAGAGCGAGTTCACGATCGTCGGCTTCAGCTTAATAAACAGGTCGTTCTGCAACCACAGCGTCAGTCCGCCAAACACCACGACGAACACGCCTGAAACCAGTGGCATAACCGACAGCTTGCCAAACAAATAGCGCGACACCACGAGCGACACGAGCGTCGCAACGACAAACGCGCCTGTGCCCCAGAAAATATTGGCCCTCGCATTGGTGATGAAAAACACAACCAGCGGACCCAACTCGACGAGCAGCTTGATAAACTGCTCTTTCGAAACCTCCGGTTCGCTGTCTTGATCAACTTTCGGTTCAACCATTGTGAAGGCTCACGAACGAAGGGAAAGAGGGAGGTAACGCTTTTGCTAGGCAGTGCTGGACAATCATAGCCGAACTCAAGCCTGAGCGCGCAGCGGATTTGCCGGTATCGTACCGTGTGAATACCAGATCGTGTTACGAGGCTGGCGGACCAGAGGCCGGTTGATTGGCGTGCTCCGGATAGGCCTTCATCCTACCGTCATGGTTACTGGCTGGATGGCCGGGGACATTCGCCGGCCTGGGGTCATCAGGCAACCGGTGCTTAGCCATCATCGTCGTCAGTATCCAGGCATACAGCCCACTGAGCGGCATGATAATGACCAGCTTGAATGCGATCCAGATATTGATCCCATCCATTTCATAGCCGAAGACATTATAGATGGCCGTGTCCTCGAACGACAACCGCACAATCTCATTGAGCACAGCCGTCAAAACAAAAAACCAGGCAAAGCTGCGCGTGAACGTATCCCAGCCTTGCTTCGTGTAGTGGAAGGTCTTCCCGAATACGTACTTGAAGAAATTCCGGTCGAGCCACAGACCCAAAAACAGGAAGCCGGCGAACATCGCGTTGAAGATCGTCACTTTGATTTGCACCCACATTGGGTCGCCTGTGAGGATCGTGAGTGCGCCGAAGATGACGGTCACCGTCGAAGCAATGAGCGGAAAAACCGGTGGGCGCCCGAACATGTAGAACATGACGGCGATTGCCACGATCGTGCTGATGATTAAAGCCCACGTTCCCGCGGTGATGCCGAACGCAGCATTGACAACAAACATCGTCACGAGCGGTCCGAACTCGCTCAAAATATTGACGGTTTGCTCAGCGTTGAACGGAAAGAATTTACTGCGCGCAGTCATGGTATGGGAGTGACCCTTGTTTGTGGCTTGACTGCGGCTGATGATCCGCCGGCGCGCGCAATTTATCGTGTCAACCCAGCGCAATGGCCCGGGCAAATTCGCGTGCTTCGAAGGGTTGCAAATCTTCGATCCCCTCGCCGACGCCGATTGCATGAACCGGTATGCCGTATTTGGCCGCGATGGCAACTAGAATGCCGCCGCGAGCCGTTCCGTCCAGCTTCGTCATGATGAGACCCGTCACTCCCGCGCGTTTGCCGAACACGTCGACCTGCGCCAGGGCATTCTGCCCGGTCGTCGCGTCTAACACCAGAAGAACGTCATGAGGGGCTGTTGGATCCAACTTTTTGATGACACGAACCACTTTCTCAAGTTCTTCCATCAGCGCCTGCTTGTTCTGTAACCGGCCGGCGGTGTCCATGAGTAAGACATCGAAACCACCACCTTGGGCTTGCTTGAGGGCCTCGAACGCGAGGCCCGACGCATCAGATCCGACCGCAGTTGCAACCACAGGCGCACCCGTGCGCTCACCCCATACCTTCAGCTGATCAATGGCAGCTGCGCGGAACGTGTCGCCAGCGGCCATCATCACGCGTTTGCCTTGCGCAATCTGCTGCGCCGCCAATTTGCCGATCGTTGTTGTTTTGCCTGAGCCATTGACACCGACAACCAAAATGACATGCGGACGGTTGAGACTTGAGACACTGAGTGGCCGGGCGACAGTCCCTAAAACGATTTCAACTTCAGAGGCCAGGATTTCGCGCACCTCATCGGCTGAGATCCCTTTTTCAAACCGGCCCTTCGCGATCCGCTCAGTGATGCGACTGGCTGTTTCAATTCCCAAATCGGCCTGAATCAGAAGATCCTCAAGGTCTTCGAGTGTGGCACCGTCCAGTTTCCGTTTTGTGAATAATACGGTGATGCCATCCGACAGCTTGGTGGACGTTCGTGTCAGCCCGGCCTTCAGTCGCTGGAACCAGGTCTTGGGCCGTTCAGCGGTTTGGTCGATGCTTTCCGCCGGCTCGTCCCCGGCGACAACCGGCGGCTTAAGTTCAGCGCCGGCAACAGGTTCCGCCTCGGACGCGGGAGCGGGCGGTTGAGGGGCCGATTTCCCACCAAACAAGATCCCGAAGAGGCCCGGCTTCTGTGTCTTGTCCCCTGTCACGCGATAGCCTCACCCTGCAACCGGCGGCATTCATGCCCCGTTACGATCCGCCGCGCACCCGGCCGATCGCGGCAAAGTCCGTGAATAGTCTGGGCGGACTGGCGAACGGATTCCGCAGTCACCATGCACGTGTTGACAACAGTGCGATCGCCGAGCCCGGCTGCCGCGGCATGCGCCTTCATGACGTCCGCCTCAGAGGCGTTCAGCCGGCAACCTATAGAGACAAACGTAGGCTCGGACATTGTGGGTTTATCGTTTCACATACTGGATATTTGTTTGGAAGAGGGCGATACCCACCAGGCGATCACGGGCAAGTAACTGCTTCTGACGGTGGCCAGCTCTCCTCGTAGTTGAACTCGACGGGTCCTGTCATGAGTATTCGGTTACCCTCGGTCCACTCGATCGTCAGAGGCCCGCCGGGCACAATCACTGTCACGGTCCGGTCCGTCATTTTTTTGCGCATAGCCGAGACCGCTGCGGCGCATGCCGCCGTGCCGCAGGCCTTGGTCAACCCCACGCCTCGTTCCCATGTCCGCAGCTGGATCGCCGTTCGCGATTGAACATGAGCCAGCGAAATGTTGGCGCGTTCAGGGAAGATCGGATGATTTTCCAGCATCGGCCCAAACCGCGCCAGATCGTAAGCCCCGACGTCGTCAACCCAAAAGATTGCGTGTGGATTGCCGACATTGACAACAGACGGTGAATGAAGGACCGGCGCATCGATCGGGCCCACTTGTAACTCAATGCCCCGCGTATCGTGGAAGGGCTCAGCGAGCGGGATGTCGTTCCAGTTGAAGCGCGGCTCTCCCATATCAACCGTGATGTTGCCTATGTCGCACACGGTGACGTTCAGCACACCCGCCTTGGTCTCAAACTGAAAACTGGTTCGCCCCGTGCGCACATGCTCCGTCCAGCCAATGCAGCGCGTACCGTTTCCGCACGCTGAGCTTTCAGACCCGTCGGTGTTGAAAATCTGCACGAAGGCATCGGTCCCGCGCGTCTTGGGATCTTGCAGCGCCATCAGCTGATCGAATTGGGAACGCGAGTGTCCGGCCATCGTCCGGGCATCACTCGCAGATAAAACTGCTTTCTGTCCGCGCAGATCCACAACAACGATCTCGTTGCCGAGGCCGTTCATTTTTTGATACTGCAGGGTCGCAGGCAACGTCATCGACTGCTATATGGCTGCGCCGAAGGAAAAAGACAAACGAGGCAGTGACGCATCGAGGGCTCTTGATAGGCGGCTAAGGCCGCCATACTTCCAGAGCACGGCGTGTGGCATTCGGAACGAAGAGGACCCAATGCGATTTTGCTTCAATGGTATTGGTGCTTTGGCCGTTTGGGTTGGTTCGGGTGGTCTTGCTTTGGCCGCGCAGACCAACGCGCCTCCACCGGCCGACCCCAGCAAGATCAAAGTAGAAACAGTCGCGGCCGGGCTCCGTTATCCCTGGGGTCTGCAATTCCTGCCGGACGGACGGCTTCTCGTGACAGAGCGGTCCGGCCAATTGAGGATCGTCACCAAAGACGGTGCGGCCGGCCCACCGGTCACCGGCGTTCCGAAAGTGATGACTGCCGGCCAGGGCGGCCTTCTAGACGTCGCGCTGGCCCCTGACTTCGCTTCGAGTGCTCTTATTTATCTGTCGTACTCAGAACCGCGTGACGGGTTCAAGAACGGGACAAGCGTTGCCCGCGCCAAACTCGTTCTCGATAAGGATAGCGGGCGTCTCGACGACCTGAGCGTGATCTTCCAGCAGCAGCCCGCTGTTGCCAGCACCTTTCACTTCGGATCCCGTATCGTCTTCGCCCCAGACGGGTCGCTGTTCATCACAACCGGCGAGCGGAACTTCGCCAAGTCTGAATCGCAGAATGCAGCAAACCATATCGGCAAGGTGATCCACATTCTGCCTGACGGCTCGCCCGCGCCCGGTAACCCGCAGAAGGACGGCTGGGATCCAAAAGTTTGGTCGATCGGCCACCGCAACATTCAAGGCGCTGCGATCGACCCCGCAACAGGACAACTTTGGACGGTGGAACACGGAGCCCGCGGCGGCGATGAACTCAACCGGCCTGAAGCCGGCAAGAACTACGGCTGGCCCGTTATCAGCTACGGGCGGGACTATTCGGGCGTGAAAATCGGCGAAGGCACCAGCAAACCCGGCATGGAGCAACCCTTATACTATTGGGATCCATCGATTGCGACGTCGGGACTAGCATTTTATACGGGCGGCTTGTTCGCTAACTGGAACGGCAATCTTTTCGTGGGTGGATTGCGCGGCGCGCATCTTGCTCGTCTCGTTCTGAAAGACGGCGAGGTCATTGCCCATGAGCGATTATTAGAAGATCAGGCCGAACGTGTTCGCGATGTGCGGCAAGGTCCCGATGGCGCATTGTGGGTTCTGACTGATGACGGCAGCAACGGAAAAATCCTGCGACTGGTGCCAACATCATAAGACGAGCAATCAATAGCCACCACCACTCCGGCGTGTCGTTTCCTGAGGCACGTCCGCAGCCTTAGGTTTATCGCGCTGAAGCACCTGGACGGTTTCGTTGCGGTCGATCTGGCAATCGCCGTTCTTGTCGAGCATCTTGAAGGCAACGTTTTGCTTACCGGTCATTTCTTCGACCGTGACGCGGCCATCGCCACTCCCATCGTAGTACGGCAGATCGGCTACTTCGAACAGGCGATCGGTTTGTGCCATTTTGCCGAACTCGGCCGCATCGAGCGACCCGTTGCCGTCGCTATCGGACTCTCTTAACGACATCGTGGCGTAGTTTTTCCACTCATCGCAGGTCACGGCGCCGTTCTTGTCAAAATCCCATGTCTGGGCGGCTCCGACGAACGTTTGATCGACCGTGGAGGATGATCCGAATGGCGACTTTGGTGTGAACGACGGCATCGAACTGCAGCCGACAGACACCACTGCGATCAGTGCTATCGCAGCGAAATTAGCTCCATGCGGCTGCTGGCGATTGCCTGTCATATCTGTCTCCCAAGCGGTCAAGCGCTCCCCGTGCAGGCAAACTAGCCCGCTAAGGACCACGCCCGCAATTGCAGGAAAACCGCACAAGTTGGCTTGATAACCGATGAATCCGGCAAATCGGGGGACATTGCCCCGCCCCGGTGACGCAGCCGCTATGCTCAATGACGCAAAAGCGGATCGTCCGGGGCCAGTGGATCTGCGAGTTCCAGCCCCGCACGTGCGCCAGATACCCAGGCCACTCTGGCTGGCAATGACCGGCCATCGGGCAAATTCACGGTGACTGTATCCCCGGCAAGCAGCACCTGAATGCCGTCAATCCCCAGGCCACCACGTGAAACATCGACAATCGAAATCTCGTAGCTCACGGGGCCGAACTCAATAAGTGCGGGAATATTGATCTCATATCGCGCTTGGCGGCGCCGCTCCGCCCAGCCCGGCACAACGACATAGCCATCCGTCTCGACGCATGGATAGGCCGGACCCTTAGCCTCTTCGAGAAGCTGACAAAGGGCAATAAAACGCTGAGTTTCCGCTGCTTCTGGCGCAAGTTTGCGGACGTCGCTGATGACATGAACCAACCGCAACGCGGAGGCGCACGTGTTGCACCACGCGTCGGCTAACGCATCAGGAGCGACCGACGGGTTGGGACTCTTGTCCGCCCGTTCGTTGACAAACGCGTGGGCCATGCGTTTGGCCAGGCCCAGCCTTGCCTGAAATTCAAACAGGTTTGCGGCGAGGTCCTGATCCTCCCCGTCCCAAGCCATCTGCTCGGCCGTGTCAAACGCCGCCGGCAGATCTGACGGCGCATAAGTCGACAGCGCCTGGACATTGACCTTCGGCGCGCGGGGGTCAGCCAATGCATTGGCGATGCTCGCGGTCACGGCAGAAAACGTGGCCGCAATTTCGACGTGGGCCGACAACTTCGCCAGCCCATCCGAGTCGCGCCCCACCGGCGGGCGAACCTGCCGTTCCAACGCCTCTAGGGCCGTACTGTCCAGGCACAGGATCGACTGAAGGTAGTTCATGGGGCTCCGGGTACATCCCAATGCAATCTATGGTTGCAAATTAGTTGTGCGCCCAAGGACTTAACAAATCCCTAATTTTCAGCCGGTCTGCTTCGGTTGACACAGCCCAGCACATCGAAGATGGTGCGGTGCAATTCAATCCGGCTCTGATGTTCAGCGCCGCCGCTTTGTGCATGCTGTCGAAACGACGGCGGGACGCAGAGAGGTCAACACCCGACAGCGCGATGCGCTCTCGGGTGCGTTTTTCGTTTGCTCGGAAGGTTCGATGTTCCAAAGCCTCTCTGATCGCCTATCAGGCGTTCTCGACAAGCTCAAGGGCCGCGGTGCGCTGTCCGACAGTGACGTCGCAGATGCCATGCGCGAAGTCCGCCGCGCGCTGCTCGAAGCCGACGTTGCGCTGGAGGTGGTCAAGGATTTCACCGAAGCCGTCAAAGCGAAAGCCGTCGGCCAGAACGTCGTCAAATCGGTGACGCCGGGCCAAATGGTCGTGAAGATCGTCAACGACGAATTGGTGCGCGTGCTCGGCTCCGACGCGGAGCCGATTGATCTGGCAGCGGCTCCGCCCGTCGCAATTCTGATGGCTGGTCTGCAGGGTTCGGGCAAAACAACGACCACAGCCAAGATCGGCTACCGCCTCACCAGTCGCGACAAGAAAAAAGTATTGATGGCATCGCTCGACACGCGGCGGCCTGCTGCACAGGAGCAGCTGCGCGTGTTGGGTGAACAGACCAGCGTGGCAACGCTTCCGATCGTGGCTGGCCAGAACCCGATCCAGATCGCCAAGCGCGCAATGGAAGCCGCCAAGCTCGGCGGCTACGATGTCGTTCTGCTCGACACCGCCGGCCGCATCACACTCGACGAAGAGCTGATGGACGAAGTCGCGCAGATCAAAGCAGTTACAAATCCGCACGAGATCCTCCTCGTTGTCGATGCGCTGACCGGTCAAGACGCCGTCAACACTGCGAAAGCGTTTGACCAGCGGCTCGGCATCACAGGTACCGTTCTGACCCGCGCCGACGGCGACGGCCGGGGTGGCGCAGCGCTCTCAATGCGCGCGATCACTGGCAAACCGATCAAGCTGCTCGGCACTGGTGAGAAATGGGACGCGCTGGAGGACTTCGACCCAAGGCGCGTGGCCGGCCGCATCCTCGGCATGGGCGACATTGTCGGCCTCGTTGAGAAAGCCGCGCAGAATATTGACGTCGAGAAGGCGACTGCCATCGCCCTCAAGATGAAGAAGGGCGAGTTCGATCTCGACGATCTCGCGCAGCAGTTGAAGCAAATGGAACAGATGGGCGGCGCATCGGGCTTGATGGGCATGATGCCGGGCGTTGCCAAGATGAAGGCCCAAATCAATGACGCTGGCCTCGACAAAAGCGCGAAACGTCAGCGCGCCATCATTACGTCGATGACGCCGAAAGAACGCCGGTCACCGAAAGTCCTCGATGCCAAGCGCAAGCGGCGCATTGCAGCAGGCTCAGGCACCAAAGTCGAAGACATCAATAAGCTGCTCAAGATGCACCGCCAGATGGCGGACATGATGAAGACCATGAGCCGCAACCCCGGCATGATGGCGCGCATGGCGGGCGCATTCGGCATGGGACCTCCTACCGGCGGTCCGAGCGACGCCGAAATGTCGAGAATGCAGGAAGAGCTGGCCGGGCTCGATCCAAAAGCTCTCGAACAATTGCCAGCCGAACTACGCGACACGGTCACCAAAGGCCTTCCCGGAATGAGCGGCAAACCGCTGCCGAGGGGGCTTCCCGGACTTGGTGGAGGGCCATTGCCGGGCCTGGGCGGCAACATGCCGAAGTTCCCGGTGTTTCCAGGAAAGAAGCGCTGATGCCAGACATCTCAGCTGATCTCTGGCGCATGGCGCTGCCGCTCTCGACGCTGATTATGGCGTTTGCGTCAGCCCTGTTTGGGTTTCTTGCATGGCGATCGGAAGGCACACGCCGACGGGCCGAAGCACGCCGCGTACGCCTCGAAACAACAATTGACGATTTGGCCGAATTGTTCGCCGCTATCCCACACGACAAAACGAAGTGGGACGCGTCCTTCACTCAGCAGTTTGTCGAAATTGTCTGCAAAGTCGACTTCAAGATCGACGAGGAGAACCCGCACGCGACCGAACTTGTGCAGGCCATCCAAAACATCCTCCCGCGCAATCAGAACAATCGCGATGAGGAGCACATGACGAAATACAACCAGGCTCGCATCGTCACCAAGAAGTACCTCGACCTGGAATGGAAGAAGTTCAAAACCGAAACCGGAACAAGAGACTAACGAAAGGACACCACGTCAATGGCAGCTAAGATCAGACTTTCCCGCGGCGGCGCCAAGAAGCGCCCGTACTACTACATCGTCGTCGCCCACACGTCCTCGCCCCGCGACGGCCGTTACATCGAACAGATCGGCACGTTCGATCCGATGCTCAAGAAGGACAATCCCGAGCGCGTGAAGCTCAACGTCGAACGCGCCGCGCATTGGCTGAAAGTTGGCGCGCAGCCGACGGACCGCGTGGCCCGCTTCCTCGACATCCTCGGTCTGATGAAGCGCAAGCCGCAGAAGAGCATCGCCAAGGCCTTGCCGAAGAAGAAGGCTCAGGAGCGCGCTGCTGCCGCTGCGGATAAAGCCGCGAAGGCCGCCGCTGGCGATGCCGCTGCGTGATTGAGCACAGCTGGCGACGTCATGACGAGAAAGGGAGCACGACCGGCTCCCTTTTTTCGTTGCGCACGCTCGCACACTCCGGCAGCAGTGATCCGCTTCAGTCTCAAACATCACTCAAACGCACTGCGGATGCCCCATGATTCTCGCCCTTGATATCGTCGCCATGCTATCCGCGTTCGCCGCTGCCTATTTGTGGTTTGCTGCCAGTACGAGGCCGCTGCGGAGGGTGTCCAAAACCGAGGAGATCGACGAAGCCGACTTCAACCGGATGGTGGTCGCGTTCAATCGCACCCAGGTGCTGAATGCCCGGGCTGCGTTGGCGACCGGCATTTCCACGCTGGCCGTCGCCTTCCGGTTCATTGCTGCGTTTGCGGGCATCAGTTGAAATTATCCGCATTGGTCGAATAGATAATATTGCTAGTTTAGAAAAATATGCTTTCCTTCTTCGATGCAAGGGTTGAAGGACATTCTGGACCAAGCTGGCCTCAAGCAGGCTGAACTGGCGCGCCTTCTGGATGTCAGTCCACGCACAGTCAGTCTATGGGCGACGGGAGATACGGCCCTGCCTGGCCCGGTCGCGGCCTACCTTCGGGTAATGCAGAGCGCCGGGCCGGAGCTCGTCGCGCAAGAGCTGTCACGTCTCGAGGACCGGGCCCTGAAGTTCGACGAAGGCATCTATGGCCTCAGCTACTCCGGCGAACATGCTGGCCTTCGCGAAGGCGGCGATGCTCTGGCGGTCCTGCGCGCCGGCAAAATTTTCGGCTCTGACCGGTGGGGTGGAATTTTTTCCGGCAGCTATCACTTCGACCCCAAACACCAAATCAACCAAGTCCACGTTCGTGTCCAGGTTCCGCCCGACGGCGAGCTGGTCACTGGTTTTTCCGGCGGCCAGGGCGGCGCCACAGTCGACATCGTCGCTGAGCTGGAGCGGGCAGCGCCTGTCGCGACCGCAATCGTTGACGTCGCAGGACGGCCGATCGAGCTCAAATTGAAGTATCTTGGGCCGCTACCGAATTGACCCATGCCCTTGATGTTCGATGAGACCCGATGACTGACAAATCGCGCCGCATACTTCTGGGCGAACTTGGAGCCGCGCACGGCATCCGGGGCGAAATCTCAGTCAAGACTTACACGGCTAACCCAGCAGATATCGGGGCCTATGGGCCGTTGCAGGACGAGCAGGGCCGCCGGACGTTTGAGCTTAAGATCGTGCGGGTGACGCCCAAAGGCGTGATTGTTCGCGTCAATGGCGCTGACGACCGGACCGCCGCCGAGAAGTTGCGCAACATCAAGCTGTATGTGGATCGCGACCGCCTGCCTGCTGTGACGGACGGCGAATTCTACCACGAGGACTTAGTGGGGCTTCGCGCGATGGCATCTGACGGCGCGTCGGTCGGCACGATCGTGGCCGTCCAGAACTATGGCGCTGGCGACATTCTCGAAATCCGGCGCGACGGCGGCACGGCCACCGAACTTATTCCGTTCACCAACGCCTGCGTCCCCGAGGTTGACCTAGCCCGCGGCATCGCGGTGGTCATCATGCCAGAGCTGGTGGGCGAGCCAGAACCAGTGACGGGTAAAGGTGAAGTCGACGACGAAACTCCTCCGGACGGACGCGCGTAACCCCTGTGAACAAGCGCCATGATATCCCAATGTGACCGCGCTATATTGTAGGATATCGTCAGCCCCGTTTCGGAGACCATCACACATGCCGGTTTTTCTGCGCAAAGCGCTGATCACGCTCATAGCTTTCGCTGGGTTAGCCGGCCCCGCGACCGCGGAGGCCGCTAAGGATCTGCGGACTGTCGAAGCCGAGGTGCGGAGCGATTATCCTGGCGCCACTCAACTTGCTCCTGTGGAGTTGGAAAAACTACGCACAGCTGGAACGGAGCTGCTTGTCCTCGACTCACGCGAAGATAATGAGTTCAAGGTCAGCCACTTGCCGGGTGCCGTGCGCGTGCCGCCCGCGATGTCTGCGGCGACCTTCCTTGAACAGTTCGGCGCGACCCTCAAGGGCAAAACCATCGTCGTCTACTGCTCCGTCGGAGTGCGCAGTTCCAAATTCGTTGAGCGCGTCGGCGAGGCTGCCATAGAGGCGGGCGCATCGAAGATCTACAATCTCGAAGGCGGCATTTTCCGTTGGCATAACGAGAAACGTCCGCTTAATAGCGGCAGTAGCGCAACCGACGAAGTGCATCCCTACAGCCGCTCATGGCAGGCCTATATTGAACGCACCGAACGCGCCGCCATGACGCCGGGGGAAACGCAGAACCGGTAGAGCGGTGTCAGACACCACTCTGAGGTGTCTGACACCAGGTTAACCGACATAACCTGAGCGCTAAACCGCCTCGCCTTTCAGCAATCTCGGCAGTTCTCCCGATAGCCCGGCTGCTTCCGTGACAAACAGCTGCTTCAGCGCTGGCGTGCGATCGACGATGCCGAGCCCCGCATCACGCACAGCACGCACCACCGTGTTGTCGTTTGAAAACAACCGGTTCAGGCCGTCGAATGTCGCGGCGGACACCGTTGAGTCAAACCGGCGCCAGCGTTCGTAATTTTCCAAAACATGGGCGCAGCCGATATCGAGCCCGAGCCGCGCGCCATCGGCAATGACTTCGGCCAACGCGGCCGCGTCGCGCAGCGCCAAGTTCAGCCCCTGCCCAGCAATCGGATGCACACCGTGAGCTGCATCGCCAATCACGGCGAAACTCCGCGCCACATAGCTGCGCGCCAAGTGCATGTCGAGCGGCCAAGATTGGCGCGGGCCTGCCAGCGTCAGAGCACCCAAACGGCCGCCGAAGCGATGCTCCACCTCAGCCAGAAATGCCGCATCGTCGAGCGCTAGAATGCGCTTGGCCTCGTCTGCGCATTCGCTCCACGTGATGCACGACCTGTTGCCCGGCAACGGCAGAATTGCAAACGGGCCTGCTGGCAAGAAATGCTGAACGGCGCGCGCCTCGTGCGGGCGTTCGTGATCGACCATCGTGACGATGCCGGTTTGCCCGTAGGTCCAGTTGACGAGCTTAATGCCTGCCGTCTCGCGCAGCGGCGAGTTGCGGCCTTCAGCTGCCACCAGGAGGGAGACGCGCAGTTCTTCCCCATCCATTAACTCAATCGCCACGCCGCACTCGTCAGCGGCGTATGTCTTGATCGACGCTGGCGCGATGTGAGTCAATGCCGGGCAAGTCGCCGCCGCTTGGCGCAACGCATGGCCAATCGCCTGAGACGGAACAATGTGTGTCGCGGGTTCGCCGGCAGAGGTCAGATTGTCGTAGGTCAGCATGACCGGCCGCACGCCAGACCCCAGGCTCGAATCCGTAATGTCGATTTTGAGAACGGGCTGCGCGCTTGCGGCGATGCCCCGCCATAACCCCAACGCCTCAAGCATGTTCCGGGACGCAGCAGATACCGCGAATGCGCGTGCATCGGCACCTTCGCCGCGCGGCGCGACCGACTTTTCGATGACCGCAATGCGGACATCCCGGTCGAGTGCTTGATGAACAGACAGAGCCAGGGCCAAACCCGCGGTGCTGGCTCCGGAAATCACAAGGTCGAAACGCTGCATTTGTCTAAAACCAAGCCCTATGTCGCGGCCGCCTTGCTTGACACGGCGCAGGGGGTCACGTCCCTATGCCGCCAACCTAAATGGATAGCACCAACCTCGCAGTTCCTCCATGCCATCTCATGCCTCACCGGCCAGCGCAGCGCTTGTTTCGCTGCTGACAACGCTCGATCTAGAGCCGCTTGAGCAGAATTTGTTTCGTGGCCGCAGCCCATCGGACGGCTGGCAGCGGGTGTTTGGCGGGCAAGTTCTGGGGCAGGCGCTCGTTGCTGCTGTTCGCACCGTGGACGAACACCGACCGGTGCATTCGCTGCACGCCTATTTTCTGCTCGGCGGTGATCCAAGCCACCCAATCATTTACGAGGTCGAACGCACCCGCGACGGCGGCAGCTTCACGACACGGCGCGTCAAGGCGATCCAACACGGCAAGATCATTTTCACGATGAGCGCCTCGTTCCACAAACCCGAGGCCGCCTACGATCACCAAGCGCAAATGCCCGATGTGCCGCCGCCCGAAAGCCTATCGAGTGCCACAGAACTGATGGCACAACTGCTCGACCGGATGCCGGAGAGTATGCAAAATCATTGGCGGCGCGAGCGGCCAATCGACTTGCGCCCTGTCGACCTGTCGCGCTACCTCGGCCGGGAACCGGCCTCGCCGGCTCAGCACATTTGGATGCGGGCCAATGGGACTTTGCCGGATGATCCCAAGATTCATCAATGCGTGCTGGCATACGCGTCAGACTTTACGCTGCTCGATACAGCTCTGATTGCCCACGGCAAGTTGCTGTTCGATACTGATATCCAGCTTGCCAGCCTCGACCACGCGCTATGGTTCCACCGTCCGTTCAAGGCCGATGAATGGCTGCTCTATGCACAAGACAGTCCGAGCGCACACAGCGCGCGCGGCTTTTGCCGGGGCAGTGTTTTCACCCGTAACGGCACGCTGGTCGCCTCCGTAGCGCAAGAAGGTCTCATTCGGAAGCGTGATACGGCCTATCTGGTGAAATAGTAGGCAAGAACAATCCAATGCCTATTATTCAATCATTATTTTGGTAAGTCGCCCTGTTTATGGCTCACCAGATTTTCATATTTCGTATTAAAATCAATAATTTAACTCGAAAGCTGCGAACTGGCACAGGACTTGAGATACCCCCTTTGTGAGCCTTGGCCAACCTGCGGGTTGGAGGCACGCAGCAGTCAACCGGTGCCGTGTTGGGCGCCGGCCAACAGGGAGAAGGGGGTCTCAAGATGAAACTCATCACGGCGATCATCAAACCATTCAAGCTCGAGGAGGTGCGCGCGGCGCTGACCGACCTCGGGCTGCAAGGCATGACTGTCACGGAAGTCAAAGGCTATGGCCGCCAGAAGGGCCACACGGAAATCTACCGCGGTGCCGAATACGCCGTGAGCTTCCTGCCAAAAGTCAAAATCGAAGCGGTTGTGCCAACGGCTTTGGTCGCCAAAGCCATCGAAGCCATCACGCGGGCCGCCAAGACCGGCCAGATCGGCGACGGCAAAATCTTCGTGTCGCCCATCGAGAACACGGTGCGCATCCGCACCGGCGAAACCGATGACGAAGCGATCTAGGCCCTTCCACCTTTTTTGATCCATCTGGTAAAGAGGAAATTGCGAAATGACGTCTCGTCTTCCAACCCTTCTACGCCCGCTGTGCGCAGGCGCGGCCGTACTGGCGATGCTGGCAGTGCCAGCCTTCGCTGCTGATGCACCACCTGTCCCCAACAAGGGCGACACCGCCTTTATGATGATCTGCGCTGTGCTCGTTCTGCTGATGACAGTGCCGGGTCTGGCGCTGTTCTATGGCGGCCTGGTGCGCACCAAGAACATGCTGTCGATGTGCATGCAGGTGTTTGCAACGCTCTGCCTCGTCTCCGTTCTTTGGGTGATGTACGGCTACTCGATGGCCTTCACCAATGGCGGCGCGCTCAACGATTTCGTTGGTGGATTCTCCAAGGCGTTTCTGACGGGCGTTGATTCGACCACCGTTGCAGCGACGTTCTCGAACGGCGTCTATATTCCCGAGTACGTGTACATCGTGTTCCAGATGACGTTCGCGTGCATTACGCCCGCGCTGATCCTGGGTGCCGTTGCCGAGCGCATCAAGTTCTCGGCACTAATGCTGTTCATGGGCTTGTGGGCGACGTTCATCTACTTCCCCGTAGCCCATATGGTTTGGTATTGGGGCGGCCCGGACATCTTTGGCAATGCCGCCAAGGCATTGGCAGAAGCAGCGGACGGCGATGCCAAGATCGCAGCTCAAGCGGCGCTTGATGGCGTTCTCATGGACGCCGGCAAGATCTTCCAGTGGGGCGCACTCGACTTTGCAGGCGGAACCGTTGTTCACATCAACGCTGGCATCGCGGGCCTCGTCGGCTGCCTTGTGCTCGGCAAGCGTGTCGGCTTTGGCAAAGAAGCCATGGCTCCACACTCGCTGACCATGTGCATGATCGGTGCGGCTCTGCTGTGGGTGGGTTGGTTTGGCTTCAACGTCGGCTCAAACCTCGAAGCCAACGCGTTTGCTGGCCAGGTGATGATCAACACCTTCATCGCAACCGCTGCAGGCGCTCTATCATGGATCACCGTCGAATGGCTTGCCAAGGGTAAGCCCTCGCTATTGGGTCTCGTCTCCGGTGTCGTTGCGGGCCTTGTTGCCATCACACCGGCATGCGGGTTCGCAGGCGTCATGGGCTCGTTAGTGCTTGGCCTTGTGGTCAGCGTCGTGTGCTACATCTTCTGCTCGGCAGTCAAGAATGCGCTTGGTTATGACGACAGCCTCGACGTCTTCGGCATCCACTGCATCGGCGGCATCATCGGCGCTTTGGCAACCGGCATCCTGGTCAACCCGGATCTCGGCGGCACGGGCATCCCCGACTACCTCTCGAAGCCTGGCGAACTGGCCGTCGGCGCTTACGACTTTGCGACCGCCATGCTGGCTCAAGCGAAAGCCGTTGGCCTTGTGCTGCTGTGGTCGGGCGTCGGCTCGCTGATCATCTTCAAGGTGGTCGATATCCTTGTGGGCTTGCGTCCTTCTGAGGACAAAGAGCGCGAAGGCCTCGACATCACCGATCACGGTGAACGCGCCTATAACTACTAAGAGAATTGGGGTCTCCCCATCAATACTGAGGACCCAGAACACCGCGTTCTGGGTCCTTTTTTGTTGCCGGTTCTTGCGCTAGGTGCCGATCACGACCTCGTCGCCGGCCCGCAACCAGACGAGAAGTTTCAAGAGGTCCGATCGCGTGACCGCAATGCAGCCCTCCGTCGGGCGGTAGCCTTCACGCGCGACATGCATGAAGATCGCACTGCCCCGGCCACGCATACGAGGCCGGTCGTTGTGGCCCAGCACCACAACCACGTCATAGAGCCCATCCGCGCGCCACATCTGCTCGGCACTAGCTGGATAGGGATGCCGGATGGCGCGGTTGTAGTTGCGATCTGCTGGGTCATCGCACCACCCGTCGTCAGCCCGGATGTGGCGAATGGGCAAGAGCGTGCGAGGTCGCATGACCCGGTCGAGCCTATAGAACACCTGCCGCACCGGCCATCTCCCGCTTGGCGTAGCACCGTCGCCTTCGCGCTTCAGCACACGCAGCCCTGAACGGCCTAGAGCACACGCAACCTGACGTGACCCAACCCCGCAAATGCCGCGCGTCGAGCGCGATGACAAAACTCTCACAAACAGTTGACGGTTGGGGCGCTTTTTCATCATGTTCCTTTGCAGGGCACCATGCGATCCCTCCCATCGCCCAAATACTGTATCGTATGGGATGAAGCCTGCGATCAACCCCCTCGCGGATGATCCGCCGGACAGGAGAACCACGAATGACCGCACGCAAGATCCTGCTCGTGGACGACGACGAGGACTTGCGCGGATCTCTGAAAGATCAGCTCGGACTCTATGATGAGTTCGAAGTTGCCGAAGCAAATACGGCAACACGCGGAATCGAGCGTGCCAAAGCCGACCTGCCCGACCTCTTGGTGTTCGACGTCAGTTTGCCGGATATGGATGGCCGCGAGGCGGTGAAGCATCTGCGCAAGTCTGGCTTCAAGAGCCCGATCATCATGCTCACCGGCAACGTCTCCGACGCTGATCAGATCTTAGGGCTTGATGCCGGCGCCAACGACTACATCACCAAGCCATTTAAGTTTGCGGTGTTACTTGCTCGTATTCGCGCGCAATTGCGTCAACACGAACAAAGCGAAGACGCGATCTTCAATATCGGGCACTACTCGTTCAAGCCCGCGTCAAAACTATTGCTCGATGAAAAGGGTGCCAAGATCCGGCTAACGGAAAAAGAAACGTCGATCTTGAAGTACCTCTATCGCGCTGGCGATAAGGTCGTGCCGCGCGAAACGCTGCTGTTGGAAGTGTGGGGCTACAACGCCGGAGTGACCACCCACACACTTGAAACGCACATCTATCGTTTGCGCCAGAAGATCGAAAAAGACCCATCAAACTCAGAGATTCTGGTGACGGAGACGGGTGGCTATAAGCTGGTTCCATAGCGATCCCGTCTCTAGCCAAACAAACTTACCCCCACGCTATCCCCACGTCACCCACAGCCCCCTGGACCAGCTTCGGCGAATCAGCCGAGCCTCATTGTCCAGTGACGGCTTTTGCTGCCGTGGCCGATGTAGGGAATTCAGGTGTCATGGCGATCGACGCATTGGTGCGGCCACTTTTGGGATTGCAGATCTTCCAAGGTTTGAAGCCACTTCAGATCACGGAAATCGTGCGCCGCGCCGACCGCATCGTCTACAAGCCGGGTGACGTGATCATTCGCGAAGACAGCCAGGGCGATGCCGCTGTCATCATCATTGCGGGTGAGGCCGTTCGTGTCAGTGGCCCGGAATTGGCAGAGCTCGAAGAACCTGTGCCCGCGGGTGCCCTACTCGCTGAAATGGCCATGCTGATTGAGACGGAGCACAGCTCTACCGTGATTGCCCGCAGTACTGTTCGGGGATTGAGGATTTCGCGCGCCGAAATTCACGCGCAAATGGCTGAAGACAATGCGCTCGCTGATCACTTCATGCGCCGCATTACCGGGCGCTTGTCAGCCATTCTCGATGAGTTGCGGGGCATTGATCACACGCTGGGCCAAGGCCACACGGCATTGCCGCCGATGAGCCAAGGACCCGAGCCGTCAGGCCATCCTGGACCGGCGCTGCACTAAATTTCGAAAGTCGCGATCCCCCAAAAGACGAGCGCCCAACTCCGGGGGGCGAAGTTGGGCGCTCTAGCGCTTGTAGCGCATGGCACCGGGAGGGAATCCGGTGCCTCAGGTGCGCCTTCGGGTAGACGGGGGGGAGCTACCGAAGTTGAGTGACGCAACCTGACTGTTCCTGATTTAAGCGCACTCCCCCGACTTTCAATAGGGGGATCGGTCAAGTCTCACAAAAAGTTGACTGAAACGCCCTGATTATCCCCAGATCAGGTGTTGCCTAGGGGCCGAACAGACACACCCTGAATGTCGCCTTCAAACAACGCCGGATACGGATTAATTCATTTTTTATGATCGAAATCAGGGATTTAGCGTCTTTGGAGTCAACGATTGGATTTTGAAGAGCGCGGCATCGATCTCGTCACCCTTGGTAATGTCGGACAGCTCAACGCGGGTATCTACGCCCTGAGCATCGGTCGTCACCCATTCCTTGAGTTCAAGCCCCGGTTTTGAAGCGAGGAACAGTTTGATGCGGCCGGGTGTGTCGGGGCTCTTGTCCTGCATGCTGAAGACGATGAGATCGTCGGCCACTTGCACTTCCTTGATGCACCCATCGCGCACCAGATCGACATCCTTGCGCAACAAGAGGCGGAAGGGTGTCTGATCGAGCGAAACGCGATCTTCGTTGTTTAGGTCGTGATCCTGGATGGCGAGATACTCGCCGTCGGAAATGATGATCTGCTTGGACGGCAGCGAGTAGTCGAAGCGGAACTTGCCGGGCCGCTTCAATGAGAACTTACCTTTCATTTTCTTCTGGTCCGACGTGGTTTGAAGGAAGGCGCCTTTGAGGGTCGCTAACTCGTTGAAATATCCACTAACCTTCCTGATGGCCTCGCCCTGCTTGTCATCCAGTGCGATGCACTGTCCGCCGCCAGCGGGCGCCACTTCAGCACTCCATGCGCCACCCGTCGCGCCAGCCGGAGCGGGTACGGCCGGAACTGCGGGCGTTTGCGCAGCCGGCGACTGAGCTGGGGGAGCATTTGCGGGGGCCGGCGCTGCGGCGGCGGGTGCGGGTGCCTGCGCGGCTGCGGATTTGGGTTCCTCTGCATACGCTGAATACGCGCACCATGCGGTCAGCGCCGCGATTGCACCCCGAAGTCCCGCACGTCTCATGATCATTCCATCCCCCGAAAGCCCGGCGCAAATTGATTTGTCAGGATCGAATGTCCCCAACAATGCGACCAGATGTGGGCCATGGATTGTATGAAGCGCAGCTTTGGTCGCATGCGACAGGTGTGTAACGCCGCAGAGGGCGTGGGCTTCCGAAGGCGGGAATGCGCCCGATCAGGCCGCCGACGCACTATTGGAAAGAATTTCTCTTTTGCCAACGGGGTTTGCGGGCGAGATCCGCCCTTCGCGCTCCATCCGCTCGATCAGGTCGGCCGCCTTGTTGTAGCCGATCGACAAGCGGCGCTGGAGATAGCTCGTCGACGCCTTGCGGTCGCGCACCACGATCGCCACTGCCCGGTCGTAGAGGTCTTCTTCATTACCGCCGCGCGCGGAGGCACCGGGAGACCCACCTGCCGTCTCGTCAGCGCCATCCGTGATGCCATCGACGTAGTGGGGTTCACCCTGTTCGCGCAGATACTGCGCAACGGCTTCGACTTCTTCGTCCGACACAAACGGTCCATGGACCCGCGTGATTTGTCCTGAACCCGATGAGAACAGCATGTCGCCCTGACCGAGCAACTGCTCGGCACCCTGGTCGTTCAGGATCGTCCGGCTATCGATTTTGGACGTGACCTTGAAGCTGATGCGGGTTGGGAAGTTCGCCTTGATTGTGCCCGTGATGATATCGACGGATGGACGTTGCGTCGCCATGATCAAATGAATGCCTGCGGCGCGCGCCATTTGCGCCAAGCGTTGAACAGCTTGCTCGATATCTTTGCCCGCAACAATCATCAAGTCGGCGAATTCGTCAACCACGACAACAATATAGGGCATCGGCTTCAGGTCGAGATCTTGACGCTCGTAGCGTGCCTCGCCCGTCGCGCGATCAAATCCGGTTTGAACCGTGCGAGCCAGCTTCTCACCGCGCTTGTGCGCGGTCCGCACGCGCGTGTTGAATGCTTCGATGTTGCGCACGGCCAGCGTTGACATACGCTTGTAGCGCTCTTCCATTTCCGACACGACCCAGTTGAGCGCGGCAACAGCCTTCTGCGGTTCGGTGACAACTGGCGTCAAAAGGTGCGGAATGCCATTGTAGACCGACAATTCCAGCATCTTAGGGTCGATCATCAGGAAGCGGCAGTCTTCCGGTGTGTGCCGGTAGAGCAGTGACAAGATCATGGCGTTGACGCCGACAGACTTGCCAGATCCCGTCGTGCCAGCGACCAGCAGATGCGGCATGCGCGCAAGATCGGCAATGACCGGCTCGCCGCCAATGGATTTACCAAGAGCCAACGGAAGAACGGCCTGAGATGAGCGGAACGCGTCCGACTCCAGCATTTCGCGCAGTGCAACGGGCTCGCGCTTAACGTTGGGCAATTCAAGGCCAATGGCGTTGCGGCCGGGAACCACGGCGGCCCGCACGCTCACTGCGCTCATCGAGCGGGCGATATCGTCAGCCAGCGCGATGACGCGAGCCGATTTGGTGCCACGCGCAGGTTCATACTCAAACAGCGTGACAACCGGGCCCGGCTTGATGTCGCGCACTTCACCTTTGACGCCGTAATCAGCTAACACGTCTTCGAGCAACCGGGCATTGCCGCGCAACGCGGCCTGCGAGAACTCAGCCGCCGGCCGGCCGCTAGCCGGGCGCTTCAGCATATTGACGGACGGGTGCTTGAACACGGCCGCGTGCTTGCGCTTGGCCAAACCACCCATGAAGGGAACTTTTGCAGCAGGCACAGGCTTGTCCAGTTCAGGAGCTTTCTCGACCGCAAACGGCGCAAACCGTTCGGCGATCGAACGGCTGGATGGACCGGCTGTAGGCTCGGTGTCTTGGTCGCGTGCATATCGCGAGCCGGGGCGGAGCGCGCTGAGATTATCAAACAAACCGGACAAGTCGCCACGCGGAGCCGGCGTCCAGTGGCCGGTTTCAGCCGCTTCATCCAAAGACGCCGGGTGATCATCGAAAGCCGGACGCGAGTGTGAGAAGTCCGGCGCGGGCGCAGTGGCCACGTCGCTCAACTTTGCTCCGCTGGCGCGGCCCCAGTTGAAACCCCAACCGCGCGGCTTCGCCTGCTCTGGTTTCACGTCATCGGTGTCGTCTTCGATGCCATCTTCTTCTTCGAAGGTTTCATCTTCGAAGCTGTCTCTATCGTCCCAGGTCTGCTGGGCGTCAAAGCGCATACCGGTCAGGTTTGTCCGGTCTGATGGGCTTTGCGATGCGGGTTCAGTTGCAAAGGCCCCGTCGGCCAAGCGCTGTGCTTCGGCCTTGAGGTTTTTGTGCCAAGAGCCCGCCCGCTCGTGCAACGAAAGGTTGGCGCGAAGCACGTGCCAGACATCGCGCAACTCGATCCCGATACTGCGCGACAACGCAGAAAAGCCTGTGACGAAGAGCAATAACCCAGCAGCCAAGCTGGCGCGTTCCGGATTGAGAATGCCAAAGACGCCGATACATACACCACTGACGACATCACCCAGAATGCCGCCATAGCCATGGTGAAGCGGCCAAGAGGCCGCGACCGGTAATGTCGAAAGGGCGCCCGCGACCAGCAGCACGGAGACGGGAAAGAACGCCAGCTTCAGTTTGAAGTACACGATGCGTTCGGCATACAGCAGCTCAAGCGCCCAGAACATCGGCGCGAGCAAAAAGGCGACGGCGGCAAAGCCGAGCATCTGCAAAATGAGATCAGAGAGGACAGCGCCAAGCGGACCCAGCATGTTCGCAGGGCGGCCGCTTGTGGCATGAGTCAGGCTTGGGTCGGTGACTGACCATGACAGCAGGCTGAGCCAGAGGGCGGCGGCAACGGCCAGCACCAAAACGCCGACTACACGAGCCAAAACGCCAATCAGCCTGGCTTCCACGGTGTGTGGCAGCAGGCGCTGGTAGTCCTCAACGGGTGAGCCGGACAACATCGGCGCGAACGTCTCTTTACGCGGATACCTGAACAATTCGTTCGAGCGCTTCCCTTACCGTTGCCGGGTCCTGAACCAGAGCGACGCGGATATACGCGTCGCCAGGGTTCTTCCCGTCACGGCCAGCCTGAGCCAGGAATGCACCAGGTAGCACCTTGACGCCGAAGGATTTCCATAAGGTTACCGCCGCCTGAGCGCCGCCGCCAATTTGGCTCATATCCAGCCAAAGGCAAAAACCACCGGCCGGCCGCCGGTAGCCGAACTTGGCGTCCAACACCTCATCTGCAATGGCGAATTTCTTCGCGTAAGCCGCGCGCGACGCCTCAACATGGGCTTCGTCGGCCCAGGCCGCGGCCGAGGCGTGTTGCACAGCCCCCGAGACCTGCGGCGCGCACATGTTGCGAATTTCTCCATAGGCCTCGAGGAATGTTGCATCGCCGGCACAAAAGCCCGACCGCAGGCCGGGAAGATTCGAACGCTTGGACAGCGAGTTGAAAACGACGAGGTTGGCAAACCGTTCGGGCGTCGCGGCCGCAACCTCAAGCCCACCAGGTGGCGGCGCGTGAGTGTAAATCTCTGAGTAGCACTCATCGAGGAACAGCATGACGTCATGAACGCGTGCCAGCGCCAGGGCCTTCAGAATGTAGTCGCGGCTGGCGACTGCGCCTTGCGGATTGGACGGCGAGCCGATGAAAAGTGCTGCAGTGCGGGAGAGCAGTGCCGTGTCCGCTCTGAGTGCGTCGAGATCCGGCAAGAAGCCGCTGGCCGCGTCCGCGTTCAGGAATACGGCTTCCGCTCCGCAGGCGAGCGCCCCCGCAACGTATGCGGAGTAGTACGGATTGCACATCAGAATGGCTGGCGCGCCGCTGAACCGTTTGCGGCCAACGGCAGGAATGCAGGCAAAAAATAATCCTTCACGTGAACCGTTTAGGACCAGCACTTCACGCGATGCATCAACGGGAGATGACAGCCGGTAACGCCGCGCCAACCAAGCTGCAATGGCGCCGCGCAGCTCGTCCGTCCCGCGAATTGGCGGATATTTTCCCAACGCAGATTGCGCTTCAATGAGCTTCGCGCCGATCAAAGACGGCATCGCTTCGCGCGGTTCACCGATGGTCATTTCGATCGGTTTTGCATGGCCAGCTGGAATTCCATCGAGCAATTTTCGCAGTTGTGTAAACGGCGATAGGATCGCGCCGGAACTCAAGGCGCCAACGCCAATGACAGATCCTGACGTTTTTTCTTTTTGCTGTGAAGGCATTGGCCGCGAGTTCCCATCACCGAAAGTTGCCGAATCGCTTATCCTGTCACGAACGCAGCGTCCATGGCCGGTGTGCCGATTGCCGATCGTCTGGCGGCCTTGATCATCCCGTGAGTTCGAACTGACAGCCGCAACCATCGAGCAAACGGCAGGGCTCGCGAGGGATTAGGGGAATCGTTGATGACCAACCACATGACATTGAGGGCCGCGGCAGCAGCTGCCATCGTTCTGTTCGCATTCACGTCGCCGGCAGGCGCCGTCAGCCAGGCGGTGAAGCAAGCCTGTGCCAACGACTACTTCGCTCATTGCAGCATGCACGCGGTCGGCACTCCGGGTGTGCGCAAGTGCATGCGAAATGTCGGGCCCAGGCTATCGAAGCCGTGCTTGTCTGCATTGGGTGCCAACGGCCACATCACGGCCGCCGACCGCAAACGCTACAAGAAGACCAAGCACGCGGCGCGCTGAACGGAGCGAGAAAAGTCTAAGCAACGACAGGAAGGCCCGGCATTGAACTGCCGGGCCTTCCGTATTTTCACACCCGGCCCATCCGCACGTCTTCTTCGGGGTTGGCGCCAATCTTGTGAATGGAGAGGTCCGCGCCTTCGCGTTCCTCATCGGCCGTGAGGCGAATTCCAAGACTGGCCTTCAGCACGCCATAGATCACAAAGCCGGCGGCCAAGCCGAACGCCGCGCCCATCAAGCTACCGACGAGCTGGGATAGGAACGTTACGCCGCCGATGCCGCCGAGCTCGGTCAGCCCAAAGATCCCGCAAGCGATTCCGCCCCACAGTCCGCACAATCCGTGCAGCGGCCAAACGCCGAGCACGTCGTCGATCTGCCATTTGTTGGTCGCGAGTTGGAACAACTGGACGAAGATAAAGCCCGCAATGGCGCCGGTTGCCAAGGCACCCACCGGATGCATCAAGTCAGACCCCGCGCAGACGGCCACGAGGCCAGCCAGCGCGCCGTTGTGAACGAAGCCTGGATCGTTGCGTCCTGCAAGCAGCGCGACAACGATCCCGCCGCACATGGCCATCAGCGAGTTGACCGCGACGAGACCCGAGATACCCTTCAGGCTCTGCGCGCTCATGACATTGAACCCGAACCAGCCGATGCACAGCAGCCACGAGCCCATGGCGAGCCACGGAATCGATGACGGCGGAATACCGAATGAGCGGCCCTTGTCGTAGCGGCCGAGCCGCGCGCCCAGCAGAAGCACCGCCGCCAACGCGGCCCAGCCGCCGAAGGCGTGAACGACCACGCTTCCGGCAAAGTCGTGGAAATCCGCCCCGAATGCGTCTTTGAATAACCCATCCTGCAAACCGAAGTTGCGGTTCCAGACCGCGCCTTCGAGCAGAGGATAGGCAAGGCCAACGAGTGCGGCCGTCGCAAGGCACTGCGGCAGAAACTTTGCCCGCTCCGCAATACCGCCAGAAACGATGGCCGGAATCGCCGCCGCGAATGTGCACAGGAAGAAGAATTTGACGAGGCTCAAGCCTTGAGGGCCGAAGCCATCGGCGCCGCCCGAGATCGCCGCGGCATTGCCCATGAAGCTGACGCCGTACGCAATCCAGTACCCGATGAAGAAGTAGGTGATGGTCGAAATAGCAAAATCGACGAGGATTTTGACCATCGCGTTGACTTGGTTTTTGTGCCGGACGGTGCCGACCTCAAGAAACGCAAAGCCGCCGTGCATGGCAAAGACGAGGATCGCCCCCATCAAAAGAAAAAAGACGTCCGACCCCGCTTGGAGTTGTTCCATTCCCCTGCTCCCACCGAACCGTTGCTGACTTTTTAAGCAGTCGCATTGTTTTCAAGCGATCTGCTGCAGTTTACGGCGGGATGATCAAGAACTGTGCCAAGTGTTAACGATTCATAAAAACCCTTTAATTTCAGAGTCTTTGGCGTTCCCTACGCAAACTATAAAACCGATAGTGCCTATCATTTAGGCAAACCGTCCCGAGCAGCTGCCACATGAGCAGGCAAGCGCTCCTCCCGCCCCGTTTTATCGCGTCCGGCGCGGGTTCATATAGAGATCGGCTTCTTGCCGTTCGATCTTCGGCTTGATGCGGCCAGCGCGGACATCCTTGTAGAGCCGCTTCATATGGCGGCGCGTATCGCCGTTGAAAATAATCATGCCGGCGAACAGCTTCAGCACGGTCAGCAACCGCTTGTCGGCATGCCCTTGCTTGACCTTGCCGTACCACTTGCCGCCAATCGAAAACACCTTGCCGTCCAGTGCCCCGACTACGTTGCCGCTCTGGTCATAGAGGGTGTAGTCGCCACCCAAATTGATGAAGTCGCGGCGTAAGCGGTAAAACTCAGGCTGGTTATCATTCATTAAAAAGAACGAAAAGTTCTCCGGCATCAACGGCCACTTGTTGGCTGATCGCTCGATGTAAATCAAAAACCCATCATCGTCGGTGTTGACGGAGTAGCATGTGACCGGCAGTCCGCGCGCGCCAATCGTTTGCTGCAACGACCGGCCGACCATCAGATCCATGGTGGCGCGCCAATTCACGGTTTCATTGAACAACTTGAACACCAGGCGCTTGTCCATGCCCGTGTTCTGCTTCCAAAGATCCTCGCGGTAGCCGAGCACGCCGGTGCGTTCGCCGTTCTCGATCACTTCGGCGAAGATATCCATGTCAGAGGTGAACTGGCGTGACTTGCCCTTGTTCCGCGATCGCTTGTAGAGCCCGAATTCGATATTGTTGAAGGGCGTGATCCAGACATCGACGAGGAACTTGTGCCAACCATCCTTGCCCGCCTTCGGCGCCTTGCCGGACCCCTTGGTGGCAGCGCGTTCAGCGAGTTCCTCGCGCGCGGCGTCCGCGGCAGCCGAGCCGGCTTGAATATCGGCGGTCCGAAGCGTTGTGGAAGCCATGGACGTCTCCAAAATGATGCGATTGAAACGAATCACATTCGGGTAAGGCTACCACCGGGGCCTAGACATCATTCAGACAGTGGCCGGAAAACCCTTGGAAAACTCCCACTTGCGGTCGCTGGCCCCGCAATCCCAAAGGCCTCGCAGGGCCGCTGCCTCGTGGTTGCTAAGGATTGGCGTTTTCGGGGCCAATTATGTCGCTCGCGCTGCATTTATCATTGCGCCCGCTATGGTAGGTCGAGTTGGCCGTCGCTGGTCCGGTCCTCGCACCGGCTCACCCTGTCCAACAGAGCCGAACGGGGAACGGGGTCTAACGCATGAGTGCCGTGCTCTTGGGTGTTGTCGCAGCGCTGGCTTGGGGCCTCCATGACCTGCTCATCCGGTTTGTCAGCCGTTCGCTCGGCAGTCTCCAGTCGGTTCTGATCGTTTTCATACTTGGTGCGATCGCGATCGCAACGGCCATGGTTGTCCGCGGAGAAGCCGTGAGTGTTGCACCCGACAAACTATGGATCATGGCACTCACCGGGATCACCTACGCCCTGGGGTTCGTTTGGCTGTTTAAGGCGTTTGCGATTGGCCCCGTGGCGCTGGTGTCGCCCATTGTGGGGGCCTATCCGGTGCTCGTGATGGTGTGGGCCGTGGCCAATGGTGCCCAGCCGTCGGCATCGGATTGGCTTGCGGTGGCGGCAATCACTGTGGGCGTGGCACTCGTTGCCCGCTTTGCAACTGAAGCCCAACCGGAACCGGGTCACGCTATGGTGGGGATACGCACGCAAGCCATCGTCTATTCGGGATTGTCAGGCCTTGGATTCGCCGCATCCCTGACCGCAGGACAGGCGGCGGTTCAGGATGGTGGAGAGCTGAACGTGACCCTCGTCTCAAGGGCCTGGTCAATGGCGATCATGGCTGCCTGGTGCCTGCGCGACCGGGGCAGTTTTTCCGGCGCGAAGCCGTGGCTTCCCGTGTTGATGCTGATGGGCGTGCTGGATGCGTTGGCCTTGTCAGCGGTCATCTCGGCCGGCAAAATCGAAGGGGCGGAGTTCGCAACCGTCGTGGGGTCATGTTTCGGAGCGGTGACAGTTGTGTTGGCGATCATCTTCTTGAAAGAGCGCCTCAACCTGCTGCAGCTTCTGGGGATGCTCATGATCCTTGGCGGCGTGGTGGTGCTGTCGGGACGGTATTAGACAGGCAGCGAGGACGCTTGCGGCGGAGCCACTGACCCGTACACTGCCCCACACGATGCTGTAACCCAAGGTGCTGACATGACCGCGACCGTCGTCAAAATTCCCGCAACCAGCGCAGACCCGATCACGTCCGATCTTCCCGGTTGGAAGGTCGTCGATGGCTCCCCGTCGATGAAAACCTGGGTGCAGCACACGACGGCCGACGGATCGATGATCTCGGGTCACTGGGACGCAACGCCCGGCACCTATCACGCGACATATACAGGCTTTGAGTTCGTGCACATCCTGGCTGGCCGCATCACCATCACGCCGGACGGCGGCAGCCCGGTCGAGGTCACAGCTGGCGACGCCTTCGTCGTAGAATCCACCTTCAAAGGCACCTGGAAAATCCACGAGGCCGTGCGCAAGCATTTCACGGCGCGGGTGAAGTAGTGTGCGGAGGCCGGCTACCCCCGCACCCCGAAAATCGCGCTACCGACACGCACATGCGTGGCATCAAACTCGATCGCGGTTTCGAAGTCGCCGCTCATGCCCATGCTGAGGCCCGGCACGCCCAGGTCGTGTGCGAGCTTGGAAAGGAACGCGAAGTGCACCGCGGGTTCTTCGTCGACCGGCGGAATGCACATGAGGCCTGCGATTTCGAGCTTGAGCTGATCGCGGCACATGGCGACGAACGCCGGAGCTTCGCGTGGCATGACGCCGGCCTTCTGCGGCTCCTCGCCCGTGTTGACCTGAACGAACAGCTGAAGCCGCTTGCCCTGCCGTACCATCTCGGCCGCCACCGCCTCGGCGATCTTCGGCCGGTCGATGGTGTGGATCGCGTCGAACAGCTCGACGGCTTCTTTCGTTTTGTTTGATTGCAGCGGGCCGATGAGATGGAGCTCAAGTCCCGGAACCCGCACCTTAAGGTCCGGCCATTTGGCTTTGGCTTCCTGCACTCGGTTTTCGCCGAACACGCGGTGGCCCGCTTCGATCACCGGCACAATGTCTCCGCCGTCGAAGGTTTTCGACACTGCGATGAGATGA
The DNA here is from genome assembly GCA_031413815.1 of Hyphomicrobium sp. Classification (GTDB taxonomy): domain Bacteria; phylum Pseudomonadota; class Alphaproteobacteria; order Rhizobiales; family Hyphomicrobiaceae; genus JAGVSR01. Next base: position 20,672 of record JANOFU010000018.1, on the reverse strand, counting down.
ACCGAAGATACGTCCCGGCGCGCGCCAGTCGCCGCCTTCGCAATTCGCGTTTCAATCTCGTGCAATGCGGCTACAGAGGAGTGGAGGGTCATCGCGACTTTGCCTTGCGGGCCGCTGGCTGTTCGGGAACGCCGTACGGCGCAAACGTGTGCTCGTCACTCGATAGCAGATCGAGATACTTGCGGTTGATGAACACCTTGTCGCGCCAGAGCTTCTCTTCCTTCAACACTCCGATCTCGACGAGCTGTTTCATGTACGATGACGCCGTCACGCGATTTCCCATGCCTGCCTCAATCAGATTGTCAATCCGGCAGTAAGGTTGCGTGAACACAAGCTCGATGAGTTCATACGAATAGAGTCGGGGTTTCGACGCCCGTACATAGCGCGCGGTCTCCGCCATCAGCGCGCGAATGGCCGACACCTTGGCATTGGTCCAACCAGCCGTTTGTTCGATCGCTGTCAGCATGTAGAGGACCCAGGCTTCCCACTCGCCCTGCTGCGTCACCTTTTCCAGCAAGCGATAGTAATCCGCCCGCGTATTGAGAATATAGCGGCTGAGATAAAGTGTCGGTTTGTCGAGGAGCCCGGTTTGCACCAGGAACAGCAGATTCAAGATGCGTCCCGTCCGCCCGTTGCCATCGCCAAACGGATGGATGGCCTCGAACTGATAGTGTTGAACGGCCATTCGGATGAGCGGATCAATGTCGCTGTCAGCATTGAGGTATTTTTCCCAGTTACCGAGCAAGCCGCGGATCACATCGACACCATCGGGTGGAGTATAGATTACGTCGCCTGTCGTGACGTTTCTCAGTGTCGTGCCCGGAACCGCTCTGATGTCGAGGCTGGTCCCAGTTAACGTGCGGCACGAGTCGATGGCCATGCGCGTTGTAACCGGTCGCTTCGCGAGATTTTCAAACCCCTCATAAAGCGCAGTCCGGTAGCGCAATGCCTCTTTGGCTGCCGGATCGATAGACGTGTCGTCTTGGCCAAGGCTCGCCTCGCGAAACAGACTGTCATTGGTCGTGACGATGTTTTCGATTTCCGAGCTGGCTCGCGCCTCCAGTGTCGGGATGGCGTTGATCAGCACGGTTTGATCGGGCAGGAGTTGTCCGGCTATTTTCAGGGCCGCCAGTTCCTTGTGGGCGGCGACGCAGCGCTTTAGGACGGCCTTGGTCTCGAGGTCTGCAGGAGGCGGCAACAACGGCAGGTCGTTGTACGGCCGGCGCGGGTCGTTGCCCGTGGCTTTTCTGGTCTTGGAGCGGGGCACTGGCTTGTTCATATTCTCATATTCAATTTTTGACGATTTTTGAACATGATAAGCGACTCATGTTCAAGCTCTGCGCATGATAGCATTCTCATGTACACAAAATAGGAAATATTGAACATGATGCCAGCCTCATGTTCACGCACTGCACATGAGACCCACCCTCATGGGCAAAAATCCCGAAAAAATACCCATGACACCCAGAAGCTGACGCGACGCCGGGCCCAGCCTTCAGCAATCACCCCGCCTTGACCCCCCGGCGCTTTCAGGCTCTTTACCCGCCAACCCCTTTAACCACGCCGTTTTGAAAGACCCCACCACCTCATGGCCTCCGAACGCTACAACGCGCCCGCACGCGAAAAACACTGGCAGCAAGCCTGGGAAAACGCCGGAACGTTCACCGCTAAGACGTCTGGCTCCGGGCCGAAATGCTATGTCCTCGAGATGTTCCCCTATCCATCGGGCCGCATCCACATGGGCCACGTGCGCAACTACGCCATGGGTGACGTGTTCGCCCGCTACAAGCGCGCCAAGGGCTTCAACGTCCTGCATCCAATGGGTTGGGACGCCTTTGGCATGCCGGCCGAAAACGCAGCAATAGAGCGCAAAACCCACCCTGGCACCTGGACCTACGCCAACATCGACGCCATGAAGCGTCAGTTGAAATCGATGGGCTTGTCGCTCGACTGGAGCCGCGAACTCGCCACCTGCAACGTCGATTACTACAAGCACCAGCAGGCGATCTTCTTGAAGCTCTTTGACAAGGGCCTCGCCTATCGCAAGTCCTCTAAGGTCAATTGGGACCCGGTCGATCACACCGTGCTCGCCAACGAGCAGGTGATCGACGGCCGCGGCTGGCGTTCCGGCGCGCTCGTCGAACAGCGCGAACTCACTCAGTGGTTCTTCAAAATCACCGCTTACTCCGATGAACTGCTGAACGATCTCGGCACGCTTGATAAGTGGCCTGAGAAAGTCCGCCTGATGCAGGCGAACTGGATTGGCCGCTCGGAAGGAATGTTGGTCCGGTGGGCCCTCGATGCGAGGACGGCACCGCCGGGACATTCAGAACTCGAGATCTACACAACCCGGCCCGACACGCTGTTCGGCGCCTCGTTCATGGCAATCGCGCCGGATCATCCACTGGCCAAGGCCGCTGCTGAACAAGACCCAAAACTTGCCGCGTTCTGCGACGAATGCCGGCGCATGGGCACATCGGTTGCTGATGTTGAAACCGCTGAAAAGCAGGGCTATGACACTGGCATCCGCGCCGTGCATCCGTTCGATAAAGACTGGCGGGTGCGGGTCTACGTCGCCAACTTTGTTCTGATGGACTACGGCACGGGAGCCATTTTCGCTTGCCCGTCCGGCGACCAGCGCGACCTCGATTTCGCTCGCAAATACAAACTCCCTGTCACGCCGGTGGTGCTGCCGCTAGGCGCTGACGCCAAGACCTTCGTGATTGGAGACACCGCCGTTGACGGCGACGGCACGATGATCAACTCGCGCTTCCTCGACGGACTGACCACGACGGCCGCGTTCGAAGAAGCTGCCAAGCGATTGGAGACCGCAACGCTCGGCAAAGCGCCTTTAGGTCAGCGCAAAGTGAACTATCGCCTGCGCGACTGGGGCATCTCGCGGCAACGGTATTGGGGATGCCCGATCCCGATGATCCATTGCGAAGTGTGTGGCGTCGTTCCGGTCCCTGCAAAAGACCTTCCGGTTCAATTGCCGGAGGACGCGACGTTCGACAAGCCGGGCAATCCGCTTGATCGCCATCCGACTTGGAAGCAGTGCGCGTGCCCCCAATGCGGCAAACCCGCCCGGCGCGAAACCGACACGATGGACACGTTCGTCGATAGCTCTTGGTACTATGTGCGCTTCACCGCACCGGATGCCACTACGCCAGTTGACACCAAAGCAGCTGACTATTGGCTGCCCGTCGATCAATACATCGGCGGCATTGAGCACGCGATTTTACATCTTCTCTATTCACGCTTCTTCTATCGCGCGATGGGCGACGCAGGGCTCGGCACCAAGAACCTGCGCGAACCGTTCAGCGCGTTGTTCACGCAAGGCATGGTGACCCACGAAACCTACAAGTCGGAGTCGGGCGCATGGCTGTTGCCCACCGAAGTCGAACTGAAGGGCGAGGGCGAAGCCCGCACCGCAATCGAAATCGCGTCAGGCAACGCCGCCACCATCGGTTCGGTCGAAAAGATGTCGAAGTCGAAAAAGAACCTCGTCGATCCCGACGACATTATCGCCCACTGGGGCGCCGACTGCGCCCGCTGGTTCATGCTGTCGGACAGCCCGCCCGAACGCGATGTGATCTGGACCGAAGCTGGCGTGCAGGGCGCGGGCCGCTTCGTGCAGCGCATCTGGCGTCTGGTGGACGAGATCGCGGACAAAGGCGCGCCTACAGGTGCGGCCATGCCAGCGAGCTTAAGTTCTGACGCAACTGAACTGCGCCGCACTGCACACAAGGCCCTCGACGCCACGGGTCGCAACATCGAATCGCTGCGGTTTAACGTGGCTGTCGCCCAGATCTACGAGTTCACGAATGCACTTTCGGGAGCATTACCTAAGTCATCGGAAGGTCTCGACTGGGCTTTGCGGGAAGCCGCTGAAATACTCGTTCAGTTGATCGCTCCTATGATGCCGCATTTGGCCGAGGAATGCTGGGCGCGGCTTGGATACAACACTCTGGCCGCCAATCAACCCTGGCCAAAGGCCGATCCGGCCTTGCTCGTTGACGATCGCGTGACCATTGCCGTACAGGTCAACGGGAAGAGGCGCGATGAGCTAACCATTGAGCGAACCGCGTCAAATCAAGAGATCGAGGCTGCGGCTCTCGGCTTGGAAGCCGTTGTTCGAGCCTTGGAAGGCAAGCCGGTGAAAAAGATCATCGTCGTGCCGCAAAGGATCGTGAATGTCGTTGCCTGAGGCGCGTATGGCCAATACCAGGAACAACGAACTGACCTTAACGCGCGCCAACCCCAAACACGGGTTGCTGCGAGCAGCAATTCTCATTGCCTGCATCACCCCCTTGCTGTCGGCCTGCGGCGCGAGCGGCTTCCGGCCGCTGTATGGCTCATCCGCAGTCGGTGGTGCCGATGTTGAGCAGCAATTGGCGCAAGTCGATGTCGCGACTATTCCAGGCCGCGTCGGACAGCAACTGCGCAACGAGGTCATCTATCAAACCACCGGCGGTGGCCAGCCAGCCGAGTCCGCTTACCGGCTTGAAGTCGCCATTCGCGAGTCCGTCACCTCGACACTCGTTCAAATCGATGGTGACGCCCGCAGCAGCGTTTACAATCTCGATGCGTCATTCCGGCTTGTCCGGCTATCCGACAAGACCGTCGCCCTCGAAGGCAAGAGCTACGCCCGCGCCGGCTTCGAGCGCTTCAAGTCCATTTTCTCTAATGTCCGCGCACGCGAAGACGCGGAAAACCGGGCCGCAAAAACGATCGGCGAAGATCTGAAGTCGCGCATTGCGGCATTCCTCGCCTCGACCCCCGCGTAAGCCGCAATGGCCGCCATCAAGGCCCATCAAGCCGCTGCTTTCATCAAGTCTCCAGACACCCGGCTATCCGCATTTCTACTCTACGGTTCGGATGCAGGGTTGGTCAGCGAACGTGGCGCGGCCCTAGCCCAGCTGTTCGCTGCGCGCGACACCCTGCCCGGGGAAATCGTCCGGTTCACCGATGAAGATCTCGACGAAGACCCCGATCGACTGGCTGTCGAGCTGCTAACCATCCCGATGTTCGGCGGCCGTAAAATCGTGCGTGCTGCATCAGGACGCCGGATCAACACGATCGGCCTAAAGCCGCTCGTCGAAGACAGCAGCCTTGCCGGCGTGCTTATCGTTGAAGCTGGCAATCTCAAGCCCGACGATAGTCTCCGCGCCCTCTTCGAGAAGTCCACTAAAGCCGCGGCGATTGCCTGTTTTGGCGACGATACCCAGGATCTAGACACCCTCGTCCGCGATGTTCTTGGGGCAGCGGGACTGAAAATAACATCTGCCGCACGACAGATGCTGATTTCGCGCCTCGGCGCTGACCGCGCCCTGTCGCGCGGCGAAATCGAAAAGCTCGCGCTATATGCGTCCGGAAAAGCCGAGATCGATGAAGACGACGTCGAGGCGATCGTCGGCGACGCATCTGAAATGGCCATTGATCGCGTTATCCACGCCGCTGCCTCCGGACACTCGGACCGCGCCGCACAAGAGCTTTCCCGTGCCCTTGAAGCAGGCGAAAACGCTCAGGTGATCATTGGCGCGGTTCAGCGGCACTTCCAGCGCCTGCATCGCGTGCGTACCTCTGCCGACCGTGGTCAGTCGATCGACACCGCGATACAACACCTGCGGCCGCCGCTGCATTTCAAGCAGAAGGACGCGGTCGCGGCCCAGTGCAGGACCTGGCAGACGGCAAGCCTGACCAAGGCTCTGGATGTGACAGCCACCACCGCCAAGTCGGCGAGGCAAACATCGATCCTCGAGGATGTCTTAGCCGAGCGGCTTGTGCTGACGCTCGCCCGCCTGGCCCGCGAGAGCGCCAAAAACAACGGGCTGCGCTGATCTTGCCCACGCGCCACCTGTTGCCGTGCAACCGGCCCAGCCTATAGTCCGGCCCGCACCACCGGAGAGACCCTATGACCGCTGCACGTTACGATGTTGTCGCTATTGGCAACGCCATCGTCGATATTATTGGCCGCTGCGACGATGCGTTTCTGGCGCACCACGGCGCGGCCAAAGGCCATATGCGGTTGGTCGATGCGGGCAGGATGTCGACGCTGTACAGCGCCATGGGCCCGGCCATTGAGATCTCCGGTGGCTCGGCGGCCAACACGATGGTTGGCTTGGCGTCATTCGGCGGGCAAGCGGCCTTTATCGGCAAAGTTGCAGACGACGAGTTTGGCCGCATCTTCAAACACGACATCGCTGCGGCCAACGTTGCGTTCGATACCAAAGCTGTCTCCGGCCAGGAGCCAACGTCACGCTCGCTCATTCTTGTGACGCCCGACGGCGAACGCACCATGAATACCTACCTCGGGATCAGCACAGACCTTGATCAGGGCGAAGTCGACCCAGCCGTGATTGAAGCTGCTGGCGTTGTCTATCTTGAGGGCTATTTATTCGACCGCCCAGAAGCTAAGGCCGCGTTCCGTCAAGCCATTGCCATCGCATCGCGCGCTGACCGCAAAGCAGCCCTCACCCTTTCAGATTCTTTCTGTGTCGACCGCCACCGGGCAGAGTTTCACGAACTCATCCAGTCCGGAATTGGCATTTTGTTCGCCAATGAGAGCGAAATCACGTCACTTTACGAAACGAACGACTTTGATGAAGCCGCGCGCCGGGCCGCTGCCGACGTGCCCCTTGCCGTGTTGACCCGTAGTGCCAAGGGATCCATTATCGTCTCCAAGGACCAATTTCATGTCATACCGGTCGAGCCTGTCGCCGCAATTATTGACACAACGGGGGCTGGCGATCTCTATGCGGCGGGCTTTCTTTATGGACTGACCAGCGGCCGGGATCTCGCCACATGCGGCCGTCTTGGAAGCCTGGCCGCAGCTGAGATTATCAGCCATGTCGGCGCCCGGCCAGAAACGAATCTGAATGAATTAGCCCAAAAACGCGGATTGATTTGATTGACGCCATTACCTGACTTTTTAAATTCAGGAGTATTGCAACTGAATCCGTGTTGTATGTTAATTGACATCCTTTGTTCCAGGTTGGTTGTCCCATGGGATGTAATTTCGCAACAGAAACAGGACGTTCCTTTACCTTTTTAATACGTTGCCAATTATTCTCCCTGGCTTAATCCACCGGATCCGCCATTCTAAAAGTCAACCGAATCGTGTCGAAGAGGCATGACAGTATGACTCGTAAATTGAACGTCCGCGGCCGGCCGAAAGGCTCAGGCGTGGACGACAAGTCCAGACTTGAAGCTGTAACCAAATTGCTCAATGCGAATCCGGATATGCGCCCTACGACCGCAATCAAGGCGATCGGGATCGACGATCCGTCGGCCATCCGGCGTTTGCGGGACAAATACACAGCGCGGCAGCAAACCGCCGCACCGGCCGCGACCCGCCAGCAAGCCGTGGCACTCAGCGCCAAAAAGGACCCTAAGAAGACCTCCAAACCGAGGGGCGGCTCGTGGGCTCGCACCAAGAAAGCCACGTTGCCAATGGCGATGGCGATGGAGCCGCCTGTTCCCTACAATGAGGCGCCGCAACCTGCTCACCCGACAGATTTCATGCTGTCGATGTATTCGGCTGCCGTTCAATCGGCATCAGCCGCTCTGGAATTGCAACTTTCTGCAGTCATTTTTGCGTTCGAACACTCAGTCGTCTTACGTGCGTACCATAATCAAATGGCACTCGGCCAATCGGCCAATTCTTTCCCTTGGGAGCGTCCATTTTTCCCTTGGCCACGCCATTAGCACGTCACTGTCAGCCTCACATGCGAGACTCTACAGGCCGCCCCCCAGCGGCCCTTTTTTTGTCCTTTTCGCGCACAGCCTCACAGCTTGCGCAGAGCAACTGAGCCCACGCTGTGATTGGCTGTCTTGCTGAGGATCAAACGCGCGCGCTGCCGCGTGGGCAGGATATTTTCCCGCAAGTTTTTCAGGTTGATGCTGTTCCAAATCTCTAGTGCGCGCGTTTCAGCAGCGTCATGCGGAAGTTTGGCGTAGCGATGGAAATACGCGCCGGGATCGCGGAACGCCGTGCTTCTCAGCCGCATGAACCGCTCGATATACCATTCCTCGATGACGGACGGTTCAGCATCGATATAGATAGAGAAATCGAAAAAATCTGAGACGAACGGAATGCCTTCTCCGTCACGCGGCAACCGGGCGGGCTGCAACACGTTCAAACCTTCGACGATCAAGATATCAGGGCGCTCGATAATCGTTTTCTGGCCTGGCAGAATATCGTAATGGAAATGCGAATAAACGGGCGCCTCTACTACATCTTTTCCCGACTTTACGTCAGCAAGGAAATTCAGCAGCAGCGTGTTATCGAAGCTCTCCGGAAACCCCTTTCGATTCATCAATCCGCGGGATTTCAGCTCGTCATTCGGCAGCAGAAACCCATCTGTCGTAATGAGATCGACACTGGGATGATCCGGCCAGCGCGCCAGGAGCGCCTTCAGCACACGCGCCGTGGTGCTCTTACCGACCGCAACCGACCCGGCGACGCCAATGATAAACGGCACCTTGTTATCGGTGCGATTGAGGAAGGTTGATGAGACGGCGTGAAGCTTCTGGGCTGCGGCGACATAAAGATTGAGCAAGCGTGACATCGGCAAGTAGATCTCTTCGACCTCCTGCACGGACAGTTCTTCAATGAGACCCGACAACTGCTCGAGCTCGTGGGGTAGCAGCGTCATCGGTGTATCGGCGCGCAGGCGCGCCCAATCAGTACGGCTGAACACGCGATAGGGCGAGAACGCCAGATCTGTGTTGCGCTCGACCATGGGCGCACTGCGCTTGCGCGGCACGGCCTTCACTGTGGCTGGCTTCTTACCCATTCCTGCTCACTTCCCAGTCCGGGCTGCCTTCTCTGTATGACCCGAAACACCCATGCGCGCAGAGAGCTCACTCAAAACGTCGTCCCATGATACATTGCGCGCTTCCAGCAAGACTATCAGGTGGTACAGTACGTCGGCCGCCTCAGCCTTGAGAGCGTTATCGCTGCCGGACACCCCAGCGATGACCGCTTCAATAGCCTCCTCGCCCAGCTTTTTAGCGCACTGCTCCGGCCCAGCATCAAGGAGTTGCCGCGTATAGGATTTCTCAGCGCTTTCAGCCCGCCGCGCGCGGATTAATGCGGCGAGCTCGGCGAGGACATCTTTGCTCATCAGAAAACCCAGAGTCAGAAAAAACGCGCGTATGCGCACTAGCCGCCTATGCAGCAAGCGCTGGCGGGCCCGTCAAGCCTTTGCCGAGGCGATAGGAAATGTTAACAGCAACGCACCAGTTAGCCGCCCGCCAACCGCAAGCGGATGTAGTCGAGCTGGTCGAAGTTGCCATACTTTATGATCAGGTGCCCGCTTTCGCCAGAACCGCGCTTAATTTCAACTTTAAGACCCAGGACGTCCGTCAGTTCTTTCTCGAATGCCTTGGTATCAGGGTCTTTCTCGCGCACGCGCTTAGGCGTTGACCCTTCCTCGCCGATGGGGCCAGCCTGAACGAGAGCCTCGACCTCGCGCACATTCAGCTGCTGTTCGACGATCCTGCGGGCCAGAACTTCCGCGTCCAGGCGGCCGACAAGGGCTCGCGCGTGGCCAGCGGTGAGCGCGCCAGACTGCACCATCACCTGCACGTCAGCCGGCAATTTCAACAACCGCATTGTGTTGGCGACGTGGCTGCGGCTCTTGCCGATAATTTCGGACACCTGCTCTTGGCTGTACTCGAAGCGTTCGATTAAGTCCCGATATCCCGTCGCTTCTTCAATCGCGTTGAGATCTGCGCGCTGCACGTTCTCGATAATGGCGAGTTCGAGAACCTCTTTGTCGGTCAAATCGCGAACGATGACAGGAACATTATGGAGGCCCGCCTTTTGCGCCGCGCGCCAACGCCGTTCGCCCGCGACGATTTCAAATCCACTTGCATTGCCGGGATCGGCACGCACGATAATCGGCTGCACGAGACCTTTCGCGCGGATCGACTCGGCCAGTTCTGCAAGATCGTCTTCACGGAAGTCCTTGCGAGGATTGAAACGGCCACCGCGGAGCTGATCGGTACCAACCAGCCTCTGCTCACCTTCCGCGGGCAAACGAGGTGAGGCCTGCGGTGCCTCACCAATCAGTGATGCCAAACCCCGGCCTAAGCGGCTCTTCTGCAGTGGCGCATTCATGTGATCGCAGGCCTCTTCGCTGTCCGCTTCTTGTGGTCATTCGGTCTTGTTCTGCCGGCGATTACGCTGCTTTCGTTTGCCGTTCCCGCTCGATGATTTCTGTCGCCAAACGAATATAGGCCTGGCTGCCGGCGCAATCGTAGTCGTAGAGCAGGATCGGCTTGCCGTGCGACGGGGCTTCGGCGACGCGCGTGTTGCGCGGAATAACGGACTCGTAGACTTTGGGACCGAAAAATGCGCGCACGTTCTCTGCAACTTCTCTCGACAGAGACGTTCTTGCATCGTGCATCGTCAGCACCACGCCTTGAATTTCGAGAGTGGGATTGAGCGTCGCGCGGATCTGTTCAATCGAGTCCTTCAACTGCGAAATCCCTTCCAGCGCGAAGAATTCGCACTGCACGGGTACGATCACCGCGTTGGCTGCCGACAGCGCGTTGAGTGTCAGAAGGTTGAGCGACGGCGGACAGTCAATCAAAATGTAGCTGAACGGTTGCTCGCCGGGTTTGGCACGCATGGCGCCAACCAAGGCACCGACCGCATCGCGCAACTTGAACGGCCGCGTTGGGTCGTTCATCAGATCGGTTTCGAGACCGACGAGATCCGCGTTCGCGGGCACGACGTAGAGGCCGGGAACGGCTGTAGCGACAGCAGCACCCAAAAGCGTCGTGCCTCCTGCCAACACATCGTAGGACGTGAGCGCTCGCGCTTCCGGTCCGATGCCGAGCCCCGTCGACGCGTTGCCCTGAGGATCGAGATCGATCACCAGGACCTTTTCGCCGACGGCGGCGAGTGCCGTCCCAAGATTGATGGCCGTCGTCGTTTTGCCGACGCCACCCTTTTGGTTGGCGATGCCAAGAACGCGCAACCCGCTATATGCAGTTCCAACGCCGTGCACGGGGCTAACCCTCCGTAATGGCTACTAAATTCCGAACGCACACCACACGGCTATCCGGCTCAATCTTGCTGGGTTCGAGTGTGAACTCGAAACGCCAGTAGGCTTGAGCCGTTGCGACCTCTGACTGCGCGGCCCGGCCCTTCAGAAACAATCCAACCGTCGCTGGCGTCCAAAAGCCGGACGTTAAACTCAAAAGACGATCCAACGGTGCCAGCGCACGCGCAGAAATAATATCGACCTGACCAACCCTAGCGTGAGTCGAAGACGATTCGATTCGGCCAGGCACGATGTCCACAGTCACACCAGTTTTGCGGGCGACCTCACCGAGGAATGCGGCTTTACGGGTATCGCTTTCGACCAGAGTAACGCGTTTGTCAGGTTCTGAAGCCATCAGTACTGCGATGACAAGGCCCGGAAACCCGGCCCCGGACCCCAAATCCAGCCAGGTTTTCCAGCCCGCAGGCGCAAGAGCGAGGAGCTGGGCCGAATCCGCCAAATGCCGTTGCCAAACACCATCGAGCGTACTAGGAGCCACCAACTGCACGGCCTTTTGCCACTGCTTCAGCAAGGCCGCGTAAGTCTCTAGTTTCTCTATGGTTTCACGTGAAACGCCAAAGGCATCCTGGAACGCGTTGGGACCGTCAATCAGCCGGTTCGTTGGTCCGGGAACAGTCATGTGGACTTCCGGTTGCCAGCCTTTTTGACGGCCATCAGCACCAATGTCAGCGCCGCCGGGGTCATGCCGTCAATGCGGCCGGCGTGAGCCAGCGACACCGGGCACATCTGCACGAGCTTCTGGCGCGCTTCATTAGACAGCCCAGGAATGGTGGCGAAATCAAAGTCTGCGGGGATTGCCGTGGCTTCGTCGCGGCGCAGGGCTTCGACATCGAGTTCTTGCCGCCGGACGTAGGCAGCGTATCGCGCGTCCGTTTCCAGCTGGTCGGCAATGCTTCCATCGATTTTGCCGATGTCAGGCCAGATCCGCCGCAGATCCGCCATGGACACGGATGGGAAAGACAGCAACTCGAAAGCTGTGCGGCGGCGGCCATCGCGATTGACGGCAAGGCCATGCTGAGCGGCTTCAGTTGGTGTCAGCGAAGCGGCTTCCAGCAACTGACGGCCGGTTTCCAGGGCTTGTGCGCGGGCTTCAAACGCGGCTCGCCGCTCCGCGCCAATACAACCCAGGTCCAGCCCAAGAGGCGTTAGGCGTTGATCGGCGTTGTCGGCGCGCAGCTTCAGCCGATATTCGGCCCGCGATGTGAACATGCGGTAAGGCTCCGACACGCCGCGGCTGACCAAGTCGTCGATCATGACGCCGCAATAGCCGTCTGCCCGCGAGACGATCAAAAACCGCTGGCCGCCGCCGGCCATCAGGGCTGCGTTGAGGCCAGCAATCACGCCTTGGGCGCCGGCCTCTTCATAACCCGTGGTGCCGTTGATCTGGCCGGCCAAAAACAAACCGGCCAAGCGTTTCACTTCCAGCGTCGGCTTCAATTCGCGGGGGTCGACGTAGTCATATTCGATGGCATAGCCCGGCCGCTTCATGACCGCTTTTTCCAGCCCCGGCATGGTCTTCAAAAACGCGGCCTGGACCTCAGCGGGAAGCGACGTTGAGATGCCGTTGGGATAAATCGTGTCGTCGTCGAGACCTTCCGGTTCGAGGATAATCTGATGCTTTTCGCGGTTGGCGAACCGGACAACCTTGTCTTCGATCGATGGGCAATAGCGCGGCCCGATGCTCTCAATCTGTCCGGAATACATGGGCGAACGGTGCAAATTGGCCCGGATCACCTTATGTGTCGCTTCCGTCGTCGACGTGATCCCGCAGGAGATCTGCGGCGTCGTGATCTCGCGCGTCAAGAATGAAAATGGCATCGGCGGATTGTCGCCGGGCTGCATTTCGAGCGCCGCCCAATCGATCGTGCGGCCATCTAAGCGCGGCGGAGTTCCGGTCTTCAGCCGGCCCATCTGGAGACCCATCGCATAGAGGCGTTCTGACAGCTTCAGTGCTGGCGCCTCGCCGTGCCGCCCCGCGGGCGTACGGGTCTCGCCGAGGTGTATCAAGCCGTTTAGGAAGGTGCCTGTGGTCAGCACAACGCTGCCTGCTGTCAGCTGTTCGCCCTCGGCCGTCACGATCCCGGTGACGCTGCCATTCTCGACGATCAGGTCCTCAACGGCACCTTCGTGGATCGAGAGGTTGGGTGTTTCGCGGATCGCCTGCTGAATGGCCTTGCGATAGAGTTTGCGATCGGCCTGGGCGCGCGGGCCCTGGACGGCGGGGCCCTTGGAGCGGTTGAGCAGCCGGAACTGAATGCCCGCCTGGTCGGCGGCGCGGCCCATTAGGCCGTCTAGGGCATCGATCTCGCGCACCAGATGGCCCTTGCCGAGCCCGCCGATGGCCGGATTGCACGACATTTCCCCGACGGTTGCAAAAGAATGGGTGACCAACACCGTGCGCGCGCCCATACGGGCCGCGACCGTCGCGGCTTCCGTGCCTGCGTGGCCTCCGCCGACAACTATGACGTCGAATACGTTCTCATTCATGGGGGCAACTTCTAGCGCAAATCCTCAAGGGCGTCAGTGGCGGTTTCACGTGAAACCGCGCTTAACGGCTGCAACTACTTCCCAATGCAAAATCTGGAAAAAATCTGGTCCAGTACGTCCTCAACATCGACGCGGCCGGTGATGCGTCCCAACGAGTGCGCAGCACGCCGCACATCCTCGGCCCGCAGTTCAAGTGCCTCCGCGTCGCCTGCCATGAACTCGCGCAAGTTCACGGCCGCGGCCGCAAGGTGCGACCGGTGCCGGACCTGAGCCAGCAGTTGACCGCCGGTGCTGTCGCCAATCGATTGAGCGGCATGAACGGATATGGCTCGGATTAAACCGTCCATCCCCGCGCCGGTTTTGGAGGAAATGGCGAGAGCCTCATTTCCTTCTCCCCCTGGGGAGAAGGCAGGGGTAAGGGGGTCTTGCACGTGCCACTGCCCCGTCATCCGGCGTTCGGCCACCTTCTCTCCAAGGGGAGAAGGGCATGGCGCAAGATCCAACTTGGTCCGAATGGTCAAACAGGCGGCCACTGGAATGTCTGCAGGTAGCCGACCGGTTCCTGTTTCGCTCAGCCACAACGTGAGGTCAGCCTCACGCGCTGCGGCAAGACTGCGCCGAATCCCCTCCCGTTCGACAAGGCCGACGGTCTCGCGGATACCAGCCGTATCTGAGACGATTACCGGATAGCCGTCCAGATCGAGCCGGACTTCGATGACGTCCCGGGTCGTGCCGGCCTCCTCCGATACAATCGCGGCGTCGCGCCGGGCGAGTGCATTCAGCAAGCTCGATTTGCCGGCGTTCGGCGGCCCTAGCAGCGCAACGCGGAAGCCGTCACGGAGAATTTCCCCGCGGTGACCGTCGCTGAGGTGGCGTTCAATGTCGTGCAGCAGTGGCTTGGCCCGATCAAGAGCCGCCTGAAATACTGATACTGCAACGTCGCCCTCGTCCGAAAAATCGATGCCGGCTTCGGTTAGCGCCGCAATCTCGATCAACCTGGAGCGCCAGGTTTCATAGAGCGCCGAAAGCACGGCACCCGATCGCAATGCCAAGCGACGCTGAGATTCCGTCTCGGCATCGACCAGGTCGGCGAGCGCTTCAATTTCGACCAGATCAAGTTTGCCGTTCTCGAACGCCCGGCGGGCAAACTCGCCGGGTTCAGCCATGCGGCATCCGGGGATCTGACCCAGTGCCGCCAACACGGCCGTCACCACCGCGCGACCGCCATGGACTTGGAATTCGGCGACGTCTTCGCCGGTTTCGCTTTTGGGTGCAGCGAAGAACAGGACCACAGCGCGGTCCAACACCTCACCGGTTAAAGGATGTCTGATGGTGCGAAACGCGGCGTCGCGCGGTTTGGGTTTTGGCGAACCCATCGCATCAAGTACCGCGCCCGCCGCTGGCCCTGACACGCGGATCACGGCAACCCCAGCGCGCCCGGGACCGCTCGAAAGTGCAAAGATGGTTGAGGTATGGAGGTTCGACATGGATCTCAGCGACGGTGCCAGGCACCCGTATTTCAGTCTAGCATGAAAGTCCGCAAGGCAACGGCCGGGTGCAAGGCACCCACCGCAACCGGAGATCATGATGAGCGAAAACCGCCTGGGCCGTGAAACCAGTCCGTACTTGCTGCAGCACAAAGACAATCCCGTCCACTGGTGGGCGTGGGGTCCCGAAGCGCTGGCGGAAGCGCAGCGGACCGGCAAACCGATCCTGCTTTCGGTCGGCTACGCGGCCTGTCATTGGTGCCACGTCATGGCGCACGAGAGCTTTGAGGATGGCGCTACGGCCGCCGTCATGAATGAGCTGTTCGTCAATATCAAAGTCGACCGCGAAGAACGGCCCGACATCGAC
The DNA here is from genome assembly GCA_031413815.1 of Hyphomicrobium sp. Taxonomy (GTDB): domain Bacteria; phylum Pseudomonadota; class Alphaproteobacteria; order Rhizobiales; family Hyphomicrobiaceae; genus JAGVSR01. Next base: position 5,253 of record JANOFU010000018.1, on the reverse strand, counting down.
GCGATCTACATGGGTGCTTTGCACCGGCTCGGCCAGCAAGGCGGCTGGCCGCTGACCATGTTCCTCGATCCGGAGGCCCGGCCGTTCTGGGGCGGAACATATTTCCCGCCGCGATCGCAATGGGGCCGGCCAGCGTTTGTCGATGTGCTGCACCAGATCGAACAAATCTACCGCACAGAGCCGGAGAGGATCGCAAACAACGCCAGCGCGCTGACATCGGCGCTGACGCGCACGAGTGATGGCGACGGCCCCGACATCTCCGATGCGCTGCTCAAAGACCTGACGGCGAAGATGCTGCAGCTTGTCGATGTCGAGCGTGGCGGCATCCAGGGCGCGCCGAAGTTTCCACAGTGGAGTTTCTTCTGGTTCCTCTGGCGGGGTGGCATTCGCTACGGCAATCCGGACGCCCGGCGGGCGGTTACCACGACGCTCACCAACATTTGCCAAGGCGGAATCTACGATCACTTGGGGGGAGGTTTCGCGCGCTATTCGGTCGATGACCGGTGGCTGGCTCCGCACTTCGAAAAAATGCTGTACGACAACGCGCTGCTGGTCGACTTGCTGACGGAAGCCTGGCGCGAGACGCACGAACCGCTGTTCAAGGTGCGGATTGAAGAAACCGTCGCGTGGCTGGCGCGCGAGATGATCGCTGAAGGGGGCGGGTTTGCCGCCTCGCTCGACGCTGACAGCGAAGGCGTTGAGGGCAAATTTTACGTCTGGTCTGCGGCGGAGATCCTGGGAGTTCTGGGGGCCGCAGACGCGGCGTTCTTCGCCTCGGTCTATGACGTCAGTCCGGAGGGAAATTGGGAAGGGCACACGATCCTCAACCGGCTGAACGGACTGGCGTTGCGTTCTGATGCCGATGAAACCCGGCTCGCTGGCTTGCGGAAAAAGCTGCTCGCGCGGCGCGTCGGCCGCATCCGGCCGGGCTGGGACGACAAGGTGCTGGCCGACTGGAACGGTTTGATGATCGGCGCACTGGCGCGGGCGTCGCAGGTGTTTGAGCGGCCCGGCTGGCTGGAGTTGGCGACGACCGCGTTCCGGTTTGTTGAAACAAAGTTGTCGATCGGGCCACGCCTCAAGCATTCGTGGCGTGCGGGCCGCGCCAACGCACCGGCGACAGCTGCCGACTACGCCAACATGATCTGGGCGGCGCTCCGGCTTTATCAAGCAACTTTGGATCAAAGCTACTTTAAACGGGCGGTGGCGTGGACGGATGTGCTCGACCGGCATTATTGGGTGGCGGAGTCCGGCGGGTACGCCACCTCTGCCGACGACACCACCGACGTCATCGTGCGTCTCAAAGCGGCGGCCGACGACGCGGTCCCCAACGCCAATGGGACGATGGTGGCGAATCTCGCGGCACTTGCACAACTGACAGGTGACCTCCGTTTCGAACAGCGCGCCCAGGATATCGTGTCCGCGTTTACCGGGGATATCGGCCGCAACATCGTCGGACATACCGGCTTGCTGGCCAGCGCGCTGGATCTCATTGCTCCGCAACTTGTTGTTATTGTTGGGCCGGACACGGAGTCCGTTCAGCCGCTGCAGAAGGCCCTCCACCTGCATTCCCTACCTGGAACAGTGGAGCTATGCGGACCGTTGAGTACCATCAGCAACTCTGGTCTGGCCGTCTTTGAGAGCAAGCGGCCTGTCGGCGCGAAAGCCGCAGCTTACGTTTGCTCTGGGAGGCAATGTTCGCCACCCGTCACCGATCCTGTCGCACTGTCCGCGGCATTGCCCGATGTATCTCAACTCCGATCATAAGTTGTGCGGCCAACAGCTTTCGGTTTAACATCAACTCCAACGGCATTATACGCACCGTTATCAGCTTCTTAACGAAGGTTGGCTGATGTGGTTATATTGCTGGCTTGGTCATGTTTGATAGGCCAACTGATCCGTTCTCGCCCTTGTCCCACATGGAACTGCCAGGGCGCGGTCTGACTTGTAGCTATCGCTCAAAGACTGGCGCTGGACGCGCTGAGCGAAGTGGAGTTGAGGTTTGACATGTCTGGGATGCCGCAAATGGCAGGTGCGTTGGCCGCTGGGCCAAATCCCGAAAAGTCCGTGAAACGAACAGTCGCGGCTCAATTGCAATCGCTGAAGCAACGCGACAACCATACCAACTTCCGCTACCTCGCGATGAACTATGCGATTTTCATCGCCACGCTGGTTGGTACCCTTTGGGCGTACTCTTACGCAGCATCTTCGGGCCTTGGTTTGTGGTTGACAGCGCCGGCGACGTTTCTGGCCGTGATCATCATCGGCGGCTTCCAGCATCAGCTCGGCGGCTTGATCCACGAAGCCACCCACTACACGCTGTTTGCTGACCGAAAGCGCAACGAGCTCATCGCCGATTGGTTCGGCGCATTCCCCATCTACACGTCGACCTATGCGTTCCGGCTGCACCACTTGGCACATCACCAGTTCGTCAATGATCCGGTGCGCGATCCGAACTTTGCGCAAGCGCACGACTCGGGGCACTGGCTCGATTTCCCTCTGACCCATATCGAACTGACGGTCGCTTTTATCAAGCAGATGAACCCGGTTCGTCTCGTGAAATACATTGCCGCGCGCGCGCGTTACAGTGCGATCGGCTCCGATACCAATCCTTATGCCAACGCAGAAAAGATGGGATCGCCGTGGGTCGTCCGGTTGGGGGCGCTCTATGCCGTTGGGCTGCCGTTTGCTGCTGTCTATTGCGTCGCCAATGAGCTCTGGTCCGCTGCGCTCGTTTTGCACATCGCCGCGACAGCCGCGATCCTTGGCTATATGGCCTTGATCCCGGACGACCATTTTGCGCAGAGCCGCATTGACCCGGTTATCTCGCACCGGGCGACGGCCATAGGCCGCATAGGCTTCTTGGGGCTGCTCTACGGCGCGTTGACATTCATCTGCTACGCCACCGGCGCGCCGGCTTGGGGCTACTTTGGCCTGCTGTGGATTCTGCCGCTGTTCACGACGTTCCCGCTGTTCATGGTGGCGCGGGAGTGGTTTCAGCATGGCAATGCAGATCGCGGCCGGCTGACCAATTCGCGCATTTTTCTGGTCAACCCGGTGACGCGTTTCCTCGTGTTCCCCTGGGGGATGGACTACCACCTGCCGCATCACCTGTATTGCTCCGTGCCGCACTACAAGCTGAAGGACCTGCACGAGACTCTGTTGCAAACCGATCCTGAGTATCGCGAACATGGCCGGACCGTTGAGGGTGTGTTGGGGCGTGGGACCGAAGAGCGGCCGTCGATCTTCGAAGTGCTGGGCCCACGCTATGCAATGACCGGCGGCGAGATCAGCGTCCAGGATGATACGTTGGAATTGGCCGACGTGAATAACAAAGCTGCCATTGCGCGCCATAGCGCAGCGTCGCGAGCGGGTGGTATGCGCTGAGCGTTTGACGATCAGACGCTGCCAATCAAAAGGGCCGCCCAATGAGGCGGCCCTTTTTTCGTTATGTATTCATCGACTGGAAGAACTCGCCATTGGTTTTGGTGGATTTCAGCTTGTCGATTAGGAACTCGATGCCGTCCATGGTGCCCATTGGGTTCAGGATGCGGCGCAGCACGTAAACCTTCTTGAGCTGATCCTTGGGAACCAGCAGGTCTTCCTTGCGGGTGCCAGAACGCGACACGTCGATCGCGGGGAACACGCGCTTATCGGAGACCTTGCGATCAAGGATGATTTCCGAGTTACCGGTGCCCTTGAACTCTTCGAAGATCACTTCGTCCATGCGCGAGCCGGTGTCGACAAGTGCTGTCGCAATGATGGTCAGCGAGCCGCCTTCTTCAATGTTACGTGCCGCACCGAAGAACCGCTTCGGGCGTTGCAGAGCGTTGGAATCGACGCCGCCGGTCAGCACCTTGCCAGAAGACGGAACGACGGTGTTGTAAGCGCGACCGAGACGCGTAATCGAGTCCAGCAAAATCACCACGTCGCGCTTGTGTTCGACCAGGCGCTTGGCCTTTTCAATCACCATTTCAGAAACTTGCACGTGCCGTGACGGCGGTTCATCGAAGGTCGAAGCGATCACCTCGCCCTTCACCGACCGCTGCATGTCGGTGACTTCTTCGGGCCGCTCGTCGATCAAAAGAACGATGAGGTAGCACTCGGGGTGGTTGGATGTGATGGAGTGTGCGATGTTCTGCAACAGCATCGTTTTGCCGGTGCGGGGCGGCGCCACGATCAGACCGCGCTGGCCTTTGCCGAGCGGCACGACCACGTCGATGACACGCGCCGACAGATCCTTGATAGTCGGATCTTCGATTTCCATCTTCAGCCACTTGGTCGGGTATAGCGGCGTCAGGTTGTCGAAGTGGATCTTGTGCTTGGTCGCTTCGGGGTCTTCGAAATTGATCTTATTGACTTTGAGAAGGGCGAAATAGCGCTCGCCGTCCTTCGGGCTTCTGATCTGGCCTTCAACCGTATCGCCGGTGCGTAACGCAAAACGGCGGATCTGGCTCGGCGAGATGTAAATATCGTCGGGGCCGGGCAAATAGTTGGCGTCGGGCGAGCGCAGGAAGCCAAAGCCGTCCTGCAGCACTTCGACCACGCCGATGCCGGTAATTTCTGTGTCTTGTGAGGCGAGCTGTTTCAGCGTGGCAAACATCAATTCCTGTTTGCGCAGCGTGCTCGCGTTCTCGACGCCGACCTCTTCCGCGAAGCTTAACAGCTCCGTCGGGGACTTAAGCTTGAGGTCCTCGAGCTTCATTTCTTTCATGAACGTGCTCCGAAACGGCAACGGCGGGAGGGGAGGTGGGGCAGTGGGAGGGCCGTGCTTAGTGTGTGGGTGTGTCGTGCGATGGGGAAAACATGACCGCGGTTGAAACCCGCGATTCCGGGCCAGCCGGTCCGCAATGACGGACGTTTGGCAGCCGAATTTGCAGCCGGGGTGGCCACAAAAATTCAGTAGATGCGCACTTATAGCAGAACCGCGGTAAAAACAAAAGCCCCTGTGAGATCAATTGGCTCTGGCGTGGTGGCCGTGCCCCAGCGGGGTGAGGCACGTCGCATGCCGTTCCGAGGATCAGGGACGATTTGCGGTGCCAGACACCGTTCGACTTTCTGTCATCCCGGCCGAGACGTCCTTCGCGGCGAGAGCCGGGACCCAGGAGAGATGGCGGCGAAGCCGTCATGATTTTTGTGCCTTCGGCAGTTTTGTGCTGGGTCCCGGATCTGCGCGACGCGTAGGGGCGTCGCTTGTCCGGGATGACGGAGTTTTGTTCACGGCTTCCGCACTCCGCGATCTTGCGATCCGGA
>JANOFU010000017.1:0-27627 GCA_031413815.1 Hyphomicrobium sp. | reverse complement strand
GCATTCCGGCAGGTGGTGCGCGCGCCGCGGAAGGGTTGGCTGCGTCAGCCGAGAAAGTCCTTCCGATCCCGCTCCCGCATCGCATCAACACGACGCCTCGCGAAGACGCCCCCGAGTGATGCGGGATGGCGCGAGTATGGGCGAGGTTTGGAGCGCGGGGATAACTTCGGAAAAGCGAACTTCGAAAAGTGCAGATCGCCTCGTTAATCGTTCAATTTCCCGATGCGACGTCGGCGATGCGGGGTCAGGCACGTCGCGGGTAGTTTTGCAGATGAATGACAAACAGACGTGCCTGACCCGTTCGAAAAGCGTCCCTACGCGCCAGCACCCATCCAGAGCCAGGCGACGGCGAGGGTTCCGCAGACAGCGAGCGTTGTGACAATGGCGCGGTGAAAGGCGAACAGCAAGACGAAGGCGAGTGCCGACAGCACAGCGGCAACTGGGTTGAGCGTTGAGAGATCTGGCAGGTGGAGATGCAGCGGGCCGATAACGGTATCGTCGACTTTGGCGAATAGAACGTGCAACGCAAACCACACCGTCAAGTTTAAGATGACGCCGACAACGGCGGCGGTGATGGCAGCAAGGGCAGATTTCAGTTTGGGCGCGTTGTGCAGCCGCTCGACGTAGGGCGCGCCGGCGAAGATCCAGAGAAAGCATGGCGCGAACGTCGCCCACAGCGTGACGAGAGCGCCTAGAATGCCCATCACAACAGGCGATCCTCCGCCTTCGCGCCAGGCGGCGAGCGTGCCGACGAATTGCGTGACGAGAATGAGAGGACCGGGCGTGGTCTCAGCAAGACCCAGCGCGTCGAGCATTTCACCCGGCTTCAGCCAGCCGAAGTCCTGCACCACCTCCTGCGCCATGTAGGCGAGCACCGCGTAAGCGCCACCGAACGTAACCACCGCGAGCTTGGAGAAGAACCACGCCAGTTGCGACAGCACATGGTCCGGCCCAAAGACCCAAGCGACACCAAGCAGCGGCAATATCCAGATGGCGAGCCAGATGGCGATGGTTCGCAGCGTCGAGGCCAACGGTACGGGATGGCTGATGGCCAAGTTCGGCGGTGGATTCGTGGCGGATCGCGTGCGCAGAAAACCAAAGATCGCGGCCGCGAGAATAATCACAGGGAACGGCACGCCGAAGCAAAAGATCGCAATGAAGGCCGCTGCCGCGATCAGCCAGTCGGTCTGGCCTTTGAGAGCGCGCTTGGCAACCCGCAGCAGGGCTTCCACGACAATCGCCAGAACGGCAGCCTTGACGCCCACAAACAAGGCCTCGGCGAGGGGCACAGTGCCGAACGCGGCATAGGCGAGCGCCAGGGCGAGCATCAGGGCAGCGCCCGGCAAGACGAACAACAGCCCCGCCGCCAGCCCGCCCTTCACGCCATGCATGCGCCAGCCGATATAGGTGGCGAGCTGCATGGCTTCAGGGCCGGGCAGCAGCATGCAGAAGTTGAGGCCGGTCAGATACCGCTGCTCGTCGATCCACTTTTTCTCGTCAACCAGAATGCGATGCATCATCGCGATCTGACCGGCGGGCCCGCCGAACGAGATCAAGCCGATCTTCAGCCAGGCGCGCAGTGCTTCGGTGAACGGCGGCACCGCAACCACAGTCGCGTCGTCTGTCGCAGCCATATCGTCCCTCAGTCCGGCTCGTGACACTGTCGTCACCTAGCCTTGCGGCGAGGGAATTGCAAAGGCCAACAGGCCAGCACATCTGCGAACACCAACTTCTAACAAACTTGGTGCAGCGATCAGAACGCCTCTCCCATCGGGAGAGGCCAGTTCGCCACGAGTTAGCGGCCTTGCTAACTCGTCCTTGGCGAACTCGGTGAGGGGTAACAGAACATAACAACAGAGACTTTAACCCCTCACCCTAACCCTCTCCCGATGGGAGAGGGAAACGAGCGCTGCTCACCAACGTGGGCATTTCCGGCGATTGAACAAATACGCCTTGCTCGCCAGTGAGAACATCGTCCGGCCAGCGGCAAGCACGCTCCCACTCACACTGCAAATCTCAGTCAACGTCCATTTCCGCCGTCTTCGCGCCGCTATTTTGCCTTGATTTCAAGTGCCTACGAATTGAGCTTCATGTGTGATGTGTGCGACCTGCCGTCGCGGAGTTGTAGAGGTGAACGAGCGGATTTCCTTTTGATTTCAGCCGCATGCGCCAGATAAATTAAATCACGTTCAGTTTGCAAGGTTGACCCGACCTTGGTCTGATGGTTCGGTTCGGCCACCAGAACAGGGGGAGCCTCTCCGCTCCCGCAAACACTCAACGACTGAACGTGTTCTGGACCAACGCTCAGGTGATTTCTCACGATTGGAACCCCAGTTACGTCGTCTGACCTTCGACCGCTGTCCCGCAGCGGTTGGCCCACCCGCCCAAGCTGCGCGGTGCGGCCCAGGGAACTCCACTCACCGCCTGACGTTCAGTTGTAAGATGAAAGAGGAGTAGGACTGATGCGGATTTTGATTGCTGCTGCGGCCATGCTGGTCGCTTTCGGGATGGCCGATATCCGGCCGGCCAACGCGGCCTGGGAATGCCAGGGCCCCGCGGCCTCATGCACCAGCGGGAAGCCGGCTTCGGCCAAAAAGTCGCTGACCGGCGGCTATGCCAAGAAGGCTACCAAGACGGCCACCTACGGCAAAAAGGCCAAGAAGGTCGCCAGCGCAAAGAAGAGCAAGAAGAGCTATTCGGGTGGCGGCGGTTCGGGCATTGCCTCATACTACTGGCAGCCCCAGCGCGTCGCATCAGGCGGCTGGTTTAACCCCAACGCACTGACGGCAGCCCACAAGACGCTGCCGTTCGGCACCATGGTTCGCGTGACAAACCTCAACAACGGTAAGTCCGTGACTGTGAAGATCAATGACCGGGGTCCCTACATCAAGGGCCGCGTCATCGATCTGTCGAAGCGGGCCGCCCAAGTGGTCGGCATGACGGGTTCGGGCGTCGCCCGGGTCAGCATGCAGATCCTGTAAGCACTTTCAAGACGTTGACGTCATGAGCACATGGGGCGGTGAGAAGCGAAACAGCTTCCGCCGCCTTCATCTTTTTCAGGCCACCGAATCGGGATAGCCGGGCGACATGATCAAGGCACGGCTGACGAGTTCTCTTCCACTTGCGCCCTTGCGCGCTGCCGTCCTGTGCGCGGGCATTGTGCTGGCCGCCCCAGGCATTGCACGTGCGCAGAGCGAAGCGATTGCGCCCATCGCTGCGCGCGACCCCGTACAAGACCCTGCCTGGACCGCGGTTGTCGCCCACGGCGGCAAAGTACCGTTGGAAACAGCCTCGCTCGGCGGCAAAAAAAACCACGCCCGCGACGGCATCGCGTCCTACTACTGGCAAGGCCAGATGACGGCGTCCGGCGAAACATTCAACAAGCGGGCGATGACGGCGGCGCACAAGACGTTGCCGTTTGGCACGATGGTTCGCGTGACCAACCTGAACAACGGCCGGAGCGCGGTGGTGCGCATCAACGACCGCGGACCGTTCAAGCCTGGCCGTGTCATCGACGTATCGGAAGCCGCGGCGGAAGCGCTCGATCTGAAGGGCCGGGGCCTGGCGCCGGTGCGGGTCGATCCGTTGTAAGCTGACCCGCCTCGCTAAAGGACTTTGTCCACATGACCGCAAATGCCGCCACCGCCAAACTTCCGTTCTGGGCGACCATCGTCGATGCGCACCGCGTGAGGCTCGCCAACATCTGCAGGTTCCTTCTTTCCGGAAGAATTGACCAAGCCCGAAGGTTGAGGCTTGGCGGGGAGCGGTAAGTTCCGGTATCTTGCGGTAAGTTTATCTCTCCTCCGTCATCCCGGACAGCGCGGGGCCTGTTGGCCTCGTCGCTGATCCGGGACCTAGCGTCATATGGTGTCAGACACCACTGAGAGGTATCTGACACCGCTGCTCCTGGGTCGCCTGTCCGGGATGACGGAGTGGAGATCCAATTTCCGGAACCCCGCCCCTATGGCTTCCAAGCCCAACGACGCTGCCCGCACCGAACGCGCCGCCGCCGTGCAAATGCTGCGCACGGCGATGGTCGAAAAAAAGATGACGCAAGCCGAGCTGGCGGACGCCGCGGAGTGTCACGAAAAGACCATTCAGAACCTGATCGGCGGGCGCGCGGTGCGCGATCAAACGCTGTTTGATGTCTGCATGGTGCTGGGGCTCGATTTCCAGCGCGTCAAAGAGTTGTGGTTCGGCGCGATGACCGCCGCACAGCCGATGGACCTGAAAGGCGAAGGCGGTGTGGTCGCGCCCGTCTATATGGGCGCTTACACGCGCGCAGCTGTTGATCACTACATCGGCAGCTATCTGACGCTGCGCCCAGCGTTCGCGGTTCCCGGCCAGATCGTCGCCTACCGCACCGACATCGTCTGGGATCCGGAATGGCCGAGCCTTCTGTTTGAGGAACGCGACCGCCCAGACGCGCCCTACTCGCATCGCGGCCGGCTCTATATGCCGGCGTCATCGATGTTCATTCATCTCGTGTCGCTGACCAAGGGGGCCATGCGCATGGTGCTCGTTTCGCAGCTCGATACCGGCGGTGAAATGCGCGGCGTCATCACCACGCTCAACAAGCAAGGCCGCTTTTTCAGTCCGGTTGCAGCGCCCATTGCTTACGTGAAACGCGCCGACTTCAAAGGCGTCACGCTCGGCGACATCGGAAAGGCGTCGCCGGAGTACATAGACTACCGGAAGATCCTCGATGACACGCTCGCAGAAGGGTATGCGCGGCTGGTTGCGCCGTAAGCCCGATCAATCGCGTTCGCTGGCGACGGCCAGGTCGTCGATCTGTTCTTCCGTGTCGTTGGCAGGGGCAGCAGCCGCATTGGCAGCTTCAATCGCCCGGCCCGCACCAAAGTGCGCTCTGAGATCGACCGTAGCCCGGCGGCCGATATCCTTCCAATGATCTTTCATCCACGCGTCCGTCACCGCCCGGCCGGCATCAAACAGCTGCGTGAGGGTCGCCAGATCCGGCTTCATGCGCGTCTCGTCCGCCAAATTGGCGGTGTGCGCGCCCGCTTCGATCAAATGGAAGCGGTGCATCGCGAGAGGCCGTAACCGGTTAATGCGCGAGCGCACCAAGCCGCGCATCGCTTCGCGCGCCGTCTCGATGATTTCGATGTCCCGCATGAGCGGCGCGTTGAACGTCAGCCGGTTGGTGTACGCCTGGATATCGCGGACGCCCGTCGGCACGCCAATTTTCGCCAGCGGGCTGATTTGCACGATCATGGTATCGGTAACCGGGCTTTCCATGGCGAGAGTGACGAGATCGGGATTGGCTGAGAACCCGCCATCCCAATAACTCACGCCGTCAATGACAACGGCGTGATGCAGCGTCGGCAAACAGGCCGACGCCAGAACGGACTCGACAGTCAGCTCGGGACGCCGGAAAAGCCGCGCGCGCCCCGTCTCGACCTCAGTGGCTGCAATCAAAAGTTCGACCGGCGAGCGCGTACGGATCAGTTCGAAATCGATGGTCTCAACCAGCAGCCGCCGGAAGGGATCAAACCCCAACGGATTGAAGTCGTAGGGCGACCACATGCTCGCAACATGCGCCATCGAGGCTGAGCCACTGAGCCCAGAGAGAAACGGGTTCCATTTCAGGAGATCGGGAACGCCGGCGCGATGCACTCGCTCCCAGACTTCGCGCAACTTATCGCGCGCTGCAGACTGAGACCCCGACGCCAACCCGGCTGCGACCGCAACGGCGTTGACAGACCCGGCGCTTGCCGCGCTGATCCAACCAATCTCGAGTTCAGGTTCTTGCAGGCAACGGTCGAGAACGCCCCAGGTGAACGCACCATGCGCGCCACCACCTTGTAGCGCGAGATTGATCTTTTTCTTTGTTTGGAAAATTGCCAAGCGGCTTGTGCCCCCACATTTGCATCGCGATCATGTCACTCATTCACGAGTGACCCTGTCGTATCGAACAAATGCGAGACTATCATGTCAGCGCTTCAATCGGCACGACAACCGGCACGCCATCAACGCAGCTCAGCGTTGCGCGCACGCCATAGACTGCGGCGAGATTGGCCGCGGACAAAACGTCACCCGGTGCGCCGAACGCAACCATCGCTCCATCTTTAAGCAGTGCGACCCGGTGGCAGTAGCGCAGCGTCAGAGATAAATCGTGTAACGCGACGACAACAGCGCGCTGTTGTGCGGCAATTTTCATCAGGTGCTCAAAAAGTGTCAGCGTGTGCCCGGGATCAAGGCCCGCGGTTGGTTCATCCGCAATCAAGTACCGGGCGTCTTGTGCCAGTGCACGTGCGACGAGAACACGCGCACGTTCGCCACCTGATAACTCCGAAACGGGTCTGCCACTTAATTGCTGCACATCCATGGCGGTGAGTGCAGCAGCAACAGCTGCGCGATCCGCGTCTGTCTCGCCGCGCGACAGGCCCCGGTGCGGCAATCGCCCAAGGCCCACGATCGTTGCGGCGGTCAGTGGCCAGTGCACAATCCGTTCTTGCGGCAGATATGCGAGCGCACGGCCCAGCGATGCGGCATCAAATGCCCGGATGTTGGTGTCATCCAGACTGACATCGCCGCTCTGCAAGGGAACGAGTCCGGCGAGTGCGCGCAATAGCGTCGACTTGCCAGCGCCATTGGGACCAGCGACAGCGACGATCTCGCCCGGTTTGACCTCAAACGTCATGTCCCGCAGCACGTTGCGCGCACCAAGCCGGACTGAAACTTGGTTGGCGCGCAGCGTCATGGCGACAGCTCCGTGCGTGTTTTGAGAACAAGCCACAGGAAGAACGGCGCGCCAATGAGGGCCGTGACGACGCCGAGCCGGAGATCGCTCAGCGGCGCGAGCAGCCGCAACAAGAAATCGGCCAGCAGAACGAGAGCGGCCCCGCCCAAGAGGCTCGGCAGCAGGAGCCGGCCGGGTTCGCCGCCCACCACGGGCCGCAGCAGATGGGGGACGATCAATCCAACGAATGAAATGGAGCCGCACACGGCTGTTGCTGCGCCGACGGCCATGGCGACGCCCGCCACGATTTTGTATTTGAGCGTACCGGTATTGACGCCGAGGTTGCGCGCGGCTTCGTCGCCAAGGCTCAAAGCGTCCAGCGACGTTCCCGTCGACAGCAATATCAGACAGCCCGCGATGATGAGAGGAGCTGCCAGCCAGACATGCAATAGGCTGCGATCGGTCAACGATCCCATCAGCCAGTAGAGCATTTCAGACGCCGCAAACGGATTGGGCGCGAGATTGAGCGCGAGCGATGTCAGTGCAGCCGCCAAGCTCGATACGGCAACACCGGCCAAGATTAAGGTGACTGGCCCGGTGCGCGATCCGGCGAGTGCCAACAAAATCAGCGTCGCGGCGATGCCGCCGGTCAACCCGGCGAGCGGCAAAGCTAATGCAAATGTGCCCGCAAGGCCTGAGTGAATGGCCGTCACCGCTCCGAGTGCAGCGCCGCCAGAAATTCCCATGATGCCGGGCTCGGCCAATGGATTGCGCAGATAGCCTTGCAAAACCGCACCGCTCAAGCCCAGCGCACCGCCCACGAGCGCGCCGAGTATGGCGCGCGGCAACCGGATCTCGAACAGGATCACATTGCGCACGTCCGATCCCGACGGCCAGCCGATGCCATCGGGGCCTACAATCAGCGGCAGCGCGAAGGCCACAATGGCCAGACACGCCAGCACCGCGACGGGACGCGTGATCATTGCAGCCGTCCGCGAGCCGCGAGCTTGGGGCTCAGGTCGCGCAGGGTTTTCACCGCCGAGACAATGCGCGGCGTGCCGCACAACCATTGCGCCATGGGCAGATGCACGCTCATTTGGCTGCCTGTCAGCCGGACAAACGACGGATGACGAAGATTGTCGCCGAGAACGGTGCGGAAGTCGTCGCCCGAGTTCGCCAAAACAATGAGGTCGGGCGGCGCTGTGACGAGGCGTTCGAGCGGCAGATATCCGCCGCGGCCGAGGATGGCTGTGCGGGCGATGTTTTCATATCCGGCCGCTTCCAGAACTTCGTCGATCAAACTGCCGGGCCCAGACGCGAGACTATTGACTTGCATGGCGACGGCCGTGATGCGTGGCAGCGTGGCTTTGGTTTGGATGTCGGCAAGGCTACGATCAAAGTCTGCGATGGCTTGCGTGCCACGGGCACTATCGCCCGCCGCTTCGGCAACAATGCGCACCGCTTTGCGGATGTCTTCAAAACTCGACGCCATCGGCACCGTGACAACGCGGTGACCGAGACGGCGCAGCAGATCGACCGTCGCCTTGGTCGAGTACTCTCCGGCGAGGATGAGATCGGGATTGAGCGCCAGAATTTCCTCAGCTGAACCCTGCAAGCCAGGAATGCCGTTTGCCGCTTCGTGCATGACGGACATCGACGGATCAGCCGCAAGAAAGCTAAGCCCCGCGATGCGCTCGCGCGGGACCAAGTCCAGAACAAGTTGATCGATGCACAGATTGAGAGAGACGATGCGTTGGGGAACCAGATCGGCGGTGCGCGACGGCGGAGCCGCTGCGGTGCTGATCACCGCAGCGGCCAATCCAGACACAATTCTCGTCCATAAGCGTTTCAGAATTTTTCTCCTGCTATTGCGCGAATGCAGTAACGCCGTCTTCGTAGGTCAGCCGTACACCAGCGTAGGCGGCGATGTCGGGGGCTTCAAAACCGAAAACCTCTTGATACTGTTCGTCCAATAGATTCTCGACACGACCGTAGATTTCAACGCCAGGCGCAACCTGGTAGGATGCCGCGACGTTGACAAGCCAGTAGCTATCCAAGGTTACGGTTCGCGACCCAAAGAACGGATCAACATTAAGGTTGAAGAATGCCGAGTCTTTCACTGTGCCATTGTAGATCGCGGCGACATTGATGAGTCCGCGGCCCTGGCTGAACACATAGTTCACGTCGGCACGGCCGGAGTGTTCGGGCCGTCTCGTCTCAGCTAGCCCTGTTGGGTCTGTTGCATCAAGCCAGGTGTACGCGGCGCCGACTGTCACACCTTCAAACAACGCAGAGCGAGCGGCAACTTCTAGTCCTTGCCGCTTGCTCTCGCCGGTTAGATTGAGAAGTGACGTACCAAATCCAACAATCTCATTTTCCAAGTCAGCTTCGAAGTAGGTTACGTCGACGACCGCCTTGCCCGCGAGCAGTGTAAACTCAACGCCCGCATCCCAACCAAAACTTTCCTCTGGTACAAGGTTCGGGTTACCTACAAAGGCTCCCAAAACGGACCCAAACTGCTCAAACATTCCTGGCAAAGCAACCGCTGTTCCAACGCTAGCGTGTGGCCGGACTCCAATTTCGCGAACATCGACCGAAACGCCAGCCTTCCAGCTCGTGAAGTCAACGAACGTATCATTGTCTTCGCGGCGAATGCTAGCTGTTGGAAACACGCGATCCAGAAACTCTCCCCGGTACTCGCCAGCATACGCCAACCGCTCGCGTCTGCGTTCGTCACCGTCGTTAAAGTTGCCACTTGGCGTGAAGGTTTCAGTCTCACTCTCAACAAGACCGCTGAGAGAATGACGCAAGCCTTCGTCCGGCGCGCCGAAGCGCGTTGTTGCCTGATAGAAAACCCGATCGCGAGCGTTGTCGAACTTCGCTTGCCCGAAGTCATCAGCTGATTGCAGAACCGTTGTGTTGAAGTTTCCACCGGCCACGTGCGTGAGCCCGCCGCCAAACATTTCCCACGTCAACTTTCCGCCACCGAGCCAAACAACCCGCTCCGATTCATTGTTCGAGTCGACGGGGACTTGATCGACACCCTCTGGCGCGAAAAAGTCAACTGTGTCGAATTCGGTAAAGGTTGAAGACCGTCGCAAACTGAAATCAGCGGATAGCCCATCGCTGATCGTAACACCGGTGCGAACATTGAGCGAGCTGCGGGTATAGCCGTCATCCTCGTTGCCTTGGGCCGCGATGTTGAAGCCGTCCGACTCCCTGGCACTAAAGCCAGCCGAGAAGTACCCGCGTTCGTTGGCAGCGGAGGCACTGACAGCGGCATCGCGGGTGCCAAAGCTGCCAGCCTCTGTCCTAGCCCGGATCGCAAGAGGACCCTTGCCGCGACGCGTAATGATGTTGACGACGCCACCTATCGCTCGCGAACCATAGAGGCCACTTTGGGCACCGCGGAGTACTTCAATGCGTTCAATATCTTCAGCATCGAGGCTGGAGAAGTCGAACTCGCCTGAGCTTGTGTCATTGGCCTCAATGCCGTCGATGACGACGAGCGTATGATTGCCCTCCGCGCCGCGCAGACGAACTTGTGTTGCTTGCCCACCTGCGCCGCCGCTTGCCGACACTGAGACCCCTGGCAAGCTGCGCAACGCATCGGCGGCATTGCGTATCTGTCGGGCTTTCAACTCTTCGCCAGTAACGACACTCACCGGAGTGCCGATCTTGCGCGCTTCAACGCCAGATACATCATCGTGGCTTGCGTTTTGGGTGCTAGGCGCGACTTGCTGAGCGCTTGCCGATGGTTGAGAATCAGCTTGCGGCGATGGCGACCCGTCCACTGATCCGTCAGCTTCCGTTGACGCGGGCTTCGGTATCGAGGACTTCGATTTGTTGGCAGGTGCCGAAGACTGGACAGGGGCCGCAAAGGGTGCCGAAGGAGCCTGCTTCTTGATCCTGGGCTTGGCCTTGGCATCAAGGGTCGCCCCTTCTACAACCACTTCCGGCAGTTCCGCTTCGTTAGCCACGTCTTGCGCACTCGCGGCCAGCGGCGCGATGGCCGCGACGGCCCCGGCACAAACCATCGCTTGCAATCGTCTCAAAGTCTTGGAACGTAAACGCATCTTATCCCCGTCTGCTGTTGCTGACGGAGAGAGACCTCAAGTGTGCCGATACGTGTGGCGAACGCCGAATGCCAAGCCCTCAAAGGCTTGCGCACCGCAGCAATCGCGCACTTAGAAGTTCTGGATCTGAACTTGCCGCCCGTACATGCCTGACGCCGCTCCCCACCGGTTGCACATCAGCCGCCTCTACGGGATATCCGTTCCATCGCGCGCCCCGCACGAAGGATGGGCAGCTTGTGCCGGCAGGTCTCCTGGCTCACGGCTCAAGCGCTTCGCTCCGGCCTTCCCGACATCGCCCGTAACCGTGGGCCGTCAGTGGCATTGGTGGAGAAAGCTCGCCGCTTACAGTTGCGGGGGCAGCCTGGGCCTTGAACCGCCTAAGGTTCTCACCCAATTCCCATTTTCACCCGCAGGGATAGGCCCTGCAGGAACCGTCACAATTCGTAAGTGATGTACCGAGGCATCGATTGTCAAGCGGGCATATCCGGTGCACGGGAACAGGAGCGGGCCGTGTTGCCGCGGTGATGCGACGCCGGTAGCTTGGTGCGGGAGTTTCATCCAGGCCGAAACGCGAAAGACACTGAATGCCACTCGACGTCATCGAAATCGCAAGCTGGCCGTCTGGTGCGCACAATGAAGACCGCGCCGGCTCATGTGGTGAAACCGCGTGGGTGATCGACGGCGCGACGGATGTTCTGGTACAGCCGCTGACGCCGGGCCCAACGGACGCGGCTTGGTTCGCCGAGGCTCTGCATCGCGAGGTCGAGCGGTTGTCGGTAAAGAGTTCGCTTGGCTTGCGGGAGTGGCCGGCGCATCTCTCCACTCACGCGCGAGCGGCCTTTGATGGCGTCGCCGCGCGCGCGCCTGTGGAGCGCCACGAGCATCCATCCGCTGCCGGTCTCATTGTCCGTTTGACCGGCACGACGCTGACGTATGTCAGCTTGGGAGACTGCGCGTTGATGGTGGGAGCGGCGGATCGATTGCACCTTGTTGGTGTATCGGAAGTTGCATCTGGCGACGCTTGGGTCGTCGAAGACTTGCGCGCCTATCGTGCGACGGCACCTGCCACCAAGCAAGCGCAGGCGCGTGAACACCTTTGGCCGAAATTGCGCGCGGCGCGGGCGCGGATGAATAGGCCGGACGGATATGGCGTGTTCTCGATTACGGACCCACCTGTGCATTTCATCGGCAGCGATGTGTTGCTGCTTGAAGCGGGTGACTATGGTCTCATTGCAAGTGACGGCTTGATACGATTGGTCGATGTGTTCCGGCAGTACTCGGCAGCGTCGTTGTTTGAGGCTGCAGTCGCGCGCGGCTTAACACCATTGCTGGAAGAATTGCGGGACCTTGAAGCGCACGACCCCGACGGGTTGGCTTATCCCCGCGCCAAAACATCCGATGATGCGACGGGCGTGCTGTTTCGTGTTACGGAGTGACTCACAACACTCCCCCATTCTCCGTCATTCCGGAAAGCGCGGGGCCTCTTGGTCCCGTCGCTTATCCGGGACCCAGCGTCATATGGTGTCAGACACCTCTTATTGGTGTCTGACACTGCTACTCCTAAAGTATTTTGGCGATAGGAGTTTTACGCTGGGTCCCGCATCTCGCGCGCAAGTGGGCGCGCGTCGTGCGGGATGACGGAGGGTTGGGTGAGGACGCGGCGGCTCAACTCCACAACATCTGTGCCCGGTCCCGCGAGGCCGCGCGCGGTCACTTCGATTTCAAGGCCTGCGCCGGATTTGGTGAGGCGCACGAGATTGTAGCGCGCGAGCGGTTCGTCTTTATGCGCGCGCGCGGCAGACCCCGACGCGACGCCAAGCGCGGGAACGTGCGAGCCCGATCGCGGCAGCCACGCCAGCGTGTCCGTATGATTGTGGCCATGCACGATGAGCTCTGCGCCATGCAGCTCGAGAACACGCGAGAGATCTTCGGCGTCGCGCAACCCGCGCCGCGAGGGCACCTGCCCCGCGAATGGCGGATGATGGATCATGATCAGGCGAGGCACACCCTCGCGAGCGAGCCAGTCCAGGATTTGACCCAACGCGGCGATCTGGTTTGCGCCAAGTTTTCCGGCCGCCACGAACGGCGGCGTCGGCACGGCTGAGTTGATACCAATCAGAGCCGCAAAGCCGATGCGGCGGACGTACGGAAACGCGGCATCCTCGTTGTGTGCAATCTGGGCGCCCCAAGCGTCAGACCGCATGAAAGGCGCCCACAGCTCCAGACACGACGGCCCATCATACAACGTTGTGTAAATGTCGTGATTGCCGGGCACGACGGAAACACGCGCCGGATCGCCTAGCGCCTCAAGCCAGCACAGCGCCATCCCGTACTCTCCTGGCAGCCCCAAGTTGGCGAGGTCGCCCGAAACGGCAATGTGGTCTGGTGCCTGCGCGCGAATGTCGGCCGCCAGCGCGTCGGCGACCTCGCGGCTGTGAACAAAGCGGCGGCCGCGCTGCCAATTCAGATAGCCGAGCCCCCGCTTGATGTTCCAATACTGCGGGGAGAAGCCCTCGATAGGGGCTAAATGAATGTCGGACAGATGGGCCAGCGTCAGGGATCGAATCATGCTGAACTGCTCATAGCACACCGCAGATTTCCGTCACCATGGCTGCCGTGCGAAGACTTGCCAAAGGCCGCAAAACACTTGAAACGATTGCGGAGGATTTCCCTGGGCGGGCCTCCCCCATGACCACGCGATCACGACGGCTGTTGACCAAGCCGTTTCATCTCTACTGGCGTATGTCGCGCGGGCTGACGCTCGGGGCGCAAGGGTTGGTGATCGATCACGAGAACCGCGTACTGCTCATCCGCCATACCTACCGGCCGGGTTGGCATTTTCCTGGCGGCGGCGTTGAGAAGAACGAGACCGTCATGACAGCGCTGGTGCGCGAACTCGACGAAGAGGCCGGCATCGTGCCCACGGGCACTCCGGATCTGTTTGGGTTGTACGCCAACGCCAAGTATTTCCCCGGCGATCACATCGCACTTTTTGTTGTGAAGGACTGGCGCCAGCCGCGCATTCCGCCCCCGAACAGTGAGATCGCCGAGCAGCGGTTTTATCCGTTAGATGGACTTCCCCACGATATGCACGCCCCGTCACGCGCGCGCATCGACGAGGTGTTCCACGGCGCAGCGCGGTCGGAGGTTTGGTAGTCCAAACGCGCTGGTCGGACTTGCGCCCAGCGACCGGTGTCTGACCCTGAGAGTCAGACACCTATCGTATCGCGCGCATCGACGAAGTGTTACACGGCGCTGCGTGGTCGGAGGTTTGGTAGCGTCTCAGTTCGAAATTCTGCTTTTGACACGGAGGGGACGCCAACCCTCCACGATACCCGTTGCTGAATTCCGGATATGCTTGCACTGTGGGCGGTGAAATTGGCGGCTATGCGAGCTGGCGTGGCGCCGTCTCGATCGCGCTGCGCGGGTCATGGTTGAGGTGGCATCGAGTAGCGCGGCAACTGTCATGTAAACAACGCCGGTCTGTATGCAGAAGCGGGCACGCACGCCCCCGGCACAGCAGCAGGGACGCACCTCATGAAATACATCGCGCTGCTCGCCGTGATAGCGATCTGGCTACTCCAATTCAGCGGTGCGGTTCCCAAGTCGAGCGTCGGCGGCCCGTTGACACTCGCGCTGGTTTTTTTCGCCGCCGCACTGGCCGTTGGAATCCACGAGGCATGGACGAACAAGCGGGGTGTGCTCGGCTGGATTGTTAACATCCCCGTCTCGCTCGTCGGCGGTTTCTTGGCGGCCGAGGTTGGCAACCTGGTTTTCCCACTGATACTCATGCTCGCGAACATCCTCGGGCTCCTGAACCTGGGAGGTTCGCTAGCAGCCGCGGGAGGTCCGCTGCTTTATGTATCGCTCGCCGCCATGATGCTCCTCATGCTGCTAGGATCGTGGATCGCGCTGCAGATCGTGAACCGGTGGCGATGAGGCTCTTTGGTCGTGGACGTGGAGCGGCCTTTCAGTTGGCTTGAACCACCTTTTTGAATTCGGAACGATCCGACGCATCACAAACCTTGCGTCACCGCTGCTCCGCTCCTCCCTCCCCACGGCTGTCATCCCCGCGTTGCAGCGCGACCGCACCGGCCGGCGGCGGGCGGGGACCCAGACAAGCGTCAGTGCAAAGAGAAAAAGGTACCTTGCTCGCTCCCACATCTCACGTCGCCATCGGCTTGACTGGGTCCCCGCCGAGTTTCCTTTTCACGGCGCTCAACGGCGCGGGGATGACCGTGCAGAGAGGCGGTCGCAAGCGCTGCCAGGCGTGGCGCATACTGTCAGACACCTCTCGAAAGGTGTCTGACACCAAATCACAGAACAGACGAATGCCGCTTGCTCACACCCGCATCTCACCCAGCGAGCTGGACCGCCTTGCGGCCAGCGATCGGTGACTGACACATCACGCCGAAGGCGTGTTTTCAACACGACGGGGCAGACCCCTATCGTCTCGCGCGCGCATTGTCGCGGTGTTCCACGGCGCTGCGTGGTCGGAGGTTTGGTAGTGTGGTGGTGCGGGGTATGGTGGTCTCTCAGTTTGACGTACTGCTTTTGACCCCGAACTGACGAAATGGAGATCGCACGCCCCTCACCTTCCTTCGTCTGCTTCCGAATTTGCTTAAGCAGGAGCTGTGGCAGAAGATCGTGCGAGTGGCCAGTTCAGGCCGTCCGATCGCCATCAATCGCGGGTCGTCATAATGGCGTGGCATTCAGCGGGATGGAGATGACAAATTCTGTACCAGTATCATGGGACGGGACGTCGATATTGGCGGCCAGCTGTTTTGCAAACGCCGCAACGATCCGCATACCCAGCCCTTTGGCCTCGTGAAGATTAAAGTCAGACGCTAAGCCGGCGCCTTCATCGCGCACAGAAATCGAGACGGCATCCGGGTTGTCCTGGACAACTTTGACAATAATTTTTCCGCCAACTTCTTTCGTATAGGCGTACTTTGCGGCGTTGGTGATCAACTCATTGACGATCAAGGCAATGGCAATAGCCCGATCTGTCTCCACAAAAATACCGTCGACAACTTCAGTTATGATTTCGCAGTGAGCCACGTTTGCATTTAGGTCCTTACAGATGGCTCTGACGTAAAGGCCGATATCCATCCGTTCGATATCTGTCCCGTAACTCAGCTGATCATAGAATCTTCCAATCGCCGCTATGCGATTGGCGGCCTCACTTAAATGACCCTTCAATTCCGGATTGGCGTTGTCGCGTGCCTGCACGTTCAGCATGCTCGACACCATCGCCAGGCTATTCTTGACCCGGTGGTTCATTTCCCTGAGCAAGAATTGGTGCCTTTCGAGCGCGGCTGTCAGCAGTCTTTCGCGCCTCTCGCGCTCAATACCCATCCCCAAAATGTTTGCAGCACCCTGCAGAAAGGCCAGGTCGACCTCGACAAATTCTTCGTCCGAGCGGCTGTCCACTTCGAGCACACCAAATGGCTTGCCATCGCCTTGAAGAATGACGTTCATAGCGCGCCGGATGCCATGTTGTTTGAGGAGATCCGAGGTTCGAAAACGTTCTTCGTTCTCAAGATGATTTGAAATTACGGGCTTGCCGGTCTGTAATGCAAATCCTGCAGGTGACTCAAGATCACTGCCGACGCTTGCAACGCCGATGACACCGGCGTCCCAGCCCACGCCCGCGCGAACCAGTAAGCGATTACTGGACGGGATGTGCTCCAGTATCTTGCAATATTCGACGCCGAGGCCGTCTGCGGTGATCCTTGCGGCTTGTGCGAGCAACTGATCCAACGATGCCCCCTGCAGTGCCGCCACGCCGAGTTCTGCGAGTAACTCTTGCTGACGAATGCGTACCAGCACCGCACTGATCCCCGTATCCGGGCTATTGCCGGATGCACTTGGTTCGACCAACGGCGTTTGGCTGTTTGTGATCGCGGACATACGATAAGCGTAACCAGAAACCTTGGGTGGGGCAAGAACGCGGTCGATGAGCGGGCGACGTCCGCTCGAGGCCCCACCCAGACATTCAAAACAAGCCACTACCGGTGGTCCGCCTCGCTGGACCGCCGTCCGTCCGGTATGCTACAGCGCCCCAAACATACGGCACGCACGGCAAGGCACCCGACGACATGTCCCAGAAGGTTCTCACACGCCCGGCTGGCCCAGCTGACGCGGCCATCATTGCCAAGCTGCACACCAGCGTGTTTGGCCCTGGCCGGTTCGCCCGCACAGCCTATCGCGTGCGCGAAGGCGGCCGGGCGGGTGCGTCGCCTGCCATCTCACCCTATTGCCGTGTGGCGGCACTCGGCTCTCGCATCATTGCGGCGGTCAAGTTTGCGGATATCACTATTGGCGGGGTGGGACACGCGCTGTTGCTCGGTCCGCTCGTGGTCGATACCGAGTTCAAAGGTCAAGGCTATGGCCGTCAACTTGTGGCCGAAGGATTGGCTGCCGCCAAAGACAACGGCATTGAAATCGTGGTTCTCGTGGGAGATGAGCCCTATTATCGCCGCTTGGGATTTGTGTGCGTCGCGCCAGGGCAGATTTCACTTCCTGGCCCTGCGAACCCTTCGCGGATTCTCGCGGCTGCCCTTCAACCGGACGCGCTAGACCGCTACCGCGGTGTGGTTGCGGCGGCTTGATGCCGCAGAGTGCAGACCACCCCCTCACCCGGTGCGGAACTTAGAACGCCTCTCCCATCGGGAGAGGCCAGTTCGCCACGAGTTAGCGACTTTCTAACTCGTCCTTGGCGAACTCGGTGAGGGGTTATGGGTTTGACTTGAGACACTGTAACCCCTCACCCTAACCCTCTCCCGACGGGAGCGGGACCCGCGTTCCGCTATTTCGTTCCGTGGGTTTATTTACAAGGTCACCAACACCCCACCTCGATCGCTCGATTTCTAAGCCGGACAGCAGTGAGCCATGCTCCGCATGGATGGCGAGAGTGAATTTGGGGTGCTGCGTCCGCAGTGAGCGACACGAACAGCGCGTTACAGCATGCCAAGTCTTTCCAGCGTTTCGGGGATGCGCTCTTTCAGTTGAAAGAACCCGCGCCGGGCGAAGGGCCAGAACGCGGCGTCCCATGCGCGGCGCAATTCCAGAACGCCAAGGCCTGTGCCCTGCAATTGGGCGAACAGCACTTGCAGCGTCTCGACCGACGGACCAACCGGCACGCATGTGGTGGCCACGACGTCTGCACTGCTCGATTGGCAGAATGCGGCGAGTTCGGCGGCGGAGTTGGGGCCAAGCTGCAAGACGGGACACGAGAACTCTTGCCCAGCGCGCGTCAGTGCATCCGCAAGTGCCGCAGTCCGGAATGCCAAGACCGTTTCCGACAAGCCCGCAGTGCGCCGGTCGGCGGGCATCGCCGCGACGCCGCAGACCGCTTCGCGCGGTACCGGCCAATGTTCGGGCGAGAGATCGTCTTCGAACACCAACAGGACGACGGACTGCGCGGGTGCCACACTCATCACCGGGCGCAAGCGTTTGGGCTCTGGGTGGGACGGGCCTGCAATCGCATCCGCGCTTTCGTTCAAGTCGCCAACGGGATTAAATCGGCCATTCGTAAAGTCTGAAATGTTGCTCGCCCGCGCGAGATAGTGCCTGCCCTGCGTCTGAAGGCCCGCGACCCAGCGCCAGGACAAGGTGTTGGAGGCGGGATCGCCGTCGATCAAATTCCGGTAGAAAAAATCGGCGCCCAGCGTCCACGGCAAATTCAGCGTGAAGATCCAGATCGAGGCAAACCACATGCGGGTGTGATTGTGGAGATAACCGGTTTCAACGAGTTCCTTGGCCCAGGCGTCAAGGCATTCCAGGCCCGTTTCGCCGGTCTCGGCTTGCCGCAACCGTTCCGCAGCAGCGGGATCCGCGGCCCAATCGGACCGCTCACGATCGCGCTCGGCCGCATAGTCGAACCACACAGACGGCCGCTGCTCCAGCCAGCCTTTCCAGTAGGTCCGCCAGCACACTTCCTGAACGAATTTGTCGGCCGCTGAGATGCGGTGCTTGCGCAGGACGGCTCGCACCACTTCATCTTCGCCGATCAACCGATGCCGGAGGTACGGCGAAAGCATTGAGACGTTGCTGCGATCGCCAGGGCCGAAGTCAAAGTTGCGGTTCTTGGAATAAGCGGTGCCGGCGCGGGGCACAAACTCAGCCAGCCGCTGTAGACCCGCTTCGCGCGACGCAGTGAACTCAGCGGCCACGCGACACGCTCCTGCCGTTACTTCGCGTCGGCGCGGACGACCGCCTTGATGGGTCCACGGCTGCGGCCGGATTGCTCTTGAATTGCGCGATCCTGCTCTTCGATGATGGTCAACGCCGGACCATCGCCTTCGAGACCGCCCAGTTCCGATCCCGGCACACGCCGGTTCGAGGTCATCGTTCCGTCCTCGTACGTGACATTGAACATCACGTACGGGTCTTTGGCGGTGGGTTTCTTGCGGGCCATATCTCGGTCTCACTTCTGGTTGCCTGACGGGTCGCCCAGCGGGCAACGTTGGAGCACGGGCGGACGGCCCATGCCAGTGAACGTCTTGTAAGGTTGGGCGTGCGGAACCGGCCGCGATCAAGCCTCGAACGGATCCTTCATCAGGATCGTGTCGTCGCGCTCCGGGCTCGTTGACAGCAGCGTCACCGGACAGCCGATGAGTTCTTCGATCTGACGGACGTACTTGACGGCCTGTCCGGGCAGGTCCGCCCAACTGCGCGCGCCGCGTGTCGATTGCGACCAGCCCTCGAATGTCTCGAAGATTGGCTCGATGCGGGCTTGCGAATTTTGACCCGCAGGAAGCCGGTCCAGCCGTTCGCCATCAAGCTTGTAGCCGACGCAGACTTTGATCTCATCGAAACCATCAAGAACGTCAAGTTTCGTCAAAGCGATGCCGTCGATGCCGGACACCTTGCACACTTGGCGCACAAGAACGGCATCGAACCAGCCGCAGCGGCGCTTGCGTCCCGTCACGGTTCCGAATTCGTGACCCCGCTCGCCGATGCGTTCGCCGATGGCGTCGGTCAGCTCGGTCGGGAAGGGCCCGGAGCCCACGCGCGTTGTGTAGGCTTTGGCGATGCCGAGCACATAGCCGACAGAACGCGGGCCGACGCCGGAGCCTGTGGCCGCTTGCGCCGCGACGGTGTTGGACGACGTGACGTATGGATAGGTGCCGTGATCGATATCGAGCAGCGCCCCTTGCGCGCCTTCAAACAGGATGCGCTTGCGGTCGCGCTGCGCCCGGTCGAGCAGGTCCCACGTCACATCCATGAAAGGCAGGATCTTGGGCGCCACTTCGGCGAGATCCGCCATCAGCTTCTCTTTCGAGATCTGCGGTTTGCCCAGACCCGACCGCAAGGCGTTGTGATGCACGAGAATGCGATCAACTTTGGGGCCAAGCGTCGAGAGGTTCTTCAGATCTTGCACGCGGATTGCGCGGCGGCCAACCTTGTCTTCGTAAGCCGGGCCGATACCGCGGCCCGTGGTGCCGATCTTGCTGGCGCCCGCTGCTTCCTCGCGGAAAACATCAAGCTCGCTATGCAACGGAAGAATAAGCGTTGCGTTTTCAGCGATCCGGAGATTGTCTGGCGTAATCGTCAGACCCTGCGCCGTCAGCCGCGTGATTTCCGAGCACAGTGCCCAGGGGTCAACCACAACGCCGTTGCCGATGACGCCGAGCTTGCCGGGCCGCACCACGCCCGATGGCAACAGCGACAGCTTATAGGTGACATCACCGATGACCAGCGTATGGCCAGCATTGTGCCCGCCTTGAAAGCGCACGACCACGTCGGCGCGTTCCGAAAGCCAATCGACGATTTTGCCTTTTCCTTCGTCGCCCCATTGAGCGCCGACGACGACGACGTTGCCCATCACTGGCCTCGTGTTTCAGGTCCCCAAACACACGTCAGCCCCGGTCAATAGAACCGGGGCCGTTTGGGGGACACTCGTTTCCGCCGGGTTATAGCCCAGAATCGGCTGGCTCCAACACCAACTTACCGTGTCTTTTCAGGTCTTGGCCGCTTTGTCGCGCTCTGTCTCGCAAACTTTGACGCGTGGGATTCAAACCGTTAGTGAACGGGGATAAAACCGATTGCGAAGGCACGCCCCCATGCGATCCGCACTGACCAGCAGGACCGAGGCAACCGCCTATGCGTTCCTGGTCCTAACAATGGCGATATGGGCCGGAAACCATGTTGTGGGCCGCTGGGCGGATGGCATCATCCCGCCGATGACGCTCGCGTTCATCCGGTGGGGTATTGCGGCCCTCCTCATCCTGCCGTTCGCCTGGCGCGACCTCAAATCGGACTGGTCCGTCATTCGCGCCAATCTCCCGTTCATGCTGCTGCTGTCGGTTATCGGCAGTGGACTGTATAATACCATCCAGTACATCGCCCTGACGGAGACGACGGCCACCAGCGCGGGCATCTTCAATTCCTGGAACCCGGTGCTTGTCGCCGCGTTCGGCGCGATCCTATTTGGCGAGCGCTTGTCGGCACGCCAAGTCATCGGGTTGGCGACATCGCTGATGGGCGTGATGATCATCGTGCTGCAAGGCGATCTGTCCAGCGTATCGTCGCTGACGTTCAACCGCGGCGATCTCATCATGTTGTTCGCCATCGCCATGTGGGCGCTCTACACAGCCTTACTGAGAGCGCGGCCGGCGATCTCTACCTTGGCCTTTTCGGCGTTCACCTTTTCGGTGGCCGGTCTGATCAACTTGCCGTTGGCCGCTTACGAGTACAGCCAAGGCCTTGAGGTGATTTGGAGCTGGAAGGCTGTTGCCGCCAGTGTTTACGTCTCTCTGTTTGCTGGAGTCATCGGCTACGTGCTGTTCACGAGAAGCGTCGAGATTATCGGCGCGACGCGCACGGGCGTGTTCAGTCACCTGATCCCGTTGTTCGTGGCAGTGATGGCAGTCGCCGTCCTCGGCGAAGAGCCGCGGCTGTTCCATGCCGCGGGCTTCGCTCTCATTCTCGCGGGCGTCTACCTCGCCAGCCGGACGCCGAGTCCGCTGGTTAGCGGTACGTAATCTGCTTGGCTGACGGCCAAGTGACCCGGTAGCCGTAATCGATGACGTACTCCTGCTCGGGCTCCAGTTTCGTTTCCCAGGCCACGATTCCGCGCTTGTCTTCGACGTTCTGCTTCGTCGGCGCGAGCTTGCTGGTCATCTCGACTTTGATGTCCTGATTCTGCGACACCGGCAGCTGATCGAGAACCGTCACGGGAATAGCGCGCGGGTGCATGTTCTTCAACGTGATCTTGAAGGTACGGCTGTCCGTCTTCGACGTTGAAATAAGACCAGTTTCACCGCGTTTTTCTTCGATCAGCGCGTGCTTGACCTTGATCAGATCGTCGATGCCGAAGCCAAGCTCGTGCTCTTCGCCAGGCGTCAGGATGGGGAGCGCGCCGGTGCCAACGAACGTGCCGTCGCGGAACAGTGATACCGCACCCGGTAGTAGCGGCGTTCCAGCCGGTAGATTGAACTTGGCGTAGAGGTACGCCTTGGCGTCGGCCTTTGGGACGGTCTTGACCGAAAGCACGGGCTCGGCGGCTTCGGTGACCAACTGAACACGTTTGGCTTCGCCAGTATTGCCGACTGAGACGCGGCCCGGGACGGCATAGACGGCCTGGAACGGCGCGACCACCACGTCCGCACTCTGAAGTTTGACCTCCTGCACTATCTCCGGTGCGGCCATGGCGACAGCATCAGCCTCATCGCCTTTTAGTTTGCGGCGGGTCAGGCCGTCGCCACCCAGATTTGCGGTCGGCGCGGCTGCAACCGGCATCGGCGGCGGCGGGGCGTAGTAGTCGACCGTCAAGGGGTTAAGTTCCGTGATCGCTGCGCCGGCATTGGGCCGTGTCGTCGATAAGATGAGCGCCACGTTGTCCCAAACGTCACCGGTGTTCTGGGAGATATCGGCGCGGCGGGTGAGGCTCAACTGCGGGGCCGTGGTTTTGTCGCCGGTTGCAAGGCGCGCGTCATACAGCGGGCGCCAGGATGCGTTGTAGACTTGGTATTTGATGGTCAAGTCCGCTTCGAGAGCCTGACCGGCTTCGACCGCAACCTTAACTTCCGTGCGCTCTTCCTGCTGGGGCGCGAGACTGCCGAGCTTCTTTTCAAGATCCGCAATCTGGCGGTCAAGCCCGCGAACCTTCACTTGCGCATCGAGAAAAGCCTTTTGTGCGTCTGCACTTCCCGTAGCAATGGTGCCCAGGATCTGGGCCCAGTCTTCGCTTTTGTCGCCACCGTTCGACGGCGCGGGCCGGGTTGGCAATTGCGTGAGATTTGCAATCAGCGCCTTTTGGGTCTCTGCAGCCGTCACTTGCGCTTCCGAGATACTCTTTTGGTCGCGCAGCAACTCAATCTCATCTTCGATCTTGCGCTGTTGGCTTTCGGTGTTCTGCTGATCGGAGCGCGGCACCATCAGGCGGCGCGTATCAACAGAGCCGATTTCGAGCTTGCCGGTGGCTTTGCCTTCGACGCGGATCGATGTCTCGATGGCATCGGCGGGCAGATCGTTGATGACAATCGTTTGCTGGCCTTGTTCGATTTTAACTTTGGCAATGCGGGCCACTTCCGCACCGGATGGGAACACTGTGACGGCATCGACACGCGACATGGAGGGGACCTCAGCAGCCAATAGGGGATGGGCCGTCAGTGCCAAAACGAGCGCAGTTGCAGCGAAACGCATGGAGTAAACCTCTTCGAAAAAACCTGTTCGCAGGAGGATAAGACGGCGCAGGGAGCACAATGCTTGGGGTGAGCGTTGCGGTGCTTTCGCGCCCGAATTGTGGCTAGATTCTGAAAGTCACTGTCACGGCTGTCCGGTTCAGACGACTGTACGCCTCTCCCCTTGGGGAGAGGGGAATAGCGGCAACCTGCGACGGGTGGATCAGATGGACTTGGCGTGCCCTTGAAGGGTCTCGGCGTAGGCCCAGTCGAGCCACGGCAGGAGGGCGGCGATGTCCGCCGCCTCGACCGTCGGTCCCGTCCATATCCGCAAGCCGGGAGGCGCGTCGCGGTAAGAGCGGATGTCGAAGGCAACGCCTTCGTCTTCCAGGAGTTGGACCATCGACTGGACGAACGCCGCCTGTGCGTTGATCGGTTGAGACGCGATTCCGGGATCAACGATCTTGAGACAGACCGAAGTGTTGGACCACGTTTTGGGATCGATCGCGAGATTGGCCATCCAGGGCATTCGCGCCACCCAATCGTGGATCAATTGAGCATTCGCATTGGCGCGCGCGATCATGGCTGGCAAACCGCCCGTGCGATCGACCCACGCAAGCGCCTGCGCGTAATCTTCGACGCACAGCATCGACGGCGTATTGATGGTTTGACCTTCGAAGATCGCCTCGTCGATCTTTCCGCCCTTCGTCAAGCGGAACAGCTTTGGCAGCGGCCACGGCGGTTGAACCGTTTCCAGGCGTTCGACGGCGCGCGGCGACAGAATGATCATGCCATGGCCGGCTTCGCCGCCGAGTGCTTTCTGCCACGAGAACGTGAGACAATCGAATTTTGACCAATCGATTGCCTGCGCGAACACGGCCGACGTCGCATCGGCGAGCGTGAGACCTTTGCGATTTTCGGGGATCCAATTGTAATCCGGCACGCGCACGCCCGACGTGGTGCCGTTGGCGGTGAACACGGCATCGTGGTCCCAATTCACGGTCGCCAGATCCGGCAGATGTCCGTAGTCAGCTTTGAGAACGCGGACATTTTTCAGCTGAAGGTGATCAGTAATGTCGGTCAGCCAGAGGTGGCCGAAGACCTCCCACGCCAGCACATCGACGCCGCGCGCACCCAGCAGCGACCACATCGCCATTTCAAACGCACCGGAATCCGAGCCCGGTGTGATGGCGACGCGGTAGTCTTTGGGCAGGTCCAAAATCCGCTTGGTCTCATCGATGACATGCTTCAACCGCGCGCGGCCCTCGGGCGCGCGATGCGAGCGGCCAACGAATGCGTGCTCTAGCCCCGCTGCGGTCCAACCCGGCGGCTTGGCGCACGGACCGGACGAAAAGCGCGGGTTGCGAGGTCGGACGGTGGGTTTGCGGGCGCCGGACATGAAGCGGCTTTTAGCGCGTCAGGGCTGAGAGCGCGAGGGGGATTGCGCGCGTTAACCAGGCGTCATCGCGGCACACTCATTCAACTCGTCATCCCCGCGTCGCGCCAGCGATGCGAGCAGCGCGAGCACAGGCGGGGATCCAGACAAGCGTCAATGGGAACAGAATGAGGCCGATTGCTCCAGGTTACATCTCGCCAGGTGATCGGCTTGCCTGGGTCTCCGCCTTCGCGGGGATGACGGGGTGGAGAGGGTGGTGCAGGACCGCATGGTGTCAGACACCACTTATGAGGTGTCTGACACCACTAAAGCGAAAACGAGGCGGGTGATGGCACCCGCCTCGTTTGATGTCTTGGATAGATCAACCGATCAGTTGATGTTCAACCGGATGCCGGTGCGGATCTGATGCTGGATCGTGTCTTCGAGTTCGACTTTGCTGATCCCGCTGAGGGACGGTAATGCTGAGCTGAGCGTGTTGTTCTGCCAGACGAGGCGGTAGCCGGTGTCCCAGAGAACATTGTCGGCAACCTCGAATGAGAAGCCGGCCATGGCTGCTGCCGCAATATCCCAGCGCTTGACCTTGTCGTCACGAACAAACGTTGGAACATCGCCAGGTAAGTTCGACGGGGTCGCACCGCAGTACGGAGTATATGCCGCCGGGGGGGCTCCGTGGTACCCTTCGTCAATGCCGCCGACGCTCGTGTCGGTGTTGACCGTATCCAGGCAGGTTGCAGTTTCTGTCGCAGTCCGCGTCAACTGGCGGTACGTGACACCGAGACCTGCGCCGAGGTACGGCGTGAAGCGCGAGTGGTTCTTGATGTCGTAATAGAAGCTCACCAGACCCAAGTCCTGTTCGAACTCAATCTGCTCCAGTCGTGTGACACTGTAGGTCCGCGTATCGACAGTCGTAGCACCTAGTGCATCTAGATTGCCCGCTCCCTGCAACGAGACACCGAAGGTGTTTGGCGAACTCTCACCGAGGTCTGCTTTCGTGTAGAGATCGACCGTGAACTCCGCGCGGATCGACGGCGTGATGTAGCGGCCAAAACCGATCCCACCAGATTCGATCGCTTCGATGCTGCCTGCGTCGCGAATGTCGTTGGGGGTGCCGACTTCGTCGACGCCGCCAGCTAAGAACGCTCCGCCCACATCCAAGCGGACGTAGTATTCAGGATCGTAGAGTTCGACGGGGATCGGCGCTGGCACCGGAACGGCGGCCGCGTGCGGGTCTTTGATGCCCTGATAAATGACATCGCCGCCGGCCAACGCAGGGCTGGCTGCCAATGTCGCGATTGCAAATCCGAGCGTCAGGCCGGAGAGCTTGGTGTTCATCGTCGTCGATCCCTTGTCTCACGCAAACGGACGAATGCCGCTCGCTACTGGACGTTTACTTTTCTCAAACCGTCGAGGCTCGAAAAGTTTGGGATCGGGTTCGCCGCACATTTGTCCCAAGCGCGCCAAAAGGGCCGCGCCAGACGCATACAGGCAACCAGGAACAATCGTTTCGTAAAACCCGGACCTCAAACTCTGAACACGAGCCTTGTCCGGTTTTCGGGGCAGCACGCCGCCCCGGAGTGTTCGTCAACTCACGGACGGAACCGAAGCCCCGCCCAAACTCAAATCGCAGTTAGCGAATGTCGTAGCGAAGGCCGACGCGGATTTCGTGGGCGTGAATGTCTTCGACCGTCGGGTCTTCCGAGATGATCGTCGGGGGGCCGACAGCCGTTGGATCGAGCGTGATCGGGCCGGTTGCGGCTTCGCCGAGGTACAAGAAGCGGTAGCCAACATCGAGGTAGAGACTGCGGCCACTGTTGACGGCGATCGCACCGTCCTTCGTGCCGTGGCCCCAGCCTGCGCCAGCTGAGTTGCCACCGCGCAGACGTGCCGTGAAGCCGGCCATGATCGCACCGGCGACGTGCGTATTGCTGTCCCCTGCGATGGTGCCCGTGCAACCGCAGTCATCGGAGACCGAACCGGTCGTTGTCTCATTCTTAGTCACGCCGAGACCAACGCCCAGGTAGGGGTTGAAGCGGCCTTCGCGGTTGAAGTCGTAATACAGGTTGAACAGCACGACATCGCTCTCAAGGCCGAACTTGCGCACGCCCGGAAGTGTGGCAGCGTTGTCGAGCAATGTGCCCTGAGCGTCGGCTTCGAAGCGATGATCGTAAGTGATATCGCCGCGGATCGAGCTGGTGAAGTACCGGCCTATGCCGCCGCCGAGCGTCCAGGTGCCTTCGATGTCGGTGTCGACCAAATCATAGATGTGATCTTCGGTCATGATCGGGTCGTCGTGAGCTCCGTAGCCGCCATCGATGCGCACGTACCAGGATGCTGGCATGGCGGGCTCAGCCGCAACGTAGCTGTCCTTGATGCTCCCGCCGCCGTTGCCGTAGAGGTCGGCAGCGTCGGCGCCAAATGGAGTTGCAAGAATCAAGGCGGTGCCCAGAAGGGTGGCAATACGCGTAGAAGTCATGGCAGTCCCTTTCGTCATCCGGCCGTCCGTCCACCCGATGTTGGGCAGCACGGTACGATCCTTCCTCGAAAGCGACTTTGGCGGATAAGACTTAAAGGACGCTTAACTGAAGTCTCAAAATGAAGCGGTCAGAGAAGCGTTTTGGTAAATGGAAGGTTAAGAGCGCGACGGTGTCAGACACCACTTAGAGGTGTCTGACACCGATGTTGCGCGGCTTGCGCGGCCGCGATTCCCTCTCCCTTCGGGAGAGGGTTAGGGTGAGGGGTTATAGTCACCTGCTTGATACTCCGAAACCCCTCACCGAGTTCGCCAAGGACGAGTTAGCAAGGCCGCTAACTCGTGGCGAACTG
>JANOFU010000016.1:0-4774 GCA_031413815.1 Hyphomicrobium sp. | reverse complement strand
CATGCAGCCCAAGGATTTCAAAATGGGCAACGATCCTTACGGTGAGCGGGATTTCAATTCCTTCACCCTCGACGGCAAGCTTTGCCTGATGAAGATCGACTGCTACGCCAAGGACGACCTGCGTCGGGCATCGGAAGATCCGTCTGATCCGGCAAAGACGGCGCGCATCATGACGGTGATGCTCGCGGATGAGTACTAATCGCGGCGGTGACCTCGCTCCAAGTTTTGGGGCGGGGTCGTTATCTATTGCGAATTAGTTTGGGCGTACCGCGCGTGCCGCGCGACCGGGCCGTCGTGAACCGAGCCCGGGTCAGGGCTCCGGTCTCGGCCGGTTGGCGACCGTCCCTTGCGCGGAGGATCGACTCGGCGAGGTCAAATTGATGCCGAGTACTGGAGAACTCGATGCGGTCGAAAGTTTGATTATTTTTTTGTCATGACTGCATTGCAGAGATTCCGGACGTCGACACGTGAAGCGTCAGGCCCTCGGAGGGTGCCGGAAGTTTAGACCGTACCCAGTCACATAGCGGACACTGGCGGTTCACTTGAAAGTGGGCCTGTTTGGTTTGTCTCGAAAGTCTAACGTGTTGACACCGAGAGTCGTGACAATTGCAGCCTCTCTGAAGATGATCGATGGCCACTGCGTGTTGATGGACCGGCGTGGGGGCGTGGACCCCTTTCGATACAGCGTATACCAGCGATCAGGATGCTCCAGGTTGAAAAGAACGCGTTCGAATGGGCACTGCTGCTCCTGCAGTTCCCACGATGAATGAGTTTCGAACCACCGGCGATCAGGGCGGCCCGCTTCGCCGATTTCGGGAAATTCAAACAAGTTGTTGTGCAACACCAGCCAACACTCGGAAAGATTTCGATTCTGAACATACGAGCCGTACTTACTGCGCTTTTTTCGTACCGCTGTAGCCAAAAGTTTGCGTAGATTGACAGTGACCTCTGCGGCCCTTGAGAATGGTGTGCTTGGCAACGTGGCGAGCCATTTGCAGTATGTTTCGTAATCGAGTCTCGAAATCTCAATGCCAAGTCTCCCTCGCGCATGGTGAACGAGGACGTCAGGTGTATCCGTGACTGCAGGGTCGATAACCGGGAACTGAATTCCCTGTGCGTATAGCGCGGTCGGCAGCCGCTCAATCACGCGGTTCTCAGCAGCGGTGCGGACGGCACGCATTTGCGATTCCTTAGCCCCGGAGACTTGGATCTGCTCAGGCGCTTCAATTGTAACTTCGGTGCCGGTTCTTCCGCACCCGCGCGTAGGGATTCGTCAACCCTCTTTCGTGCGGCGCAGCGTGGCCGGGAGAAATGCGTCAATCTCAGCGTCAGTGAATGTCAGCTCCTCGTTGTCTTTCAGCGCTGTCTGCGCCTTGCCGTACGCTCGATCGTTCGTGCGCGGAGCTGACTTGTAGACCTTATGAAGCTGCGCCTGCAGGTCGTCGCGCTTTTTGCGGATGCTCACGAGCGGAACCGACGCATCGCGAATGTCGGTGAGTAGGCTCAAGTATGATTCGCGCACGTTCCATATGTCGGATGCGGCCTCACGGTGCTTCTGTGCCTCGGCGCCGGGATTAAGATCCTTGGCGTAGCTGCTCAAGTAGAGCGTGACGAGTGACACGAACAACGTGCCGTATGTGAAGAACGGCGAGCTTTTCGAGAAAATGATCGCGAGCGCCCCTGCTGAGGTGATACCGGATACTACAATCTGTGCGAACTTTAGACGTTTCAAATCGGTTGAGCACTGGTCGGCCATCTTTTCGTGGGTCTTGTGCGTGTAGGCGCACCGCCCGAAACACTCGCGCAGCTGGCTCTCCAGCGTCGAACGGTCCTCGTCAGCCGGGGTAGAGATTGCCGAAGACTTCGCGCCACTTTTGACGTCGTGACCTGTCGTAGGAAGTGTCATTGTAGTCGATCGCCTCTACTGATCGCAGGTACGCACTGCGAGCCTTGTGCTCGAAGATGCCCTTGCGGCCCACCCATGCGCTGCTGCCCGGAGCGCGCCACCACGCCTGTGCCTGGTCTTGCTTAGACAGGTAGTCAAAGAAGTCACGCGCCATGAAATCATGATGTAAGAAGGACTTGTCGCGATACTCATATTCTTCGATGAACTGGTACGCCAGCGTGTCGATGAGTATGCCGCTCATGGGCGCGTCTACGTAGTCGCGCCAGACCCGAGTCATGCGGGCGAGATATTTCAGGTTGAGGTTGGTGGTGTCGCTCCGGGCCTGGACCGCCCCCATCTCGGCGCGTGGGTTACAAGTCTTCCACGATCCGCCGCTGTTGGCGTTCGGGTAAGTAAGGCTGCCATCTGTGTTCTCGAACGATGGCAGAACCTCGAACTTGATGCCGTCCTGGAAGGTGATCACGACTACTTGGCCGTCACCAAAGCTGTCGGACGTTGGATACGTGTTCTGGATCGACTTCTTCACAGCTTGCAGTAGTGCCGACTGGCCATTGGAGGCGTGCGAGTCGTACTGCTTGTAGACATCGTAAGGCAGAGTGAATGCAATATCCAAGTCGCTGATGCCGGTGGCTGCGGTGTCTCGGCCATATGAGCCGACGTAAATGCTGTGCGCGGACTCTGAGTCCGTGTTCCAAAAAATAGTGTTCAGCTGGCGCGTGATTCGGCGATAGCGGTACGAGATCGACGAGATCAGTTCCGCAGAGATATTGTAATTGTCTTTGAAGGTCGCGAAGTCCTCGCCGACGCCCATTGCGGCGCTCCGTTTACGAGATGTGATTGAACCACCGGCCTGTGATCGTTGAGTCGGGCAAAATCGTGGCAGATCAGATGTAGTGCACTTCTGGGGACTGATTGCATCACCAATCAGCCAAAGGAAGGCCTGTCGCCTGACCCGTGGTGATGACGCGATACCCAGCAACCGGACGTGGTTGCAGACCGTCATTTCGTCACCGATCGCGGATCGGTCGATGACGGCTTTTGGGATATTTTGCCAACTTGGGGACAACTAAACATAGTTCCCTCCACCCTGCTACACTTCCCGTATGCCCGACGAACCGCGCCCGGTCGCGACAAGTCCCGACACGAAGTATTGCCTGACCATTGACGAGGCCGCCTCGCTCTATGCGCGTTCCGGCCATCCGCGTACCCTGCGCACTGTGCAGCGCTATTGCGCGTCCGGTCATCTCGATTGCGTAAAAGCTGCGACGATGCTCGGCGACAAATATTTCGTCGAGCCATCGTCTGTCGCACGCCACATTGCCCAGATTGAAGAACTGGTCGGGCTCAGCACACGCGCGCAAGGCCCCGGCTTTTCGCGGCAGGTCGCGACGCTCGTCGCGGTTCCAATTGGTGACGGCGACACACGACATCATGCGACGGAGCCAGACATGTCGCAGCCGGTCGCGGTCGTCGCAAACGATCCGGCACCAGAATTGACGAATGCCACAATCGAGAGCGGCGCTGAACCAGATGTGCGACAAGCGACGGCACCAATCGAGCCATCGTCGCGACAGGACGCGACCCATGAAGCCCTGACGTCGCGCTATGTCGCGCAGCTCGAAAAACGCATCGAGGAAAAGGATCAGGTGATTACTTTGATCACCACACAGCTCACCGCCAAGGATCAGCAGATCTCCGAACTGTCGACGCGCTATCGCGAAACGCACACGCTGCTCGGCGCCATGCAGCGCATGCTGGCGCCGATGCTGGGCCAGCAAGATCCGTATCAAACCGCACCACCAAGCCGCGACGCCAATCCAGTTTCCGATCAATCCCGCAATTAGTGTTGACAACCCAGTTTGGAGCGCTCGACCGAGCGTATACTGAGCGCACGCCTATGGAGCACATCGCCCCGCGCCTGTCTGAGATCGCTCGCAACATCGAAATCATTGGTGCCGATCCGGCGACGCGCTACGGCTTCACCCAGGTTCCCAACTTCATTCTAACCAACAAGGATCTGAGCGTGGGTGCCAAGCTCGCCTACGCCATGCTCTTGAAGTACGCCTGGAGCGATGACGCCTGTTTTCCAGGTCAGAAGAAGCTTGCGCAAGACATCGGGGCAGGGGAGCGTAGCGTCCGCACGTATTTGAAGGAGCTTGAAGATGCGGACTTTCTCGAAGTGACGCAGCGCGGCCTTGGACGGACCAATCTCTATCGCCTGCATCTGACCGTCAAGAAGCGGGGATCATCTCAGCCCCGCCGCCCCTGACCGGCAATAATTGCCGGTCTGGACCGGCAACGGTTGCCGCTACGAAACGGCAGAATTTGCCGGTCACACTATATAAGAATACGCATTTAAGAATACCCATAAGAAAGAAGACACAGCTCAGATGCAGTCCTTGAAAAGGAAACCCAAAGAAAACCGCAAATTTTGACATCGATGAAAATCGTGGTGCAGTGCGGTGCTGATTTGGTTGGCAGTGAATGGCTCAACACAGCCAAATTGACCGCGTCGCACAATACTGAGGTTTCTGCGATGCCGTCGTGAGCACGCAAAGTTATCCGATCACCCTCGAAGGGCGTTGCAGAAACTCTGTTGCACGAAACCGCGGGCAACGAGCGGTGCTCTATGGGGATAGTAACACGGTGGGCGAACTGAGGTTCGCGACCTTGCCCTTGAAAGCAGGGCGCAGCACCGTGGTCGAAGCCCTGAGCTGGGTCGCATCTTGGCTCCCTGGCTGGCGGAGAACAGTTTTCGACATCGGTCTCGTGCCGTTCGCGGCCTCCGCATCATGTCCGAGACGTGCAGCGTCACGACCGGTCCAGAACCAGCGAAGAATGATATCGGCAATCATGGCTATCGGCAGG
>JANOFU010000015.1:0-111417 GCA_031413815.1 Hyphomicrobium sp. | reverse complement strand
TGCGCGACAACACGCTCTCTGAGATCAAGGGAATAAGGTCGAGCCATCCGTGCTGGCCTCCGATCCCAGCATGAAGCTTGAATCAGATCCCAGCTGATTTGGGAATCCCCCGTGATTCCATTAAATGCGGATAGACTCTAGCGATGCGGCCGGCAGCACGGCCAACAAAAAACGGGCCGGATGTCTCCGGCCCGTTTGCAGCACTGAACGGCAATGTCTTACTTCTTGTCAGCGGCGCACGGTGCCTTCGCTGCGCACGGGTTTGCTGCAGCGCACGGTGCCTTCGCTGCGCAGGGGTTGGCAGCGGCGCACGGGGCGCCCTTCGCGGCGCATGGGTTCGCCTTGGCAGCACAAGGAGCAGCAGCCTTCGCGGCACACGGGTTTGCCGCAGCGCACGGATTCGCGGCAGCGCAAGGAGCAGCCTTGTCGGCGGCAGCAGCCGGTGCACAGGTTGCGAAGGCTTGCGTTGCGGCCAGTGGGCCGATCGCAGCAGGCACCATCACAGCTGCGCTCAGCAGCATCTTGCTTGTCATTTTCATGGGAGTTTTCTCCGTTGTATTTTCTAGTCGTTGCAATGCCCAAAGGACGTTGTGGAGATCACGCCCGCGCACATCTCCGACTCGGACCTACGCAAATCACCCTCTGGTGGACCGAGGCGGTAGCAGCGATCCGCGTCAGAAATCAGACACCCAAAAAATAAAGCTGTCAGTTGCCGCGCTGCAACAAAAGGGCATCGGCGGCCGCGATTTGCTCGTCAATGTCGATAGACATTTCCGACGTCACTTCGAGCGCCCGGTCCTCGAAGACATCGGTTTCGGGGTGATCGCTTTGCCATCCTGCGATGGTGTCGTCGCGCTGCCGGATAAGGTCTTCGATTTGCGGACGGAACAGCCGCAGGAGCGCCGTCAGGAAACGGTTGGTCGCCCAGCACGGGTCGGCGTGGTCAATTGAGAATCGCTCAAGAGTGCGGATCGTATCACTCGCTGAAAAATAGGATTCCGCCGTCACCCACCGGTTGGTCGTGAACAGCCCGACCGGCAACCCCGTCGCGTTCATGGACACTGCGATGAGGTGGCAGATGGCGTCATCGCCGGATGGTGGCGGAGTGGCTCCCGCGTACGGGGCGGGGGTTATGCCTTCGGGCAGACCGCGGGCGCGGACGAACGTGTGGAAGTGGCCGTGTTCGCCGGTGCCGCTGCGATGGGCGTGGTAGTAATATTGTGACCCGCTGATCTGGTCGAACACGTCGCCGTCGGGATAGTGCGCGTTCTCATAGAACTGACCGGCATGTTTGAGGATCCGCGCAATGGGGTTTGTGGAGGCGCGGCCAATCGCGCCAAGACAGGTTAAGACCTCGTCGCCTGCATCGCGGACCGCGATCAGCTGAGCGTCCGTCAAACGGGCCAGACAGTCCGGGATCATCACACCGGATGGCGGTGAAACAGGGTCAAATTGCATCGTCTCGATTTTCTCCGTCCGCCGGCGGCCCACGGGAGACGGCCGGCGATGACCTGAATTCGTGCTGGACACGATGATGTGTGGCTGAGGCGGAGTGCAGCACACGAAACTCGACCCTGCAACGCCCGTATATGTGATCATGTACAAACGCAGGCTAGAAACCTGTCCCCGTATCTGATTTAGGAGGCTGACACATGAGTCGAGGGTTTTGGGTCCAGTTCGCCGTTTTTCTGGCACTTTCGATTGTTGCGATGACGGGTGTCTCGATCGCGGCACCCAAGCCCGGGATCTACCTCTCGGGCAAAGCCGAATTCGGTTCGAATTTGGCTGTGGGTGGCTATGACGCGGTGGCGTACCAGACGTCCGCAGCACCCGTTGCTGGCAAGACCGAGTTCTCAACGGTTTGGCAGGGTGCCACGTGGCAATTTTCGACAGCGGCGAACCTTGAAACGTTCAAGGCGGCACCCGAAACCTATGCCCCTCAGTATGGCGGATACTGCGCTTACGGCGTCGCCCAAGGCGCGGCCGTTCACGGCGATCCCAAATTCTGGTCGGTGCGCGAGGGCAAGCTGTATTTAAACATCAATGCGGACGTGCAATCGAAATGGTCGAAAGACCCAACGGGCTTCATCGCGACGGCGGACAAGAACTGGCCGGGCGTGTTGGGGAAGTAGGCGGTCCATCGAGGCCCTCGCCCGCGTCACTCCTTTCGCGTGTAGATGCGGTTGCCTATGAGGAGCACGTCAGGCCGGTCGCGGTCGCCTTGGAAGCCGAAAATACGGCTGGACGTTCCTCCATCGGCTGCCGTGATCTCGATGGTGCGCTGAGAGATTTTGTAGCGGCCCTGAGTGGCCGATGCGGCTGATCCGCCTCCTGTACCCGTGCCGACGCCAATTGTAAGGGTTTCATCGGCGGCAAACGTCAGGCTGCCGGCCCAGCCGCCTGCCGCCGTGCTGCCGCCGCTTGGAATGTACGTGCCGTCGAAGGTCATGGCGGCGGGTGCCGCGAAAGTCTTGGCGGCCGAGCTGACCGCGGTGCCGCTTTCGCCATCGGTGAAGGTCAGCAAATAGCCTTCACCATCTTTTTCCCAGCGACCGACACCGCCGGCGCCGTCAGGCCGCTTCGATGGATCGAGACTGGCCGGAGCACTCGCTTCGCGCTCAAAAGCGTGGCCATCTTTGAGGAGCGTGGCAGTGATCGGGGCCAACTCTGCGTCGCCGACGGAGCCCTGGCCGTCGAAATTCAAACGCAAATAATAAATGACGGCTTCGATCCGCTCGTCCGGATTGTCGGGGTCGTTGTCTGGTAGCCGCTGAGCGGCCGTGGCGTTGCCATCGTCATCAACTACTCCGGCCCGCAATTGCGCGACGCCCGAGGCGAGCGCCGTAGTCAGCACGTCCGGCGTCAGTGCAAACGGTCCAGCGCGCAGGCTCTCAGTAAGGCGGAGGGCTTGCTTCACGGAATCTGATTCAAGGGGCAAATCGGCGGGTAACACGATGAAGACCAACTGGGTGCCCTGGGGCAACGGATAGCCGATGGTTTGCACGCGGATTTCGGTCCCGTCCGTCGAGCGCACGAGGTGGATGGAACTGAGGGCTTGGCTGCCGGAGCCTTTGCTAGGCCAATCTTTTGCGGGACCTTGATTGATCGGTTCGCCAAACAGGTCCTCGACGAGAGCCGGGACGTCTTCGGCAAAGGTGCTGATAAAATCACCTGCGATTTCATGCAGCGGCGCAATTAGAACGGACGCAGAGCCGGCCGCCGTTCCAGGAGATTGATACGACAGACCCGCCTGGCTGGCGCTCATCGTCCACCCGGTGGGCGGCGATGGGACGGGTTGCGCGGCAGCCTGTGCTGTGACTGTCGCCACGATCGCAACAAGTGCAGCGGTCGACGCTCCGCGCAAGGTGGTCCGATGGCTCCCGTAGTGCATCCCGTTCCCCACTTGGGCAATGGGGGACGCTAGCACATGCGGTAAGGCCGAAGCGAGGCCGTGCGGCTGGGAGTTAGACACGCCGGTTTGAGCTTCGCCGCCCGTTCCGGGATGCTGGACCGGAAAGACTTTCCGCTGAGCTGCCCATAGTTTGTGGGCCGATGACCCTCTAGCCTTTGTCCTCATGAAGAGAAAAAATGGCTCGGTGCCGACGCGCGCCCTCCTCCAGTTGATCGTTTCCCTCGTATCACCTGTAGGAGTTGGATGGACAGCAATGGCGGGTGAGGGTTCTGCACAAGGGATTGCGCTGCCCGCTATCGAACAGGCTGTGAAGGACGCCGCTACCACTGCACCTGAACACATCATCGTCGGCGCCTATATCAACGACATCCAGGAAATCGATTTCCGCACCAACAGTTACGCCGTCGATATCTATGTTTGGTTTCGCTGGACGGATAAGAGCCTCGATCCTAGTAAATCTTTGGAGTTCATGAACCGGTATGCGCCGGACGATCACGTGCGTGTCAGCCTTTACGATGCGCCGCAACC
This sequence comes from Hyphomicrobium sp., assembly GCA_031413815.1. Classification (GTDB taxonomy): domain Bacteria; phylum Pseudomonadota; class Alphaproteobacteria; order Rhizobiales; family Hyphomicrobiaceae; genus JAGVSR01. The sequence goes on along the minus strand of JANOFU010000015.1, from coordinate 107,477 downwards.
GATGCCGGATGGGTCGCTGTATTCAATCGTGCGCAACCAGGGCCGGTTCTCGACCAAGTTTCAGCTGGAGCGCTACCCGTTCGACACGCAGGCGCTACGGGTTGAGTTGGAAGATTCGACCGGTGGCACGGCCAAGCAGGTCTATGTGTTGGACACCAAAGCGCTGACCATCAATCCTGCGATCACGCTGCCGGGCTTCAAAATAGAAACGCCGGAATTGATCGTGGCCGACAACCGTTATCCGACCAATTTCGGGGACCTCACTGTTGGCGATGATGAGGTTTATTCGCGGGGGAGTCTCGTTGTGCCAATCTCGCGGCCGCTCACTGCGATCTCGGTCAAGACATTCGTTCCCATTTTCCTCATAACAGCGTGCGCGCTACTCGTGCTGTTCTTCAGACCCGCGTTTGTTGATGGCCGCATTGGGCTCGGCATTACAGCGCTGCTGACACTGGTCGCCTTGCAATTGACGAGTGGCGCGTCATTGCCCGAAGTTGATTACCTGATGATGCTCGACAAGGTTTATCTGGCCTCGTATGCCTTCATCATGCTGGTGCTGACGCGCGTGGTTGCAACATCTTGGTCGGTCGCGAGCGCCGGGCCCGAGGCAGCGGCGGCTGCCGGAGATAAGGGCTGGGCGTTGGCGCTGTGCATTGCCTATGCCGTCGCCATGGCAATTATTGCCTGGACTTCGCTCCACGGTTAGCCGCGTGACGCTGGGACGTGCCGTCTCATAGCTTAGGATTTGAACGCTCGTGTCCCCAGCCCCCGCCGGTACAGTGACCAGGGCCGCGGGCTGCGAACTGATATGTGCGCTCCACGATTGGCGGTTCGCAGTCGACCATGCGGCGGAGATTGAGGCCCACTGGCAGCGGCGCACCGCCGATGTGCCTGGCTTCTTCGATGGCCGTGTGCACCTTCTGTCGTCATTCGGCCTGTCGGACGGCGTCTTTCGCGGAGAATTTTTTGAGACGGGATTCAAGCGTTTTCTCTACTGGCGCGATACCGGACGGCGTGACACCTCCGTTTTTGATACGTTCGGCTCAGCGCTGCTGCGGTCGTGCGAAGGCCATGTCATCCTCGGACGGCAAAGACCGGGAAACTTGAACGCAGGCCTCGCCTATCTGCCGGGAGGCTTTATCGATCCGCGCGACGTCACCGCGGATGGCGTCATCAGCATCGAGGCCAGCATCGAACGGGAACTGCGCGAAGAGACAGGCCTTGATTCCGCGAATCTGACGCGCACGCCGGGATACCTGGTCATCAGGACCGGCCAGCAAATTGCGCTCGCGGTCGAGTACATTTCGCCGGATCCTGCCAGCGCCATGGTTGCCGCGATCCGCCGCCATGTCGCCGCAGAAGCCGATCCCGAGCTTGAGGATGCGGCCGTCGTGCGCAACCTGGCTGATCTGGATGCCATCGCCACGCCGGACTACGCGCGGATCTTATTGCATCATCTCTTCGCTTGACCGTTGAAAAGCAGCTCCTCACCGCCATCACAGCTTGGTTGGGTCCTGTGTTTGGGGCAGAGTGCCGGGCTTCGCGAGGGGTAGGGGTGGGATGCATTTACCGTTTCATACACTGGACGTGTTTACCGATCAGCGCTACGGCGGCAATCCGCTGGCCGTCGTGCAGGGTGCCGATGCGCTGACCGCTGACCAGATGCAGGTCATCGCGCGTGAAATCAATCTGTCGGAGACCGTGTTCGTCCTCAAGGCCGACAACCCTGCGCATTCGGCGCGTATCCGCATTTTCACGCCCGCGAAAGAATTGCCATTTGCTGGGCATCCGACAGTGGGAACCGCCGCGCTTTTGGCTGAACTACAGGCGCAACAGTTGAACGTAGATAGCGATGCGATTGTCGTGCTGGAGCAAACGATTGGCACCTTGCGTGTTGGGGTCCGGTTGCGGGCGGGTCAAGCGACCTACGCCGAATTCGATGCGCCGCGCCTGCCGGCACAAGCGGGCACGTTGCCCTCCACCGACCGGCTGGCGGCCGGTCTTGGTCTCATCCCCAGCGAGATCGGATTTGAAAACCACAAACCGGTGTGCTTCGCCGCTGGAAACGCCTTCGCCTTTGTACCGGTCACCGGGCTCGAGTCGATCGAACGGTCTCGCGTTGACAGCACGCATTGGGCTGGCGCGTTTCAAGAGCAAGGCCTGCTCGGCGCATACGTCTATACGCGCCAGTGCCAGCACACGACGGCGCACTTTCATGCGCGCATGTTCGCGCCGGATATTGGCGTGCCGGAAGATCCCGCGACAGGCTCGGCTGCGGCCTGCTTTGCCGGCGTCATCCATCACTTCGACGACCTGCCCGACGGTCTGCACCGGCGCACGATCGAGCAAGGCTTCGAGATGGGGCGGCCAAGTCACATTTCACTGACGCTCGGTGTCGAGGGCGGCAAGCTCGCAGTGGCCCGGATCGGAGGGTACAGCGTGCGGGTGATCGACGGCACGTTGTCGGTTTAGAGCGCCGCCCGGTTGCCCCTTGCAATTCATCAACGGTTTTGGGTAATACTCCCCGACGGGCATTTTCAGTTGCGAGACCCACACGTCATGGCCCCCAGCGGTGCCACATTCAGGACCTCGACTAACCGCGCGTTCAGCGTTTGCGGCGCCGGTCCCGTTTGCGCCCATACCTTGCTGGCCCTGCTCCTCCTTACCGGCCCCTGAGCCGAAGGTGTCTGGTGGTCTTTTGCACCGGACGGCCGCTCAGGGGACAAAGGACACCGGGCATCAGGATCAACGCCAGCCCCAAAATGAGCCGCTGGCACCAGTAAAGGGCAGCCTCCATGACCACACAACGCGCCGGATCAGGTGAGACCCCGGCACCGCCATCGAGTGGCGACCGCGTCGTCATCTTCGACACGACTCTGCGCGACGGCGAACAGTGCCCCGGCGCGACCATGACGTTTGAAGAAAAACTCGAAGTTGCCGATTGCCTGGATGCGATGGGCGTCGACATCATCGAAGCCGGCTTCCCGATCGCGTCAGACGGCGACTTTGAGGCCGTGTCGGCGATTGCCAAGCGTGTGAAAAGCGCAACCGTTGCCGGTCTCGCGCGCGCCATCAATGCCGACATTGATCGCGCAGGCCAGGCGGTGCGTCACGCGCGCCGCGGACGCATTCATACGTTTGTCTCCACGTCCCCCATTCATCTCGCACATCAGATGCGCAAGACCGAAGCCGAAGTCCTCGACATCATTACGGCGACCGTGGCGCGAGCCCGCAACTTGGTCGATGATGTCGAATGGTCAGCGATGGATGCGACCCGCACGCCGATCGACTATCTGTGCCAATGCGTGGATGCCGCCATCAAGGCCGGTGCCACAACCATCAATCTGCCCGACACAGTCGGCTATGCGACGCCGCAGGAGTACTACGAGATGTTCCGGGCCGTGCGCGAGCGCGTGCCAAACTCGGATAAGGCGATCTTTTCAACCCATTGCCATGACGATTTGGGGTTGGCGGTCGCCAACTCTCTGTCGGCGCTGGCAGCGGGCGCGCGTCAGATCGAATGCACGATCAATGGACTGGGCGAGCGGGCGGGCAATGCCGCGCTTGAGGAGATTGTAATGGCCATCCGCACCCGGCCTGATGTGCTGCCCTACCGGACTGGAATCGATACCACGATGCTGGCACGTGCCTCCAAGCTCGTCTCCGCGGTCACCAACTTCCCCGTGCAATACAACAAGGCCATCGTCGGCCGGAATGCTTTTGCGCACGAGAGCGGCATTCACCAGGATGGCTTGCTGAAGTACCAGAAAACCTACGAGATCATGACGCCGGAGTCGGTAGGTGTGGCCAAGACCTCGCTGGTGATGGGCAAGCACTCGGGCCGCAATGCGTTCCGGTCGAAGCTCAAGGATATGGGCTTTGAGCTGGGCGAAAACGCGTTCGAGGACGCCTTCAACCGGTTTAAGGCGCTCGCTGACCGCAAGAAGCACGTGTACGACGAGGACATCGAGGCGCTGGCCGATCAGGGCATCGCCCACATGCATGACCGGATGAAGGTAACTGCCCTTACGGTAATTGCCGGAACAATGGGACCGCAGTCGGCAACGCTGACCCTCGAAGTCGATGGCGTGCCCAATACGGTTCAGGCCCTAGGCAACGGCCCCGTCGATGCAACCTTTAATGCCATTAAGATGCTGGTGCCGCACAACGCGCGCCTGGAATTGTATCAAGTCCAGGCCGTGACCGAGGGCACCGACGCGCAGGCGGAAGTGTCCGTTAGGCTTGAGGAGGACGGCCGTGTTGTCACTGGGCGGGGCGCGGACACCGATACCATGGTGGCCTCCGCCAGGGCCTACGTTGCAGCCCTCAGCAAGCTCATGGTCAAACGCCAGAAAACGGCACAGGCCCAGGAGATCATCTGAGACATCATCTGACCACGGATCAGACGCCCTTTCGCCCCGCTTTCGCCCCTTAGTCCGGTCACATTGCGAGGCTCAGATCCGTGAGCCTCGCAAATGCTAGCACTCTGACGGCGCTCGGGTTAATCATGGTGAACTTGGCGGCGAGTGAGCCGTGCCAGACCGTGTACAAGACCGTACGCAGGACCGGCACGGGAGTTACTACCCGGCGGAACAGCTCTGCGCGTTAATGGTTCCTTTGCCATCTCAAGCCGGGCACTCTGGGGCAAATTTGTACATGCGTATCGGTGTGACGAGCGCCTTTTCCGACGACATCGCCATCGATCTTGGCACGGCGAACACGCTTGTGCATGTCATGGGGCGCGGCATCATCATTGACGAGCCGTCGGTTGTTGCGATCCGCAATGGCGGTGCGTCACGCGAAGTTCTCGCTGTCGGCACCAAAGCCAAGCTGATGGTGGGCCGTACGCCGGACTCTATTGAAACCATCCGGCCGCTGCGTGACGGGGTCATTGCCGACTTTGTTGCCACCGAAGAAATGCTGCGCCAGTTCATCAAGCGTACCAAAACCGTGATGGGGTTCCGCCGTCCGCGTATTCTGATCTGCGTGCCCGCGGGTGCCACTCCGGTCGAGCGCCGCGCGGTTTATGAAACTGCGGTCTCTGCTGGCGCGCGCCGCGTCTACATCATCGAAGAACCGATTGCTGCCGCGATCGGAGCCGGACTGCCGGTAGATGAACCCGCCGGATCGATGGTGGTCGACATCGGCGGCGGCACCACCGACATCGCTGTGTTGTCGCTTGGCGGTGTCATCGAAGCGCGCTCATTGCGGATAGCCGGCAACGCGATGGATGAAGCGATTATTCGCTACGTGCGCCGTCAGCATCAGCTGCTAATTGGCGAGGCCAATGCAGAACGGATCAAAGTTGAGGCTGGATCAGCATCGACAGCTGTCAACGGGCATACGAGCGAAATCCACATTCGCGGCCGCGACCTGCGTCAGGGCCGGCCCAAGAGCATCATCTTGGGACCGCAGAACATTGCCGAAGCGCTCGATGAGCCAATCGAGGCGATGTCGGAGTTCATTCAACGGACGCTGGAAGTGTTGCCGCCGGAAGTCTCAACCGACATTTGCGAACGTGGCATCTCTCTCACTGGTGGCGGCGCGCTGCTCTACAAGCTGGATGAGGAATTGGAAAAGCGCGTTGGTGTGAAGTTCGTCGTTCCAGACAACCCGATGCATTGCGTGGTTCGCGGCTCGGCGATGGTTCTGGAAGATCTCGAACGGCGCGAACATCTGCTGATCAAACCATAGAGGGCTGAGCCTATGGCGGCCATCGTGTCCTTCGCGGGCGTGGCCGTATCTCTGGGGGTTGGGGAATGAGATACGTCGGTTACGAGCAACTCAATCTGGCGCGTCAGCGGGCCAGCCCGCCACGGCGGCGGCGCTTCAATATGGTTGTGCCGGGCTTGATGTTCCTTTCGGTCGCGCTGCTCGTTCTCAGCCGCATGGAGCATAGCTACGTCAGCAGCGTGCGCTGGCGCATCACGGAGTTGGTGACGCCTGTGTTGAGTGCCGCCCTGATCCCGCTTGAGCCGCTGCGCTGGGCGGGCCGCAATGCAACCGACTTATTCTCCCGTGTCGATGAACTGCAACGGCTGCGGGACGAGAACCAGCAGCTGAAAGGCTGGCAGTGGCGTGCCAATGAGCTTGAGCGGAAGTTCGCCGATCTGTCGGCCACGTCGAAGACAGTCCGCGAAACGGCGATCGAGTTCACAACGGCGCGTGTGATTGCCAATTCATCCGGAGCGTTTGTGCGCAGCGCCATGATCAACGCTGGCCGCGATAACAAAGTCAAAACCGGCTATCCCGTGATGAGCGGGGATGGTCTCGTCGGACGCGTCGTCGAAACCGGTCCGAGCGCAGCGCGTGTTCTGCTGCTGACGGACGTCAACAGCCGGATTCCTGTTTTTGTGGGGCCCAATGCCGTCCGGGCGATGCTCGCGGGCGACAACGGCGCTTCACCAAAACTCATCTATGTCGCGCCGGACAGTGAGGTAAAGGTTGGCGATGAAGTGTCTGCGTCCGGTGTCGGGGGGCTTTTCCCCCGTGGCCTGAGGATCGGCACGGTGATCAGCGCAAGTGTGCCGCTGCGCGTGAAGCCACATGCAGGCTTGGACGCGTTGGAGTACCTGAGCGTTCTGTTCTACGAGAGCCCGGCCCTTGAAATGATGAGTGGTGATGCCGGCACCAACGGCGCCACTGCGGCAACGCCCGATAGCGCCTCCGCGCGCATCGGTCAGCGGTAGGCGGGCCGATGCAGGTGCTCTCACAGGTCATTCCCTCTCTATCGGTGGCGCTCTTGTCCCTGTTGGCCATGCTGCCATGGGGCTTGCCGTCGGACAGCCGGTTTGTGCTGCCGCTGCTGCCTTACATCGCCATTCACTATTGGACTGCGCGCGACCCGGAGCGGCTGCCCGAGTGGGTCGTGTTTCTGTGTGGTCTTTCGGTTGACGTCTTGACGAATGGGCCGCTGGGCTATTGGTCGTTGATCTATCTTGCGGGTTACGTGCTCGCGATGGGGGCTGGCGAAGTTCGCAGCAGCGGGCCGGGTGCGCGTTGGCTGTTGTTTTTGTCGTCCATGGCCATGTTGATCGTGTGCGCGTGGGCTCTGTCGTCACTGTATTACTTCGATCTTGTCGATTGGACCCCGTTCGCGTGGGCGGCCGTTGCGGCGGGTCTAGCCTACCCCGCCTTAGCGTTCGTATTGCGTTCAGCCGATCCACGGACTGCGCGCCGCACCAATGATCGCCTCGAGCGCGGGGTGTAAGCGCGATGGCCCTGAAGCCAGAGGATGATCGCGAACAACACCAGCAATTCACGCGCCGCGCACTGCTGCTGGGTGCGGGGCAGTTGTGTGCGTTCACGATTCTGGCGGGCCGGCTGTATCAGCTGCAGGTGATGGATGGGCGCCGGTATGCGCCGCTTGCCGATGACAATCGCATCAGTCTGCGCGGGCTGGCGCCGCAGCGCGGGCGCATCCTGGATCGCACGGGGCTCGTTCTGGTGCAGAACGAGGAAAGCTTCCGCGTGTCGGTTCTGCCGGCGCCTGGTCTTGAGCTGCGGCGGATTCTGGGTGTTATTTCGCGCATTGTTCCGCTGGCGACGGATGAAGTGGAGCGGGTTGTGGCGAAAGCCAAAGGCGCCTCGCGCAGCCGGCCCATCATGATCGCGACCGGGCTGACGTTCGATCAGGTGGCGTCGATCAATCTCCTTGCCCCGCAATTGCCAGGAGTTGAAACCGACACCGACCTGCGGCGCATCTACGGATATGGCCACGCAACAGGTCACATCACCGGCTATGTCGGCAGCGTCGACCGTCATGCGATGGACGATGACCCGTTCTTGAGGCTGCCTGGCGTGCGCATCGGCAAGTCGGGCGTCGAGATCGGAATGGACCAGGAGCTGCGCGGTTTGGGTGGATCGCGCAAGTTCGAAGTCGATGCGCTCGGCCGCATTGTCCGCAATCTGGAGGAGATCGAACCGGTTTCTGGCACTGATGTCATTGTCACGATCGATACCAAGCTGCAAACGCGCGTCTTGGACCGGATGAGTGGTGAAGCCCGCGCCGCCGTCGTCGCGCTGGACGTGACAACGGGGGAAGTTGTTGTGATGGCCTCCGTGCCGACGTTCGATCCCAGCGAAGTCGCCAACAAAGTGACCGAAGACGCGTGGCGGCGGTTGCAATCGGCCGACCATAACCCGCTGCTGAACCGCACGATCGGCGGGCAATATCCACCGGGCTCAACATTCAAAATGGTGACTGCACTGGCTGCATTGGAAGCAGGCGCTGTGTCCCTCGACGAAAGGGTCTCATGCCGTGGCAGCTTTGAACTGGCCGATCAAACCTACCGCTGCTGGAAACGGCACGGTCATGGCCGAAGCGATCTGGCGCGCGCACTGCGCGAATCCTGCGACGTGTATTTCTATGAGCTGGCGCGCCGCATCGGGATTGACCGCATCGCATCGATGGCGCGGCGATTGGGTCTCGGTCAGATTTATGCCAGCGGGATTGGTCTGCAAAAGAAGGGCATCATTCCCGATACAAGTTGGAAGCGCGCGGCCATGGGTCAGGGCTGGCTGCGCGGCGAAACGATCCTGGCCGGAATTGGTCAGGGCTATGTTTTGACAACGCCGCTGCAACTGGCGGTGATGACCGCGCGGCTCGCAACAGGCCGGGCAGTCGTTCCAACGCTGGTCCGGCGGGCGACGGCAGATCCCGCGCCGGGTGAAATTTTTCCACCGCTCGACATCAAGCCTGAGTATTTGACAGCTGTGCAGAACGCGATGGTCGGCGTCGTCAACGAACACGGCGGCACGGGCGGCAACGCCAATTTGACGAGCGGCCGCGCTGTGGTGATCGCCGGCAAGACCGGCACGTCGCAAGTGCGCCGGTCCGATGACGGCAGCGCCGAAACGCTTTGGGAACACAAAGACCATGCGTTGTTTGTCTCGTACTTCCCAGCCAATGCCCCGCGTTATGCCGTGACTGCAGTGGTGGAACATGGCGGCGGAGGTGGCGCCGCGGCGGCACCGTTGGTCCGCGACGTCATTGAAATACTGCTGCAAGATGATCCCGTCGCGCGCACTGCGTCGGCTCCAACGCCCGCGCCGCCGGGGCGGGAGGCGGCCGCGGTTGCCGGATCTGAAAAAGGACCTCAGCCGTGAGTTACCTGATCACTCAAGACCGCACCGAAGCTCCGGTCCAAAAGCTGGTTAGGGCGAACTGGGCGGTGCTGGTGGTTGTCGCGATGTTGGCCGCGATCGGAACGGCGACTCTCTATTCGGTGGCCGAAGGATCGTTCCAACCTTGGGCGGAGCGGCATGGGTTCCGTTTTATGATCGGGATCGGCTTCATTCTGCTGATGCTGATAGTGCCGTTGCACGTCTGGGCCAAGCTCGCCAATCCTCTTTACGCTCTGGCTCTGGCTTTGGTGATGCTGGTGCCTTTGCTGGGCGTTGAAGCGCTGGGCGCGCGGCGGTGGCTGAGCCTCGGGTCTTTTAGCTTTCAGCCGACCGAGTTGATGAAGGTTGGCCTCGTTCTGGCCCTGGCGCGATACTACCACTGGCTGCCGCGGGAGCGGGTGTCGCAGCCCATGTGGGTCGCTGTACCGCTGATCATGATTGTGGTGCCGGTGCTGTTCACGTTGCGGCAGCCAGATCTGGGTTCCGCTGTGTTGTTTGCGACCGTTGGCTTGGGGCTGATGTTCTTGGCTGGCGTATCTGTCTTGTACTTTGCGGGTGGGGCGGTTCTGGCCGGCGTTGCGGCTCCTCTCATTTGGGCCAATCTGCAAGTCTATCAGCGCCGCCGCGTCGAGATCTTTCTCAATCCCGATTCCGATCCGCTGGGGGCTGGCTATCACATCACCCAATCGAAAATCGCACTTGGCGCAGGCGGGTTCGGCGGCAAAGGCTTTATGCAAGGCACGCAAAGCCAGCTCGACTTCCTGCCCGAGAAACACACCGATTTTATCTTCACGATGTTCTCCGAAGAATGGGGGTTTGCTGGCGCAGTCGGCTTGCTGGTCCTCTACGTGGTGCTTCTGGTGCTGCTTGCTCGCATGGCGCTCCGGTGTGAGAACCCGTTTGGCCAGCTGCTGATCGCGGGTACGGCGATGACCATCTTCGTTTACGTGTTCATCAATGTCGCCATGGTCACCGGTATCGTTCCCGTCGTCGGCGTTCCGTTGCCGTTCGTGTCGTACGGTGGCACTTCGATGATGACGCTGATGGCGGCGCTGGGGCTCGCGTTAACGGCCGATGTGCATAGCCGGGAGTGGCGGCCAGGCCGGACAATGGGGCCTATTTGGTGAGACATCCGGCAACCATCGCCCCGGCATGGCGATGGTGCTTGCCAGGCCCGGTAGGCGATGCTAGATGCTGCCGCGCGGGGTCCGTCAAGGGCCCCGCTGCCGTTTGGGTCTTGCGACAAATCGCAGGTCCTCCGGTGACGGGCGATTAGCTCAGTTGGTAGAGCAGCTGACTCTTAATCAGCGGGTCCACGGTTCGAGCCCGTGATCGCCCACCAAGTTTTGCAAAGTGTTAGCGCGTTGCCGCCGCTTATTCTGACTTTGCGGCAGCGGCTTCATTCTGACTTTTGATCTGACTATGTTCACCGTTTCGGTTGCTTTCGATCCAAGCTCGCCGTTTGCGAGCGGCAGTCACGCGCTGTATTTCGGTGCGCTTCACGTACAACCTTGCGGCCTCGGGCGTTTTGTGCCCGCTAAGTGCCATAACGCCTTGCTCGGTTAGTTCAGCATCGCCCAATTCAGTTAGTCCGCCGTGACGGCAGGCAGCCAGTGTGAGATCACTTGCGAGCTGGGCTGCGTTCGCCGCCTTTCGAACGCGCGAGCGAGCGGCGCGCATTTTGAATGGCCGCGCGAGCTTTGCGCCCTTACCCTTTTCTTTTAGCAAAACGATTGGCACACCGAGGCGTTCGAGTGTGTCCAGATAATCCGTCAATTCTGGAAACAGCGGGCCGTCTTCATCGGACAGAGGCAGCCAAACCAGTTCGCCAGTCTTGTGATGTAGAATGCGAACCGCGTCTCGACGTTCGGTAGGCCGGTAGTCCGTCCAAGCGAGATGACCTGCCAATACATTTTCCGGTCGTTGGTGCCACTCGAAACAAATCAACGGAACAGCTGCGAGATGCCTCTCCCCGGCGGCAAGGAGTGCGGTGTGGAGTGCGTAAGCTTCCTCTCGCGTCGCGGGGCGCGTCGTACCCGTGCTGTAGTCACGCTCAACGCCGCGAAATGGGTTTTGCAAGGGCACAATTGCCGGATAGAGACGCTGCACAACATCCCATGCGCGCGCCATGCAAGATATGGCGAGATTCGCAGTCCGCAAGCGCCGTTCGACACGCTTTCCCTTCTGCAAGCTCACATAGAGCTTATCGATGGCGCGCGCTGACATTGAAGCGGCGGGCAAGCGGCCCAGCTCTTGTTTCGTTTTCGTCGGGTGTTCCAACACGAGGCGGAACACTTTTTCGTACTCTGTCCGGCTACGCTCCGAAATTTTTTCCCACGCACGGCTTCGCTTGTAGCGCTCAACAAGCCATCGTAGCGAGCCGAAGTCCGGTTGCAGGTCGAGGTCTTTGGGCGCATCGCGGCCTTGCCGCCAAGCGTCCAAATGCTTGTTCAATAACTCGGATTTAGCGATGGCCGTTCCAAAGTCAGAACCCAGGGCTTCACGCCGTACTGCGCACCCGGCTTTCAGGTCGCGCTTATGCGGGCTCCAATAGTATGCCGTACGGCCGTCTTTCAGCCGCTTGGCAAGCATGTAGCGTGGCCAGTTCGCGGGCTTCATAGGACGTCTGCAGCGTCTTGGATGCGTGCCGTCCGGCCTGTGAGCTGGTCGATCGAGCGATCCAGGTCTTCGCGTAACCATCGCTTGCCCTTGCCTGACACGTTGACGGGATGAGGATAGGTCGAACCGATGTCTCTAAGGAAGCTCTCAACTGACGGTTCGTCAACATAAGCCGCAGCCGTTTGGGCGCGCATGAGCCGGGGCCACGTTGCGCCGGGCGTGTGTGTTGGCCGGGTCATGCCGTTGCCCTCCCACGGTTGGGGGAGCCCAACTCATCCCAGGACGAGAGGCCGAATTCAGCCAAGGCCAGCCGGTCGGCGTCGACCCGGCAGTGGCCGCCATCAAATTCCAGGATCGCCGCGCGTTCGAGCACGTCATGCTCACACGGGGGCCAGCTTTCACATTCGACATGCCGCAAGATTTGCTCGCGGTTTGCTGTGATTGTCTCCCGGATGCCCGCCGTAATCTTGGGCTTCGGCTTGACCGCGAGCCGTCCTTCGCGAATGCTGAATTCAAATCCCAGCACCCGGAGTTTGTAGAGGAGGATGTGAGCGGGCTGCACTAGAAAAGCTCCACATCGTCATACGGTGTCGCGTGGCCGTTCGCTATGAAGTGCTCCGTTTTTCCGCTGCCAACTGCAACACCTGCAACGGTCTCAGCATTTTCAAAGACTTGGCAGCCATTCTGAATCTGCCATGCGGGCGGCTCAATGGCACTTTGAACGGTAGCGCTCGCCACGTTTAATGCGCTGATATTGTTGCTTGTTTTTACGTCGATGGCACTTGTTGCACTTGCCGCGTCAGATACCGGGACAAGGTAGCGTTGCCACGCATCTGCAAATTGACCGGCACGATAAGAGCTGCCCTTGCTCACGCGCTGGGGGCGTATTCCATAGGGCTTTAAAATGGAAGCGACGCCACGGGCCGTGATCGCCTTTCCTTGCCGCCACTCGCCCCATGGCCACTCTTCATTGTCGTTCAGAACTTCCAAAAGCTGTTGTGAGGCGATTGACGCAATGCGTTTGTCGCTGAAAATTTCCCGAATGTGCATGAGAAGCAGCACGCCCTTGGAAGCGCCGTCTGTTTCATCGGCGGGAACGCCAGAAAGGTACAACGCGGCCTTGCGTGCGAGACCAGGCCAAGGGCCGCCCGCGAGATCGGCAATTGCCAACAATGGCCGCCAAGCATCTTCCGCCCGATCGCCGAGGCCGTTGGGCATTGAGGGTTCAACATCGCGCAACGCTTCCAGGGTATCGATTGCCCAGCGGCACGCCATAGCCCGAAGTTCGTGTAGTTCGTTGTAATGCCGTCTAGTGAATCGCTCGGGCTTTTCCGAGGGTAGGCTGCGGCGAAGGACCAAGACAATAGCGCGGTCCTGTAGCGTATCAGGCAGCTTGCCAATAAGTGCGCCGACCTTCGGGCACCATGTGTTGAAGGGCCGTGGATCGTGAGCTTCCCCTACAGTTCGAACAACGTTTGCGGAATCCCGCGTAAAGCCACTGTTGAGAACGCCGCGCATTTCTTCGTTGTCACGAATGAATGTCTCGACTTCGTCCAGCAACAGCGTGGGCTTGTATTTTTCGATAGAACGGAAAATCGCTGGCGTAGTGATGTTTGCAGCGGGCAACGGAACGGGTACAAGCTTACCGATGATATTGAGTAACGTGGTCTTGCCGCATCGCTTTTCCGGACTTTCGATAGCGAGGATAGGGGAATGCTCGGCCGCATCGTGAGCGTGTGCGAACATTACCCAAAGGGCCACCGCCTCGGCGGCATGTTCGGGCAGGACCATAAACCGCCGGATCGTGTCACACATAGCGGTCAAAACTGCCGCGCCCTCAACGGGGTAATCACAGGGCACCACCGGTTCTAAGAAAGTGGGCAGGGACTTCTCCGTCTTCTCTGACTTTCTCTTGCTCATGACCGGCTCCCAATCATGCGGAACGCGCGTGCGAGGGGCGGCAGCGTGTCATTGCGGGACGTGTTGAGCGCGCTGCGGATCGCGGTGACGGCCCATGGTGCGCCGTGCTTTGCGAGCGCCCCGTTGGTGCGCGCGGCGTCCATGAACGCGGATCGCAATTCCTGCTCTGTCAGCAAGCCGTGATTCGCATACTTGGCGACCCTGCAGGCGATCTGAAACAGGCCGGTACGGCGGCCGTCACTGAGTGCTGTGAATTCGGCGGCAGCGGCGGCCAAATCACTCAGCGCTTGCACGCGATAGCCATCGGCATCGCCGCTGCAAGGTGTCCTCGCGGCAATTTTGGCGGTTTCGGCCGCACACCAGTCCGACAGGATGCCCGGCCATGCGCTGGATTCTGTGTCGCGGACCTGTTCGCGAAGCGCCGGGGTTTCTGCGATCAAGCGCCGGTCACGGGCTTTGAACGTTGCGAGGTAGAGCAGACCGCGCGGGGCTGCGGGGGCATTTCGAAGCCGGGTCACGTCGAATTCGGCATCTGTGAGATCGCAGGGATCGACGAACCTATAGGACCGGCCGTCAGGCAGCACGTTGCCAGGCGCGATGATGCCGCCACCGATTGCGCGGGTATCCAGGCCAAGGCCAATATCACCGGCCCGGCTTCGCGGGGCTTCACCGGGGCGGAGTTTGAAATAGAGATGCAGGCCGTCGCCTGGCGTTCTGACGATCACGTTTGATAAATCTGCGATCTGTTCGAGGCCGAGACGTGTCAGCAATTGATTGAGCGATTGGAGACCTTCAGGGCCGTCGACATCCAGAACCCAGAGGCCGCTTGCCGGACCGGTCGGGATTGCAGCGAGACCTGAGGGGTATTGCATCGCCCAAGCGATGATCTTGTCTCGGTCCGTCGTCGCGGTTTTGTAGCCACCCGCAAAGTAGGGATGTTTTGCAGGGCTCACCCAATAGTCCGGTATCCCGGCATCGGCCAGCGCAAGTGCGATTTGGAGGTTTGTAGGCGTGCTGGTCGCGCCGGACGGTGCGAGGATGGCAGCGGGCCAAGTGTTTTGTATGCAGGCGTGCATGGTCGATGACCTTGAAAAGGTCACAGCAAACGCGTACACTTTTCACTGTGAAAAATTGAAATTTATGGGCTGTTCGGCACTTTCCGGGCGGCCCGTTTTTTTGGCCGTCGCCGGGGCGCTAGGTTAAGCTGCGTCTGCAGATGCGGCACGCAACCGAGCATCCGGCTTTCGCCTTTGAGCGAGCCGATAGGCCTCAAGATCATCTTTGAGATAGACAACGCGTTTGCCGCCGTACTTCACAAACGCCGGGCCGTCGCCATAGCAACGGCGCTTGGCCAGAAATGACGGCGACACGCCCAGAAACCGGGCTGCTTGGTTTTCGGTGAGTGCATTGTCGGGAAGCATTTTCCGCTCCTTTCACGTCCCGCCACGATGGCGGACTTGATGAGCGGAGAATGGCACACGCTAGATTTGCGGATTTGAATTCACGCCAAAAATCAAAGAACGCAACGAATCCAATGGGTCAGATTGTGGGAGTTGGATCATAATCGTCGAGTCGAAGCAGCCTGCAGTAGGATTCGATAATTTGACGCGCCATACGTTTGCTGATCGAAATCTTGAACCGCTTTGACGCCCGTTTAGCAGCGAGATCGATGATTTGATCTCTCCGACCGTATAGTCGCGCCAGTGGTATGGTATGCACGCGCTCCGCAAAATCTGGATAGTGTGGTCCGCAAAAACCTTTGCGACGAGCATTCTCGCGCCCGATCGGAGCGAGGTTGGCGCGAACATCGCCCAATGTAACTCCTTCAATAGGTTCGTCGGGATCGGATATTGCCGCTCTGCGTTGCGCCGGTGTCCAGTATCTTCTCATGCGTGCTTGGTCTGCCGCCGCACTATTGTAGCTCGCTTTTATTTCGGCTGGAAAATCCTGAAAATGCTTTTCTATCAGATAGTTACGCTTGCGACTCTTGAGTAGCTGATTCACTCGATGATATTGAAACCAGATGAAGAGCTCCACATCTGCATCCAGCTGCTGCCGTGGGCGCCCGGCGCCGATACGCTTCCCACCTCTAGGCATCTTGCGAACCCCCATCGCCTCCAAGGTGGATGCGCGGCGGGCCGGTGGAGTCCGGCGTTTCAGGGATCAGCCTAACCGCGCAACTCGAATTTTAAGTTGGACGCTGATGATTCGATCGGTCCCAGGCCAGGTTGTCCCCAACTTCCGATAATACCTCTTTTAGGAAGTCCTAGGCTGTCCCCTCGCTGTATTGGCAGCTGAGCGAGTTCCGGTAACCCAGTTAGCCCTTGGACTGCACGGGGCTGGAGCGCGTTTGCGGGTTGAGAAAGTGATGCACAAAGCCAAGTTGGCCGTGGGGAGTTCAACCATCAATTAACTGGCTGACTGTCTTGCGGCACTGCAAAATCAACCCGGTCAAAAAGCGCCGCTCGGCTAAGGCCGCATTCGTGCACTGTCCATGCTTCCAGTTGCCATTGGCTTTACCCTTGGGCGCGCCGCCGCGGGCCCCGTGGCACCGGCACACGGTCCAGCCCTTCACTGCAGGTGCGCGGCACGGCTGCCGTGACCGTTTCGACGTGGCCGAGCAACGCGGGGCCGCGTTCATCAAGTCCACAAGGTTCAAGAGGTTGCCCTTGGTTTTCATTCGTACCCTCTCCCCGGGTCTGCACATTCCCAACTATAGCTTGGCCGCCGTCGTTCACCGTGACGTGCTGAACGCGGATGTTCTGCTCGCCCGTCGAACGGTACATTTTTAGAGTTCCGACCTGAGCCGCGAACGTGCGCGCGAGCTTGTTCAGCATATTCGATGCGCTGTCTTGCTGAGAGAGCGTTTCACAGTGCGCCAGGGACCGGGCGGCTGACATTGTGGCGTTATGGATCGCGACCATCTGCGCTGCAAGCATCGCCTCGGTTTCATCTTTCGGACCGATTCCTTGCAACATCGCAAGCACGCCATTAATCTGATTTGTTGTGACCGCTTGCCCTTTGCCCGAAATGTTGAGGAGCTGTGCGGACAACGTAGTTGTGAAGTCTGCATTCGTGCCGCCAAGAGCATTGATAAGCAACATGCTTCCGACAAGCTTGTCCGGGTGATCGGGACTAATCGCGTAACGGCCATACTCTTTCGAGAGTTCGACCTTTGCAGACGGCGGTCTTGCTTTCCGGCGGTCGAGCAATCGCTGAGCGACTGCCGCTTCTTCGGGTGTCGGCACGTATGGGACCGCTGGGACCGGATTCGGTTCGCGTGCCACCGCTTTAGATTTCTTGGCCATCGGTTCCCTTCACAATGCGTCTGCGAGGGTTTGGGCGACGCGGCCCGCAAGGTCGCGCCGGTTGTCGTCATAGCGAATCGTCGTTTGAGGATCGGCATGCCGCGCGTGAAGCTGAGCGGCGCGCACGTCGCCGTTGTTGATATCCAGGGCAGCCGTAATTGAGGCGTGCCGCAAGCCATGCGGACGGGCTTTCAATCCAGCTTGCGCGCCAATCCCGGAAATGACGTGATAGAGCCCGCGGCCGGTTAGGCGCTGGCCATGCGTGCGGCCACAGAGGCCAACGAATATAGCAGTCTCCGATGCGAGCGCCGCTTCGGCCCGGTGTTCGAGCCATGCAATGAGACATGCCAGCGTTACCGGCGGCAGTGTCCGGCTTTCCTTTTGGGAGCGGCCTTTGCCTTTGATCCACAGCCGGTGATTGGTGGTGTCCAAATCCTCGATATCGAGGCCGCACACTTCGCCGCGGCGAAGTCCAAGATCGAACATCAACCGGATAAGGGCAGCATCCCGCGCCGCCTTGACGCGATCCTGAGACCGGGCTTTCGCAAGCATGGCGCGGGTGCCGTCAATACCAGGGCCGAGCGTGTCGCGGTAGGACTGCGCTTTGATGCCTTCGATTTCCGGCGACCACAATGTCAGCCCCAAAGTCCGGCCAAGTTTGACCGCTGAGCGCACGGCAGCCAAGCGCCGGTTGATGGTGGCCGGGGTCAGACCGGCATCGCTCAAGTGCGAGCGGTAATCGAGTAGAATTGCGTTACCGTCGCCGGGTGCCGATTGGAGCAAGCGAGCAAGGGCGAGCTGCGGGGAAGGCAATGCGAGGAACCGCGCAAAGCCGTCCAAGTCCTTCGCGTACGCCCGCAAGGTGTGCTCTGACCGTCCGGCAAGAAACGCCGCATAGAGGCGCGCGCCAGCGTCACCGGCGAGGGCCGGAGGGTCCGATCGTGGCGGAATGACGGTCAAGCCTTGCATGGCTTAGCCTTTGAGCTTAGACGGGTATTTCTTCAGAGTGATTGCCACAGCTTCCTGCATCATGGCGTCAATTGTAGTGGCGTGAATTGCCGCCGCAATTTTCAGGGCTTGCCGGGTTTGTGCGTCGACGTAGATCGTGAGCGGCACCTTTCCGGCACGAGAGGGCGCGACATAACCGGGCTTCGGCATTTCGAGGGCTCCAACTGCTAGCATCTCGAAATTCCTTACAGCCCGCATGTAAGCATGTCATCACATGACGCATAAAGGGTGTCAAGCTGGCATGCAAGCATACATACAAGCATACAGACAGGTAGCTGTGTTGCTGCCGGAGAGCCATCAACACGTCCGTTCATCGGGTTTTACCTACCTCGGGGCGGGCATAGCCGTGGCGTAGATATTGACCCATCGCGACCTATGACTTTGGCAGAACTTGCGCCTAGGACGTGGGTCCGGTTACGGTGAGAGTGACCGTCGGGTGCGAGGGAGGTGCCGGGCCATGAGGCCACAGTTTGGGCGGGGATTTTCTGCGACTGTTCGTGCCCGGATCCTCGCGGATGACAATATCGTCGCTTTCACGGGGCCGTGCATGCAAACTGAATCGGGCAAGGATGGGAAGTCTTCTCGGCCGCAGCCGAAGCGTTACGCTGCATTCATTTCATATTCGCACGCCGACGACGAGATCGGCGATTGGCTCCACAAGCGCCTGGAACGCTATGAAGTTCCAGCCACCTTGGTCGGCCGCGAGGGACCAAGTGGCACAATACAGAGGCGGCTGGGAAAGGTATTTCGCGATCGCGTTGAACTTTCTGCAGCTCACGATCTCGGCACAGAGATTAGGAGAGCACTCGATCAATCTGAGGCCTTGATCGTCTTGTGTTCACCGCGCTCTTCCCGGAGCCAATACGTCCAAGAAGAAATCTGCTACTTCAAATCACTAGGCCGTCGTAATCGCATTTTCGCCGCGATTCTTGAAGGCGAGCCGCACGCGGCGGGAAAACCTGGCCATAAATCGGAAGATGAGTGTTTCCCTACCGCCCTAATTTTTCAACTTGCCGACGGCGGTGGACTCTCCTCCCAGCCGGAACCGACCGAGCCAATTGCCGCTGATTTCAGAAAGGGCAAGGACGGGCGAGAAACCGGTTCACTGAAACTTGTCGCCGGCATTCTTGGTGTCGGTCTTGACGAGCTTGTGCAGCGTGAAAAACAGGCGGCGGCTCGACGAACTCGTCGCTTCGCGGCGCTAACGACGGTATTCGCCCTGCTAACCCTCGCTACAGGTGGGTTTGCCTACCGGAGCGAGATGCAAAGACTGACCAGCGAAGCGAGCCGGCTCGCGCTGGAAGCGCAGCTTGCCACTGGCGCCGATCAGTCCATGCTGCTCGCAGCGACAGCTTGGGAGACTAAGCCCACATTTGTCTCTGCATCGAGCCTGTTCTCTGCGTTGTCGAGGCGGCTGCGGTTAACGGCTATCTTCCGCAACGATCAAGGGGTGGTGTCCGACCTCGCATTTTTAGGTGACCATTCTTTGATCGGCATGGCCGCCAACGCTGGCGGCAATGTGTTGCGCTGGAACCGGCAAGGTCGCGGACAACCTCCTCAAGCCATTGTCGGAATCGATACCGGTGTGCGGTCATTTCTCCTCATAGGCGGCGAGAAGCTCCTTGTTCGCCGCGAAGACAATGTCGAGCTTTATGGGCTCAGTCCATTGGGTGATATGGCCACAAGTATCGCAAGGTTTGAGGTGAAGGACACTTTTTGGATTGCAGCTGCTAACGACGGAAGGAAGGGATACGTTAGTACTCGCTCGGGCAATGTATTCACGATAAATCTTGAGCGCGCGGAGTTGGTAACCGAAGTCCGGGCTCCTAAAACTGACGACAGCGGCGTTCTCGTTGCAGGTCGTGGCTCCGAACTCGCTTTCGCCAATGATCACGGTTTGTGGATTAAAGATGGCGACGGATGGCAACAGCTGGTGGGTCAGCCTCCAGAAGACATTACGGTCGTCGGACATACATATGATGCCAGCCGCGGCCTTTTGGTACGAGTCCAAGGCATCGATCAGAATCCAAAAGGGAAGGTGCCGAACCAATTTGACGATGGCGTGCTCTGTTGGTCGTTCAATACGGGCAAACGCTTCGCAGATTGTTCAGGAGTCTGGCCGATCGCAAGCCCCGCCACGTTAGGAGGAGTCGATGTGAATGGCATCGTGGTTTCATCCCGCGACTTGAGGACGGGCGCTGATGTGACGTCCTACTGGTCGAAGGGCACCAAGACATGGGCATTTCGACGCCTTCGCGTCGACCCAACTTTTGTGACGAGCATTGCGGTATCAAGCGCTAGCGATGAGGTAGCCATCGGCACCATTGATGGAGAACTCGCGATATATAGGCCGACAGTTTTCGGTCCTGGCGTGTCTCTGAGTATCAACGATGCAGACGAGGCCTTGCTCGTCGAGTGGGACCAACATGGATGCCGAGTCGTGGTCCGAGCCGGGGAATTGCTTAGGCAAAACGGCTGCACCGCGGCCGATGGACCTGGCAAAAGCATCGACCTCGCGCCGCTAGCGCTCGCGTCCAAGCCGGAGCGTACTCAGGATGGTTCGGCGCTCACAGCAGTGGACGAAAGCGGCCATTTGATTGTCTGGCTGAGCGACTTGTCCACGAGAGCGCGAATTCCGCCTCCACCCAACCGCAAACTATCCAAATACGGATCGCTCGGTGCCTACTGGCAGAGGGGAGATGCGTTATTCGTGCGACTTGATCTCGAAGCTAGTGAAGTCTGGCGATATGAAATGAAAGACAGGAAGTGGACGCTATTCGCCGCACTTTCCTTTCCTATTCGAGCCATGGGCTTCGATGAATCGAGTGCGATGCTCTATGTGGGCAGCGCGACGAATGGGGACATCGCAGGCTTCAGAGCGCCTTCTGGCGATCTAGTGTTTCAGGGATCCGTCGCTGGGGCTGAGCTGATCGGTGCTATCGCGCCGGAGCCCGGTGGTCATTCAATGTACGTAACAGCGAATGCGGGCCGCCATCAAGTCGTAAAAGTAGACGGCAAAACCGGCCAAGTGGTCTCCGGAAACTTAAATCGCTTTCCAGGCCCGGCTCGGGTCATGGCAGTCTCTGGAGATGGATCGCACTTTGCCATGAGGGGCACGGGGTATCGACCAGGGAAGGTTGATAGTCGCCAGGATTCCGACCAGCACACGGGTGTCGAACTTTGGAATGCAGCGCAGCTTCTGCCCTATGGTGAAGCTCTGCGGACCGCTGCGTTCGATTGGATGGCTGGCTTCTCCCCGGATGATCAGAATCTGGTACTCGTTTCGGATAAACCCGTTGAGATTGTCGTGATGTCGCTGAATGAGGATAGCTGGAAGAGAGCGGCCTGCCTAAAAGCAAGCCGCAACCTTTCGTTAGAGGAGCAAAATAAGCATCAAGCGCCGCGTGAAGCCGCATGTTCTGTGAGATAAGCAAGGATGGCCCTAAGAAACTGAGATTTCAGCCGGGCAAACAGCGCTAACTTACAATGCACTCAATACGCTACCCGGGCACCAAGTCTCGACCGGAAGCCGATTTAAGAACGCGTAACGATGGTGCCGGACCACGGCGGAAGGTCAATCGGCGTCTGCTGCGGGTCAACCTTTACGATTCACACGCTACCGCGACGGTCAAATAGACTACCGAAGGCCGGACAAACTTCCAGGGGCCGTCAGCGAATACGCCACGGTAAAGAAGTTGGCCCGAGCCCATGTTTCGTTGCTATGAAGCATCATTTCCGAAGCTGAACGTATCGCGTCGCCGTTCTCGGTCCGTACCCGAACCGGCTGCTCTTGAGGGGGGAGCGTGAGTGCGTCGTGCATGGCGCACTTGTCGATCCTGACCCATGGCGGACATCAGGTAATTGATGATCAATAGGGCCGCCAAGGCACTGAGGGCGATTGCCGATAGTCGCAGCTGTGGCGCTTGGTTAGAACCCACTCAGCGCCCCGGAGCCAATCCCGGAACACAGCCCTTCCCCAGGCTATTATCTTCTCGCGCCCCGCATGCAACGAGACACTTCTGCTTCTCTGCCATGCAGTAGAATTGCGGCATGCATGGCCGCCCACCACCTGGCCCGGTACCTTCGTAGTGAAAGGGCCGGCCTTTCTGTTCGTTTTGACATACGAGGCGCAAAGCCTCGCACTTTTCTTTGCATGGTAGTTCTTGACTACTTGCCGGAGACGCAATGAAAATAATCGCGGCAAACGAAGCTGTAAGACTAGCCAGTAAATTGCAGGCCATACTGTTTCCTTTCATACCAAAGCTACCATCTGAAACAGCTTGTGCAGCCTATCGTTTGAGCAAAAGCGGGTCAATTTCTTCCTAGACTATGAATTGGTTTGAACTGCGGGTGCTACTTGGCTACTGGGCAGTCGAAGAAGAACTCTTGCTCACCCCCTTTGCGATAGATGCTGCCATCACTCATTTTCGTCCATGTTTCATTTTCAACAAACTCACTGCCCGACTCGTTGCATTGTAATTTGATGTCCCAAGTGTTGGGGGCCGTTTCGCGAATGTCAGTATAGGTGCATCGGACAAAGCCAGCGTCATCGCCAACGTACGTTTTGGTGAGTTTATGGAGATGCCGTTTTTGATCTGGGTCCGTCGCAAGGTTTTCGCATTCCCCTTTCATTACAAATGCGCCATCGCCTAGGAACGTTGCCTCCACAGCCAGCACGCCAGTCGAATGTAGTATCCAGGCCGCTGAAACAGCTATTGCTCGCAGCATAAGGGGTCTCGCGGAAATGGCCGATCATAACATTACGGTTGCATGCGTCCAGCAGTTCCAGCGGCTCTCTGTCGGCGGTAGACGGCTGAAACAGGACACTCCTGTCTAGCAGCGTTCGCTTGCCGAGCCGACTCCGTTTTCAATCAGTATGCGCGCGTTGCTGGATCATCCTAGGATGCAAAGTGAGTGGTTTAACGTCCGCTTCTGGCCCATCCCTGCCATTCGACGATAGCTCTCTTACGTCCGAACCACGGGGCAAAGCGGTCAACAAATTGGGCGCAATGACGCGAAGGCCGAGTTCTGACACAATGGCGAAGTGCTTGAAGTTGTGTCACTAGAACGGAGCAAGAAAAGTCAGAATGGGCTTTGATCTTGCTGTTTCCGGACACGCCTCTTAATCAGCGGGTCCACGGTTCGAGCCCGTGATCGCCCACCATATTTTCAGAGGCTTACGCCGTTTCGGTACCCCCTTGGGTGTTGGGCAGTTTCGTCTCTAACAATCAGCAAGACTTGGAGTTTAGCCGGTACATCGCGATGGCTGCAAGAATCCCGGCCACGAACTGGGTGCCAACGAAACCAGCGACCGGCTGAACAGTCATGGTGGCTCCAGCAATTGCGGGCCCAAATATTCCTCCCGCCTGGTAGCACATGATGAACGCAGCATTCGATGCGCCGGCATCGTGCTGGTCGTTGAGTTCGCCAATGATCGCCAGAGCGACCGTGTAGAGCCCATAGATTAACCCGCCTATGGCAAACACGACAGCCGCCCCAAGAACGGGATCTGACAGCGTCGTTGGAAGCAACAAGCAGGTGAACGACACGATGGTCATAAGGGCGATCGTCAACACTGCCGGGGGCAGGTTGTCGGCCAGCCATCCAAACGCGAGTTGAAGCGAGAGGGCCCCGACCAAGAAAAACGTGAGGAGCTGCAGGACAGCGCTTTGATCAAGACCGCTCGCCAGTCCGGCATTTGTCAGGAGAGACAAGTGAACCAGTTCGATGAACCCGCTCATAAATGCACCGGCCATGGCAACGGGCGCCCAGAACAAAGCCTGAAAAACATTTCCCGCGCCTGCATCCTCCGCGTCCACATCTGGGGCAAGCCGGGCCACAAGGACGACCGGAACAATCGACAACACTGAAGCCACAACGCCCGCCGCGAGGGGCAGTGGGCCGGACACATCGAGCCAGTCGATCAACGCCGGGCAGACTGCCATGCCCGACGAAAACGCCATGACATAAAGTGCAAGAGCCCGGCCGCGAGTCACTTCGTCGCTCACCACGGCAACCCAGGTTTGGCTGACGAGCCACGACACGGCGATCCCCGCACCCATCAGGAAGCGAACAGCGATCCACGCCAGTGCGCTATCGACGATGGCCAGCACGGCATATCCGGCAGCAGCCGTGAGGCTACCTGACGCAAACGTTGCAATCACGCCGTAGCGCCTGACAAGCTGAGGAACGAATGGGAGGATCATGAGAACGGCGAGTGACGGTGCAGCGCCAATGATACCCACGACCCATTCTGCCGAACCTGACGCAGTCAGTTTAAGTGCAGATACGGGGTATCCCATACCAAACGACAGACCGACCAAGAATGCTGCGATGATAACCGCAGTTAGCCCCATCCATCGGTCTTGAGGTGATAGCGCTTTCCGTGGATTTACCAGCATTGCACGTCCTTACGGCCAGTTAGCTTTTTGGTGAGGGTTTGCAGCCAAACACTGAGGAGGGGTGACGTGCCAACCGGCTGGATCAACACGAGACAAGTGCCGGCCAAACTCAGGGTGAAATGGTGCTCACTGATTGTTGCGGTGTCCAGTCCTGCCAGCGCGTGTCGCGGCCCGGAAATTCCACCACTTTGAACGGCCAGCTGTCCGCAATCCAAGTCCGGATCAGAGCGCCGAGTTCTTGATCGAAGCAGTCAGCGTTCGGTGATGTGCGGACCCAGTAGTAGACCGCCGCGTCGAATGCTTGAACGGGACTGGGGAAAATATACAGGCAGCCAAGGCACCTGCTTTCGTCCGCTGACATCACGGTGTAGGCGAACGAGTGGCGCAAAGTGAATTCGCGTTGATGCCATGCCAGATCGATCAGGTTTTCCGTCTTGGTCAACCCATCAGGCCACGATCCATCTCGATCAAGAAGACCGCGAAGGCGGCTAGCACTCTCCGTTACCGCTTCGAAGTCTTTATCGACATCGTCGATCGACAATATCCGCAAGTGATATCCGTTGCCGGTCAACCGTTGCGGAACCTCAAAGCTGGGCGGCACAAGCGGCCGATCGTACATTCCGTTGCCTCTTTATTGTGACCATCGCGCGGGATACTCCGCGAGCCGGATGGTCGTCTTCTATTCAGCCGCCGATTGTTCCGCGCGACCTAGCCAGACGTCAAGATCGGCGAGCGCGCGACGCGACTGCGCGCGCTTTTTTGCAAGCCCGCGCTCGGTGCCTTTGAGGCGTTTGCCGTCTGCGGTGCGATCCGGGAGGTTGTCCATCGGCGGCAACAAACCGTAGTTGATGTTCATCGGCTGGAATGAGCGGGGTTTTGCAACTGGTGTCAGACACCTCTCAGTGGTGTCTGACACCACATCTTCAACAATATGCCCGCCCGTAATATGATCGAGCAGCGCGCCGAGTGCGGTCGTGGCTGGCGGCGCAGCCACTGCCGATCCCAATCGGTCCGCTGCCGCAAACCGGCCAGCCAGCAATCCAATGGCCGCGCTCTCGACATAGCCTTCGACACCCGTGATCTGACCCGCGAACCGCAAGCGCGGCATCGCTTTCAAGCGCAAGCCGCGATCCAGAACTTTGGGTGAATTGAGATACGTGTTGCGATGCAGCCCGCCGAGCCGCGCGAACTCGGCGTTCGCCAGCCCCGGGATCATGCGCAGCACGCGCACTTGTTCGGCATGCTTCATCTTGGTCTGAAACCCGACCATGTTCCACAGCGTGCCGAGGGCATTGTCTTGGCGCAATTGCACGACGGCATGCGGCCATCGGCCGGTGCGCGGGTCATCAAGTCCGACGGGCTTAATGGGCCCAAAGCGCAACGTTTCGCGGCCGCGTTCGGCCATCACTTCGACGGGCAAGCAGCCATCGAAATACGGCGTGTTGGCTTCCCACTCTTTGAAGACGGTTTTTTCAGCCGACAGCAGCGCGTCGATGAAACGCTCATAGTCGTCGCGGTTCATGGGGCAGTTGAGATAGTCCGCACCCGTGCCGGCCGGGCCGACCTTGTCGTAGCGCGAGGCGCGCCAGACGATGTCCTGATCGATGCTGTCAAAGTGGATGACAGGTGCGATCGCGTCAAAGAACGCCAGTTCCGTTTCACCCGTCAATCCGGCGATCGCGGTGCTGAGATCGGGGGAGGTGAGGGGCCCCGTTGCGACAATGACATTGTCCCAATCGGAGGGGGGCAGACCGGCGACTTCGGCGCGGCTGATGGTGACCAACGGCTCAGCTTCGAGACGTCTCGTGACTTCGGCGGAAAACGCGTCGCGATCAACCGCCAGTGCGCCGCCGGCGGGAAGTTTGGTTTTGTCGCCTGCCGCGAGAATGAGAGAGTTCGCGCGGCGCATCTCTTCATGCAGCAGCCCGACCGCGTTCGTCTCCCATTCATCCGACCGGAATGAGTTGGAGCAGACGAGTTCCGCCAGTCCCTCGGTTTTGTGGGCTTCGGTCATGCGATGGGGACGCATCTCATGGAGCATAACCGGCAGGCCGGCGCGCGCGATCTGCCACGCTGCCTCTGAACCCGCGAGCCCGCCGCCAACTACATGGATCTGTTGAACGCGTGTCATTTAGTTCTGCTATCTTTCTGGCGAGTGTGTTTGAAGACAACCGGTTGCGGCGGCTGGAATATCCGGCACAGTCCGTCGTTATAGCCGCGGGGGAAAGACAAACCAACCTTGGACGGTCCGATGAGCAAAACAATGTCCCTGGCTGTGTGCGTTTCACCGATCCGGGTCGATGAGATCCTCACGAGTGCTGTTGCGGCTGGCCCAGAAGGTCTGGTGCTCGCCGCGGCCAATGAAGTGTTCCGTGTTTGCGATGACCGGGTGGTGGGACCACAACCGCCGCCCGCTGATGCCCGTCTGCCTGTGCCGCATATGTACTCGGCCTGAGGGCTCACTGGAACAAGGGCGTTCTAGAATTGGGGACAGTTCGTTCACGCGTCTGCCGGGCCTCACCCCGCCGGATGGTGCGAAGGAGCTGTCCCCGTTGGGGTTAGGGGTCGCCATGCGGTGTCAGACACCCCTAAAATGGTGTCTGACACCCTCGGGTACTACCACCCGAGCTCAAAGCGCGCGCTGGCTTGGCTGTTGCCGGCCTGTGTATGGCTTGACGTGTTATTCTTGCCGAATTGGAACAGCGCGAACGAATTGCTGTTGCCGTTTTGCGTGACGGCGCCGGTGTTATTTCGGCCGCGCTGAAACACGCGGCCCCAATTGCTTTGGCCATTCTGCGTGACTGCACCGGAATTGCCGCTGCCAACTTGGTCGACGCGCGCGCGGTTTTTCCGCTTCAGGTCTTTGGCCAGCGAATAGAGTTTCAGCCCGGTTTGCAGCGCTTTCGCCTCATCGCCTTTGGGCGATACGGTAAATCCGATGTTGCCGGCGTACGCAGACAGCGATGCGAGAGGTTGGACAAGAAGGGCTGTTGCGAGGCAGAGGCCAGCGAGTGGCTTGCCAAGAGACGATTTGAACATCAGCATTTGAAACATCTCCGCCGCGATCACCCGGAACTAGGCGGTGTGGGGTCAGGCACCCCAATTGGTGCCTGACCCCGTGCCCTTGGCGTGGAGACTGCCTTCCTGCTGCTGAATGGGATCCGAAGCCGGCGTTTAGCTGGCGTTCAGGGAGCCAGTGATCACGATCGGTGTCAGACACCACTGAGAGGTGTCTGACACCGGCGGAGAAATGTCTCGAGTTCGCTTGTCCATTGAGTGGGATCTCTGTCCAGGACGTCCCAACCATCAGCATCCCGCTAGCCGGTTGATAGGCATTCCATTAGCATCTGGGAATCGCCGCTCACACAGCCAGGATGCGCAAATGTCTACGTCTCTCACAGACACTCGTCAGCACAGCGTTGCACGAAAGCTGTCATCACGACGACGCGGCCTGGCTGGCACAGTGGCGGTCATCGTAGTCTGCTCTCTGTCTCCAGCCTTGTCTGACGACAAAGCCGTGCCAGCCTCGGACCATACGCTGTTTACAAACGTCAATGTCTTCGATGGCAAAGGCCCAGATCTGCTCAAGGGCATGAGTGTTCTGGTCAGCGCCGGCAAAATCGCCGCCATCGGTGCTGGGATGATACCAGCACCCGCAGGCGGCACAGTCATCGATGGCGGCGGCCGGACATTGATGCCGGGCTTGATCGACAGCCATGTCCACATCTTCATGAGCGCAAGCACTGAAAAGCAGTTGCTGCTTCCTCAATCGACGCCGGAAGAACTGAATGGCCGAGCCGCCGCAGCGGCCAAAGACATGCTCCTGCGCGGCTTCACCTCCGCGCGTGATATGGGGGGACCTGTCTTCGGCCTCAAAAAAGCGATCGATAAGGGCGAGGCGATCGGCCCACGGATCTACGCCAGTGGCGCGATGGTGTCGCAAACATCAGGTCACGGCGACTCCCGGCTGCCCAACGAAAAATCGCGCCGGTTTGGCGGCACCATTTCCAGGGGCGAGCAGCTGGGAGTTGGGTTCATTGCCGATGGCCGGGACGAAGTGCTGACTGCAGTCCGCGAAAATCTAAGAGCGGGAGCGGCTCAAATCAAAGTAATGGCTGGAGGCGGGGCGGCGTCGGCCTACGACCCGCTGGATGTCGCCCAGTACACCTTCGATGAACTCAAAGCAGCCGTCGATGCGGCTGACGACTGGAATACCTACGTTACCGTGCACGCCTACACGCCGAAAGCCGTGCGACGCGCGGTTGAAGCCGGCGTCAAATGCATTGAGCACGGGCAACTGCTGGATGAAGAGACCCTAAAGCTGCTAGCCGAAAAAGGCACCTGGCTGAGCCTTCAGGCGCTCGACGAAGCACCGGCGACCGCGACCCCCGACGTGAGAGCTAAGAAGCACAAGGTCGTCGAAGGAACCGACAGCGCGTTCAAATGGGCTAAGAAGTACAATGTCAAACTCGCGTGGGGGACCGACTTTCTGTTCAACCCCGCCAACAACAAGAACCAGAACGGGGACATTCTGAAGCTGAAAGCGTGGTTCACACCCGCAGAGGCGCTTAAGCTCGTCACGCACGACAATGCTGAGTTACTGAGTATGTCAGGGCCGCGAAACCCGTATCCCGGAAAACTCGGCGTCGTCGAGGCCAATGCGCACGCCGACCTGATCCTCGTCGACGGCGATCCGACGCAAAACCTCGACTTGGTTGCCGATCCGGAAAAGAACTTCAAAGTGATCATGAAGGGCGGGCGGATTTATAAGAATTCGATGGAACAGAGCCCGTCAGCTGCCCCTCAATGATACCCTTCACCCACCCGCACTTTGCCGCGGAAGGTCCAGTAGACGAACACGGTGTAGGCGAGGATCACAGGCAGCAGGATGAGCGTGCCGACCAGCATGAAGATTTGCGACGACGGCACCGCCGCAGCGTCCCAAACGGTGATCGACGGTGGCACGAGGTAGGGCAAGTTTGAAATGGCTAGACCCACGAAGCCAAGCAGGAACAGCGCAACCGAGGCAATAAACGGCGTGTTATCGTCGCGCCGCTCTAATCCCCGCCAGCCAACATAAGCGGCCAGCGCCGTCAGCAGCGGAATGGGCGAGAGGTACAGCAGGTTCGGCCAACTGAACCAGCGGTCCCAGATGCGATCGAACGCGAGCGGCGTCCATAGGCTGATAATGGCCATCGCGACGAGAACGACAGGCAACAAGATGCGCGCCTGATGCCGCGCCCCTTCGGCAACTTCGCCCTCCGTTTTCATGATGAGCCAGGTGGCGCCGAGCAGTGCGTATCCCGCGACAGTCGCGAACCCGATGAACAGGGCAAACGGCGTCGCCCAATCGAACACATCGCCGGCGAACGCGCCGTCCTTCACCGTCAGACCCTGCAACAATCCGCCGAGGATGATGCCTTGCATGAAGGCCGCGGTGATCGAGCCGCCCATGAACGCCCAGTCCCATAGCGCATGCTTGGGCTTGGCGACCCAGCGGAACTCAAAAGCGACGCCGCGGAACACGAGCGCCAGCAGCATGATCGTCACTGGCAGATAGAGACCCGACATGATGATGCCGTAGGCCATCGGGAAGGCGACGAACAATCCGCCGCCGCCAAGAACGAGCCAGGTTTCGTTGCCGTCCCAGAACGGCGCGACAGAGTTCATCATCACGTCGCGGTCGTCTTCGGCGGGGCTCAGCGGAAACAGAATAGCGATGCCGAGATCGAAGCCGTCGAGCACCACGTAAAGCGCGACGGCGGTGCCCAGCAATCCGATCCAAACGAGGGGCAACCAAGTGGTGATCGCATCCATGGCTAGCTCGCTTCCGAAATGGCTTCGCGGGTTGCATCTTTCGCGGCTGATAGCGGACGTGACGGCAGGCCTTTCGATGGCGCTTCGGCTGCTCCGCTCGGGCCTTTTTCAATGAGCATATTGATGTAGTAAATGCCCATGGAGAACACGGCCGTATAAACAATGACGAACAGAATGAGCGTGATCAGGATGGCGAACGCCGGTACCGGCGACAAGGCGTCAGCGGTTTTCAGGATGCCGGTGGCGATCCACGGCTGACGGCCCGATTCTGTCACCCACCAGCCAGCGAGAATGGCGATGAAGCCGAGTGGCCAAGCGTATTGCACGGGCCGCAGGAACCACGTTGTCTCAAACAATTTTTGCCGCCACCACAGCCAGCCGCCGGCAAACCCCATGGCGATCAGCAGCAAGCCGATACCGACCATGGCGCGAAACGAGAAGAACACGTTGGGGATCGGTGGGCGGTCTTCGGGTTTGAAGTCTTTCAGGCCTGGGAACAATCCATTGAAGTCGTGCGTGATGATGTAGCTGGCCAGGCCCGGAATCGAGATTTCGAAATCGTTGCGCTCTTCTTTGGTGTTGGGGATCGCGAATAAAACGAGAGCGGCGGGCTTGGAGCCATCCCAGTGTGCTTCCATCGCCGCCACTTTTGCGGGCTGATACTTAGCCGTGTTGAGGCCGTGCAGATCACCGATGACCGCTTGCAGTGGTGCCAGCACGATCACCATCCCAAGGCCCATGCGCATCATGGTCTTGGCTTCTTCGTGGAACCGGTTCTGCAGCAAGTAGCGCGCGCCGACCGCCAGCACGACAATCGATGTTGTCAGGTAAGCGGCGGTAAACATGTGCGCGAAGCGATAGGGGAAGCTCGGGTTGAACACGATTTGCAGCCAATCGACGGGATAAGCGATGCCGTCGCGGATTTCGTGGCCGGCTGGCGTTTGCATCCAGCTGTTGGCGGCCAGAATCCAGAACGCGGAAATCG
Organism: Hyphomicrobium sp.; assembly: GCA_031413815.1. Classification (GTDB taxonomy): domain Bacteria; phylum Pseudomonadota; class Alphaproteobacteria; order Rhizobiales; family Hyphomicrobiaceae; genus JAGVSR01. Next base: position 76,293 of record JANOFU010000015.1, on the reverse strand, counting down.
ATGTGCCAATCGCGACCAAGATGGCGGACGTGACGTGTAAGTTAGGCGAAACCCGGTTCCAGCCAAACAGCATGATGCCGAGGAAGGAGGCTTCCAGGAAGAAGGCGGTCAGGACCTCGTAGCCCAGCAGCGGGCCCATCACGTTGCCGACGACTGTGGAAAATCGCGCCCAGTTGGTGCCAAATTGGTACGACAACACGATGCCGGACACGACGCCCATGGCAAAGCTGACGGCAAAGATCTTGGTCCAGAATCGGGCGAGGCGGTGGAACTTGTCGTCGCCGGTCATCCGCCAGCGCACCAGAAGCGTCGCGATGAAAGCTGCCAAGCCTATGGTAAAGCTTGGAAAAATTATGTGAAATGAGATCGTGAACGCGAACTGAATTCGCGCCAGAATGCTGGCATCAAGTTCCACGGCCGGGCACCTGTTTTTCAATGATGATTGTGGACAGTTTGCACTGCAGCGTGGCCTGCGTCGAGCGCGGATGCGGTAAGGTGACCCCATGCCCCGCCGGGGCAAGATGACAGTTGATGCTGGAACGCCGCCCTGTTGTCGCCTATTTAGAACGTGACCGTTGTCGAATCATGTGACCTTGAAGGAGACCCCTATGGGTAAAGCTATTCCGATTTTGCTGGCACTTGCTGCAGCCGTGCTGGCGTACGTGCTGCTGGCTACAGGCGGTGGCGATGACGCCATGAAGTCCGCTGCACCTGAAGCGGCCAAGCCTGCCGCGAGTGAACCGGCCGCAGCACCAACACCGGCTCCGCCGGCCGCTGAACCCGCTCCGGCACCTGCCGCTCCGGCACCGGCAGAGCCCGCACCAGCTCCGGCACCTGCTCCTGCTCCGACCCCGTAAGGGGTTGAGCGTTGGGTTCGTCGCCTGACGCTGCCAAACGAGCAGTGACCTAAGATTGGGCGTGGGACGGCTTTCCGTTCCGCGCCCATTTTGTTTGGCTGCCAGGACCGGTGCGCCGCGATGCCGACACAATGTTTGATAAAATAAACATCGTTCACTATTTTGATCCTGGCCAGCCGAAGGAACGCGACACCGATGTGGGGCTATCGCAAGCATGTGGAGCGCGATCTTGCGCGCTGGCGTCAAGCGGGTTGGGTGAGCGAGCAGGGTGCAGAGGCCATTCGCGCCGACATCGCGCTGAACCGGGGCGGCATCGCGCTGCCGGCAGTTCTCGCCACGCTGGCCGCTGTGCTGATCGGGTTTGCGATGATGAGTTTCGTCGCGGCCAACTGGCAGGACATGCCGCGTGTGCTGCGGCTTGGTCTTCTCATCGGGTCCCTTTGGGCTGCGTATCTGTTCGCCGGCGCGATGATCCAGCGCGGGCTCGATGGTTTTGGTCATGCGGCGGTGCTGACCGGTACGGCTGTGTTTGGCGCCAGCATCATGCTCGTCTCACAGATGTATCACATGAGCGGCAACCCGCCGGATGCCGTGCTGCTGTGGTCTGCCGGCGCGGTGCTCGCAGGTCTCGCGTTCCGGTCCAATCCGGCACTCGCCTTCGCGATGGTTCTGGTTGCGGTGTGGTCGGGCATGGAGACGGCCCAAAGAGGCGCCGTGTTCTGGCCGTTCCTGTTGGGCTGGGCGGTGGTGTCGGCGGCGTTCTGGTGGCAGCGCTGGGGGCCAGGGTTCCAACTGTCAGCCGTCACGCTGACGGGGTTCATCGTGTCGCTGGGGTACTTGCTCAAAACATCACTGGCACAGGAAATCGTCACGGCGCTGGGTGTGCTGCTGGGAGCCGCCGCAATCATTGGAAGCCGCGCACAATCGGAATGGGCGGGGCTCGCGCGGGCCATCGTGCCATATGCGATGGTGATCACGTTCGCGGGTCTGTTCGCGCAGCAGTTCTTCGACATGACAATGCTGGATCACTTCATTTTGTTGGCTATTCTGACGCTCGTGCTGACGCTGGCTGCCATTTGGTGGGGATTGACCACACAGAACCGCGGTGTGCTGTGGCTCGGCTATGCTGGGTTCTCGGCAGAAATCCTCGGCATCTATACCAAGACGATCGGCACGCTGCTCGGCTCATCGGTGTTCTTCTTATCTGCGGGTCTTATTGTAGCCGGGCTCGCGTATCTCGCCTATCGCTTGCATGCGCGCGGCGACGCCATGGAGGCTGTGTGATGAAGCAAAGTTCGCCAAACAAAATTTGGCTCGCTGTGGCGGCCGTCGCGCTGGCGCAATCGGCGGTGCTCGGCTGGATGATCTGGAACAGAACGACGCTGTTGCAGACCGGCCGCGAAATCGTCGCCGAAGTCATCCCGGTCGATCCGCGTGATTTCTTTCGCGGCGACTACGTCATCCTCGGCTACACGTTCTCCAACGTGCCGGATGTGGGATTGCCCGCGGGCACAAAGACGGGCGATGTGGTCTACACAACGCTCAAGAAGGGTGACGGCTCGAAGTGGGATGTGGCGGCGGTGACGCGGGACTATCCCGCAACGGTTGGCCCGGATCAGATCGTACTCAAGGCGCGGGCCGAGTACGTCTATGTGGGACCCCAGCCCAATCAGCTCACCGGCCGGCTGGCCTATGGAATTGAGAGCTACTTCGTTCCGGAAGGCACCGGCCTCAAGATCGAACAGCAAGTCCGAGATCACAAGATCGATGCGGTCCTTGCGGTCAGTCAGACGGGTGAGGTTGCGATCAAGGGGCTGATTGTCGACGGCAAGCGGGTGCATGACGAGCCGCTGCTCTAATAGGCAAGGCTCGGGTCAGACCCCAGCCAGCTTAGCGTAGCCGGTGCTGCAGCGTGCGCGCGCTCAGAATGTCGCCCAGGTGTCCGAAGCGCTGGGACCACCTCAGCCGTCTCTGGCAGGCCGGGCTCGTGCCGGGCAAGGACGCGTAATAGAGCTGATCTTCAAGGTCGTAGAGCCAGCGAATCAATTTTGACCTCCGGATAAATGACGTGTGAAAGGATGAATCCGGACGGGTTAATGAAACGTTAACGCGCAAGCGCTGGCTGGCAGCGCCGCCATGGATGGTGTCCGTCTGGAATCTTCGCAATCGCCCTGATATGACCCCGCCGGTCATCCCAATTCAATCCGGAGAGCCCCATGCAGATCGTCCGCCACGAAGCCAATGCCGTTTATGCCAAGGCCGTCGAGGCCAACGGCTTCGTGTTCACCGCAGGCATCATTCCGGCCAACCTCGCCTTGGATGCCAAGGGGCAGGCCGCCGAAGTGCTTGCCGAAATCGACCGGCTTCTGGCCCTCGCGGGCACTTCGAAGTCCAACATTGTGATGGCCAACGTTTGGGTGTCGGACATCCGCCACCGCGAAGGCGTCAACGAAGCCTGGACCGCATGGCTCGGCGGCAAGGACGCGCCGGCCCGAGCCACCGTCGAAGCCAAGCTCATCGATCCGCGCATGATCGTTGAGATCGGCGTCATCGCGGTGAAGTGACATCACGAAAAACCAGGCTCCGATCAACTCGGAGCCTGGTCTGAACTTGCGATCATAGGTCGCTTATTCGTCGGTAAAGGGACCGATGACGAACTGCTCGATCTTCATCCACGCGCCCAACTGAGCGTACGTGAGGTTTGTCGCCTTCAGATCGTACGTGATGACCGAGCGCGTCGGGCCGACGCACTTCAGTTCGCCCTTGTCGTCCTTCACGCGTTTACAATTGTCGTCCGAGTCCTGGAAGTAAACCCTGCCGTAAAATCCGGGCTTGGACTGATCTGAAGCGGAGAAGAACGCATCGACGTCGGCACTTGAGGTGTCGCCATCAAAGAATGCGTTGTCGGCTTTGACGGCATCCTCGTTGAAGCGGAGATTGTACTCGTAATAGCCTGTGTAAGCGACTTGCTTGCCATCGACAGTGGCCGAACCTTCCTCTTCGGCGAAGCGGATTGACCCCGTGATGCGGTCATTGAACTGCTTATCGCCCAATTGGTAGGACAGCGTCAGGCCATTGTTGTCGGTCAACCAGTTTCCCAGTTCGTAGTCGTAGTCGAGACTGCCGCGGACGGCCGTCTCTGGCAGATAAGAGAAGGGGCCAGCGGCGAGGATCAGTCCATCGAAGCCAAGCGGATCGGGGTTACTGACCTCGATCAAAATGGTCTTGCCTTCAACAGCGCGGCTGTAGACTTTAGAGGCCTTCTTCTGCGCCTTCTGAAGCTGCTCGTTGACCTCCCACCAGCGTGTCACCTCGCGGCCTTTCAGCGAGCCCCGGAATGGCGACGTCGATTGCGTGCCTTTGACGACGTCGATGCGCATTTTGCCGGCCGCCGGATCGTAGCGGCCGCTCTCATCGATGATGACATCACCGCGAATGATGGCGGCCTCCTTCGCGATCTGAGTGGGGTTCTTTGGATTGACGAGATCGATTTTCACGGAGTAGCTCAGGCTCTTTTCCGGCGTCCTCTGGATCGTGCCGTTCAGGGCCATCAGGTCAGCGACCTTCAGATTTGTGATTGTGTACAGATCGATACCGGTGGCGCCCGTTTGCTTCCGGGACCCGAAGTCGGCCACGATCTCGCCTTGCACTTTGGCCTTTTCCGGCGGGATGGTCTCGGTGCCGCGGCTGCCGCTCTGCGCGTGCGCCGCACCCGTCAGAAGTGCGCCAGCGGCCACTCCCGCCGCAAGATATCGAACAGTAGCCAGGTTCATTGTGGGGGTCTCCAGGTGTTGGACAACGTCATGCAGCCGTCAAAAAGTCGGCCGCTGGCCAGTGAGCTGCTTAGTGCCGGCCGGGGCAGTTCCTTCAGGCACATTAGGCAATCCGGCGCAGGATCGTACGGGTCTTATCTGACCGGCGAATGCCGGTGCTGGTTCAGGCCCAACTAGGAAGTGGCCCCGGGAAGCGTCTGCGTCAAGAATTGCACGACCTGAATGGGCCTGTCTTTGGACAGGATGGCAAATGTGGCTGATGCACTCTTTGCTTTGGATCACAGGGCACAAGCCACTGTTGCGGGTTTGCCGCGGCAGGCTATTTTTCGCGAATGGCAGTGAGGCGCCCTCGTGCGCTGGGGCTGAATCTGTCAACGTTCCAACATAAGGTGTGACGATCCTTATGGTTTCGGCAGGGGCTTGTAATGACCGCTCGACTGATCTTTGGTGCAGTAGCTGCAACACTCATGATGGCTTCGGGTAGTCCGGTGGCGGTCGCTGACGATACCGGGTTTGCCTACAGCCATGATCTGCGTCGTGAGCGCGGCCGGTTGTGTATGTCGGACCACTGGCACTATGGCAGTGGCACGGGACCGACGGTGAAAGCGGCGCAGGCCGACGCGATCAAGTCGTGGGCCAGCTTTACGGCTCTGGAGTATGGCAGTGACTGGGCGCGGTTTTCGCGTGCAGCCAGCAAGAAGATGACGTGCTCGGGTGACAGCTGTTCGGTTGAAGCCCGGCCCTGTAAGTAAGACGAAATTTGCAACGGTTCGTTTTTCAATTTCTCTCTCAAAGTCTCAAACCCAGAAACGAAAGAGCCGGAGCGGTGCCCACGCTCCGGCTCTTTCTATTCTGGAAGGGGGCCGGACCCTACGGGGTCAATGGTGTCAGACACCACTTAAAGGTGTCTGACACCGGTCCTTGATCACCGCCCACCCATCAGCCGCCGCAGGAAGAATTGCACGATGCGCCAGCCGTAGCGCAGCACGACGTACTGAATGATCCAGCTGAAGATGCCTTTGTTCTGAAATCCAAACGCACCGCCGAGGATGTCGCGAATGACATTTTCCAGTGAGCCGCCGCCGGTCGATCCGCCCGGGGCTCCGCCGCCGCTTTGTCCGCCGCCGGGGACGCGCACGCCGCCGCGGCGGATGACGTCCGACAGATCGTCGTAAGGGTTCGAGCGCTTGCGCATATCCGGTATGTTATCGCCGGGAATTGGCAGAGGCGAGTGCCGTCCGACATCGCCGTCGGACCTTGGAGCAGACGGTACTGACGGCGCTGGATCGGGTGTGTTCCAATCAAGTGGCGGCTGGCGCTGTTCACCGGGTAAGGGCAGCGGGCTGTTCGATAATCCACCCAGCTGTCCAAGAATGTCTTCGAGCGCGCCACGGCTTTGCTTAGCGGCACCTCCCATCGCCATAGCAGCGATCGCGGGCAACATCTGTTTGATGACACTCTCACTGACGCCGGTCTCGCGGGCCGCGCGCGCCGCGACGCCCCGGCTGGCATGTTTTGAACCCAACAGTGTGCCGAGGATGTCATTGCCTGCAGCCACAACATCGGGTGAGTTCATCGACGCGCCGGGTGCGAGCGCTGCTTGAGTATCGGAGTTGCCAAGCTCTCTGACGATGTCGGCAATGCCCGCGCGGTTCAGGGTATTGCGAGCGACGACGCGCGAGAATTCCGGAACAATGGCACCGAGTACGGCTTCGACTTGATTGGCATCAAGAGCATAGGTTCTAGCCATGTTTTTGACAGCCTGGCCGCCTTGAGCTGCGGTGATCACGTCCAGGATATTCACAGGTGTGCTCCTTGCTAAACCGGGGACTTCGGCATTTCCCCTAAACCACCGGCGGCACCAAAGCCACAGGCCGCCATGCAATTGGGGTTGAAAGGCCGAAAATGCAGGCTGGGTGCGACTATAGTCCACGCTGGAGTGCCTGTGACCGTGTTGCAACGGTTCACTCCTTTTGGCATGGTCCGCCCGCGTGACTCGGGGGCCAAATAGGCCGGGGAGATTGGCGGCGAACGGGAAGCTTCGCCGCGGCTCGTGGTCCGGGTTGATACGAAACCACGGCCTTAAGGGGAGACGATATGACGGATATTATTTGGGGGATCATCGCCTGCGGGGCGTTGGCCATCCTATACGCACTCATTACCGGCCGCGCCGTTATGGCGGCGGACACTGGCAACGCGCGGATGCAGGAAATCGCGGCAGCGATCCGTGAAGGTGCGCAAGCCTATCTCAACCGCCAGTACCGCACGATTGCGGTCGTTGGCGCGGTGATCTTTCTCATTGCTTGGTACTTGCTCGGGATGCCGGTTGCGATTGGCTTTCTGATCGGCGCGGTATTGTCGGGCGTGACGGGCTACATCGGCATGAACGTGTCGGTTCGTGCCAACGTCCGCACGGCACAAGCCGCGACCAAGTCTCTGGCCGGAGGTCTGGACATCGCCTTCAAGGCCGGTGCTGTGACCGGCATGCTGGTGGCTGGTTTGGCGCTGCTCGGCGTCGCGGTTTACTATGGCATTCTAACGGGCCCGATGGGCCACAAACCGAATGACCGCGTCGTTATCGATGCGCTCGTGGCGCTCGGCTTCGGCGCGTCGTTGATCTCGATCTTCGCCCGTCTCGGTGGCGGCATCTTCACCAAGGGCGCTGACGTCGGTGCGGACCTCGTCGGCAAGGTCGAAGCGGGCATCCCGGAAGACGATCCGCGCAACCCGGCCACGATTGCTGACAACGTCGGCGACTGCGCGGGCATGGCAGCCGACTTGTTTGAAACCTACGCCGTGACCGTTGTCGCGACGATGGTTCTGGCTGCCATCTACTTTGGTGCCCAGCCGGGACTCGAAGCGCTTGTGGTCTATCCGCTCGCCATCTGTGCCGCCTGCATCGTGACCTCGATCATTGGAACGTACTTCGTCAAGCTGGGCTCCAACGGCTCGATCATGGGCGCTCTCTATCGCGGCGTGATCGCATCGGCCGTGCTGTCGATTGCCGGTCTCTATGCTGCGACGGAGTACGTGCTCGGCGGCTTCGGCGAAGTCGGCAAAGTGGGTGAACTGTCAATCACCGGTTGGAACCTGTTCCAGTGCGGCCTCGTCGGTCTTGCCTTGACGGGGCTCATCGTTTGGATCACGGAGTACTACACGGGGATCGGCTACCGCCCTGTGCGCTCCATCAGCCAGGCGTCGGTTACCGGTCACGGCACCAACGTTATTCAGGGTCTGGCTGTCTCGCTGGAATCGACGGCTCTGCCGACGCTGGCCATCGTAGCGGGCATTCTGGCGACGTACTCGCTGGCTGGTCTCTACGGCACGGCAATTGCGACGACGACCATGCTCGGCCTTGCTGGCATGATCGTCGCTCTGGACGCCTTCGGTCCGGTGACGGACAATGCTGGCGGCATCGCGGAAATGGCGGGTCTGCCCAAGGAAGTTCGCAAATCCACCGACGCACTCGACGCGGTCGGCAACACCACCAAGGCGGTCACCAAGGGCTACGCGATCGGTTCGGCGGGCCTTGGCGCGCTGGTGCTGTTTGCGGCCTACAACTCCGACCTTCAGTTCTTCATCAACGAAGCCAATAAGGACGGATCGACCACGTACCAGTACTTCAAGGGTGTGACGGTCGACTTCTCTCTGGCCAACCCGTACGTGGTCGTGGGTCTGCTGCTCGGCGGTTTGATCCCCTACCTGTTCGGTGGCATCGCCATGACGGCAGTCGGCCGTGCAGCTGGCTCGGTGGTCGAAGAAGTCCGCCGCCAGTTCAAAGAACGGCCGGGCATCATGAAAGGCACGGAGCGGCCTGATTATGCGCGCGCCGTTGACCTGCTGACAGTGGCCGCGATCAAGGAAATGATCGTTCCGTCGCTGCTGCCGGTTCTGTCGCCCATCGTCCTGTTCGTGGGCATCAACGCCATTGGTGGCAAGGGCGCTGCGTTCTCGGCCGTCGGCGCCATGCTGCTCGGCGTGATCGTGACGGGCATTTTCGTTGCCATCTCGATGACGTCCGGTGGCGGCGCGTGGGACAATGCCAAGAAGAGCTTTGAAGACGGCTTTGTTGATAAGGACGGCGTCAAGCATCTGAAAGGCTCAGAGGCCCACAAGGCGTCGGTGACGGGCGATACGGTTGGCGATCCTTACAAGGACACCGCGGGCCCGGCCGTGAACCCGGCGATCAAGATCACTAACATCGTGGCACTGCTCATGCTCGCTGTTCTCGGCCACAACTAAAACAAGCGAAACACGATCAACGATCAAAGGCCCTGGAGGAAACTCCAGGGTCTTTTCCGTTTTGAGGCGCTGGGCGGGCCCAGTGCCGCGGGGTCTGTCAATCGGGCTTCGTGGGGCGCAGTCGATCGGAATGAGCCGCCTCGCGGTTACCGCCGGACGCCCATCGTGACCCAATATTCGCGCGGCACGCAAATGCCGAGATCATTCCGGAAACTCTCATGGAAGGCGATGAAGTCCCGCTTCAAGCTGGCGCGTTTGGCCTCATCCAGGTTGGCCGCGAGCATTTTCGTCGGGCCGTAGCCATTGGAGAAAGTTGCCCACGCCGCTTCTCCGCTTGGCTCCCGGTAGTATGAGGTTCCCTTTTCGAACTTCAAATCGAAGGCCGTGCCGAGCAACTCTTGGATGCGCTCGGTCCTGCCCCACTCGAACGGAGAGGGCGGGGCGGGTGCGGGAGGTGGCGGCATGTAGGGCTTCATCACCATGAACATCCGGAACAGATTGCTGTCAGCCAGCCATGTCGTCAGTGCAATGCGTCCACCCGGCTTGCACACACGGGCCAGTTCGCCAGCGGCGGCTTCCGGGCGGCTGGCAAACATCACGCCGCAGGTTGAGATCACAGCGTCGAACGCGCCATCGGCGAACGGCAGCTGCTCGGCGTCGCCAACCTGATAGTCGATCCTCAAGCCTTCGGATTTTGCGCGCAGCTCGGCTGACGTGATCAGGTCTGCACCAATATCAACGCCCACGACGTGGGCTCCGCGACGGGCGAGGATGCGCGAGGTCCAACCTGTTCCAGTTGCCAAGTCGAGGATGCGTTCGCCAGCTTGAGGATTGAGCCGAAGAGCGCAGTGTTCGATGGAATCGGCGATGCCGCGACTGATGTCGTCGTAGCGTCCGCCGCCAGAATTCCACACGGCTGCTGGTTTCTCATTGTGCTGTTGAATTGGGGGATTCATGAAGCCTCCCGGCCGGTCCCTAAGGGTTGCGTGGATGCAGTCTCGCACAGGCCTTTGCGTTGAAACAAATCCTTCAATGCAACAGAGCAATTGACGCTGGATCGCGTTGTGCTCATTTCAGTTTGTTAACTCGTTGCAGAATCAACCTCTTAACGAGTGATAAATATTTTCGATTTCGGCCGGCTTTTCATATGGCGCGGCATTGTTCAGGGTTAAGAATGCGTTTATCGTCGTGCTAGAAAAACAAACGTTCGCGTATGGGGGAACTGTGCAGCTGCTCGAACGCCGTTACGAATATTCCGAACAGTTGCTGGTTCGGGCGCGAAAACAAACCACTGAACAATTCGCAGTTACGACCTGCGCGGAGCATCCCGAGCTGTTCGATGCCGCGGTGGTGCTTGAGAACGATGTTTGGGATCCGATCAGCTTCCTCGACTACACGCCAGCCCACCACGCGCACTACGACAACCTGCTTGAGCAGTTCCCCGAGTACCATTTGTGCATGGTCGAATTGGACACGGGCGATGTGGTTGCCACCGGCCTGTGTGTGCCGTTGCAAATCGCGCCGGGCCGCCGATTGCCGAATGAAGGCTGGGACTGGATCGTCGAGACCGCGCACGCCCAAGACGGCCGCGATGCCAACTTGATCGGTGCGCTGGCGATCTCGGTTCCAGAGCCCTACCGGCACAAGGGTTTGGCGCGGGATATGATCAACACAATGCGCGCGCTTGCCGTGATGAAAAGCTACAAGGGCGTGATCGCGCCGGTGCGCCCCAGCTCCAAGTGTGAGCATGTGGATGTGCCCATGAAGGAGTACATTCAGTGGCGCGATTCGCGCGGCCGGATTTTCGATCCGTGGCTGCGCAGCCACGCGGCTGTCGGTGGCCAGATCACAGGCGTTTGCGATCGCTCAATGGTCGTCGAGAAGCCGCTGGAGTTCTGGAAACCGTGGACCGATGGGCCGATCGGGGATAGCCCGGTGTTCAACGTCGAAGGCGCGTTGACCCCGGTTGTGGTCGATGCACAGGCTGGCGTGGGCCGCTATCACGAACCCAACGTCTGGGTCATCCATCACGCGTGACGACTGAGAAAGCCGTAGGCCGGAGTGAACGAGGGTATCGTTGGGCACCATAGCGAAGTCCGGCAAACCGCGGGCACTGTGTTGGACATCGCTGTGACGCGTTCCGCGTCCACGCTCAGTCGGACCTACGATTTTTTAGATCAGTTTGTTAAGCCACCTTGCCGGCAACACCCACAACAGGCCCGCGATCAGGCCAGGGCCGACGTATTCGACTATATCGAAAGGTCCTACAATCCCCGAAGTCGGCATTCAACACTGGGATACATCAGCCCGGTTGCCTACGAAGACAGGACTCGATTAGCTTAAGTCCCTGTCCACGGAACCAAGGGCAGCTCACAATGCAATATGGGTTCAGGGTGCCGGGTGTGGGGAGAGTGATACGCCCGACGAGGGCCTTCGCTGCATGACACCGCACCCGGCACCCTGAACCCCACACCCCCTCTTTCCCGTCATGGCCGCGTCGCCTCCGCTCTGCCCTCACAATTGCTCGTCATCCCGGCGTCGCGACAGCGATGCGAGCGGCGCGAGCACAGGCCGGGACCCAGACAAGCGTCAATCAGAAATGGAAAAAGCACTTTGCTCGCTCACACATCGCACCCAACCATCGGCCTGACTGGGTCCCGGCCCAGAGGCCGGGACGACGTTGTGGTGAGGGTGCAGCCGGCCGCACCTTCACCCCGCGCTGATGCGCTCGATCTGGGCGCCGCAGCGCGACAGCTTTTCTTCGAGGCGTTCGAAGCCGCGGTCGAGGTGGTAGACGCGATTGATCATCGTTTCGCCTTCGGCCATCAGGCCGGCGATGACGAGGGACGCCGACGCGCGCAGGTCGGTTGCCATCACGGGCGCGCCGCGCAGATGCTTCACGCCTTTGATGGTCGCGGTGTCGCCATGCAGTTGAATATCGGCGCCGAGCCGCGCCAATTCCTGCACATGCATAAAGCGGTTTTCGAAAATCGTTTCGCGAATGACGCTGGAGCCGTGGGCGCGCGTCATCAGCGCCATCAGCTGCGCTTGCAGATCGGTCGGAAAACCGGGGAACGGCTGCGTTTCGATGGTGACCGGCTCGATCTCTGTGCCGTTGCGGGCGACGCGGATGCCGGTCGCGGTCGGCGTGACGGTGGTGCCGGTCTGCGCCAGCGCATCGAGCGCATTGGATAAGAGGTCATAGCGCGTGTCTTCCAGCACGACATCGCCGCCGGTCGCCGCCACCACCATGGCGAAGGTGCCGGTTTCAATGCGGTCAGGCAACACGGTGTGGATCGCGCCGTCAAGGCGGTCGCGGCCCTGAATGCGCAGCGTCGATGTGCCGATGCCCTCGATGCGAACGCCCATTTTCACCAAGCAATCCGCCACGTCGCCGACTTCGGGTTCGCGCGCCGCGTTCTCGATCAGCGTTTCGCCTTTTGCGAGTGCGGCGGCCAGCAGCACCTGGTGCGTGGCGCCAACCGACACCTTCGGGAAAATAATGTGCGCGCCGTGCAGACCCTTGGGCGCTTTGGCGAGGACGTAGCCGCCGTCGATGTCGATTTCGGCGCCGAGGGCTTTCAGACCTTGCAAGTGGAGGTCGACGGGGCGTGTGCCAATCGCGCACCCGCCGGGCAGCGAGACTTTGGCGTGACGCATGCGCGCGAGGATGGGTCCCAGCACCCAGAAGCTGGCGCGCATCCGCGACACCATTTCATACGGCGCCGTCGTGTCGACGATATCGCGGGCGGTGAGATGGAACGTTTCGCCCTGCATGTTGGGGCTGGTGCGCTTGCCGTCGACCGCGAGATCGACGCCGTGATTGCGCAGGATGCGGGCGAGCAGGTTGACGTCGGCGAGATTGGGGACGTTTTTGAGCGTCAGGCGGTCAGGCGTCAGCAGGCTCGCGATCATGAGGGGTAGGGCGGCGTTCTTGGCGCCCGAAATCGGGATGGTGCCGTTGAGGCGTCCGCCGCCGGTGATTTTGATGCGGTCCATGGAGTGCGCTGCCTTTGGTCGATTTGAATTGGGGTCTTTGGGAAGGTGGCTCGACGGGATGCTTAAGCGGTGTGCCGCCTGCCGGGCAAGGGCTCGCGCTACCATCGCGGCCGAAACTTCGGATTATGCCCGTTTATCATGAGTTTCGGGGGCAGCGGTGGGCTCGTCCGCAGGTTCGGAGGGGTTGTCCGCCAGCGTTTTGCATTTGCGGCGGCGCAGGTTCGATCGCAATTCCAGCGCCAGGCGCTGCTTGCGGCGCTCCTTCGGGGTCAGCGGATTGGTGGTGTCGTTGTTGGCGGACATTGCGCGTGACCTTGAGGCTTCTGATGGGCGATAGCCGCACGCGAGCTTAGCATGGCCGAAGACGATTGATCGATTAACCAGCTTACAAAATTCGCTCAGAACTCGTCTGCACCTACTTATCCCCGCGCTTCAAACCGCACCCATACTCCGCGCTATCCCGGTCCGTGAGGGGGCGCTGCTTAAGAGGCGTCTCAACGGTGTGGACCGGGAGGCAGGTTCCGTTTGCATGCGTTACGCACGCGCGCTGGCGGAAGGCTCAGGCCGTCCACCCGGTGCAAGTCCGGGAAGCGGGGAAACCGCGTAACGGTCGGTCTTAGGCCCAAAATCCTGTCGCGGGGCGGCTCGCGTCGCTACCCAATACACCAGGACTACCCGAGCGGCCCCGGCCGCCCCGCACCCCTCAGCCGTCTCTCTCCGGATCGCAAGATCGCGGAGTGCGGGAGCAGTGAGTGTGTCGAAAGGGGTCAGGCACGTCTGATCATCACTCATTCGCCAAACAGCTCGCGACGTACCTGCCGCTGGGCCAGCCTTTAACTCCCCGCCGGTTCGGCGGACTTTGTGAGGATTAAAGTGAGGCCGACGAGCGTCGTGTTGTGGAACTGGATTTCGATGATCTGCTTGGTATCTTTGACGATGATGTCCATATTGGCGTCCAGGTCTGGTCCTTTGACGGCGACGCGCAATCCGCGCGGCGTCACCTGGCCAGTCAATTCGCCGGTCATACTGTAAATGAGCTCGGTCCAAGTGCCGGTCAGCGCGCCGTTCTTTTCGGTGACACTGCTTTTGACTTCGATTTTGCCGCTGGCCGAGGCGCAACGGATGTTCTGTTTCAACTCTGCGGTGCCCGAATCCACGAAATAAGTGGCGCGGCAACTGACAGTTTCCGCCTTACCGTCCTTGAAGCCGAGCCGTCCGTCGCCCGTCCACCGGCCGGCCAGGTTTTCGAGAGGTGCATGAGCGTTGGCGATGCCGGGGTCCGGGCCAGCCGATGCCGCGGCGATGGATAGGACCGCAGCGATCAGGGCGAGCTTGGCATGGGTTCGCACAGTGCGTAGCGCAATCATTGGGTGGTTCCGCAATCACAATGGGAAGGTATTGAAACTTAAACGGATTCGAACCCAACGCACGAGTGAGCGCAAGTGGGTCTGTGTGCTTCTGGTGCATCGCGTGTCCGCCGGGGCACGCTCATCTGGCGCAAGAACCGCATTATGTTTGTGGCTTGGCAGCGCTAAGGGTGTGCCAGTCCTTTGGTGGACCCGGATTGGCCGCTGGATTAAGATCTGGCGGTGCTGGCTCGGCCTTTGCTTATTGTGCCGCTCGAGACCTGTCTTGCGTAGGACGACTGCCCCATGACCCAGACCAATTCCCAGCCGATTTTTACCAATTGGACGCCGGAGCACACGGCCAACTGGACCAGTGCGCCGATCTGCTTGCGGCACCGGCTGCACAAGCACCCGCTGTTTTCGTTTGAGGCGCTGGCTGACCTGATCGACGGCTATCCGCGCGAGCATTACGCGCTCGTAGAAATGGGTGCGCAAGGTTCACCCCGCCGTCTGTGGCGCGAAGGCGACATCGGTGGGCTGCCGGGACGTCAGGTGATCGAAGCCATTCAACAGGGCCGCATGTGGCTCAATCTGCGCAACGTGGCCCGCGTGTCCAAACCCTATGGCGATCTTCTGGCTGAGATCTTCGATGAGATCGGCCAGCGGGTTCCTGAGTACGATACGTTTGGTCAGACATCGGGCATTCTGATTTCCTCGCCCAATGCGCAGGTCTACTACCATTGCGATCTGCCGGGCCAATCGCTGTGGCAGATCCACGGCCGCAAGCGCGTCTATGTTTATCCCAACACGCCGCCGTTCCTGACGGCTGAGCAACTCGAAAACATCGCTCTGTTCGAAGTCGAAGTCGATATGCGCTATGACCCGTCCTACGACAAAGATGCCGAGGTATTTGAAATCGGCGGCGGCGAAATGCTGCATTGGCCGCTCAACGCGCCACACCGGGTTGAGAACCTCGACTGCCTCAACGTGTCGATGACGATGGAGTATTGGACGGAAGAGATCCGCCGCCGCCAGATGATCAACGTCGCCAACGGCATCCTGCGCCACAAGTTCGGCGTCGCGCCCAAGAGCTTGGCGACTCATGGACCAGGGTTCTGGGCCAAGGCCGCGATGCAGGCTGGCGTCAAGCGTGCGGGGCTGTTGAAGAAAGAGCGCAAGTCGCGCCGCCCGATTGAATTCCGGCTCGACACATCGCACATCGGCCGCGTCGTCGATATTGCAGAAGCGGCCGAATGACAGCTGTGGGGACTGTAATTGCGGTGCCTTCAGGCACGATATCGACGATTGAACCGGACCGCGTGATGCCGTCATCAGCGATCGTCTCCTATCGCGCAGAGCGCTACGACGGAGCGGATGCGGTGCTGGCCGCGATGGACGCGGCGGGACCGTTGACTGCGTCTGGCGCGTTCCAATCGCGCGGCTGGCTGCAATCCCTCTACGAAACGCTGGCGCAGGATCTCGGAGCTAAGCCGGTTGGCATTGCGGTTCACGATGCCGCAACTGGTGCACTGGCGTATCTTCTGCCGCTGGTTGAGACGCGCCGGGGCCGCTTGCGGGTTCTTTCATTTCCGCTGCTGGGAGTGTCCGACTATGGCGGTCCAATCCTCGGGCCGAAGTCGCCGTTGGAGCCGGCCGCGATCGAGCAGGCGTGGCGCACTATGGTGCCGCGGCTTGGCGGCGCGGATCTGCTTCAGTTGCAGAATATGCCAACGACCCTTGATGGCCGGGCCAATCCCTTAGCGCGGCACAAGCGCGTTGCGCCGGCCCGTCATCGCGCCAACAGCCTTGTTGTCGAAGACACGGTTGAAGCGCTGTTGCGCGCCCGCGGCAAAAAGTATCGCAAGGAAGCCGAGCGCTGTTTCCGGCTGCTGGCCGAGCGCGGCCCGCCGGAGTTTCGCCGGGCTGAGACGGATGACGACATCGCAAAAGCGTACGCGGTGCTGCAAGAGCAGCAGGCGTCACGGCGGCGTGAGGCGGGTGGCGGCTATGTGCTCGATCATCCCGAGTATGCCCGCTTCTACGAAAGCATTCTGCGCGACGGGCTCAGCAACGGCTTTGCATCGATCTTTACTCTGCGCGCCGGGTCAGACATCTGTGCCGCACTGCTCGGCATCACGCATGGCACGTCGTTCACGCTGTTGCGGATATCGACGGCGGGCGAAGACTGGAAGCGCTTGTCACCCGGCCGGTTGATCGTGCTGGAAACCATGCGGGCGCTCACAACCCAGGGCATCCGGACGTTCGACATGGGCATCGGCGACTACGCATTTAAGCATGGCTTCGGCACGGACGCCGCACCGCTGTGGGATTTGGAGCTGCCGCTGACGTGGGCGGCGACGCCCGCTGTCGTCGCATCCTGCGCTAAGGCCCGCGTGCGCCAAAGCCCGCGGTTGATGGCGCTGGCCAAGCGATTGCAGCCGCGGAGTTAGCGGTGTCAGACACCGCTAAGAGGTGTCTGACACCAGCCCGGCCCCAACTTTGTTTGCGGCTCCCGGCGGTTCGGCTATAAGGCGCAACACCAGCGGCACCAAAGCCGCGCGCTAATGCAACTTGCAAGTTTTCATGGCCAAATCCGACACAGACGCAGGCGCGCCTGCCCGCCCGGAGCCGCGGCTCCCTAAGGGCTTTCGCGATATCGAAGCCGCCGAGATCCGCCAGCAGCTGGATATGCTGGCGAAGATCCGCTCGGTCTATGAGCGTTATGGCTTCGAGCCGCTCGAGACGCCCACATTTGAATACACCGATGCGCTGGGTAAGTTCCTGCCCGATCAGGAGCGGCCCAACGCGGGCGTGTTTTCGGTTCAAGATGACGACGAGCAGTGGATGAGCTTGCGCTACGATTTGACGGCGCCGCTCGCGCGCTACGTGGCGCAGAATTTCGACAAGCTGCCCAAACCGTTCCGGCGCTACGCGACGGGTTCCGTCTATCGCAACGAAAAGCCAGGGCCGGGCCGCTTCCGGCAGTTCACGCAGTTTGACGCCGACACTGTGGGGTCTGAGAGTGTCGCAGCCGACGCCGAGATGTGCATGCTGGCGGCGGATACGCTGGAGGCGCTGGGAATTGCGCGTGGCGACTATGTGATCAAGGTCAACAATCGCAAAATTATTGATGGCGTTCTTGTATCGATAGGTCTTGATGGCGATCAGAATAGCAATAAGAGGCTCACGGTTCTGCGCGCTATCGACAAGCTTGATAAGTTTACGTGGGAAGAAGTTGTCAAGCTATTAGGAGACGGTCGTAAGGACATAAGTGGAGACGTTACGCCTGGGGCAGGCCTGAATACTACGCAGATTTACGATTTGAAGCGGTATCTTGAGTTTGCCGGGCGCATAGCTCAAGTGTATTTCCCAGATGCGGCGCGGTTCGTGGAGGCTGCGCCTGAGCTCGCGGAACAGCAATACAACGAAGTTAGGAAGGGGCTCTCATTTCTTGGGCAGAACGACTTGATCAAATCAGGCATTGATGAATTGATTTTGATTCATAGGCTGTGCTGCAGTCAAGGCTATGTGAAGTTTGCTAATGACGAGAAGCCAGAGGCGATTCGCCCGGATCCATCAATTGTCCGTGGTCTCGAATACTACACCGGCCCCGTGTTCGAAGCCGAGCTGACGTTCCCGGTTACAGGCGACGACGGCCAACCCGTGCGCTTTGGTTCAGTCGGCGGCGGCGGACGCTACGATGATCTTGTCGCGCGCTTCACCGGCCAAAAGGTTCCGGCGACTGGGTTCTCGATCGGCGTGTCACGCTTGCAAGCGGCGCTTGCGGTTCTCGGCCGCACAGAAACCACGGCGACACACGGACCGGTCGTCGTCCTCGTCATGGACAAAGCCGAACTTGCGCAATACCAAAAGCTCACGCAATCGCTGCGATCTGCCGGCATCCGCGCGGAAATGTATCTCGGCTCGTCCGGCATGAAGGCGCAGATGAAATACGCCGACAAGCGCGGCTCACCTGTGGTGGTCATCCAGGGTTCGGATGAGCGCGCCAAGGGTGAAGTCACGCTGAAAGATCTGATCGAAGGCGCGAAAGCCGCCGCTGCCATCAAAGACAACAAGGAATGGAAAGAATCGCGGCCGGCACAGGTGGCGGTCAAAGAAAAACACTTGGTCGAAGAGGTTCGCAAGATTTTGGCGCGTCACGCATAACACTTGTAGGTTGGGTTAGGCGCGCCCTGCACTTGCGCGACGTAACCCAATACCTTTGGTGCCGCTCGTAATGCTCGAATTCCCTCTCCCGACGGGATAGGGTTAGGGTGAGGGGTTACACTTTCGAACTCGAGACTGCGAACCCCCTCACCCGGTTCGCCGAGGATGACTTAGCTAACGCTAAGTCATGGCGAACCTGCCCTCTCCCCATGGGAGAGGGATGTTGAACGGATTGCGACGATCGATTGAATATCGCCGCCGTCACGGTGGCCAATAGGAACGAAGATTTGGCCGCCGAAACTGCCAAGAAATTCGAAGCACTGGAAGCCCAGGCCCAGAAGCTGATGAGCGTGTTCATCAAGGCTGGCTATGAGGCTGTGTCGCCGGCGATCATCCAGCCGGCGGATGTGTTTCTCGATGTGATTGGCGAGACGCTGCGCGCCCGCACCTATGTGTTCACCGATCCCGATGGCGATGAGCTGTGCTTGCGGCCGGATCTGACCGTGCCGACGTGCCGGCTGCATATGGAGCGCCACGGGGCTGGCAGCGCCAAGGCCCGCTACTGCTACAATGGCCCGGCATTCCGGTTTCAACCTGTCGGATCGGACGGCGCGCACCCGCGCGAGTTCCGCCAGGCCGGCATTGAATCGTTCGGCGCCGGCGACCGCGAAAAAGCGGAAGCCCAGATTGTTGCGACGATCATCGACGCGCTGAGGGCGGCCGGATTGAAAGACGTGCGCCTTCGGATCGGCGATCTCGGGCTGTTTCGGGCCCTTATGGCGGCGGCCGAGATGCCCGAGCGTTGGCGACAGCGGCTCAACCATCACTTCTGGCGGCCCGACGCCTTCCGCGCCGAACTCAAGCGCCTGACCGCGCCCTCCGCCAAAAGCCTGCAGCATATTCCCGCCGAACTGCTGGCGGATCTGGATCCGGTCGATCCCGTGCGGTCTGAGCGCCAGCTCGTCGCGTTTCTCGATGCCCACAAGATCGAGATCACCGGCGCACGTTCAATCCACGAAGTGTCGCAAAATTTGCTGTCGATGGTGGCCGATGCGAAGGCTGATCCTATGCCGGCCAAAACCGCGGCGTTGATCGAGAGCTATTTGGAAATCGAAGCGCCCGCCCGCGCGGCCGGCGCGCGGTTGCGCGATCTGATGCGCGACAAGGGTATTGCCATTCCTGCCGCCCTCGATGTCTACCACCGGCGGCTGCAATTGCTGTCTGAATTGGGGATCGATGTTGTGCACGCGGAGTTCTCGGCCGAGTTTGGCCGCTCACTTGAGTACTACACGGGCTTCGTGTTCGAAATCGTGGCCCCTTCGTTGGGTGATGCGAGCCCGATTGCCGGTGGCGGCCGCTACGATGATCTCATGAGCGCCGTCGGCTGTACCGAAGACGTTCCCGCTGTTGGCGCAGCCATCCATACCGAGCGTCTGCTGGCGGCTGTCACGGGAGGCGGGCCATGACCGATCGGTTTGTATTGGCGGTACCCTCCAAAGGCCGGTTGATGGAGCAGACGCTGGAGCTGCTCGCAACGTCTGGCCTCAAGCTCAAGAAGACGGGCAGCGAGCGCGGTTACCGCGGTGAACTCGAGGGGCTTTCGTCCGTCGAAGTGGCGTTCGTGTCGGCGTCGGAAATTGCTTGGTACCTAAAGACGGGCCGTGCCCACATGGGCGTGACCGGCGAAGATCTCATTCGTGAGCAGATCTCGGATGCCGGTGAACGTGTTGAGTTCCAAAAGAAGCTCGGGTTCGGTTACGCCGATGTGGTTGTGGCAGTGCCAGCATTCTGGCTCGATGTTCGCACAATGGCGGATCTGGACGAGATCGCGGGGGAGTTCCGCCGCGAACATGGCCGCTGGTACCGGGTGGCGACCAAGTATGTGAACACCACGCGGCGGTTCTTTGCTGCCAAAGGCGTCACGGACTATCGCATCGTGGAAAGCCTGGGTGCGACCGAGGGAACGCCTGCTGCGGGCACCGCGGATCTCATCGTGGATATCACGACGACAGGGGCCACGCTTGCCGCCAACGGGCTGCGCATTCTCGACGATGGCGTGATCTTGAAATCGGAGGCCAATCTTGTGACATCCAACGCGGCCGAGTGGACTCCGCGTGGGCGCGAAGCGCAAAACGTGATCATGGCAGCGCTGGGTGTGTGATCTACATGAGGTCGCGCATGCGGTAGTAGAGCATGCCGAGCGCGAGCATTTGATTGCCAGCCCAGCGGCCGACGGGCAGCCGGATTTGGCGGATTTTATCGAATAGATCGAACTTTTCCGTTGTGCCGCAGATGGCGTCGGACACGATTTCAGCGGCAATGTGCGTGGCATTGACACCATGGCCGCAATAGCCCTGCATATAGTAGAGGTTGGGTTCCATGCGGCCGATGGCGGGCACGCGCGTCAACACGATCCCGATGCGCCCGCCCCAGGTGAAATCAATCTTCGTGTCTTTGAGTTCCGGGAAGATCCCGACGAGCCGCTTACGCATGGTCGCGGTGACGTCGTGGGGATCCCGGTTGGAGTAATTGCAGCGGCCACCGAACAGCATGCGCTGGTCAGCCGACAGCCGGAAATAATCGAGCACGAGGTTGCTATCGCAGACGGCGAGATCCTGCGGGTTGAGTTTGGCGGCGATCGCGGGTGATAAGGGCTCAGTCGCGATGATGTAGCTGCCGGTGGGGAAGTGCAGCCCGCGCAGCCGTCCGCGCTCGAAGGTGTGGGCGGTATCGCCTGCGAGAACGACGGCGCCAGCGTCAACGCGGCCATGGGCTGTGCGCGCGAACGGTTTGGCACCGCCTTTCAGTTCGAGAACGCTTGAATCTTCATAGATCATCACCCCGCGGTTGGCGGCGGCGCGCGCTTCTCCGAGACACAGGTTAAGCGGGTGAACATGGCCGCTGCGCCGGTCGATGAAGCCGCCGTGATAGGCCTTGGTATTGAGCACGCTGCGGAACTCGCCAGCTTCGATGAGTTCGCAGTGATCGCCTTCGCCGTCGCGGACAAGTTCGTCGTAGTGCTCGCGGATAGCCGCCATGTGCTTGGGCCGGGCCGCGGCTTCCAGCCAGCCATGTTTGAGGTCGCAGTTGATTTGGTAGGCTTGCGCGCGCTGTTCGATGATCTCGTGGCCGCGGTAGCGGATGGCGCGCAGAAGTCTGGCACCGTCTTCACCGAGCTGGCGCTTAATTTCGCCTTCGCCGCTGATCCCGGCGATCACCTGACCGCCGTTGCGGCCCGATGCCCCCCAACCGATGCGATGGGCCTCAAGCAGCACGACGCGATAGCCGCGCTCGGCCAGGGTCAATGCTGTGGCGACGCCCGAGAACCCGCCGCCGACCACGCACACGTCGGCATTGACGTCCCCGGCCAGCTGCGGATAGCGGGTGGCATCGTTGGCTGTCGCGGCGTAGTAGGAACTGGTATGCGGCTCGGCCATGGATGGACTTTCGGGGACGGATCGGAGGCCCCAAACCTTGGCGGGGACGTTAGAATTTGTGATCACAAATGGGGTGAGAGTCAATCTTTGCAGGCAGTTGAAGGGCTGGGCTAGCGATTCTGCTCATTTCTATTCACATTGATTGAGACTTTGGGATCTTGACCTTCCTCAGCACTCAAAATATATTGTGATCACAAAATTGGCAGGACAGCCCAGGCGGAGAAAGCCGCCCCTCGGCCCGTCACCGATTGAAAACCGGATGGCGAACATGACCGAACCACGTGGAACTCCCGCCCAAGCTCCTATTTTTTCAGCATCGTCTTGCGACGCCCCGGCCGTTGCACAGCGCTTGGGTGACCAGGCGTTTCGCAATCGCAACGCCCGGGAGCGCTGGAATGAGATGACGTATGCGGGCGCCTTGAGCTTCATGCGCCGGCCCTACACGCGCGATCTGACGGAAATCGATGTGGCCATCTGCGGGGTGCCGTTTGATGGGGCGACGAGTAACAGGCCGGGCGCGCGCCTTGGGCCGCGGGCCATCCGGGCCGCTTCGACGGAACTTGGGTCTGGCGACAGCTTTCCCTACGGCGGCAATCCGTTCGCTCAACTTGCGACCATCGATTACGGGGATTTCTATCTGGAGCCGCAATACCCCGAGGAGGTCGTGAGCGATATAGTGGCTCAGGCCCGTGAGGTCTTGTCGGGTGGCGCCCGCATGCTCTCGCTCGGTGGTGATCATTTCGTCAGTTATCCTCTGCTGAAGGCTCACGCCGAGGTCCACGGTCCTCTCGCACTCATCCAGTTCGATGCCCATTCCGATACGTGGCCGGATGATAACAGCCGCATCGATCACGGGAGTATGTTTTTGCGTGCGGCTAGGGAAGGCGTGATTGATGCCAGCCGGTCGATCCATGCCGGCATCCGCAGCCAGAATGACAGCGATCATGGGTTCAAAGTTCTGACCGCACCGTGGATCCACCGGAACGGAGTGGACGCAGCGATTGCCGCGATTGCTGAGCGCGTGGGCGATGCCAAGGCGTACTTGAGCTTTGACATCGACGTGCTGGATCCGGCGTTTGCACCGGGCACAGGAACGCCGGTGTGCGGCGGTCTGGCCAGCTGGCAGGCTTTGGAGATCGTTCGCGGTTCGAGCCAGCTCAATATCATCGGCGCTGATGTTGTCGAAGTGTCGCCGCCCTATGATCACGCAGAGATCACGGCCCTGGCCGCTGCAACGGTTGCGCACGACATCCTATGCAATTGGGCGGCCTCCAAGCGGGCAACTGCAAAAAGTTGAAACGCCAGGTTTGAGCCACTACGTCATCGCGGCGTCGGCCTTGCGCTTGTCGGTTTCCGCGCGCGTGGCCGACAGTCTCGTCATATAGGACGCGATAATCACGCCAACCGTGACGAGCGCAATCATGATGGTCGAGATGGCGTTGATTTCTGGCGTCACGCCGAGGCGCACCTGGCTATAGATTTTCATCGGCAGTGTTGTGCCACCGGGGCCGGTCGCAAAACTTGCGATCACGAGGTCGTCGAGAGAGAGCGTGAACGCCAGCAGCCAAGCCGAGATCACGGACGGGGCGATAATCGGCAGCGTCACCTGGAAGAATGTCGAGACCGGGGATGCTCCCAAATCCATCGCGGCCTCCTCGACCGACTTGTCGAAGTCATACAACCGGGCCTGAATGACAACCGCCGCAAAGCACATCGTAAAGGTCGCGTGGGCAAGTACGACGGTCCAGAAGCCGCGATCGAAATTGATGGCGACGAACAGCAGCAGCAGCGACAGGCCTGTAATCACTTCGGGCATCACCAGGGGCGCGAAGATCATCCCTGAAAACAGCGTGCGGCCGGGGAACCGCCCCATGCGGACCAGGACAATCGCAGCCAATGTGCCAAGAACAACAGCGATGGTCGAGGAGATGAGCGCGACGCGGATCGTCACCCACGCGGCATCCATCAGGCCTTGGTTGTTCAACAGGCCTGTGTACCAGCGTGTCGACCAGCCGCCCCACACAGTGACGAGTTTTGAATCGTTGAAGCTGTAAATGACGAGCAGAAGAATTGGCAGGTACAGAAACGCAAAGCCAAATGCGATCGAGGTAGCATTAAACCAGGAGAACCTGCCTTTCATCACACGGCCTCCCGCTGCTTTTGTTGCAGCCACTGGAAGATCACAATGGGCACAATCAGCACCAGCAGAAGCACCACGGCGACGGCGGACGAGACTGGCCAGTCGCGGTTGCTGAAGAACTCATTCCACAGCGTTTTCCCGATCATGAGGGTGTCGGACCCGCCCAGCAGATCCGGGATGACGAACTCGCCGACAGCGGGAATGAAGACGAGGAAGCAGCCAGCGATGACGCCGGGGATAGATAGCGGGAAGGTCACTTGCCAGAACGCCTTCCACGGCGGGCAGCCCAAATCTTCAGCGGCTTCCAGCAGAGACGGGTTGATCTTTTCAAGGCTGGCATAAAGCGGCAGCACCATGAACGGCAGATAGGAATAGACGATGCCGATGTAGACGGCGGTGGTCGTGTTCATGATGGTGAGCGGCTCACTGATGACACCCATGTTCATGAGCCAAAGATTGAGCAATCCCTCTTTTTTGAGGATGCCGATCCAGGCGTAAACGCGGATCAAAAATGAGGTCCAGAACGGCAAGATAACAAGCATCACGAGAGTCGGCTGCCAGTCTTTCGGCGCCCGCGCCATGCCATAGGCCAGTGGGTAGGCGATTAGGAGCGTAAAGAAGGTGGCAAGACCCGCAATTTTGACGCTCGACCAATAGGCATTGAGGTAGAGATCATCAGAAAAGATGAATGCGTAGTTCTCGAAATCGAATTGGCCGATCCCAGCCTTAATGCTGGCGAGCCACGCAGACAAACTAGACGTGTCGAAGGCCGGCACGTAAGGCGGCATCGCCGTCGCGAGGTCGGACAGCGAAAGCTTAAAGACAATGAAGAACGGGATCAGGAAGAACAGTAGCATCCAGATGTAGGGAACTGCGATGACCATCCAGCGGCGCATTGGCTTTTCCGTTCTCTACTCGCGTTCGCAGATCCGTTTCGTCGCTTGCCGGCTCATCAGCGTGTCAGCACAATGCCCGCTTCCGCTGGCCATTCGAGCCACACGTTGTCTTCCCAGTTGATCGGGCGCTCGACCGTGTGCGAAGAGTTCGCACGCAATGCTGTCACGCGCTGGCCCGTTCCGATCACGACGTGATAGTGCGAGATCGATCCCAGGTAACCGACGTCGCTGACTTTGCCGGGGATGATGTTGACCGCGCTGTCGGGCTTGTCGAGGCCGATGCGGAGTTTTTCCGGCCGGATCGCGAGCCAAACAGGTTGATCGGTACTGAGGCCCTCCGGTGCGCGGGCTTTGTAGCGACCGCCGTCTGCGGCCGCGATATCGACAAAGCCATCCGCAACCCCGGCGACCTTGCCTTCGAGCATGTTGACCTCGCCGATGAAGCCCGCGCAGTAGCGCGACTGAGGCGCTTCGTAAATTTCGCCGGGTGTGGAGACCTGTACGAGTTCCCCGACGTTCATAACGCCGATCCGGCTGGAGACGGTCATTGCCTCTTCCTGGTCGTGCGTGACGATGATGAACGTCGTGCCCGTTGTTTCTTGAATGCGCATCAATTCGAATTGCGCCTGGTTGCGCAGCTTCTTATCGAGCGCGCCGAGTGGCTCGTCGAGCAGCATGATGCGCGGTTTCTTGGCGATGGCGCGAGCCAACGCCACACGCTGTTGCTGACCGCCGGACAACTGGTTTGGCCGGCGCTTGGCAAACTTGCCCAATTCAACCAGCGCCATGGCCTCTTCGACGCGCTTGTCGATGTGGGCTGCAGCCATTCCTTCCTGACGAAGGCCAAAACCTATGTTTTTCTCGACCGTCATGTGTGGGAATAGCGCGTAGGACTGGAACATCATGTTGATGTTCTGGCGCTCGTAGGGGGCGAGGCCAGTGATATCCTGGCCGTCAACCAAGATGCGGCCTTCGGTCGGCGTCTCAAAGCCCGCGAGCATGCGGAGAAGTGTGGTCTTGCCGCAACCAGACGGGCCCAGCAGTGAGAAAAACTCTTTCTCGTAAATGTCGAGGCTGCAATTTTTGACCGCAACAAAATCGCCGAAGCGCTTGGTGACGTTTTCGAAGCGGACAATCGGTTTCGCGCTTGGATCCTTCCAAGGGGCAAATCCGGACTGGGGGGCGGCGGTTCGCGGTCCGGCCTTGGCATGAGGCGCAGTGGTGGACTTGGTATCAAGTGCGGTCGCCACGGACATGAGCACGTTCCTCGGGGCTTCGATCGGTCAGGTTATGGAAATCTTAGGTCACTCAACTTGAAAAGAAAACCGCGCCGGAGCTGGGCTCTGGCGCGGATCTTGGTTACTTGCCTGTGACCATCTTGGTCCACATGCGAGTCACGGTGCGCTGGGTTTTGGCGTCCCACGCCGTTTTGACGTAGAGCTTCTTCAGCGTCGCTTCATCCGGATAGACGGCCGGGTTTTTCAGAATATCCTCGTTGATGTGCTTCTGCGATGCGAGGTTTCCGTTGGCGTAGCTGATGTAGTTCGATGCCTTCGCCATCACTTCCGGACGGTTCAGGTAATCGAGCAGAGCGTGGGCTTCAGCGACATTCTTGGCATCCGCTGGGATGGCCATCATGTCGAACCACATCTGCGTGCCTTCCTTCGCGATGTTGTACTTGATGACGTGGCCATTCTTGGCTTCGTCAGCGCGCGTTGCAGCCTGCAGAATGTCACCCGACCAGCCGAGCGCCATGCAGATATCGCCATTGGCGAGCGCATTGATGTACTCGGATGAATGGAACTTCTGGACATATGGCCGGACCTTCACCAGTAGGTCGTCGGCCTTCTTGAGGTCATCGGCATTTTTCGTGTTGGGATCAAGACCCAGATAATTCAGCGCCACGGGCAGAATATCTTCGGGTGAGTCGAGCATGAAGATTCCGCAGTCCTTAAACTTGGCGGCAATCTCGGGCTTGAAGATGATGTCCAGCGAGTCAACCGGAGCATCGGCCATTCGTTCTTTGATTTTGGCTTCGTTGTAGCCAACTCCGGTCGTGCCCCACATCCAGTTGACGGCATAGTCGTTGCCGGGATCGTAAACGGCGACGCGGGTTGAGACTTCCGGCCATAGGTTTGAAAGGTTCGGGATCTTTGACTTGTCGAGCTTCTGGAACACACCAGCCTGAATTTGTCGCGACAGGAACGAGCCGGTCGGGACAACGATGTCGTAGCCGGTCTTGCCAGCGAGCAGCTTGGTTTCGAGAACCTCGTTGCTGTCAAAGACGTCGTAGACGACCTTAATGCCTGTCTCCTTGGTGAAATCGGCGAGGATCGTTTCGTCGATGTAGTCCGACCAATTGTAGACGCGGACTTCTTTTTCCTTTTCGGCTAACAGGACCGACGATGTCAGCGCAAGCGCCAATGCGGCGGCACCGCCTGCGAGGGCGCGGCGGGTTACGGAGGCTTTCAACATTCACGAACTCCCTGGTCGAAATTGAGCCGTCACGGCGCCGCCGGTTTGCCCGGCTGACGTCTGGTGCTGATGACCGCAACGTGACGCCATTGTGATCACAAATTTCCCGCTGTACAAGTGGATCATGCGGTCTTGGCACTGAAACTGTCGCTCCAAGTGAGCAATGCGGTGCACCAGTTCCGCCGTATATCCGTGTAGAGACGAACGCAAAAAACACACGGATTTGCAGGAATTTCCTCCGATGAAGCGGCAATCCAGCAGTGCTCCAACAGGTGACCCCGGTGTCCCTATTTCTTTGCCCCCAGATCTAGGGCTGACGGCTCACGAAGGTGTGTTCCGGCAGTTGCGGGACCGGATTTTGTTTGGCGGCATCCGGCCGGGGACGGCCGTAACCCTGCGGGGTCTCGCCGAAGATCTGGGTGTCAGCCCGATGCCCGTTCGCGAAGCCGTCCGGCGCCTGATCGCGGCTGGTGCCTTGGAGTTGCAGGACAACCGCCGCGTGGTCGTGCCGCCGATGTCGCGCGAGCGATTTGACGAAATTCTGTTTGCCCGCCGTGCGCTGGAACCGGAACTGGCCGCTCGCGCGCTTGCGCATCTTACGGCGGCCCACATTGACGCGATTGAAGACATCGACGACGCGATCGATCGGGCCATGAAAGGCGGCGATACGGAAAGCTATATGCGCGGCAATTTTCAGTTCCACTTCGCGATTTACGAGCGTGCGGGCGCAGACACGTTGCTGGCGCTGGTCGAAAGTATCTGGCTGCAGTTCGGGCCCTTCATGCGCATGGCCTACGGCCGCATCGGCACGTCGGTGCTTGAGGATCACCATGAATTTGCCATCGCCGCTATGCGGGCCCGCAACGTCGCGGATCTGAAGGCCGCTATCGACGCCGATATTGGACAGGGAATGGGGTTCATTGGCGACGCCGTGCTGTCCCGGAAGCATCCCATTTAGCTGAATGCGGAACTGAGCACCCTTGCGGCTTGAGTTCGGCTTGCGGTTGTGATCACAATATTGAAGCCGACG
This sequence comes from Hyphomicrobium sp., assembly GCA_031413815.1. Taxonomy (GTDB): domain Bacteria; phylum Pseudomonadota; class Alphaproteobacteria; order Rhizobiales; family Hyphomicrobiaceae; genus JAGVSR01. The sequence continues at coordinate 47,931 of JANOFU010000015.1, read as the reverse complement.
GGTCGGGCCCGCATGCGCCAACTGTGAGGCGCGCGACGTCAATCTATTGGTTTGATTAAGCAAAAGGTCTTTGGTGGGCGAGTTTTGGCGCGGATATTTCGCTGGCTTGGTTGCTGAAGGTTCATACAACCCTCTATTAGGTGACCCATGACTCCAGAGAGCGGAGTAGTCCCAGACCAAGCTGAACTGTTTAATTTCGGTGCCAGCCCCGAAAACGTCCGCGATTGGGTGCGCCAGCATCGCATTGAGGAAGTCGACTGCGCCGTGCCCGACATCGCCGGTGTCGCGCGCGGCAAGACAATGCCCGTCGAAAAGTTCGTCAAGCTCGAACCGGTCCACCTGCCGATCTCGATTTTCCATCAGACCATCACCGGCGACTACGTCGGCTTCGAAGAAGACGGCGAAGTGCTGTACGCCGAGAGCGATCTGATGATGGTGCCGGATCTTGCTACCATCCGCCCGGCACCGTGGGCGTCCAGCCCGACCGCGCAGGTCATTCACGATGCCATGTGGCAGAACGGCGAGCCGGTCGAGATCGCGCCGCGCAATGTGTTGAAAAGCATCGTTGCCCTGTACGCCAAAGAGGGCTGGGTGCCGGTCGTTGCACCCGAGCTGGAATTTTATCTGACGAAGACCAATCCTGATCCCGACTATCCGCTGGAGCCGCCGATGGGCCGCTCGGGCCGTCCGGGTGCCGGCCGTCAGGCTTACAGCCTGGGTGCCGTCGATGAGTACGACAAGATCGTCGATGATATTTATGAGTTTGCCGAACGGCAGTATCTGAAGATCGATACGATCATTCAGGAAGGCGGCGCGGCACAGCTTGAGATCAATCTCGTGCACGGCGATCCTGTGCACTTGGCTGATCAGGTGTTTTTGTACAAGCGCACCATTCGCGAGGCGGCCTTCACCCACAACTGCTACGCGACGTTCATGGCCAAGCCGTTGGCGAACCAGCCGGGCAGCGCCATGCACATTCATCAGAGCATCGTCGATGCCAAAACCGGCCGCAACATCTTCACAGACGAAAATGGTGCACCGACCAAGCGGTTCTATCACTATCTTGCCGGCCAGCAGCAGTATCTGCCGTCCGCGATGTGTTTGCTGGCGCCGTACGTGAATTCTTATCGCCGGTTGGTGCCAGGTGGAGCAGCCCCCATCAACGTCGAATGGGGCAATGACAATCGCTCTGCGGGCTTGCGGGTACCGATTTCGCCGGATGCTGCGCGTCGCGTTGAAAACAGGCTGCCGGGTTCGGATTCCAATCCCTATCTGGCGATCGCCGCGAGCCTTGCGTGCGGCTATCTCGGCATGAAAAAGAAGTTGGAACCGCGCGCAGCCGTCATTGGCAACGCCTACCACAACGATCATCAGTTGCCGCGCGGTCTGCTCGAAGCTCTGACGATCTTTGGAGACAGCGAAGATCTGCATGCTGTGCTCGGTAAGCGGTTTTGTCATGTCTACATGGCGCTCAAGCGCTCCGAGTTCGAAGAATTCATGCGCGTCATCAGTCCATGGGAGCGCGAGCATTTGTTGTTGAGCGTGTGATCTCATGAGCAAGCTCCGTGCCCGCGAGCTTGGCCTCGATCTGCCGGGGGCGCCGGGGCCGTTCAACGCCATCACGGACGTGCCGGGGATTGCGGTGGGTGCGCGCACCATTGTTGAGCTGACGCCGCGACCGGGGCGCAAGCTTCCGGTGCGGACGGGTGTCACGGCGATCATTCCTCATGCCGCGTCGGCCGTTCCTTGTCCTGTTTATGCCGGGTTCCATCGGTTGAATGGCAACGGCGAGATGACAGGATCGCATTGGATTGAGGATGGGGGATATTTTGTTGGCCCCGTACTGATCACCAACACGCACAGTGTCGGCATCGCGCATCATTCGGCGATCAAATGGATGCTGGAGCGGTATCGCACGACCTATGACACGCCCGATCACCTGTGGATCATGCCGGTGGTTGCCGAGACTTATGATGGACTGTTGAACGACATCAACGGCCAGCATGTGACGGAAGCGGACGTGTTTGCGGCGTTGAATTCCGCTGTTTCTGGGCCTGTTGCCGAAGGCAACACCGGCGGCGGAACGGCTATGATTTGCTACGAGTTCAAGGGCGGGACCGGAACGGCGTCGCGCATGGTGGAAATTGCCGGAAAGGCGCACACCGTCGGCGTTTTGGTGCAGGCCAATCATGGCATTCGCGATTGGCTGACCATTTGTGGTGTTCCAGTTGGGCGGGAACTGCGCGATGGCATGATCGATGGCCAGCTTGCGGAACGTGGCTCGATCATCGTCGTGGTGGCGACTGATATCCCGATGGCGCCGCATCAATTAAAGCGTGTCGCGCGGCGCTGTTCGCTGGGGCTCGCACGCAATGGAACGCCGGGTGGAAATTCGTCGGGCGATATTTTCCTGGCGTTCTCGACCGGCAATGATGTGGCGATGCCTCATCAAGCGCCGCCGCGGTTTGCGATCAATGTCGTCAACGATGATCTGTTCGATCCCATTTATCTCGCAGTTGTCGAGTGCGTCGAAGAAGCCGTGATTAACGTGCTGTGCGCAGCCGAAGACAGCGGCGGGACGGAGCACGATCGCTATCACATTCGCGCGATGCCGGTTGATCGGATGGTGGAGCTGGTGCGGAAGGCGGGGCGGGTGCGGGGGTAGATGCCGCTACGCGTGACGATACCCCCGCGCTCCGTAGTAGAGGATAAACAGGTAACTCGGCGCGGCAAGTGCCAGGTAGGCGAGTTGGAAGTCGATGTGCTGTTTCAACACCGCAAACGCGTATGGCATCAGCGCGCCGCCGGCGATGGCCATGATGAGCAGGGCGGAGCCGGTTTCGGTGTGGCGGCCGAGACCCTTGATGGCGAGCGGAAAGATCGCCGGCCACATCATGGCGTTGGCAAAACCGAGTGCCGCGATGAAACCGACGGACACATAGCCGCTCGTCAGATACGCGCCGAAACTGAGCAGCACGCCGAGCAGACCTGAGAACGCCAGATACCGCTCTTGCGACACGAATTTCGGGATCAGCCACAGACCCGCGACGTAGCCAATCAGCATGGCCGCGAGTGTGTACGACGTAAACAGCCGCGTATCATCAAGTGGCATCTTGAAGCCGTCGCCGTAAATGCCGATGGCATCACCCGCCATCACCTCAACGCCGACGTAGAGGAACAGGCACACAACGCCGAGCCACAGATGCGGATAGCTGAAGATGCTGCTGTCTGACGACCCGTCGGCGGGATCATCGTTTGCGGACGCGGGCTGAATATCGGGTAGGTTTGAGCGGGCAATCCACATGGCCAGAAGCGCCAGCAACGCCGCCATGATCATGTAGGGCAGGTGCACTTGGCCCGCGAAAGCATCGAGCAGCGCGTTGCGCGCCTCAGGCGTCGGAGCGGCTTTGACGCGCGCGTCGAAATTGTCGAGACCGTTGAGCACAAGCGCGCCGAACACGAGCGGCGCCAACAGTCCGGCGAATTTATTGCAGATGCCCATAAAGGCAATACGCTGGGCCGCGCTGTCGATGGGGCCAACGATGCTGATGTAGGGGTTCGATGCAGTTTGCAGCAGCGACAGCCCGGCCCCAATGGTGAACAGCCCCGTGAGCGCGCCAGGGTAATAGCGCTGGGTGGTGAACTGGCCGAACAGCACCGCGCCGATGGCCATCACGAGGAGGCCGAGCGCCATGCCCCTCTTCATGCCGGTACGGCGCAGAATGGCGGAGGCGGGGAGGGCTAGAAAAAAGTACGACAGATAAAACGCCATCGGCACCAGGAAGGCGTTGACGTCGTCGAGGTCGAACGCGAGCTTGACGAAGCTGATCAGCGGACCGTTGAGCCAAGTCACGAAGCCGAAGATGAAGAACAGCACGCCGATGGTAATCATTGGGCCGAGATGGCTGGCCGGCTGGGCGGGGATGGCGGTGCCAGATTTGGCGGCATCGGACACAGGCGGGCCTCTTGCGGCTGTTGGTGATCACGTCACTACGAAGCAGCGATAACATATTCGCGTGGGGCGGGGACATGACCCGAATACCCTTCACTTGAATTCGGGATCGTGTCCCCTGTTGGGCCGCTGCTTCCGAATCTCGCGATCTTGCGATCCCAACTATCCGTCATCCCGGCCGAGCCGTCCTTTACGGCGAGAACCGGGACCCAGGGGAGGTGGCGGCGAAGCCGTCATGATTTTTGTGCCTTCGGCAGTTTTGTGCTGGGTCCCGGATCTGCGCTCACAAGGTGGTTCGCTTGTCCGGGATGACGGAGTTTTTTGTCACGGCCGCCGCACTCTGCGATCTTGCGATCCGGAGAGAGACGGCTGAGGGGTGCGGGGCGGCCGGGGCCGCTCGGGTCGTCCTGGTGTAATTGGGTAGCGACGCGAGCCGCCCCGCGACAGGATTTTGGGCATAAGGCTGACCGTTACGCGGTTTCCCCGCAACCCGGACTTGCACCGGGTGGACAACCTGAGCCTTCCATAAACGAGCTTGCGTGGAGCCCTTCTATAAAACCTGCCTCCCGGTCCACACCGTTGAGACGCCTCTCGAGCAGCATCCCCTCACGGACCGGGATGCACGCAGTATGGGCGAGGTTTGAAGCGCGGGGATAACTTCGGCTTTTTGAATAGAAGAATTTTCCGGTTAACACGGCCGGGATGGTGAATCGGCAGATGTCTTTGCGGTGCGCCATTGAGCGGGGTCAAATTTTTGGCGAAGGTCTTAGAGATCGAATGAGGTTCTCAGGTGCCTCGATTTGGTACGGAATCGGCTGACTGCTCAAAATTTTGAACGCCAGCACAAATCGCGGAAGAACGGCATGTCGTTGCCGTCCGGCAAGCGCAGTTTGTTCACGGCATTTACGAAATCCGGCTCACGAGAACCTTATCGATGCGGCGGCCATCGAGATCCACGACTTCAAATCTCCAGCGCCCATTGTCGAAAGTCTCACCCACGTCTGGCAATCGATTCAAAACGTCCAGCACCAGCCCGGCGACGGTTTCGTAGTCGGCATCCTGTTCGGCCGGAACACCAATCCGGTCCCAAAACTCGTCGACCGGCATCCACCCGGCCACCAGAAAAGAGCCGTCATGCCGTACGACAAACGCGGGCTCTTCATCACTGCCTTCTTGAAACACTCCGGTGATCGCCTCAAGCACGTCGCTCGATGTGATTATGCCTTCGAAGTGACCGTATTCGTCGAACACCAATGCTGTATGTGTGGACGATGCACGAATGGACTTCAGAACGTCCAGCGCACGGGTGGTGTCGCTGACAACCGGAGCCGCAAGTATCTTGATCACGCTGCGAACATCGGCTTCAGGGTTTGTCAACATCGCTTGGAATAGATCCTTCGTAACGATGACACCGGATATGGCGTCGGCTTCACCGTCTTGAACGGGCAGCCGAGCTCGCGATGTGCTGCGAATGCGCTCCAGGATAGCCGCGCGGTCGTGGCTGAGATCAAGTATCTCTACATCGCGGCGGGGCGTCATCAGTCCTTTGGCGGTCCGGTCCGCTAGCCGCATAACTCCGGAGATCATATCTCGCTCGCCGGCCGCCAGTACGCCTGCAGTTTCTGCCTCGGCAATGATTGTTTTAACTTCCTCTTCCGTGACGCGCTGATCGGTTTCGCCATGCTGGCCGAGCACTCTAAGGATCAGCTTACCTGACGTATCGAGCAGCCAGACAAGGGGCGCCGAAATCCGGGACAGAATTGTCATCGCTGGTGCGACACGACTAGCAACCTGCTCGGGATTGCGCAGGGCAATCTGTTTGGGAACGAGCTCGCCTACAATCAACGACAAATAAGTAATGGCGAAAACGACAATGCCGAAGCCGAGGGTTTCCGACGCGGGCTCGGAAAATCCCTGTTGCTGGAGCCAGCCGGTCAATCGCAACCCGAGCGTTGCGCCGGAAATTGCCCCTGACAGTACGCCGACCAGTGTAATCCCAATTTGCACTGTCGAGAGGAAGCGGCCCGGGTGCTCCGTCAAACGCAGAGCTTGGGCAGCTCCGATTGAACCTTGATCACGAAGAGCCGCAAGGCGCGCCGGCCTGGACGAGACCACGGCCAGTTCGGACATGGCAAGCAAACCGTTCACGACGATGAGCAAAACAATAACTGAAATTTCTAAGATCAAATTGACCTGTCGGGTTGCCAACCCGCAACGTCTGACGGGGGGCTTGAGAGGACCGTCTTACCTTGTTTTGCAAAAAACCTACCAGACCTTAATCAAACAACTGGCCTGATCGTTCCTGCGCAAACTGCGCGATTGCCGTAAGCACAGAACACATTCGCGTGATTACCCTCAACCCCCGCCCCTTTGGAACGCGAGGTCGAAGCGGCGCAAGAACGTCTCGCGCGCTGAAAGATCTGCGCCATCAAACGCGATTGTCAGCCGCGCGCGCGGCAAGGCCAGTAGGGTGCCCAACCGCACGCCCGGCAGTTCGTGATAAGCGATCGTGACGTGGCCACCGCCGCAGACCAGCTTGTACTCGCTTGCCGGAAAGAGTGACCCATTGAGAACGAGCATGCTGCGTTCAAACTCAGCCCGCGATAACGACATCAGTTTTTCGATGGGCTCGGGATTTGACCCCATTGCAGGCGTCATCCGCCGGCAACCGGTGGCCACACCGCGACCGCGTCACCCGGCTTCAACTGCACCGAGGTGCGGACGGTGCGCGCTTGGAAGACGCCGTTGAGCAGCACCAGATGGCAGGCCTCTTCCGGGACATGATAGGCGTCAAGCAATTGCCGGATGGTGGTGCCGTCTTGAACCTCGACGGGTGCCATATTGCGCTCGGCCCCTGGCGGCAGATACCCGCCGAGCGAGGCGTAGAGCTTCAACATAACCTGCATCGGACGGCGATCCCAATTTGGCAGTTACGCGGCCTTGGCGATGGGGGCTTTCACGCGTGGACCCATCGGACCCACCAGCGGCCCGCTTTGGGCGACCGCGACATAGGCTTCGCGAAGCCGCTCCGGCGATTGCATCAACCGCTCTTTCCACTCACCGAGCCGGAACCCGGTTTGGATCAGGCCGCGCAACATACCGACGTGATCAGTCAGACCAACGCACTGTGCGCCGACAAGCCGGTCGCCTTCGAAGTTGAGCTTCAGATACTGGAACTTGCCTTCGTCCGTGAGGGAGGCTGTTTCGCCGCCGGGCTTGCCCTGCCACAGCCCGAACGACGACGAGATGAGGCCCATCGTATCGAGCACGTTCATATTGAGCGAGCCGCGATGCGGCGTGCGCACACCCGCCATGTTTTGCGCCGCCAAGCGGCCATGCTCGACGGCGACAGGCTGGATCGCCAGCATGTCCGGTTTGCCGGTTGAGATATCAACGCCCTCGCAGCAATCGCCCGCTGCATAAACGCCCGTCGCGCTTGTTTCGAGATACTCGTTGACCTTGATGCCTTGGTTGACGGCGATGTTGGAGCCGACCAGGAAGCCGGTGTTCGACCGCACACCGGCGGCCAGCACGACGAGTGTGGCAGGAATGGATGTGCCGTCCGACAATGTGACGGACAGCGGCGCGCCGCCCGGGTTGCTGTTCTGGTTGATCGAGTCCACCTTGGTGCCGGTGTAGACGTGGACGCCTTGCTTTTCGCACCAGCGGCCCAGCATGCCACCGGCCGTCTCGTCCATCATGCGCGCGACCATGCGCGGCGCTATTTCAACGACATGCAGATCGCATCCGCGCTGATACAGCGCTTCGAGCACGATCGAGCCGATGAAGCCGGCACCGACCAGTACAACCGGCGCGCCCTTGTCGGCACGCTTCAAGATTTCACGGGCATCCGCCAGCGTCCAGCAATTAACGACGCCGTCGAGGTTGGTGCCGGGCATCCGCGGAATGATTGGCGATGCGCCGGTTGCAATCAGCAACCGGTCATAGGCAATGGGATCGGCGCCAGACATAAACAGCTGGCGCTTGTCAGTATCGATGCCGCCGGCGCGGCCCGTTTGGTAGGTGATGCCGAGCTTGTCGTAGTGGCCATCGGTCTGGCGCAGGTAGGTGCCGCGCTCTTCGATGTTGCCGTGTAAGAGATAAGGGATTGCCATCCGCGAATAGGGCGGCTCGGGTTCGCCGCCAATGAGGGTAATGCGGCCGGTCTTGTCGTAACTGCGGATGGTCTCAGCCGCAGTGACGCCAGCGGGGCCGGCGCCGAGGATGACGTAGTTCATCTGAAGCCCCTATGCAAAGGGAGTAGGGAATGGGGAATTGGGAGTGGGCCAGGCTCGATGGGCATAATGCCCACTGCCAATTCCCTACTCCCCACTCCCGTCATTTTACACCGCCAACCGCGACAGCGTCTCGTTGGTCGGCACGCCCTCGGTCGTCCAGCCGCGGAGCTGATAGTACTCCGGCAGCATCTTGGCGAGGCCGTTGACGAGACCCTTCGCAGGGCCGGTCTTGGCGGCTTCGTTGACGAGACGCGGCGGCAGGTTGTCGTCCTTCGCAGTGAAGCCCGCCTTGTTATTAAATACGCGCTCCATGTTCCAGATGCGCTCGCCGACTTCCATCATGTAGTCGGGAGTCCAGCTGGCGCCATCGCACGCGGCATCGACCTGGGGAGCGATGTCGTTGAGGGTCCAAGCGAAGGTCGTGAACACGCACAGGCCAGATGAATCGACAGCGGCTGTTGCGTCTTGGAACGCCTTGACGAGAGCAGGTTTGCCATCGGTTGTCAGCGGGTCTGTCTTCTCAGGGATGCCGAGAATTTCCGATGAAACTGTGTACGAGCGCAGGTGGCAGGCGCCGCGGTTCGAGGTGGCATAGGTCAAGCCCATGCCCTGAATGCCGCGCGAGTCGTAGGCCGGGAATTCCTGGCCCTTGACGGACATCGACAAGTCGGGGCGGCCGTATTTGGTGCACAGACGCAACGAGCCGAGACCCAGTTCCTTGCCGAAGCCTTCGCCCTTTGCGGTGGCTTCAACGCAGGCCACCAGAGATTCCGCCGACCCGAACTTGAGATCGATGCCACCGGTCTGGTCCTTGGTGATGAGGCCCAGTTCATATAGCTCCATTGCCGCCGACACGGTGGCCCCGAACGAGATCGGGTCCATGCCTTGTTCGTTGCAGATGAAGTTGACGTAGGTCAGCGCTTCCAAGTCGTCGACGCCAGTGTTGGAGCCAAGTGCCCAGGCTGCTTCGTACTCAAGCCCGCCCGAGGCATGCCGGTACTGAGGCTTGTTGACGATTGAGAAGTGGTTTTCGTCGATCTTCGAGATGCGCCCGCACGCGATCGTGCAGCCGAAGCAGGCCTGATTGGTGAGCAGGTTGGGCTTGCCATCGGACTTGCGCGGCGTGGCCATGGCTTCTGCCGAGATGGCGTGTGCGCCTTCAAACTGCACGTCGCGATGATTGCGGGTCGGCATGGCGCCGGCTTCGTTGATGACGTTCATCAACACCTGCGTGCCATAAGCTGGAAGACCAGCACCCGTGACAGCGTTGGCCTGCAAGACCTTTTTGCCGGCCGCGGTGGCCTTCATGAACTCCTTGCCGTCCTTGACCTTGACGCCACCCGTGCCGCGCACAGCGATGGCCTTCAAGTTCTTGGAGCCCATCACAGCGCCGACGCCGGAGCGGCCGGCCGCGCGATGCAGATCGTTGACGATCGCGGCGTAGAGCACCTGATTTTCACCGGCAAGTCCGATGCCCGTGATGTGCATCATCGGGTCCTGGTGCTTGGTCTTCAGCCACTCGTCCGTGTGCCAAACGCTGGTTCCCCAGATGTCCGATGCATCGTGAATTTCGCACTTATCGTCGATAATGGTGAGATAAACGGGCTTTGGCGATTTGCCTTCGAGGATGACCATGTCCCAGCCGGCAAACTTCAACTCAGCACCCCAGTAGCCACCCGAGTTCGAACAGGCGATGGCGTTGGTCAGTGCGCCCTTGGTTATCACCGAGTAGCGGCCGCCGGTCGATGCGGCCGTGCCTGTCAGCGGACCGGTTGCGAAAATCAGCTTGTTGTCAGGGCCCAGCGGATCGATCTTTGGATCGATTTCTTCGACTAGATACTTGGTCGCAAGACCGCGCTGGCCCAGATACTTCGCGGCCCACTCCATGTTGAGCGGCTCGCTTTTGACAGTCCCGGTGGTGAGATTCACCCGCAGGATTTTACGTGCCCATCCCATCGGCGTCTCCTTGATGTTTGCGCCAAGCGCCCGTTCGGCTGCTCAAACGCGTGATGTGTCTGTTTACGTTTCAATCGAGCAAGGCCATTAGTGCTTGGCGGCTGGAGCCTTGGCGCCTGCGTGCGATGCAGCTTGTCCGGCAGACGCGGCCCAAACCTTCATCTTGTCGAAGCCCGTCTGCTCGATGTCCTGGAACGTGATCGCTTCCGTCGGGCAAGCATCCGCGCAGGCCGGGTTGCCCTGGCACAAGTCGCACTTGATGACTTTGCCGGTCGAGGCGTTGTAGTTGATCGTGCCGAACGGGCAGGCGATCGTGCACACCTTGCAGCCGACGCACAAATTTTCGTGCACGATTTTGACCAACGACAGCGGATCGGTGGTGATCGCGTTCACCGGGCAGGCTTGCTGGCACCAAGCTTCCGCGCACTGGGTGCACGTGTAAGGCACCATCTTGCCTTCTTCGTGGAAATCGAAGACGCGGATGCGGGACTTGGCGACGTTGAACTCGTTTTCGTTCTCGTAGCTGCAAGCCATTTCGCATTGCTTGCATCCGGTGCATTTAGCCGGGTCGATCACCAGCGCCTTAAGCATGGATCCTCCTATATTGGCCACTCTTCCGGCGGCCTAGTCCTTGATCGCCTGAGGGCGCAAGGTTCACAACTAGACTAAGGTACAAGTGCCGCGGAGTGTGCAGCAGTTCCCAAATAAATTCAAACAAAAGCCTTGCACAGAAGCTATGTCCAAATGGATATTGATTGGCCGCATGGAAGCGGATGCTTGATGGTTCAGGGATCTATACCAGTAAAACGTGATTGTTGGCGTGTTCGTTGGCGCTGCCACGTCGCATCTGGCGTTTGACCTCGATAGTTGCAGCAGGCAATGTAAAGAACGCGCGAAGTTTAGAGACCCGAATACTATGGCTGACATCTCGAATGCATTTGGCGAAGCCATCCGCCTCATCGCTGCGGCCGACCCGGATCTCATCGAGATTGTTGGGCTGTCCCTGCGCGTCAGCCTGACGGCGGTTGCCGTGGCGGCTGGTATCGGGTTGCCCCTTGGAGCGCTGCTCGCGATCGCCCGATTTCCCGGCCGCTCCGCCGTCAACGTGCTGGTCAACACCTTGATGGGATTGCCGCCGGTGGTGGTCGGACTATTGGTCTACCTGATGGTCTCAGCTCAGGGTCCGATGGGTGCGTTGCAGCTGCTCTATACCCCTACCGCCATGATCATTGCCCAGGCGATCCTGGTGGCGCCGATTCTGGCAGCCCTCACCCGCCAGACCGTGTCCGATCTCAATTCGGAGTATGATGAGCAGTTGCGTGCATGGGGCGTTGGTGCGTGGCAAAGGGCCGGAACACTGCTTTGGGAAGGCCGCTTCAGTCTGCTGACGGCAATTTTGGCCGGATTTGGCCGGGCGATTGCGGAAGTGGGAGCGATTATTATCGTGGGTGGCAACATCAATCACGTCACCCGCAGCATGACGACGGCCATTGCGCTAGAAACGTCAAAGGGTGAATTGGCCCTCGCGATGGGCTTGGGATTGATCCTCATTGCCATCGCGTTCGCTGTGAACGCCGCTGTCATGGCGGTGTCGGCAACGCGCACGCGTTCCGCGTTTGCGTGAGGCCACGCATGCAACGAACGGCCACTGACGAGGGGAGGTCTCTTCCCACACAAGCGCTCCCTATCCTGGCCACGGGTTTGCGCGTGGTGCGCGATGGCCGCGTCCTCGTCGATGACGTGGATCTTAAGATCACCAGCCGCGACCGGACAACCGCAATCATCGGTCCCAACGGCGCTGGCAAGAGCCTGCTGATGCGCATTCTGGCAGGTCTGATGGTGCCAGACGCCGGAGCTGTGACGTGGGCGGGTGCACCACCCAACCGGGCGCGTGCGCAGCACGTGGGCGTCGTGTTCCAGCGTCCCGTACTGTTGCGAAGGTCGGCTTTGGCCAATGTCGAATACGTGTTGAAAATTGCCGGCGTTCCGGCGCACGATCGGCCATCGCGGGCGGCAGTGGCACTTGACGAGGCGGGGCTAACGGGGGTCGCGATGAGCCCGGCGCGGTTGCTGTCGGGGGGTGAGCAGCAGCGGCTGTCGCTGGCACGCGCGCTCGCCTTAAGCCCCGACGTGCTGATGCTGGATGAGCCAACCGCGAACGTCGATCCGGCATCGACGGCTGCCATCGAGCGGCGGATTGGCAAGGCGCGCGATGAAGGCACGTGCGTTGTCCTCGTGACGCAGGATCTGGGTCAGGCGCGCCGTCTCGCCAGCGACGTCGTGTTCATGCATGAGGGCCGCATCCGCGAGCGGACGGCGGCTGAGCAGTTCTTTGCTCAACCCACGACGCGCGAAGCTGCGATGTTTCTCAAGGGTGAGATTGTTTTGTGAGTTGAACTAGGGTCAGACCCTGCGGATCTGACACCATTATTTCAGAACTTGATGCGCGAGCCCAGCGTTGCCGAGAACCAGTCTTCGACGGGCACATCGACGGCCACACCGCCGGGTACCGTGACGGCGGTTACATCGGCTTGGTACCAATTGAACACGCCATAGACCTCGAGGGCCGCGCTATCGAACTTCTGCGTCGCGCCGAAGCCCCAGCGTTTCGTTTCGCTGTCGAGGACGCGGGAGTTGTTGACGGCTGGTCCGCCCGCAACCGCGACGTCGCGATCAAACGACGTACCCGCACCCCAATCGGTATAGTGACCGTAGTCCACGAATACTGTCGTGTTGCCGGATGCGAAGAACTTCTTGTCGACGCCCCCTTGGATATACCCGAACTGGGCGGTGTCGTCGAAACCAGGCCGCGCATCAGCTTCGCGTTGGCCAGCAGAAATATGGACATAAAGCCCGCTGGCCAAATGATGGATGCCGGCAGAGCCAATGATGTCGTCGGGTTCATCGCCAAAGGTTGCGGCCAAGCCTTCCTTATCTTCGACGTAGCCGATGGCTGCTGCCAGTTTCAAGCCGCCCATTTCGCCCGTGTAGCGAAGCGATACGTCCCAGATATCGTCTTGGCCCCAAGCAGCGGACACGACGAACCCGGCGAGTGCCGGACTGTCGTAGCGCGCGAACTGGCCGCGTGACGTATCGAGGTTGTTGGCAATGGTGTCCCAACGCAGCGACGTTGACGTGTTGCCGGGGGTGTTCGAACTCAGAAAGAAGCGGCCGTTGTAGTGCAGTTCTGAGTCCGCGAACGAGCCCGAGAAATTGCCGAACTTGTAAAGGTTGTCGGTGACAGATGATGTTCGGCCAACCGTGACCTTGCCGAATTTGTCGTTCTCGATCGTCCAGTGGGCATAGCGCAAATCGAGCGTCGGCGTGTTGGGGTTAGCGGTGACTTGATCAGTGGCATCTGACGCGGCGTGATTGGTTTCGTATTCAAGAAGGAACCCAGCTTTCCATCCGTCCGCAATCTTTGCAGATCCGCGCAATCCAAACCGGCTGGAATTGAAGTCGTTATCGACGATGTAGGCGTCGCTCTCGTTGCCATCGTCCCAGATCAGGATGGCAGTGTTGACCTGACCGAAAACCTCCAGCTTGACCTTGCGGTTGCCCTTGCGAGCGGTGGTGGCGTCCAGTTCGGCAATGCGCTCTTCCAGATCCGTGCAGCAGTTGCCGCCCAGATCGGCAGCGTGCGCACTTGGAGTGCCGGAAGCTGCCACCGCGGCGGCCAATAAGGCGGCGGAAAGAACAGCCACTAAGGTGTGAGAAGCCGGCATAGACGAAAGCTCCTGGGAGTCGCGCTAAGGAATTAGCTATAAGCTGTATTCATTTGGGAATGGTTCGTCAACGCGCGGAACGGCAATCACTCCGGCCAAAAAGCACTTGTTTCGCTGGCAGATGCACGACTGCAACACGTTTTCAAGTTCGCGGATCACGCGTGCTCAATGCCACCAGCTATTCCCTGTTGAATATAAGTGGCGTTTGTGCAAAATCGCGATCAGTGAAAGTCCGCCGGAGAGTTACACGATGATGCGTCGGGATATTTTAGTAGGATTCGCGCTGGTGGTGATGGCCGCGCTGTCCTGTGTCGCGCAGGCTGAAGACCGCTTCATCATCGTGCAGTCGACAACATCGACCGAGAACTCGGGTCTGTTCAAGCACCTACTGCCAATCTTCAAGGAGAAGACGGGCATCGAGGTGCGCGTCGTGGCTGTTGGCACAGGCCAAGCTATCAAGAACGCACAGAACGGTGACGGCGATGTGTTGCTTGTTCACGACAAGGCCTCGGAAGAGAAATTTGTTGCAGACGGCTGGGGCGTGAAGCGCTTCGACGTCATGTTCAATGATTTCGTGATCGCGGGACCCGCGTCGGACCCCGCCAAGATTGCTGGCATGAAAGATGCCGTGGGGACACTGAAAACGATCGCAGATGCAGGCGCACCGTTCGTCTCGCGCGGCGATGACAGCGGCACTCACAAAGCTGAAATGCGGCTGTGGAACGAGACGGGCGTCGATACGAAATCCGCTTCAGGTACCTGGTACCGGGAAGCCGGGCAAGGCATGGGCGCGACGATCAACGTGGCCGTTGGACTCGGTGGTTATGTATTGACGGATCGCGCGACGTGGACGTCCTTCAAGAACAAAGGCGACCACAACATCCTGGTTCATGGCGATAAGAAGCTGTTCAATCAATATGGCGCGATCGTCGTCAACGCGCAGAAACACCCCAACGTCAAAACCGCTGATGGTCAGGCGTTCGTCGATTGGCTCGTGTCCGCCGAGGGGCAGTCTGCGATTGCCTCGTTCAAGATCGACGGTCGGCAGCAGTTCTTTCCCAATGCCGACGGCAAGCTGACCTACAACCTGCCTTAGAGTGCTTCCCGTTTGGCAGGAGCCCGATTGTCTGCTGCCTGCTCTGGTCCATGCGGACGCAGCGGGCCGATGACATGCTCGATGTGATCGGCAACCCCCGCAATATCGTCGAGTGAGAACACGGGCAGGCCGGTGCCGTCCGCCGCATAATCCGCCGCGATCGCAATCACCAGTGGGTCGTCTTCGCTGAGCGGCCGCTTGGTTTGCTGCACGCCACGCCGCGCTTCGATCTTCGGAATGGGCGCGGTCTTGTAGCCTTCGACGATCACGAGATCGGCGGGTGACAGCCACGAGATGACTTCCTCAAAATCGGGTTCGGGTTCATCGCGCAACTCGTGCACGATGGCCCAGCGTTTGCCGCCAATCACCGCGACCTCGCTGGCTCCCGCCCTGCGATGGCGCGCGCTGTCGGTCTCGCCGTCATCGACTTGGAATTCGTGGTGCGCATGTTTGACGCTCGCGACCTTCAGGCCCCGGCGCGTGAACTCTTCGATCAGGCGCACGGCAAGCGTGGTCTTGCCGGACTTTTTCCAGCCCGCAATTCCAATAACCGGCATTTTGAATGGGGACGACTTCACGGGCAACCTTCAGGTTTCATTGTGAGCGATGTGTGCAGGAGTTTGCGCGCTTGGTCCAACTCGTCCGGTGTATTGGCGTTAAAGAATGGGTCGACGCGCGTGCCGCCGTAGTCTTCGAACGGAAACTCAACGGGGAGTGTACCGTGCGTGTCCGTCCACTTGAGGACCTTTCGTGTGCCGGATGTGAGAGCGGCCTCCAGATCGTCCGCCAGCGCCACCGGCCACAATCCGATCACGGGATGCAACTCGCCGCCAGAGGCAGCCAGCGGGATGCCCGCATGCCGCGCGGTAAGCGCCGCCGTCAGCCGTTCGATGAGGTTTGATGGCACAAATGGCGCATCGGTTGACACGCTGGCCACGTGTGTAGCCTGAGGAGCATTTGTCTTCGCCCACTGCAGCCCGGCAAGAATACCGGCCAGCGGACCCGCATATCCCTCAATCGAATCCGCCACCACCGGCAATCCGAACGACGCAAAGCGCGTTGGATCCCCGTTTGCGTTGATGACCATCTGTTCGACTTGCGGCGCGAGACGCGCGATCACGTGTGCCATCATCGGAACGCCTTCGAGATCGAGCAGCCCCTTGTCGCCGCCCGTTGCCCCTGCGAAGGCGGACGCCATGCGGCTCGATCGCCCGCCAGCGAGCAGCAATCCCACGGTACTGGTGCGCGCATCGATCATGTCTCAACAAACCGCTCATAGGCGATGAAGCCTGCGTTGGTTGCAAGTGTGTCGTAAAGTTTGCGGGCGGTCGCGTTGGTCTCGTGCGTCATCCAGTAGACTTGGCCGGCACCCTGGGCATCAGACGCGGCGTAAACAGCTTCGATCAGTTTACGCGCGATGCCCTGGCCGCGCACGTCAGGCATCACAAACAAGTCCTGCAAATAGCACGTGTCGTTCGTCCGCCAGGTTGAGCGGTGGAACAAATAGTGCGTGATGCCAACGAGCTGATCGCCATCGAACGCTCCCAGACCGTGCATCGGTTCGCGGCCGTCCAGCATCCGCTGCCACGTCGCCTCGGTGACGTCCGCGGGAAGCTCGACGCCGTAGAACTGCTGATAGCCGCGCCACAGCGGTTCCCACGCGGCGCGGTCGGTGACTCGAAGTACCCGTATCAATGTCGTCATGGAAGGGCGTCAGTCCGCTTCCGCGAAACTGCCTTTCCTGGAAAATTTGCGGTCGTCTTCGTCAACCTTGGAGAGATCGGCATCGAACTCGACGCGCTCTTCGCCCGCCAAACAGACGAACCGTTTGCCCCGCGCGCGCCCGATCAATGTCAATCCCGCTTTATTCGCCAGCTCCACGCCCCACGCCGTGAAGCCGGAGCGTGACACGAGAATGGGAATGCCCATCTTGACGGTTTTGATGACCATCTCGGAGGTCAGGCGGCCCGTCGTGTAGAAAATTTTATCGTCGGCGGTCACGCCATTGAGGAACATGTAACCAGCGATCTTATCGACCGCGTTATGCCGGCCAACGTCTTCCATATAGACCAGCGGCTTGTCCGCTTGGCACAGCACGCAGCCGTGAATCGCGCCCGCCTTCAGGTAGAGGCTCGGCTCGGTGTTGATCTTCTTGGTCAAGGCGTAAAGCCATGATGTCTTGAGGCGCGCAGACTTTGACAGTGCGACCTTGTCGAATTCGTCCATCAGGTCACCGAATACGGTGCCCTGCGCGCAGCCCGAGGTCTGCACCTTCTTTTTCAGTTTTTCTTCGTAGTCGGTTTTACGCTGCGTGCGAACAACGATGGTGGCGATATCGTCATCGTGATCGATGGCGGTGACGTCATCGTCGGCGCGCAGCATGTTCTGATTGAGCAAATAGCCGACGGCCAGCAAGTCAGGGTGATCGCCGATGGTCATCATCGTCACGATCTCGCGCGCGTTCAGATAGAGGGTTAGCGGGCGTTCGGTGACAACGGCAGTCTCGACCCGCTGGCCGTCCTGGTCAATGCCGGACACAGCCACGGACAGCCGCGGATCATCGGGTGTGGGCCGGACTTCGAACTCTTTGAGCGTCGACATTCGGGCTCCGTTTTCCTTTTCCCCGTTCTTCACGGGGAGAAGGCTAGGATGAGGGGCAGCCGATTGCTCTGTCGCCCGGTGCTGCCCCTGACCCCAATCCTCACCCGGTAAGGATGGGGAGAGGGGGATGAACTACTCCGCTGCTTCGGCCTTTTCGCGCACGCGCTCGACCTTGGCGGCGCAAAATTTGAATTCCGGGATCTTGCCGTACGGATCGACCTGCGGGTTGGTCAGAATGTTGGCGGAGGCTTCGGCAAAGCAGAACGGAATGAACACCATGCCTTCGGCGACTTCGCGGTCGAGCCGCGCCTTGAGTGTCACTTCACCCCGGCGTGTCGACACGCGGATGAAATCTCCCGGTGCAACGCCGATCCGCTCCATGTCGAAGCGGTTGAGTCCTGCAATCGCTTCCGGTTCCAGAAGATCCAGATTTGTTGCACGGCGCGTCATCGAGCCCGTATGCCAATGCTCCAGCAGGCGGCCCGTCGTCAGCACCATCGGGTAGTCTTTGTCGGGCAACTCAGCCGGCGGCGAGACATCGGCCGGCACAATCCGGGCACGGCCCGATTTGGTCGGGAACGTATCGCCGAAGATGATCTCATTGCCGGGCTTGGTCGGCGAATCCACCGGATAGGTGACGGACTCTTCGCGGTTGACGCGCTCCCACGTGATGTTCTTCAACGACGGCATGCACGATGCCATTTCATCGAACACTTCACTGGGGTGTGTGTAGGTCCAATTAAGGCCAACGCCGCGTGCGATTTCCTGAATGAGTTCCCAATCCTGGCGCGCCTCGCCGGGCGGGTTGACCACAGGCCGCCCCATTTGAACCTGGCGATTGGTGTTGGTGAACGTGCCCCACTTCTCGGCGTGAGCAGACGCCGGCAGCACAACGTCGGCATGCCACGCGGTTTCCGTCAGGAAGATGTCCTGCACCACGAGATGCTCAAGCTTGGCGAGCGCTTCACGGGCGTGCGTGGCGTCGGGATCCGACATGGCCGGGTTCTCGCCGTGAATGAACATCCCCTTCACGCTACCCTTGAGGATGGCGTTGATGATCTCAACAACGGTCAGACCCTTCTTATGCGACAGCTCGCGGCCATAGAGCTCTTCGTAGAATTGCTGGGCCTTGGGATCTTCGACCGAGATGTAGTCGGGATAGACCATCGGGATAAGGCCTGCGTCCGACGCGCCTTGCACGTTGTTCTGGCCACGCAGGGGGTGAAGACCCGTGCCCGGCCGGCCGATCTGTCCGGTGATCAGGGCGAGCGCGATCAGGCAGCGCGAATTGTCCGTGCCGTGGACGTGCTGGGAAATGCCCATGCCCCAGAAGATCATCGAGGTGCGTGACGTGGCGTAAATGCGCGCCACGTCGCGAACGGTCGCGGCCGGGATGCCGCAAACCGCTTCCATTTTCTCTGGCGAGTAATCCTTGACCTTGGCCTTCAGCGCCTCAAAGCCCTCGGTGTGCGCTTGGATGTACTGCTGATCGTAGAGCTTTTCATCGACGATCGTGTGTAGCATGCCGTTGAGCAGGGCGACGTCTGTGCCCGCCTTGAACTGCAGAATGTGCGAGGCATACCGCTGGGCGCCGGTCGCACGTCCGCGCGGATCGATGATGATGTACTTGGCGCCGCGCTTTGCGGCATCGCGGATGAAGGTGGCGGCCACGGGGTGGTTTTCAGCAGGGCGCGCGCCTATGACGATGATGCAGTCGGCGTCCTTGGCAGCCATGAACGGGGCCGTCACAGCGCCCGAGTTCAAGCCTTCCATCAGGGCCGCCACCGACGAGGCGTGGCACAGCCGCGTGCAGTGGTCGACATTGTTGGTGCCGAAGCCTTGGCGAATGAGCTTCTGGAACAAATAAGCTTCTTCATTCGAGCACTTGGCCGAACCGAAGCCAGCGAGCGCATCGCCGCCGTCGCGCTTGAGAATGGTCTTCAAGCCGCCGGACGCTTTGGCCAGCGCTTCCTCCCAGGTGGCTTTGCGGAACGTGGCCCATGGATTTTTCGGATCGACCTGCGCCGTGCCGCTCTTGGGTGCGTCGTCGCGACGGATGAGCGGCACGGTCAAGCGGTCGGGATGATGGATGTAATCAAAGCCGAAGCGGCCTTTGACGCACAGGCGGTTCTGGTTGGACGGGCCATCACGCCCATCGATGTAGAGGATCTTGTCATCTTTGACGTAGGCCGTCGTCTGGCAGCCGACACCGCAATAGGGGCACAGCGTATCGACCTTCTTGTCTTCGAACCCGATGCGCTTGCCGGTGTCTTTTTCCAGCAGGTTGGCTTCCATCAGTGCGCCGGTCGGGCACGCTTGTACGCACTCGCCGCATGCAACGCAGGTCGATTTGCCCATGTCGGCGTCAAAGTCGAAGACAACTTTTGAGCCATGACCACGATAGGCCATGCCGATGACGTCGTTATGCTGCACGTCGCGGCAGGCGCGCACGCACAGGCCGCAGTTGATGCAGGCGTCGAGGTTGACGGCAATGGCGGCATGCGAGACGTCCGCAGCGGGCTTGTCGCCCTTCGGATAGCGGCTCGTCTCCGCGATCCCCATGTCGCCGACCCAGGTCCAGAACTTGGAATTCGGGTCGTGGCAGTCTTTCTTTGCGGGTTGATCCGCAAGGAGAAGTTCAAACACCATGTCGCGCGATTTCTTGGCGCGCTCCGAGGCCGTCTTGACCTTGAGGCCGTTCGACACCTTGCGTTGACATGAGGCGGCCAGCACCCGCTCACCTTCGATCTCGACCATGCAGGCGCGGCAGTTGCCATCGGCCCGGTAGCCGGGCTCGGGCAGCCAGCACAGATGCGGGATCTTCTTTTTATGGCGCTCGGCCACCTGCCAGATGGTCTCACCGGCTTCGGCTTCAACGGATTGGCCATCGAGCTCGAATGTGATCTTGGCGGTCATGTCATCTCTCTAAGGTCGGTCGAAATTGAGTTGCCGTCAAACGCGCAGTCCAAGGTCACTTCAGATCATCGGGGAAGAATTTCAACACCGACATCACGGGATTTGACGCGGCCTGCCCGAGACCGCAGATCGAGGCGTCGCGCATGACTTGCGCAAGATCCTGCAACAAGTCCTGATCCCACGTCTTCTCTGACATCAGTTTGACGGCCTTTTCCGTGCCATTGCGGCATGGCGTGCACTGGCCGCAGCTTTCGTCTTCGAAGAACTTCATGAGGTTCAAAGCGACCGCCTGCATATCGTCCTTGTCAGACAGAATAACAACGGCATGGCTGCCGACGAAGCAGCCATGCTTTTCAAGCGTTCCAAAGTCGAGCGGGATGTCACCCATCGACGATGGCAAGATGCCGCCCGATGGACCGCCCGGCAGGTAGCCTTTGAAGGTGTGGCCCTTGGCCATGCCGCCGCATAGTTCGATCAGTTCGTTGGCGGTGGTGCCGGCAGCTGTCAGGATCACGCCGGGTTTGTTGACGTGGCCTGACACGGAGTAGGACCGGTTGCCTTTTGCGCCGTTCTTGCCGAGCGCTGAGAACCAGGCAGCACCCTTTTCGAGGATCTGCGGAATCCAGTACAGCGTCTCGACATTGTTGACGAGCGTCGGACGATCAAAGATGCCGACTTGCGCAACGTACGGCGGGCGATGGCGGGGAATGCCGCGCTTGCCTTCAATGCTTTCGATCATCGCGCTTTCTTCGCCGCAGATGTAAGCGCCTGCACCGCGCCGGATCGAGACCTTGGTGTGTTTGGTGAGACCGGCCTTGTCGAGATTCGCCACTTCTTCATGCAGAATGTGCAGCACGGCCGGATATTCGTCGCGCATGTAAATGAACACTTCCTGTGCCTCGACAGCCCAGGCCGCAATCAGCATGCCCTCGAGGAACTGATGCGGGTTGCGTTCAAGGTAGTAGCGGTCCTTGAATGTGCCGGGTTCGCCTTCGTCGCCGTTGACGGCCATGAGGCGTGGGCCTTTTTCAGCCCGCACAAAGCCCCATTTGCGGCCCGTGGGGAAGCCTGCACCACCGAGGCCTCGCAGGCCGCCGTCGGACAGCGCGGTGATGACGTCGTCAACCTTGCGCGAGCCATCCAGGCAGGACTTCAAGACAGCGTAGCCGCCCTGTTTCTGATAGGCGGCGAGGGACTGATACTTCGGAATTTCGGGATGGGTGTCGCCAGCGGCAACCAGCTTCTTGATTTTAGCAACGCTGGCTTTGGACACGAGATGGTGACCGACGTCAGCGGCGGGCGCCACATCGCAAGCGCCGATGCAGGGCGCGCGCACGACGCGCACGCCGTCCATGTCTTCGGAGCCCAAGTTGGCGAGCAACTTTTCTGCGCCGGCCAACATGCACGACAGGCTGTCGCAAACGCGGATGGTGATCTTGGCAGGCTTTTCCTCACCATCCTGCACCACGTCGAAGTGGGCGTAGAAGGTGGCGGTCTCATAAACTTCCGCCATCGGGATGCGCACGAGTTCGCCAAGCGCGTGCAGATGACCGGCGGGCAAGCAGCCTTCCGCATCCTGGATTTTGTGGAGATACTCAATGAGCAGCGCGCGCTCATACGGTCCGTTGCCGATCAGGGCTTCGACGGCCGTCGTTTCAGAGGGGTTGAGCGGGCGGCCCTTCTGGAAGGCCGACGCCTTGCGCCGTCCCGATCCGGGATGAATCGTGCGCTGCGCTGCCGCACCATTAGGCTTGCCGTTCGTTGCCATGTCGTCCCCAATCCATTGACGTCGTCGTGCCCCAGCCGCGGCCCATCGTGGGCGCCGGTCTGGTGCGGGCGGTTGCGTTGCGGATGACCAGCGCGGCCGGCAGGTCTGTGCTTCAGTAACGCACGGCAAACAGTCAAGGTGTTTGCAGCGCTTCAACGCGCACGACCATGCACGCGCAACTGCACCGCATCAATAAAGCAGTTCCATTATACGATAGGAAAATCAAATCGATGGTGTGCGACACGTTAACGTGTTCACAAGGTTCATAAAAACGATATCTCCCCCTTGCTCAAACGACGTCTGCAGCCGGGGGACTTTACGGCGCCTTCACGCCGGGTCCTAGGTTCAAGATTGAACGGCATCCCGCACCTTCGCGTGCAGCCGTGACGACGTCACAAAAGCGGCGACATGGGGAGGGTGCGGCTCGCGGTTGGTCAGTACCAAGCCGATTTGGTGGCTAACGGCCGGATCGGTCAAGCGGATCGCTTTCAGCTGCATTGGCGGCTCAAAGCGGTCGCCCGCACCTAAAGCCGCGATCGTCGACAGGTCTCCCGCCCGCACATGGACATGCAACATCGTCATCGAGTTGGACTCGAAAACCGGCAGTCCGCGCGCGCCCGCTTCATGAAAGTGCCGGTCGATAATGCGCCGGTTCTGCATGTCACCCGTCAGCAGGCACAACGGCAACTGACCGGCCTCGCTCCAAGTGATGGAGTCACGTTGGGCGAGCGCGCTGTCCGGCGAAACCAGCAGAGCATAGCGTTCTTCATAGAGCGGCAGGGTTTGAAAGCGCTGCAGAGGTTCGGTGTCGATGTAGGTGATGCCAGCGTCCAGCTCAAGGTTTTCGAGTTGGGACAGGATCGCATCGGAGGGCAGCGTCACGACCGTCATGTTGACACCGGAGTGCCGCGCCATGAACGGCATCGTCAGTTCTGGCGCGAACGGCAACGCGGTGGGAATGACGCCCAGCCGCAGCGTTCCCGTCAGGCCCTTTTTCAGCCCTTCGATTTCCTGGCGCATGGTGCGCGCGTCGCCGACGATGCGGCGAGCCCAATCGAGCACGCGTTCTCCCTCGGGTGTGAACCCATGAAAGCGCGAGCCGCGCTCAACGATCAGAACACCGAGTTGCTCTTCTAGGCTTTTGACCGCCGCCGACAGCGACGGCTGGCTGACACCGCACGCCTCGGCCGCCTTGCCAAAATGCCGTTCGCGAGCGAGTGCCAGCAGCAGCTCAAGTTTGTCGATCATGTTGTGCCACTCGTGCGCCCTGCGGACTCCGGGCGTGCGCAAGGTATAACCCGGCGATAGAGATGTGTCAGCGCAACGGCACTTGCCAAGGCTGCCATGACGCGTCAGAATCAAGTCTTTGGTCAACTTTAACCAGCGCAAATGGCTTGAGGGCCCTGTGAACGACACGGAAGAACACGTCATTCTGGTCGATGACGCCGACCGGCCAATCGGAACCGCGGGCAAGCTCGAGGCGCACCGCGCCGGGCGACGTCATCGCGCCTTCTCAGTCATTATCTGGAACTCAGCGGGTGAACTCCTTTTGCAAAGGCGCGCAGACGGCAAATATCACTCGGCGCTATTGTGGACCAATGCCTGCTGCGGCCATCCGCGGCCCTCGGAAGCGGCGGGCGTGGCGGCTGAGCGGCGGCTTGAAGAAGAGATGGGGTTTCGCTGCGCGCTGACTGAACTCGGCACGTTCAGTTATCACGCCAAGCTTGATCGCGGCATGACCGAGAACGAACTGGTGCATGTGTTTCGCGGACTGCACGATGGCAGGATCAACCCCGATCCGAATGAAGTTGAGGCATTCCGCTGGTGCACGCTCGATGCGCTGCGCCAGGAAATTCGTGACGAGCCGCAGCGCTTCACGGTGTGGTTTGCAAAGTATGTCAACGCCGATTGGCCGGTGGCGCTGGCGCCCGCGGCCTAAAACCGGTGTGGCCCCGTTCAGTTCAACTTAAACTCGGCATCGACCAAGCGCAGTTCCGCCGGTTTGATCAACCCCGTGTGCGCGACCAGAACTTTGTGTAACCGGCCTTCCAGATTGTGCGCCCAGAAATCGAGGAACGCGTGCAGCTTGGGAAATTTCGGATGAAGATCATACTCCTGCCACACATAGGTTTGTAACAGGCTCGGGTAATCGGGGAGCCGGTAGAGGATCTCAGCGGTCGTCAGGCTGTAGCCTGCGAGCATGCGGCGGAAGCTGTCGTCTGCCATTGCGGGGTGTCTCCCTATCGGCGTGAGGGGTGCACGAGACGCGCGTTGATGATAGGCGAGATTCGCTTACCAGCCACTTGTTTTATTGTAGAAATTGGTGGCGTTTGGCAGTCGTCGCAGGCGCTTGCTAGTAGCGCCCTGCTCAGAATGTGAGCGCAATGATTTCTTCGCTACTGACCAGCATCACCACGTTCTTTGCTGTGATCGGGCCGATAGAGGCGGCGGTGATCTTTGCCACGCTGACACCGAATTTATCGCGGTACGAGCGAAGCCGGTTGGCTGTGCGAGCCGTGCTCATTGCGCTCGCGATTCTTGCGGCCGCAACGTTGGCCGGCGGGCCGCTTCTGGTGCAGCTGGGCGTGTCGATTGCCGCGTTGCAGACAGCTGGCGGCATCGTGCTGTTGATGATCGCGCTCGACATGGTTTTCGCGCGCCCCAACAGTGCCCTCAAGCTGACGCCGTCCGAAGGCGCGGAGGCTCAACAGCGCGAGGACTTAGCAGTGTTTCCATTGGCGACGCCACTGCTCGCCGGTCCCGGCGCGATGAGTGCCGCGATCCTGCTCGCCGCCAACGCGCATGGCGATGTGACGGCGCTAGCGGCTGTGGCGGCCGCGCTGGCTATCGTGATGGCGATCACGCTGGTATTGCTACTCACGGCGCACGAGGTATCGCGGCTGTTGGGTATCACAGCACAGCGCGTTCTGATCCGCGTGTTTGGAATTTTGCTGGCGGCGATCGCCGTGCAGGCGTTGTTCAATGGCATCGGCGCGAGTGGGTTGGCGGGGAAGGTGTAGGTGTGGTGGGGGTCGCGACCGGTAACTTCTACTTTCCCGTCATGGCCGCGTCGCGCAGCGATCGTGCCAGCGGCACGACAGGCGGCCATCCAGACAAGCGTCCTTTGGAACCGTGAAAAGCGTTCATGCACTATCCAAAACGCTCGTCCCGCGACGGTTTGGCGAAGTGAAGGTGTGGGACCGAACAAGGTGCCTTCTCATTTTCCAATTGACCCTTGACTGGATGGCCGCCTGCCGCCCTCCGGTGCGGTCGCGCTGCGACGCGGCCATGACGGGAAAGGCGGGTCAACCATCGCCGCAAAGCGTATCTCCCCACCCACATCGGCACAGGAGTTAGGCGGGCGTTAAGATCTGTCTGGCACGTTAGCTCACAGTTGTGTCCGTCGCTTTTGTTGAGTGTGTGCCATGTCCGCGTTGCGTTTTGCCGGTCTGCCGGTTCGTTGTGTTGTGTCTCAGCGGCCGGTTGCGGCTGCCCTGTGCGCTCTGGCGTTGTCCGGGTGCAGCACCAGTGCCCCCCAGAGCCCCCAAGTTTTTGCCTGGTCGATGTCGCCGCCGCCCGCGCGGGTGGCAGCACCGGTTCCCGGCACAAAAGTTGAAGTTGAAGATGACGGCGTGCCGGTGCAGGCAGCCCCCGACGCGCGCATCCGGCAAGCCCCCGACGACCCGAGCCAGCCGTGGAGCCGCAACTACGGCGTCATGAACGGGTCGCCAGCACTTGTCGTGCGGCCCATTCCAGACGCCGTGGCCAAGGAGCCGATGCGACCTCGCCACGCGGCACCGCCAGAAGGAACTTATTTGCCCAATGAACAGGAGGCCAGCGATGGCTATCCGGCTGTTGTGCCGCCTCCCGCTGCAGCCATCGCACCGCCAGTGAACCGTGCTGCAGCCTATGCCCGGACTGCGGCCAGCGCGCCACGCTGCTATCGCGACGGCGTCTCCTGGCGCTGCACGAGATAGAGCGCTATCTAGAGCTGATGAGCACTGCGACGGTCACTGTCGAAAGGTTTGACGCCCGTCCAAGGTCAGCGGGCGAACTCGCCGCAATCGAAGCGGTCTTCTTTGCGGCGAGCGGAACGAAGACGTTTGCGAGCGAGGCTGAGCGAGCCGCGTTTCGTGAACGGTGGTTGGGGCGGTATCTCACCTACGATCCAAAATGGGCGTATCTCGCGGTGACGGACACAGGCGGGATTGCTGGTTATCTGGTGGGCTCACTCGATGATCCCGCCAAGTCGCCTCGTTTTGACGACATGGCCTACTTCAAAGAGTTGGCCGCCCTCACTGCACAGTATCCCGCTCAACTGCATGTCAATTTGGGCGAGGCGAGGCGCGGCCGCGGCATTGGCGGCGATCTCGTTGAAGCATTTGCACGCGATGCAGCCAAAGCCGGTGCGCCCGGCGTACACGTTGTGACGGCGCGCGGGTTGCGCAACATCGGCTTCTACACCGCGCGCGGGTTCTGCGAAGTTGGCCATTTGGACTGGAATGGTCGCGAACTTGTGTTTCTAGGGCGGCAGCTCGGCTAAGGCCCCTCGAACTCTTTGATTGCGCATCTGTTTCGCGCTGCGGCATAGTCCGGGGGTGGCGCACGGCCGCGCGTAACGGAGAGCCCGTTTTGAGTGAGGCAGCCGAAGTCACCACAATCTCCACAGCGCCCGGCGCACTGGCGTTGGAGATGAGCGGCGTCGATAAGTGGTTCGGCACCTTCCAGGCGCTGAAGGGCATCAATCTTGAGGTGCGCAGCGGCGAGAAGATCGTCATCTGCGGGCCGTCGGGGTCGGGCAAGTCGACGCTCATCCGCTGCATCAATGCTTTGGAAAAGCATGACGCGGGACGAATTGCGGTCGATGGCACGGAGCTGACAAGCGATATCCGCGATCTGGAACGCGTGCGCACGCAAACCGGCATGGTGTTCCAGAATTTCAATTTGTTCCCGCACCTGACCATTCTCGACAACATCTGCTTGGCGCCGCAATGGGTGCGGCATGTGCCCCGCGCACACGCCGAGAAGTCAGCGATGGACCTTTTAGAGCGGGTGCAGATTGGCGAGCAGGCGCGGAAGTTCCCCGGTCAGCTGAGCGGCGGGCAGCAGCAGCGGGTGGCGATTGCGCGCGCTCTCGCCATGCAGCCGAAACTGATGCTGTTTGATGAGCCGACGTCGGCGCTCGACCCGGAAATGGTCAAAGAGGTGCTCGATGTGATGATTGAACTCGCCAAGGGCGGCATGACCATGCTCGTCGTGACGCACGAAATGGGATTTGCGCGCGCGGTCGCCGATCGCGTGATCTTCATGGACAAGGGTGAGATCGTGGAAGAGGGCCCGCCATCAGAGTTCTTCAAGTCACCAAAGCACGAGCGCACGCGCGCGTTTCTCGCGCAGATCTTGGGGCATTGAGATGGGGATCGCTTCACTTGTAGGTTGGGTTAGGCCGCGATCTTGCTCGCACATAGCCTTCGGTTTGACGTGCGGCCGTATCCCAACGACTTTTGTGCAATGCATACGAACGAAGTCATTGGGTTACGCGCGGTCGATACGACATGTGAAATCTGAATCAGTTGGGCCGCGCTAACCCAACCTACGGAATCGAGCCAGTGGATGCTGAGGAATTCGATCATCGGAAATGGATTGTTTGCGTTTGCAGCAGCAGTGGGCATTGTTGCGTCATCCGTCACCCCGGCCCACGCTCAGAAGAAAACGCTCGATCTGGTGCGCGAGCGCGGCGCGCTGGTGTGTGGCGTCAACACGGGGCTTGCCGGGTTCAGTCAGCCCGATGACAAAGGTGACTGGAAGGGCCTTGATGTCGATTTGTGCCGCGCGATCGCAGCGGCGATTTTCAAAGACGCCAGCAAAGTCCGCTATGTGCCGCTGACGGCGAAGGAGCGGTTTACCGCGCTGCAGTCGGGCGAAGTCGATCTGTTGTCGCGCAACACGACGTGGACCATGAGCCGCGATACGTCTCTGGGTCTCAGCTTTGCCGGCGTCATGTATTACGACGGCCAGAGCTTCATGGTAAAAAAGTCGCTCGGAGTGGCGAGTGCCAAAGACCTCAGCGGTGCCAGTATTTGTGTGCAGACCGGCACGACCAACGAACTCAATCTGGCGGACTATTTCCGCAATAACAAACTCAAGTATTACCCGGTCGTGTTCGAGAAAAACGACGAGGCGGTTGCCGCCTACAACACGGGCCGCTGTGACGCCTACACGACAGACAGCTCGGGCCTCTATGCGGAGCGATTGAAGCTCGGCAAGCTCGACGACCACATCATTTTCAAGGAACTCATTTCGAAAGAGCCGCTGGGACCTGCGGTGCGCCAGGGCGATTTTCAGTGGCTCAATCTGGTGCGCTGGACGCTGTACGCGATGCTCAACGCGGAGGAGCTTGGCATTGGATCAAAGAACATCGCTGAAGCGCTAGCGTCGGAGAACCCTCAGTTTAAGCGCCTTCTCGGCAAGGAAGGCGACTTCGGCAAGGGACTGGGGCTCGAGAACGATTGGGCGGCGCAGATCCTCAAACAAGTTGGCAACTACGGGGAGAGCTTTGATCGCAACGTTGGCGAAGGTTCGCGGCTTGCGATTCCGCGCGGGCTGAACGCGCTTTGGACGAACGGCGGACTGCAATATTCCGCGCCGGTCCGGTAGAGGGAGCGCGCATGACATCGCCTCCATCGGCGTCCGCGCCGCCGCCCACGAAGCCCGCAATAGTCTGGTCGGTATATGATGCCAAGACGCGCGGGCTTGTTTTGCAGGTTGCACTGTTGCTGGCGCTGGGCGCGTTCTTCTACGAAATCATCACCAACGCGGCGGACAATCTGCGGCGCCAGAATGTGGCGTCGGGCTTCGATTTTCTTGGCCGCACGTCCGGGTTCGATATTTCGCAGAAGCTGATCAGCTATTCCAACTCTATGAGCTTTGGCCGGGCGTTTTGGGTCGGGCTGTTGAACACGGTGCTGGTTGCTGTCCTGGGGATAGCGCTGGCCACCGCGCTGGGGCTTGTCATCGGGATTGCGCGGTTGTCCAACAATTGGCTCATTGCGCGGCTGGCGACGGCCTACGTCGAGATCGTTCGCAACGTGCCACTGCTGCTGCAATTGCTGTTCTGGTACTTCGCGGCGTTGCGCGCGCTGCCGATGCCGCTTGAGAGCCATGTGTTGGGGCAAGCCGTGTTCCTGAACCGGCGCGGGCTTTATCTGCCGTGGCCAGCGGATGGGTCTGTTGTGGTCGGGTTGATTGTGGTGGTGCTGGCCGGGCTTGCAGGCGCGTTGATGTACCGGCGGCGGGCACTGGCGATCGCAATTGAGACCGGGCAGCGGGTAGCGAATGCGGGGCTTTATACAGCGGCCCTCGCATTGGTACCGGCGGCACTGTGGGTGGCACTCGGTCCGGAATGGACTGTGGAGTGGCCAGCGCCCGGAAAATTCAACATTGAAGGTGGGCTCAACATTCAGCCCGAGTTCGGCGCGTTGCTGGTTGGATTGTCGGTCTACACTGCTGCGTTCATTGCCGAAATCGTGCGCGCGGGCATTTCCGGCGTGCCCAGGGGACAGACGGAAGCGGCAACGGCTTTGGGACTGTCGCGCGGGCAGACGCTGCGGCTTGTTGTGCTGCCGCAAGCTCTGCGCATTATCATTCCGCCACTCACCAATCAGTATCTGAACCTGACCAAGAACTCGTCGCTAGCAGTGGCGATCGGCTATCCGGATTTGGTGTCGGTGTTTTCTGGGACGGTTTTGAACCTTACCAACCAGGCGGTCGAAGTGATCCTGGTGACGATGGCGGTTTATCTGACGCTCAGCCTAGCGACGTCGGCGCTGATGAACTGGTTCAATGCCCGCTGGGCCTTGGTGGAGCGGTGAGATGATGAGGCAATCGGTAGGCGTCGCGGTGACGAGAAGCTCCCTCTCCCCTTGGGGAGCGGGTGGGGGTGAGGGGCTGGCTTCAGTGACCGAACGTGCGGCACGCCCCCTCACCCGGCGCGTTCGACATCTGTACTTCAATCGGCGAGCCCTTTTGTTCGCGCCGGCCTCGCCCCAAGGGGAGAGGCATTTTATGCGCGTCACCAAGAGGTGTGCGGGTGAAGGCGCGGGCTGTGTCATCGTCACTAGGAGTTCGCGCCACGCAGTGGCTGCGCGAAAACTTGTTTGCGGCGTGGACCGACACGGCGTTGACAGTGCTGGGCGTGACACTGATCGCGTGGATCGGGTCGGGGTTCATCGATTGGGCGATTGTGCGCGCCGTGTTTAGCGGCAGCAATGGCGAAGCGTGTTCGCATGACGGCGCGGGCGCATGCTGGCCGTTTATCACCCACAAGTTCGGGTTGTTCATGTATGGGCGCTACCCCGATGCCGAGCGCTGGCGGGTGAACCTCACCTACGGCTTGGCGCTGGCGGGTCTTGTGGCATTGATGACGCCGCGCGTGCCGGGCAAGCTGTGGTCGTCGATTTATATGCTGCTCGTGTTTCCGGTGCTGGCGTTTGTGCTGCTGACAGGCGGTGTGTTTGGGTTAGCTCCCGTCAAGACGTCGCTGTGGGGCGGGTTCCTGGTGACGCTAATCGTTGCCAGCGTGGGGATTGCGGCGTCGTTTCCGCTCGGGATTTTGCTCGCTCTAGGCCGCCGCTCGGAGCTGCCGATCGTGCGCTGGGTCTCGACTGGCTACATCGAGATCGTGCGCGGCGTGCCGCTGATCACCGTGCTGTTCATGGCGTCCGTGATGCTGCCGTTGTTCCTGCCGGAAGGGATCACGATCGACAAACTGTTGCGGGCGCTGGTCGGCGTCGCGCTGTTCTCTGCGGCTTATCTGGCGGAGGTGATCCGCGGCGGGCTGCAAGCCATTCCGCGTGGGCAGTATGAAGCCGCCGACGCGCTCGGATTGTCGTACTGGCAGAAAATGGGGTTCATTGTGCTGCCGCAAGCGCTGAAGCTCGTGGTGCCGGGTATCGTCAATTCGTTCATCGCGCTGTTCAAGGATACGAGCCTCGTTCTGATCATCGGACTCTTCGATTTATTGGGCATTGTTCAGCAATCGATCCAGGCCGATTCCAACTGGTTCTCACCGCAAACCGCCGCCACTGGCTACGTGTTCGCGGGCTTCATTTTCTGGGCTGTGTGCTTCGCCATGAGCCGCTATTCGGCGTACATCGAGCGTGTTCTGGGTGTGGCAGACCAGCGTTGACGGCACTGTCATCGGCCCGAAACATTTCCGCGCTATCAGCGAAACTTGCCTTTGTGGGAGGGCGAGTGATGAAGCAGTTCGACAGCGTCGTAGACGAAATTCTGAAAGCGAGCGTGGTAGTTCTTGTGTGCACGCTTGCAGTCGTTGCAGCACGCAGCTCGAACGAAAACACAAAGGTCGCGGAAACCGCTCAGATGTCCGGCGTTAAGTGACCGGCTAAACTGTCACCAATCGATCAGCAACATACTCGCCGATGGCGAGGCTGGCCGTTAGGCCGGGGCTTTCGATGCCGTAGAGGGCGACGAGACTTTCGATCCCGTGGTGTTCAACCGTGTGAATGGCGAAGTCGGCAGCGGGTTCGCGGGCAGGTGCCAACTTGGGCCGGATGCCGGTGTAAGCCGATGAAAGCGCGCCATCGGGCAAGCCCGGCCAATAGGCCCGTGTGGCTGTTTCAAAACGCGAGAGCCGTGCGGCTTGATCACCTTCAAAGTCATACGAAATGTGATCTCGCCATTCGATATCGGGTCCGAACTTCGCCTGTCCGCCCGTATCGAGTGTGTAGTGCAGGCCGAGGGATCCAGAGTTTGGCAGCGGATAGACGAGGTGCTGGAACGGTGGGGCGCCTGACAGGCTGAAGTAGTGGCCTTTGGCGAAGTACGTTCGCGGCAGCGCGTAGGGTTTGCGCGGAGTGAGCATCGCGCCGAGCGGTGTCGCGGCGAGACCGGCTGCCAGGATCAGGCGGTTCGCGGTCAGCGTGGTGGTGCCGCCGCCCGAAGTTGTGGTGACAATGAATCCGCCGCCAGTCTTATGGTCCAGATTCGAAACCAGCGCGTTGAAAATGATCTGGCCACTGTTCGCTGAGACATGGCCTTCGAGGGCGGTGATGTAGGCGGCGCTGTCGAACACGCCGGTTGAGGGCGACAGCAGCGCGGCATGGCAGCGGAGGGCTGGCTCGAGCGCGCGTGCCTCTTGCGATGTCAGCAAAACGAGATCATTGACGCCGTTTAGCGCGGCTGTCTGTTGAATGAGTTGAAGAGTGGCCACGTCGTCCGGACGGCTGGCGACAATGAGCTTGCCGCGGCGCGCATGAGCGATGCCGTGGTCCCGGCAGAAGTCATAGAGCTGGTGACGACCGGCCACGCACAGCCGGGCTTTCAGCGACCCCGGCGCATAGTAGAGCCCGGCGTGGATGACCTCGCTATTGCGGGAGCTGGTTTGTGTTCCAGCGCGGGCGTGGCGTTCGAGAACAAGGACATTTTGACCGCGCAATGTGAGCGCCCGGGCAATGGAGAGCCCCACGACCCCGGCTCCTACGACCACCATGTCTGCGTCCGCCACGGACCGGCTCCAAAGTTTATGTCAGAAAACTATATGATTGATGTTGATAGGTAATACCGGAATGTTCTCCAGTTTATCCACAGCTTGTCAAATCGAGAACATAAATAGAACTAGACTCATCGCGAATCACCGATGATGGCGGGTGGTTCGAACGTATTGAGCGAGGACATCATGGGCGTGTTGAAGCCGGCAGTGGTCGAGAGCGGAGCATCGCATCTGCACGGTGTCGAAGAGCGCTGTCCGACGTGCGATCAGGCCATCCCGCGGGAACAGTCGCAGGCCGTCCGGACCCGGATACAGGCTCGGGAACGTGAGCAAGGCGAAGAGGTCCGCCAGGCATTGGCCCAGGAAAAGCGGGTCGCCGAAGCGCAGATCGCCGTCTTGAAGGTTAACCTCGCGGCTGAACTCACCCGTGCGCGCGACGAAGCCAGAGCCGCCGCCGAGCACGCTTTGGCGGCCCGTCTTGCTCAGGTGGAAGCCGCGCGCAAAGCCGCCGAGGAGCGGGCTCTGGCGCTTCAGGCCCAGCAGGCAGCGGTACTTGAAGCGCGCATGAAGGAGATGCGCGAGGGTTCTGAGCGCGAAAAGATGCTGGCGATTCAGGCTGAACAATCCAAGGCGTTCGATGAAAAGCAGAAGTCACTCGTCAAGATTGCCGAACTGCAACGTCAGCTGGAAAGCAAGACCGCGCAGGAGCTGGGCGATGGCCCAGAGGTCGATCTGTTTGAACTGTTAAAGGCCGAGTTCCCAGAGGATCGCATATCCCGCGTCGAGAAGGGGGCTGCCGGCGCAGACGTTGTGCAGGACATCTATCTCAACGGCCGCCTGTGCGGGCGCATCGTCTATGACGCCAAGAACCGCAGCGCGTGGCGCAACGACTATGTCACGAAGCTACGCGCCGATCAGGTTGAGGCCAAAGCCGATCACGCCGTGCTGTCGAGCAAGGTGTTCCCCGCGGGCGTGCGCGAACTCCATCTACAGGATGGCGTTCTGGTCGTAACGCCCACCCGCGTGCTTGTGGTTGCAAATCTACTGCGCAAACACGTAGTGCAGACGTTTGCCCTGCGGGCGGGCAACGAGGCGCGCGCGCAGAAAACCGAGGCGCTTTATGCCTTCATCATGTCAGATCGCTGCGGACAGCTGTTATCGACCATCGAAACACAGGCCGATGACCTCGTCGATCTCGATCGAAAGGAGGAGCGCGCGCATCAAGCGACGTGGAAACGGCGCGGCGAATTGATCCGCACTGTGCAACGCGCGCACGGCGATCTGACGTTCGAGATTGACCGGATTATCGGCGTCGCGGGCAACCGTGCGCCGCCGCCAGACGGCGACTGACGCTATTCGCTGGCACCGTTCGGCAAGCTAACCCGTAACGGGATCGAGCGACGGCGCGGCGGGTGCAGCAGTGAGTGGAGGAGGCACGGGCGGCGCGGCGCTGCGCTGAGGTACCGGAGCCGGAGCTGAAGACGGGTGATCAAACCGGCCAAACCCGGCGGTGGGATCGTCGGTGCGCCGCGACTTGCCTTCAAAGAACGCACCCTGCTCGATCGCCAGCGTGTTGTGGTAGACATCGCCTTCAACGTGGCTGGACGTTTGCAGCAAAACGCGCTTGCCGCGGATCGAGCCCATCACGTGTCCGCGCACAACGACTTCGTCGGCGATGATGCCGCCCGTGATCTGGGCCCGCTCGCCGACGAGAATGTGTGAGCCATGAATGTCGCCTTGAACTTCGCCTTCGATCTGAACTTCGCCTTTCGAGATGAGATTGCCGGTGATGAGCAGTTCAGGTCCAATCACCGACGCAACGCCACGCTCGGACGTGCCTCTCATCAACGGTGCTGAGGGGCGGGCTCCGAGGCTGGATGGGGGGGCTGAGGTCGGCAACGGTGCGCCAGGACCGGACTGCAAATCGTTTTCTGGCTTTCTGAAGCTCGGCAACATGCTGGGACCTCCGCGACGGACAAGGAATTTTGACGATCGCGTGACGCATACGCGACGCAAACAATGAAATTATGACTAGGCTCGATCCCCGCACATTCTGAGCCCGGGTCCAGTTTCAAAGCGTTGAACTACCACGTTTCCGGGCACAGGTCATCTGAGCTGGTGACGTTTCGGAGCCACAGTGCGTAGTCCCGAATCCGGCGATTTCGGAGTAACCGTATACGGCGTGACATGCACATCGAGTGCTCAAAGTGCTTTCAAGGCCGCGAGCACGTCTTCGGCGTGGCCCGGCACCTTCACCTTGCGCCAGCTGCGCGCCAGTTTGCCGTTCGCATCGATGAGAAAGGTCGACCGTTCAACGCCCATGTACGTCTTTCCGTACATCGATTTTTCCGTCCAAACGCCGTAAGCGTTGGCGGCTGTCTTATCTTCATCCGCCAGGAGCTGAACCTTTAGGTCGTGCTTACAGCGGAACTTTCCGTGACTGACCGCGCCGTCGGGTGAAATTCCGAGAATCTCGGCACCAGCCGTCTTGAAATTGGCATGAAGCCCGGAAAAATCCTTGGCTTGCGTTGTGCAGCCCGGTGTGTCGTCTTTGGGGTAGAAATACACCACCACCGGACGGCCCTTGAGCTTTGACAGCCGCACGGGTGTCCCGTCATCGGCCATCAATTCGAAATCTGGGGCAATTTGGCCGTCTTCCAGCATCGGGATGTTGCCTTTCTTTGGACGCTTTTCCTGAGCCACATTCGGATCTACGTAGCATACTCGGATCTGGTTCAAGGGCTTTGATTCGCCTCAGTTTTGGCGCTGGTTGTGAGGCGAGTCGGCGCGCTTGAAACGGCTTGGGGAGGCCGCTGCGCTAAGGGGTATGAGACACTGGCTTGGGGCTGAGGCCGAGGCCTAAAGATTGAACCGCGTGGCGTGCGATTGAGCGGGCCAGCGGACGGGGTGAGGACGGGGCGTGGAGAATGTGACACGAACGGGCCCTCGAACCCGCACAGCTGCCCCTTCGGACAGGGCGGCGCGGGTGGCTGGGAGTTCCGATCGCCAATCAGAGAACATGAGCTTGACCGATCGCCTCGATGCAGCCGGACCAGTCCTGCGCTGGGCCGGCAAGATCGCGATGCTTTTTTTGCCGGTGCTGTTGCTAACGGCGCTCGCGGCACTTGTCCTCTACGTGCGCCTTGCGCACGGCCCGATCTCGCTCAAGGTGTTGACTGGACCAATTGAACGCGGCATCAGCGCTGAACTCGGCGATCTCACAGCCAAGATTGACGATACGGTTCTGCGCTATGCAGAGACGGGCGGCTTCGAAGTCCGGCTATTGAATGTGCGGCTGTTGGATGCGGATGGCGGCGCGGTCGTTTCCGCACCAGTGGCTGCGGTTGAAATCAGTCCTGATAGCTTTTTCGCACTGCGCGTCGTGCCGTCGCGCGTCGAACTGATTGAACCCCATCTCGCGGTTTCGTTTTCCAAGGGCAGCGGTGTATCCGTCAACTTCACTGAGGCGACGCCCGGGGCCGGTTCTGCACCTTCACCGGCCGCTAAAGCGGTGGCCGACGCGCCCGCCCCGCTTATTCCGTTGAACCCGGGCAATCCCGGCACGGACGCACCCAAGACCGGTGATGCCGTAACCCCCGTACCGCCGGCTGAACTCAAACGCATCAACGTTGCGCGCGCTCTGGCCGACTACACATCGCGCGCCCGGCGCGGGGTCGATGGCTCATCCTCTTTGAAACAGATCAGCCTTCGCAACGCGACAGTGGCGCTCGATTACAAGGGCCGCTTGACGGAATGGAAAGTGCCCGAATTTCTGCTGGATCTCGAACACAAGAAGCGGCGCAGCGTGATCTCGGGTACGGCTAAGATCGAGTCCGATCGCGGACCGTGGGCCTTATCGTTCCGGACGGAGGATGCTGAAAAGTCTGACCGGATCAGCCTTAAGACCTCGGTTCGCGACTTTGTACCGAGTGCCTTCGGCCGAGCCATTCCGGAGCTGGCGATCCTGCAGCCTCTGGATATGCCGGTGGCGAGCGATGCCTCTCTTGAGCTGTCGACAGACGGCGACCTCCGGTCAGCGGCGTTTGCTGTCGAACTCGGCCGCGGCCTGATCGACTTCGCGACCAAAGGGTATGTACCTTTTCTCATTGATGCCGGGCTTGTGCATGTGACCTACGACGCGGCAGCCTCTCGCGTCACGATGGCGCCATCGACCTTCCGTTGGGGGCAGAGCCACGTGACGCTCGCTGGCACATTGGCAAATTCCGGGGATGGGGCACAGCCCTCAGCGTGGGCCTTCAATGTGCAGTCGACCGACGGCGCGCTGGCCGCGGAAGAGTTTTCACTGGGCCCCGTCAAGCTTGATATGCTGACAGCCAAAGGCACTGTTATGGCGGATGCCAACCGCATCGACTTCACTGAAGTGGTGGCGAGGGCTGGTGGCGCAGATGTGGCGTTGACCGGATCCATGGCAGGCGGCAGGCCCGGTCAATCCGGCGTGCGCATCGAGGGCCGCATGGGACCAGCCTCAGCCGATGCGGTGAAAGTGTTATGGCCGCGATTTGCCGGCGCGGGCGCCCGCAAGTGGGCCGGCGAGCACATTCAGGCCGCGACCGTGAGCGGCGGGACGGTAAAATTCGAGACCGGCGTGTTCCAATTGGACCCGTTGATTGCTCAATCGGCGAAGAACGAGCGGATGTCGCTCAGTGTGGAAGCCACGGCTGTCCAAATGCAGCCGCTGGAGAGCATACCTCCCATTCATGCGCCGCGCGTTCTGGTTCGCGTCGAAAATGATGTGGTGGAAGTGTCCGTGCCTGAGGCGGCGATCGTGACGAGTACTGGTAAACAGGTGCCGCTCAAAGCTGGCCAGTTCACCGCGTCGGCGCTCGACGATCCCAAGCCGCTGGGTGTGATCAGTTTCCGGGCGCAATCGGCGCTTGGGCCAGTCCTTGAAGCACTGAAACAGTCGCCGGCCTTCAGCACTCAGACGGCAGATCTTCCTGCGGACGCCATCGATGGCAAGTTTGACGGTCAGTTCAAGATCACGGTGCCCCTAGTCGCGGCACTTAACACCAGCGAGATCAAGGTTGAAGGCAAGGGCCGGGCGGTCGATCTGAAGTCCAAGCAGAAAATTGGCATCGTTGATCTGCAAAGCGGCAGCGTCGATCTTGATTTCGCAGAGACAGGTGCCGTGGCCAAGGGCGAACTGATCCTCAACGGCGTCAATGCCAAGCTCAATTGGCAACGGATCTTTGATGCCGCCCCCGAGCTCCAGCCGCCGCTGACGATTGCGGCCACCCTCGACAACTCCGATCGCAACCAGCTCGGCATCGACATCAACGATCATGTCGATGGCGACGTGCCCGTGGAAGTGACGATCGGCGCGGCGGCGGGGCTAGGGAGTGCGGTCAAAGTGCGCGCGGATCTTACCAATGCGGGCGTGTCTGCAAACGAGATTGCCTGGACAAAACCACCGGGCCGTCCCGCCACGTTGCAGTTCGACATTGCCAGCGGCAAGACGCATAAAACGGAGTTGCAGAACTTCAAAGTCACCGGGGATAATGTCGCGATTGAAGGATGGGTGGGCTTGGGTGCGGATAACAAGCTCAAGGAGTTCTACTTCCCGGACTTCTCTTTGAACGTGGTCTCGCGGCTTGAGCTTCAGGGCACGCGCGGCCCCAAGAACAATTGGGACATCAAGGCGCGCGGCTCGACGTTTGATGGCAAGGATTTTTTTACGTCGCTGTTCTCCCTTGGCAACGCGGCCAATTCCAAGCCAAAAGCGTCCAAATCGCAGGCGTCGATGAAGCTGTCCGCTGAGATCGACAACGTGCTGGGCCACTCCGGCGTCGCGCTGCGTGGGCTCAAAGTGCAGATGAACCAAGAGGGCGATAAGCTGACTGCGCTGAATGTGCGTGGCACACTCGACGGCGGACAGCCGCTGGTCGCGGTGCTCGATCCAGGGGGCAGCCGCCGGATCCTCGCAGACACATCTGACGGCGGCCAGGCGATGCGGCTCGTCGGGTTCTACCCCAATATGCAGGGCGGGCGCGTGCGGCTCGAACTGGACTTGGACGGTCACGGCGCGGCTGAGAAAACGGGCGTGCTGTGGGCGGATGATTTCAAGATCTTGGGTGACGCGGTCGTGTCGGAAGTTGTCTCCAGCGCTGGCGGACAGGGCGGTCCCGCCATCAATGCTGCACCGCCCGGACAGCGCAAGATGGTGCGCGAGGTGTTCGAGTTCGACCGCATGAAGGTGCCGTTCTCGGTTGGCTTTGGACAATTCGTGGTTGGCGAGTCGTATGTGAATGGCCCGGTGATGGGTGCGACGATGCGCGGCAAAGTCGATTACGCGTCGCGGCGATTGAACCTGGGTGGCACTTACGTGCCGCTGCAGGGTCTCAACAACGTGTTGGGCGGCATACCGGTGCTTGGCCAAATCATCAGCGGCCCACGTGGCGAGGGAATCTTCGGCATCACGTTCGCGATCCAGGGCTCAATGGCGCAGCCGCAGGTGGTCGTCAATCCGCTGTCGATGGTGGCGCCGGGAATCTTCCGCGAGATTTTCCAGATGACCAATTCCAATCCGACCGTTCAGCCGCGCGCTCCCGCTCAAGCGGTGGTTCCTGTCGAGCAGCGCACGAGGAATTCGAGTTCGAATGTGGAGGGCGGGGGTGCGCAGCGCGCGCAGCCGGCTACCGTGGGCGATTCATGGTCGACGAGCATCGACAATGCGCCTGCTGATCCCGTTGTCACGAGCCGGCCGTAGTAGTTGTTCAGTGCCTTCGGCGCGCTATTCGCTTAAACCCGTCATCCCGTGCGCAACGCAGCGACCAGTCGGTGGGTTGCGCACGGGATCTAACTGTCAAAAGGACAAGGTTCCGCGTCTGCACTACATCACTTCGTGCTGCAATGCGCGCGGAATGACGGGTCGGGGTTAGGTGGGCCTTAACAGCACGTGCTTCTTCTTGCCGAGCGAGAGCTTGATGACGCCTTCGGGCGAGATGTCTTTGGTGGATACGACGGCCTTCTCATCAGCGATGGCGATGTCGTTGACGCGCACAGCGCCGCCTTGGATCTGGCGGCGGGCGTCGCCATTGGACTTGACCAGGCCACTCAATACGAACGCGTTCAAGATGCCGATGCCGTCGTTCAGTTGGGCAGCGGCGACTTCGACGGCCGGCAGATCGGTGGCGATCGCGCCTTCCTCAAATGTTTTGCGAGCGGTTTCGGCAGCCGCTTCGGCCCTGTCGCGGCCATGGATCAGGGCGGTGGCTTCTGTTGCGAGAACCTTTTTCGCCTCGTTGATGTCTGAACCCGCCAACGCCGCCAATCGCGCGATCTCAGCCGTCGGCAGTGTGGTGAACAGCTTTAGGAACCGCGCCACGTCCGCGTCTTCGGTGTTGCGCCAGTACTGCCAGTAATCGTACGCGGAAAGCTGGGCTTCGTTGAGCCACACCGCGCCTGCTGCGGTCTTGCCCATCTTGGCACCCGACGCGGTGGTCAGCAGCGGACAGGTCAGCGCGTACAGCTGATGCTCGAGACCCATGCGTCGGCCGAGATCAATGCCAGTGACGATGTTGCCCCACTGGTCCGATCCGCCCATCTGCGTATTGCAGCCCGTGCGCGTGGCGAGTTCGACGAAGTCATACGCTTGCAGCAGCATGTAGTTGAATTCGATAAACGACAGCTCTTGCTCGCGCTCCAGGCGCATCTTGGCCGAATCCATCGTCAACATGCGGTTGACGGAAAAATGCCGGCCGACATCGCGTAGGAATTCGATGTAATTGAGCGGGGCCAGCCATTCAGCGTTATCAACCATGATGGCGTCCGCTGTGCCGTCGCCGAACCGCAACAGCTTTGCAAACACCTGCTTCATGCTGTTCTTATTGGCTTCGATGTCTTCAATTGGGCGGAGTTGGCGGGTTTCATCCTTGCCCGATGGATCGCCGACGCGCGTGGTGCCGCCGCCCATGAGAACGATGGGCTTGCCGGCGCCGGTCTCCTGCAGCCAATGCAGCATCATGATCGACAACAGCGATCCGACATGCAGCGACGGCGCGGTGCAATCATAGCCGACATAAGAAACGATCTGCCCCTTCGCTGCCAACGCATCGATGCCGGCCTCATCCGACACTTGATGGATGAACCCGCGCTCCGTCATGAGGTTGAGAAAGTCACTCTTAAACTTCGTCATTGTCCGGCGCTTTGTGGGTTGGGCCGCTCGCGGCCTTGGGTTAGTGTTGTGTGATCGCCCGGCAACTTGCATGACAAGGGCGAGGGGGGCAAGGGATGCGCGCACTGGGCCTGATGAGCGGCACGTCCATGGACGGGATTTCGGTCGCCATGCTCGACACCGATGGCGAAAACCAAGCCGTGCGCGGGCCGTCTATGACCTTCCCGTACAACTCGGAGCAGCGCGGGGCTATTGTCGATGCGATGGCGCTGGCGAGCGCCTGTCAGAAGCGGGATGAACGGCCTGGCCTGATGCCAGTGACGGAAAAGCTGCTGACAGAGTTGCACGCCGCGGCCGTTTCTGCGTTCCTGCGCCAGAAGGGCATCCCCCGGTCGAGCATCGAAGTCATCGGCTTTCACGGCCAGACTATTCTACACCGGCCCGAGGCCGGGCTGACGATGCAACTGGGTGATGGAAACTTGCTGGCTGAGCTGACTGCGTTGCCGGTTGTCTATGATCTGCGTGCACGCGACGTGTCAGCTGGCGGCCAGGGTGCGCCGCTGGTGCCGGTCTACCATCGCGCGCTGATGTCAACGCGGCCCGAGCGGCCTGTGGCCATCGTCAACATCGGCGGGGTGTCGAATGTCACGTGGATCGGCCGCGATGGCGCGCTGCTGGCGTTTGATACGGGGCCCGGAAACGCGCTGATCGATGATTGGATGAGGAAGCGTGCCGGCGTCACCTATGACGAGGGCGGGGCGACAGCGGCCGAAGGCACGGTCAACGACGACGTTCTGCGGCTGTGTCTCAGCCACTCTTTCTTTGCCAAGCCGCCGCCGAAGTCGCTCGATCGCAATGCGTTCATTTGGGATGTCGTCGATTGGATGACGATTGAAGACGGCGCCGCCACGCTCACGGCGTTTACAGCATCCGCGATTTCCAAGTCGCGCGAACACATGCCCGAGCAGCCGGAGCTGTGGATTATTTGTGGTGGTGGGCGCAGGAACAAGACGATGATGAGCCGGCTGGCGGGGCAAGTCGAAAATGCGGTGGTGCCCGCTGAGGCCGTCGGGCTTGATGGCGATGCAGTCGAGGCCGAAGCGTGGGCCTATATGGCGGTGCGGTCGATGAAGGCGCTGCCGATTACGTTTCCTGGCACGACAGGTGTTGCCGAACCGATGACGGGCGGGCTTCTTGCGCGGCCGTCCGAGCGTGTGGCGTGAGCCCGTCTCCCTACGGATTTAGAAAAGGATTCTGACGTCATGCCCCTTCTGAAAATGGCGCTGCCGATCGGGTTGATCGTGTTTGGTGCGATCGCGGCCTTTATGGGGTTTGTCGTGCTGGTGAGCGCGCTGCGCGCCGGTGAGTTGACGTACATCTATGGTCCGGAGGGGGCGCCCAAAACCGAACGCGTCACTCAAGCGCAAGATCCCGATGCATTCTGGCGCTCGGTGGGATTGATGGGCGGCTTGCCGTTGCTTTTGGGCGGTGCTGCGGTCTGGTACGGACGGCGCATGATGCGGGGGTAGTTATAATGTCCGGGGACACAATCCCGAACGCGTCTCGTTCGGGTCATGTCCCCTTGGTCATTAGCCCGTCAAATCCCGCAACATCCGCTCAATCCCCCCGGTCACGCGGGCGAGGCTTTCGTAGTCAACCTTGTCGGGCAGGTCTTTGGTCTGGTGATAGTAAGGGTTCCGGAACGGGGCGGTGTCGGTGATCATAAAGGCAGGGATGCCGAACTGGTGGTAGGCCCAATGGTCGGAGTTCGCGATGCCTTCGAGAAATCCAGGCGCGACGCCGCCGATGGACGGGAACTGAGTTAAGCGCCGGAATGACGCGAGCGCTTTGCGCAGCGCGCTGCGTGAGCCGGGCAATCCGACGAAGGCGATGAAGTTGCCACGGTCGGGATAGATCAATCCAAACGGCGACGGGAATTGCTGCGTGCCGGGCCGCGGTGAGAAGTATCCGATGGTCTCCAGCGCGATTGCCGCCGTGACGCGTTCGCCGCTGTCATGGAGCCGCTTGGCATGCTGCCAGCTGCCCATGTCGGGCGTGTGCCCATAAGGCGCTTCTTCGTTGACCCACAGCACAAGCCGGATGCGATGCGAGCGCGGTGTGTACTCGCGCAGCATGCGAGCGAGTTCCAAGGCGGCCGCAACGCCCGTGCCATTGTCATTCGCACCAGGGCTGTCGTCGGGGCTGTCATAGTGCGCGCCGATGACGATGGTGGGTGTGGCGGCGCTGGCACCTGGAGGGTCGATTGCGATCTCGATATTGCGCACGGCTTTGCCGCGCACTGTATAAATCTGTGGCTTTGGCGCGTAGCCAAAGCTCTTAAGCGTTGTCTCGATATAGACGGCCGCTGCTTCAAGATCAGGGTAGTAGTCGAGATTGTGAGGACGGCTCGCCACCGCGACGACGTGCGTCCTCAAACGAGCCGCAAGCGCGCGGGTTTCGCCATCAAGTGGCGGGAGCGGATCGGTGTACGGCTGGCGCGGGAACACAATCGAATAGTTGATCGCAGCTGCCGCTGCCGCTGCCATCACAAGAAGGGCGCCAAAAAGCCAATGCATTCCGCCCGCGTCCCATGTGCCTCAGAACAACCATCCGTCACCGGACTGTTAGCGCGGATTTGAGGGCGCCGATAGCGTTCCTGAAGAAAATTGTCCGGGTAACCGGCGGCGGGACCGCTGCCTAAATTCGTGGCTATTCTTCTTCCTGCTGATCGCGAAGGCGTTCCTTCTCGCGCTCTTTCTCGCGTTCGCGTTCCCGCTCTTTTTCCTTTTCGTAGTCCTTGGCGGCCTTCGCGAGACGCATGTCCAAATAGCCACCAATGACGCCTTGGAGGTCGTCGATCTTGTTTTCAAAGAAGTGGTTGGCGCCCGGGATGATCTCGTGGTCGATCTTGATGCCGCGCTGGGTTTTGAGTTTGCCACACAGTTCGCCGACGGAGTGCGAGGGCACCACGCGGTC
Source organism: Hyphomicrobium sp. (assembly GCA_031413815.1). GTDB lineage: Bacteria > Pseudomonadota > Alphaproteobacteria > Rhizobiales > Hyphomicrobiaceae > JAGVSR01. Next base: position 4,059 of record JANOFU010000015.1, on the reverse strand, counting down.
CTTGTCGCCGTTGACCATCAGGCCCGACGACGGGCACGGGGCGAGGAACGAAAAATCGTAGAGATTGGAAGGCGGCGCGACGCAAATGAAGCCGTCGATCTCCGGCCGCCGCATCAACAGCTGCATGGCAATCCAGGTGCCGAACGAAACCCCGGCAATCCAGCAATACTTGGCATCCGGCTTGATGATCTGCAGCCAATCGAGTGCGCTGGCGGCGTCCGCGAGTTCGCCGGGACCGCCATCCCAGAAGCCCTGGCTACGACCGACGCCGCGGAAATTGAAGCGCAGCACCGAAAAGCCGCGCTGTGCGAAGGTATAATAGAGGCTGTAGACGACCTGGTTGTTCATCGTGCCCCCAAACTGGGGGTGCGGGTGCAGGATTAGCGCAATCGGGCTGTCGCTGGCCCCTTCATGATGGTAGCGGGCCTCGAGGCGCCCGGCGGGCCCATTCATAATCAGCTCAGGCATCTCGGTCTTTCAGGTTCGGGTTCACGAAACTCAGGACATCATCGATTCAAAAGGCTTACGCAGCGCGGTTGGGCCGTCGCGCGGGGGCTTCACGTGTCTGTGTCTGCGCCAATACTTGACTTCCCTGCTCGGAATTTTCATATTCCGGTTGGACTTAGAATAATTCAAAAGAGCCGAATGATCTGGTTTGAGCGAGCAAGCGCCGTGGGCGCTCCTCTTAGCACGACACAGGTGGCTTGGCGCAAGGGGCGCGTTGCGCCCTGCTCTTGACGTGCCCGGATGATCACCGGGCCTGGGAGACAGGTGAATGGAACTCAATACCCGGGGCCGCTATGCCGTGATGGCGATGGCGGACCTTGCCAAGCACGGTGCGAATGAGCCCGTGCCGCTGTCGCAGATTGCAGAGCGGCAGAAGCTGTCGCTTGCGTATCTGGAGCAGCTGTTCGCGCAATTGCGCCGCGATGGACTGGTCGACAGCGCGCGCGGCCGTAGCGGCGGCTATCGGCTTGGCAAACCCGCGAATGAGATTCATATCGCCGAGATCATGAAGGCCGTTGAAGAAGAGACTCGCATGACGCGGTGCGTCGGCGATGAGGGCGCTTGCCTTGGCGAGACGCGGTGTCTCACTCACAATCTGTGGCGTGCGCTTGGCGATCACATCGCATCGTTTCTGCGTAGTGTTACCTTGCAGGACGTTGTCGATGGTGGCCCGGCGAGTGACGCCAGGTCTAAGCCGGAGGCTTCGATGGGAGTAGCTGCAGAATGAGCGTGCCGCGCACATATCTCGATTATAATGCCTCGGCACCGCTTCGGCCCGAAGCGCGCGAGGCCATGCTTGCGGCGCTGGATGTGACGGGCAACGCGTCGTCGATCCACGCCGAAGGACGTCATGCGCGGGCAATTGTCGAACGGGCCCGCGATGAGGTTGCGGCGTTGGTCAATGCCAAGTCTTCGGAAGTGGTGTTCACGAGCGGCGCAACGGAAGCCAATGTCTGGGCGCTGACGGCGGGCTGGCAGACGGTGTTCGCGGCTGGCATCGAGCATGATTCCGTTTTATCGCCGGTCCGGGCGGCAGCAAAGCACGTCGCGCTTCCGGTCGATCGCGACGGTATCGTGAAGGTCGACGCCTTAGCGGCTCTGGTGTCGTCGCCGGATGTCGCGTCTGGGCGCCGGGTGGTTGCGCTGCAGATGGCGAACAATGAGACGGGGGCCGTTCAACCGATCGCCGAAGCCGTTTTGATCGCCGCGGAGCACGGCATTCCAGTTCACAGCGATGCGGTTCAGGCCGTTGGCCGGCTGCCTGTGGATTTCCGGACGTTGGGCGTCGCAACGCTCAGCCTGTCGGGCCATAAACTTGGCGGACCCAAGGGCGTTGGCGCGCTTGTTATTCGCGATGGAACGCTGCTGAAAGCCTTGATCATGGGCGGCGGACAAGAACGCCGCCGGCGCGCCGGAACGGAGAACGTGGCCGCGATTGCGGGCTTCGGGGCAGCCGCGGCTGCTGCGCGAGCGTCTATTGGCGATTGGGTTCGTGTGGCGGCTTTGCGGGACCGGCTTGAGACAGCGCTGCGGGCCAAGACAGCCGCGTGTGTGATTGTCGCAGACGGTGCGCCGCGACTGCCAAACACGACCTGCGTCGCGATGCCGGGCCGGTCGGCCGAGACCAACGTCATCAAGCTCGATCTGGCCGGTATCGCGGTCAGTGCGGGGGCGGCGTGCTCGTCGGGCAAGGTGGGTGCAAGCCATGTGCTCGCGGCCATGGGGCTGAATGACGATCTCAGCCGTTGCGCCATTCGCGTCAGCTTGGGCTTAGACACGACGAACGAGGATATCGAAGCGTTTCTTGCGGCGTGGAGCGAGGCTGCCGGGCGGCCCGCGCGCGCGGCGTAACGAAGACAGACACGAAGCGCCGCTGTGGCGCGCGAAGGAGAGTTGTTGCAATGGCTGCGGTTCAAGAGACGATCGACCAAGTCAAGAAGATCGACGTCGACCAGTACAAGTATGGATTTGAGACCAACATCGAAAGCGTCAAAGCGCCGAGAGGTCTCAACGAGGATATCGTTCGCTTTATCTCAGAAAAGAAGAACGAGCCGGCCTGGATGCTGGAATGGCGGCTGGACGCTTACCGGCGCTGGCGCGTGATGACGGAGCCGACGTGGGCCAAGGTCAGCTATCCCAAAATCGATTTCGAAAACCTTTACTACTATTCGGCGCCCAAGAGCACCGAAGGGCCGAAGTCGTTGGACGAAGTCGATCCGGAATTGCTGGCGATGTACGACAAGCTCGGTATCCCGTTGCGCGAGCGCGAAATCCTGGCGGGCGTGAAAAGCGACAAGCCGCGGGTGGCGGTGGATGCCGTGATCGATTCCGTTTCTGTGGTGACCACGTTCAAAGATGAACTGAAGAAGGTCGGCGTCATCTTCTGCTCGATTTCAGAAGCGTTGCGCGAGCATCCCGAACTGGTGCGCAAGTATCTGGGTTCCGTGGTGCCGCAGTCGGACAACTACTATGCAGCGCTCAATTCGGGCGTGTTTTCGGATGGCTCGTTTGTTTACATCCCGCCGGGCGTGCGCTGCCCGATGGAGCTGTCGACGTACTTCCGCATCAACGAGCGCGAGACCGGCCAGTTCGAACGCACATTGATCATCGCCGACAAGGGGTCGTACGTGTCGTACCTCGAAGGCTGCACGGCACCGATGCGTGACGAAAACCAGCTGCACGCGGCCGTTGTGGAGTTGATCGCGCTCGACGATGCCGAGATTAAGTACTCGACGGTTCAGAACTGGTATCCCGGCGACAAGAACGGCAAGGGCGGGATTTACAACTTTGTCACCAAGCGTGGCGATTGCCGCGGCCACCGCTCGAAGATTTCCTGGACGCAGGTGGAGACGGGATCGGCGATCACCTGGAAGTATCCGAGCTGCATTCTGCGTGGCGATCATTCACGTGGTGAGTTCTATTCGATTGCCGTGTCGAACGGCTACCAGCAGGTCGACAGCGGCACCAAGATGATCCACCTCGGCAAGAACACGTCGAGCCGGATCGTGTCGAAGGGCATCGCGGCTGGGCATTCTCAAAACACCTACCGCGGGCTCGTCTCGGCGCATCACAAGGCGACGGGCGCGCGCAACTTTACGGCGTGCGACTCACTGCTGATCGGCGACAAGTGCGGCGCACACACGGTGCCTTATATCGAAGCCAAGAATTCCAGCGCGCACTTCGAGCACGAGGCGACGACATCAAAGATCTCTGACGACATTCTGTTCTATTGCCGCCAGCGCGGCTTGACCGCGGAAGAAGCCGTTGCGCTCGTCGTCAATGGTTTCGTGCGCGACGTGCTGCAGCAGCTGCCGATGGAGTTCATGGCAGAAACGCAGAAGCTGATTGGGGTGAGTTTGGAAGGAAGCGTGGGGTGAATTGGGTTCCCTCTCCCCATGCTCTGCACTTGCATGGGGAGAGGGTTAGGGTGAGGGGCAGAGGCTGGCGCCGGCATTCGCGGCGGGGGCGCCCCCCCCCCCCCAACCCCCCCCCAAAAAGGGGGGGGGGGGCACAAAAAACCCAGAAGAAAGTAAAAAAAAAGAAAAAAAAAAA
>JANOFU010000014.1:0-33194 GCA_031413815.1 Hyphomicrobium sp. | reverse complement strand
TCGTTTGGCACCTCGATGTCGGCTCATCTCATCCTGGGGCTGGAGCAGGTCCCAAGGGTATGGCTGTTCGCCATTTAAAGAGGTACGTGAGCTGGGTTCAGAACGTCGCGAGACAGTTCGGTCCCTATCTGCCGTAGGTGTAGGAGAATTGAGAGGATCTGTCTTTAGTACGAGAGGACCGAGATGGACGCACCTCTGGTGGACCTGTTGTCGTGCCAACGGCACAGCAGGGTAGCTATGTGCGGACGGGATAACCGCTGAAGGCATCTAAGCGGGAAACCCACCTCAAAACAAGTTCTCCCTTGAGAGTCGTGGAAGACCACCACGTTGATAGGCCCGGTGTGGAAGCGCTGCAAAGCGTGTAGCTTACGGGTACTAATAGCTCGATTGACTTGATTGCTCTCATTAAGCAATGCTCATCGATATCGCTCAAAGAGCCGATCGCGCGTTGCGAAGCGCGCCGGCTCCTCCGCGAGAGCGGCACTTGTGCCGCTCCGATGGGCGTAGGCAAAAACGTAGAAACGCACCAGATTTTCATCTCACAACTTCGCCGACCTGGTGGTTATGGCGGGGTGGCTGCACCCGATCCCATTCCGAACTCGGCCGTGAAACGCCCCAGCGCCGATGGTACTTCGTCTTAAGACGCGGGAGAGTAGGTCGCTGCCAGGTCTGCAAAGTTGTGAGAACAAATACATCAGGCCAGAGCCTTCGGGGTTCTGGTTCCCCTCTTTTCAATGCTTCAACAAACGGCCCGCGATCTCACGATCGCGGGCCGTTTTGCGTCGTGGCGTGTCGGATCGCGGATCGCTCAGGCGCGGACAGTGTTTTGACGCTGCGGCAGGCTTGGTCTATGATGCGCACACTATATGCGCATGGAGACGTGCATGACCAGCAAACCGCCTCGCCGCAAGCGCGCCGTCAATCTTTCGATTGATGCGGACTTGGCTGCCGAGGCGAAGGAGTACGGTACCAACATGTCGGCCGTCCTGGAAAAGGCGCTCAACGCCGCGCACAGCGAACGCCGGCAGGCAAAATGGACAAAGGAAAACAAAACCGCCATCGACGCGTGGAACCGCTTGGTTATCGAAGACGGTCTATGGGCCGAGAAATACCGGGACTAGTCCATGGTTCAGTACGACATCTGCAAATTGAAGCATGGAGATCTCGTGGTCATTCTGCAGCACGATACCTTCCGTGAGTTCCAAACCCGGATTGTCGCGCCGCTCGTCCCACGCTCGAAGGGGAAACTGGCGACCAGCCTCAATCCCGTGCTTCAGCACGCGCGCCGGGATTGGGTGTTGGCAACGCATCTCATGAGCGTCGTACCAGTCAAGGCTATTGACGTCCACCTCGGATCGCTCGCCGATCAGGGTTACACTATTAAACGGGCCGTCGATCAGGTGTTCCTTGGAGTGTGACGACACCATGACCGCCGACATCATCAACTTGCGCAAGGCGCGCAGAGCCAAGGCCCGGGCCGAGAAAGACAGCCAGACCGCGGAAAACCGCGCCAAGTTTGGACGCAGCAAGGACGAACGCGAAGCAACACACGCGATCCTCAAGCTCGATAAATCTCGGCTTGAAGGCGCGCGCCGCTCCAATCCCGATCCAGAAGAGGATCTCGATCCCGGCACCGTCTCATGAGCCGGCCTGTCAAGCGCTCGTTTTCACTGCAAGGTCATCGCACGTCGATCTCGCTTGAAGCGCCGTTCTGGGACGCCCTCAAAGAGGCGGCCGAAAAGGAAGGCGTCTCTCTCGCCGCACTCGTCGCCCGCATCGACGAGACGCGCAACGGCGCGGGGCTCTCGGGAGCCGTGCGGATCTGGATCCTCGACTACGTCCGGCGCAAAGCAGCCGTCGCATCTTACGATGGCGGCAATCGCGACTGATCTTGCGAACGGCCTACTGATAGGGCGTCACCTGAAACGGCTGCCAGGAGTTCTGTGGTGGTTTTTTCTTACGTTGAACGGGTTTGGGCGTGGCCGGCTGGGTCTGCGTCAGTCCGCTGGGCGGCTGCTGCTGCGCAGCAGCGGTTTCACCCGCTTGAGCGCCTGACTCTGGTGCCGGTTCTGATCCAGGCGCTGCAGCACTCGCCGCCTCTCCCGTTGACGGCAGCGCAGCGGCTGCGGCCCCGTTCGCAGGGGCGGGTGCAGCAGCAGGCGGTGGTGAAACGGCAGATTGCTTGGCTTTCTCGGCTTCAATCGCCTTGAAGCGGTCCTGCTCGTCTTTGGCGCGCTGTTGATCGAGCTTGCGCAGACGCTCCAAGTCGTCGACGTCGCGTTCCATCCGCCGGACGGTCAATTCGCGCTCAAGTGCATCAGCGACGATCGCGGGTTCAACACTCGACAGATCCTTCAGTTTGCCCACGTAGACGACAGACACAGCCGGAAGAAGTTTCCGCTCACCAGCGGGCACGGTGACCGGCGCCACGTCTGCGGTGCCGGGCGCTGCGGCTAGATCCGGAACGGCAACACTTGGTGCCGCTTTCGCCGACGCTTTGCCCTCAATCTTCCATTCGCTGTCGATCTTGAAGGTTTGCAGATCAAGAACCGTGTCAAACGTCGCGCGGCCTTCGCTCGTTTCCACCTGAACCTTGGCAAGTTTCAAGACGCCGTCGGCAATATCAACGGGCACGGACACCTGGCCGAGTTTCAGCTGCTGGGTCTTGAGCGCGTCGCGAAGCGCGGCTGTCAGCGGCTCACCCGAGGACGGTCCCTTGGCTTGTAAAGCGGCCTCGCTCACCTCCGAGATCGCCTGCGGCGACACCCCTGAAAGCGTCACATCGCCAAGTGTCAGCAGTCCTTTGCCCTTCAAAGCGCCCATCATCGCAAGTGGGCTCAACGCTTTGCCATTAAACGTGACGTCAAGTGCGGCCACGTCGCTTTCGATGCTGTCGTCTGTCCCGGTTTCCGAGCTACCCCGGCTAGACACTCCAATCTTCAGGCCGCCGTTGAGCAGGGCGCCCGCGGGTTGCCGTTCGAGTTGCCAGGTTGAACTGGCCTTGCCACCCAGCACCGCACCTTCGAGTTGCGTGACGCCAATCCGGCCGGGAGCGAGCGACAGCGTCAACCGGGCATCGCGCATGGCAAACCCAGGTTCGAGGGCAAGGCTGCGGATGGTGGCTTTGACCGTGCCATTGAGACCATCGAGCACTGAAAAATCAAACGCCTGATCGGGCCAGACTGGTCCCAGATCAATGGCCGGGGGTGGCAGCTGTGCGACCGCCTTGCGCTTGCGCAGGACCGGCTCAGGTGGCGGAGGGACAGCCGCTCGCACTTGCGTTCCAGCCGCTGCCTCTGACTGTACCGCCGACAGGAGTGCCGGCAGCAATACGTCGTCGATGGTCAGATCCGCAGCGATTTGTGTCAGCTGACCGCCGGTGCCCGCTGTCCGCGTGACGACGCCGCCGACTTTCGCGGCTCCAATAGCCACAGATTGAGCCGTGAGCGTGAGAACGCCGTTCTTCGTTTCGGTTGCGATCGTGCCGCGTATGGGCACTTGAGATGCCGCGCGGCCGAGTGTAACGCCAGCAAGGCTCAAAACGCGGCGCATGTCGCCGGAAGCAACACGCACGTCTCCCGTGGCATTCAATGCGTTGGCCTCTATGACAGCAATGCGCCCGGTGAAGTCGAGAGACATGTTGTCAGCGGTGAGTTGCGCGACGGAGATCAGTCCATCGGCAGGGATGCCGGCCGCTTTGGTGAAGATACGGCCCGGGAGCTGGGCCTGTGTGGATGATTTATTGCCGTTCGCTGGAGCAGAAATTGTGTCAATCAATGCGTTGACGTCGGGCGTCTCAAGGCTCGCAGTCACGTCGGCCGCGGCTTTGCGCCAATCAATGCGGGCGCCATCGAGCTTCGCGGTCATCACCATACGCCCGCCCCGGACAAGGCCGTCGAGGGTGACATCGACCGCGGTTTCCAGCCGCTCGCCAAAACTCACCGTTGTGCCAAGCCGCCACGGCGTCAGCGCGGCCATCCGGTCTATCCCGGTCTTGGCGGTGGTCTCCGCTCCCAGCAAATCTGCAAGCGCCGTCACAGCTTCGGCCTTTGGTGCTTCGATGACACCGCGCAAGCTGCCACGCGGTTTGTCGGGTACATTGGTGGCGCTGCCTTCCAAATCGACCAGAAGGCCGCCAGCGGCTGCGAACTTTAGGACCGGCATCGAGAGTTTGCCGCTCTCTAATGCGATCTCAGCCGCGACGTCGCGCAAGGTTCTGGTGCCGTCAATCACTTCTGCGGCTTTGATGTTGAGCGAAATGTCGCTCAAGCCACCGCCTGTTGCCGGCGACTCTGCCGTGGCGTCTGCGGCGGGTGCAGCAAACAAGAGATCCCGGATGCCTGTAAAGCCGGGGCTATCGGGCCAGACCTGGGCAATGTCGATGCGATGCCCTTCGAGTGCGATGTCAAGGCGCCGGGGCTGCTCCAAGCCATAGCGCACGCCGCCGAGCAGCGGGATTCCATTGAGCTCAGCGGTCGCCTCCTGAAGCTCAATGGCCTTGTCGCTTAACAGCAATTGGCCTTCGACGGAAAATGGTCCGTCACTGCGGCCTTTGGAAAAGCTCGTTTCACCAAACCCCCACGAGGCAAACCGCAGCAGGCTCTGGCCGCTGAGTGCAATCGTCCCCTTAAAGGCGCGATCAGGCGCGTCATTGAGAAGTTCGCCGTCGAGCGACACCAGCGCTCCGCCCGGCAAGCTGGCCCGGACATCTTTCAACATGAGGGGGCCATCGGTCCGCGACGCCGTCAGGCGCAGACCGCTGATCACTTGTTTTCCGAGACCGACCTGATCCAACGAGAACGTTGCGTTGGTATCGGCGCTCGCAGGCAGCAGATCGACGAAGCGCTCGAAGAACGCACGCGCTGTCTCGAGCGGAATGTGGCCTGCCGTTCCGCTCGCGGCTTGGCCTGAGAGAACGTCGAGATCGAGCCACTTGGAATTGAGCGACATATCGAGCTTGACGCGATCGGTCCACGACACGGCCGCCTCGCCCGAGATCAACTGCGGCGGTCCACCCGGCTCAAGCGTGACGGCAATGTCTGCCAGTTTGAATTGCTTCGTGTCGCCAGAAAGTTTCGACCGGAAATCGAATCGTCCCTGCGACGCGGCAGGAGCGGCTGCCGGATCCGTCGCCGCGGTTGGTGGTTGCGCGACCTTTGCGGCCCCATCGAGCAGCCAAGCCGTCATCGACAGCTTGCCCGACAGGTCGCCGGCAAGCCGTGGTTGTCCCGTGAGATCGCTGGCGCTGCCGTCAAAGGTGTAGGTGTTGCCGGTCTGCGTTGCCGTGATGATTGTTTTGAAGCGCAGGGTTCCATCAGCCTCTTGCTGAGCCGTCGAAAACCGGACCTCGCGCTCGCTGCCATTCCAGGTGAGTTTGCCTTTGAACTTAAACGGTCCGTCCAGGGCCTCGGCGGACAGTTCGCCGTTGATCGCATTGAGGCGTGCAAGCTCCACCCCGTTGGGTCCGGTGAGCCCAATCCCAGCATCGATCAATCGTACTGACTGCAGGGCAACGCCATTTGGCACAAACGGCATCGACCCCTGCTTGATGCTGAGTGTCGACCAGTTGCCCCGGCCATTGGTATCGACGGCGAGTTCCACCTCTGGCTTGCGCAGCTCAATATCGCGCGCTTCCATCACGCCCTTCAACAGAGGCGGGATTGACAGCCACATGGTGAAGCTGTCTGCCCGGATCAAAGGGCGGCCCGTCTCACCGGCGGTATCGGCAATCCGCAGTTTTTCGAAGCTGACGTAGGGCGAGGGAAGAATACGCAGGGCGACATTGCCGCCAACGCGGACTTCACGGCCGAGGACGCGCGAGGCTTCTTCTTCAAAAACGCCGCGATAGCCGTTCCAATCGATCGCATAGGGCACCGCGAACAGGGCCGCGAGTGCCACCACCAATAGGCCAGCGAGAAAGAGAAGCGCGTTGTTCATGTCCCGCGTTTGGCCTCGCCTTGCAGCATCGCACCCCTCAGAGATCGATATGGCTTACCAGCACGCCTAAGCCCAGTACGATTGGGCGTGCGAGAGCTAGCACGCTGGTTCATCGCCGTCGCGAGCAAGTTGAACCCTGGATTGTGGACCCAAGACTGCGGCGGCGTCACGGCAACCTGGACGGCTTTGCAGTTTAATCCAAATCTGCCCTACTCTGAACGCCACACTCAGCGATATTCTTCCTGATTCTCGCGGAGCATGCTTCAGCCTGGCGGTTGTCCACGGATGCCCTGGCATGGCCGCGACAGACGTGTGGGAAACTGCCCGGAGCATTGCTGTACCAACTCCGATGCTATAGTCCGGTGTGATGACTCAATCGGGAAAACAATCCGCGAACGTCGGGCCCGCCAACGTGGCGCATGACGAGGGCGACCTGCCGCCGTTTGATCTCCCGGACGCCAAGCCGCCGGACGGCGCACGGCCGTCAATTTCCGAACGGGCAATGGCGAGAGTGGCGGCGCCCGCACCGTACCTCGACAAGCTCAATCCGGAGCAGCGGGCAGCCGTCGAAGCGCTCGACGGGCCCGTTTTGGTGCTGGCCGGGGCTGGCACGGGCAAAACCCGCGTGCTGACCACCCGCATTGCCCACATTCTGGCGATGCACCGGGCGTACCCCTCGCAAATCCTGGCTGTGACGTTCACCAACAAAGCCGCGCGCGAAATGAAAGAGCGCATCGGCAAGCTGGTTGGCGGCGCCGTCGAGGGCATGCCGTGGCTCGGGACCTTCCACTCCATTGGTGTGAAAATTCTGCGCCGTCATGCCGAACTGGTTGGCTTGAAGTCCCAGTTTACGATTCTGGATACGGATGATCAGCTGCGGCTCATCAAGCAGGTGATCGAAGCCGAGGGCTTGGACAAAGACCGTTGGCCAGCGCGCCAGTTGGCGGGGTTGATCGACGGCTGGAAGAACCGCGGACTGTTGCCCGATCAGGTGCCGGCGGGCGAGGCTTTTTCGTTTGCGGCCGGCAAGGGTTTGAAACTCTACGCAGATTATCAGCAGCGCCTCAAAGACTTGAACGCTTGTGACTTCGGCGATCTCCTTTTAGAAAATCTCCGGCTGTTCCGCGAGCACCCCGGCGTGCTCGCCGATACGCAACGCCGCTTCAAATACATCCTCGTTGATGAGTACCAAGACACCAACACCGCCCAGTATCTGTGGCTGCGATTGCTGGCTCAGGGTTGTCCCAATGTCTGTTGCGTTGGCGACGACGACCAGTCGATCTATGGCTGGCGCGGCGCTGAAGTCGACAACATCCTGCGCTTCGACAAGGATTTTCCAGGTGCGACGGTTGTCCGGCTGGAGCGCAATTACCGGTCTACGGGGCACATCCTGGCCGCTGCGTCCGGGCTGATTGCCAAGAACAAGGGCCGTCTCGGTAAGACACTGTTCACCGACGACGAGGCGGGCGCCAAGGTTGTGGTCGCGGGCGTCTGGGACGACGAAGAAGAAGCCCGCATGGTTTGTGATGACATCGAGCAGCTGCGCAAAGGCGGACACACTCTCAATGGGATTGCGATTCTGGTGCGTGCGTCCGCTCAGATGCGCGCCATGGAAGATCGCTTCATCACGGTCGGTCTGCCGTATCGCGTGATCGGTGGTCCGCGGTTCTACGAGCGCCAGGAAATCAAAGATGCCATCGCCTATCTGGAAGTGACGGCCAACCCATCGAACGATCTGAAATTTGAGCGCATTATCAATGTGCCCAAGCGCGGGCTCGGTGATACGACCGTCAAACGCATTCACGATTTGGCCCGCTCTCGTCGCATGCCGATGTATCAGGCGGCGCGGGATCTGATTGGCACAGAAGAGCTGCCGGCCAAGGCACGCAAGTCGTTAGGCGATCTCATTCGGGCCTTCGAACGGTGGCGCGGGCAGATCGAAGGCCTCAAGCACACCGAACTTGCCGAAGTGATCCTGGATGAGTCCGGGTACACGGCCATGTGGCAGGCCGACAAGAGCCCGCAGGCGCAAAGCCGGTTGGAAAACTTGAAGGAACTCGTGCGCTTTATGCACCAGTTCGACACGCTCGCCGGGTTCCTGGAGCACGTATCGCTGGTCATGGACGCCGACAAAGGCGAGGACGGGGATCGCGTGTCGTTGATGACGCTGCACGCCGCCAAAGGATTGGAGTTCGACTCAACGTTTTTGCCCGGTTGGGAAGAGGGATTGTTCCCCCATCAGCGCGCGCTTGACGAACAAGGTCTTGAGGGGCTCGAAGAAGAACGGCGCCTCGCCTATGTCGGCATCACACGGGCACGCCGCCGAGCCAAAATTTCGTTCGCCCAGAACCGCCGGTTGCGTGGCCTTTATCAATCCGCCACGCCCTCGCGATTTGTCGATGAACTGCCGGAAGCCAACGTCGATGTGATGGAGGTCCGCAGCCCGTTTGGCGGGGCCTATGCCAATCTCGGCTCGCTGTATGGCAAGAGCCGCTTCGATGAAGCCCCGTCCGCGTTCCGGTCAACGTACGACACGCCGGGCTGGCAGCGAGCGCAAAAGAACAGTGCCAGTTCCGCTGCGCCACACGTTGATCGCAGCCGCGCCAATGCGGACATGCGGCAGCGTGCAGCCGCATCGGCGGCACGAGCACCTGTCACCATCGAGGGGCAGTTGTTGGCCTCCTCAACCGCCGAAGGCGCGGGTTACGCAATTGGTGACCGCGTCGTCCATCAAAAGTTCGGCGCGGGCCGGGTGGCAGAGGTCGATGGCAATAAGCTGACCATCGAGTTCGATCAGGCGGGCCGCAAGCGCGTCGTGGAGAGTTTTGTCCGGCGGGCATGAGTCGAAGTAGCGGCAATAGTGCTCATGGCTGGCCTGGCTCGCGGTCATGGTAAGTTGCCCTGCAAGATACCCTTTCACCCTGTGAATAGATTTTGACAGATGGGAATTCTCGTGCTTCCTTTTTACGCAGTTCGTGACAGAGTGCCGCATGGGTCTGCTCAAGCTCCGTGAGGGCGTCACTGGCCCCACGGCGTGCTGCGCGAGCCAAAAAAGGTCCACAAACAGAACGCGGAACGACTCGGGGGGGAGCCCATGACAGCTACAACACCACAGTCCGCCAGTTCGGGTGAAACAAACAAACTGCTGCGCACGATCGACTGGAAAGACGCCTTCTGGGTCGCCAGCGGCGTGCCGGCCTTTATGCTGTTTTCGATCGGCGGCATAGCCGGCACCGTCGGTCAAATCGCATTCGCAGTCTGGGCCATTTCGATGGTCATGGGCTTCATCCAGTCCTTCACCTACGCCGAAATGGCAGGACTATTTCCGAACAAGTCAGGCGGGGCATCGGTTTACGGCGCAGCAGCTTGGATCCGGTATTCCAAGATCATCGCGCCATTGTCGGTGTGGTGTAACTGGATCGCCTGGACACCAGTTCTTTCGTTGGGGTGCTCGATCGCTGCAGCTTACATTTTGAATGCGCTCGCGCCCATCCCACCCGGCGACGCGGCTGCGGTTCTCGAATGGGTCAAGACGAATGCGGCCACTATTACTGCGGACAGCCCGCGCGTCGTTGAATGGCTTGCAGCCAATCAAGGCAAAACAGCCCAAGACGCGATTGCCGCACTGTTGTCGGCCGACGGCGTTGCGGCAATGACGCCAGACATTCGCAACTGGACACTGGCCGCCGGCACGCTTGGTCCCGTAGGCTACACCTTCAACGCAGCGTTCTGGATCGGCGCCATTTTGATGCTGCTGGTGTTCGCAGTTCAGCACCGCGGCATCGCCAGCACCGCCAGTACGCAGAAGCTCTTCGGCATTATTATCATCGCAACAATGTTGATCGTTGGCGTGGTGCCGATCCTGACGGGCCAGATCAACTGGTCGAACTATACCCCCCTTGTTCCACTGGCTGCAGCCTACGCGCCAGAGCCGGGCACATGGAACCTCGCGGGGTGGACGCTCGCCTTGGGTGGGATGTTCATTGCCGCTTGGTCGAGCTACGGCTTTGAAACGGCCGTTTGCTACACCAGCGAATTCCGAAATCCGAAAACAGATACCTTCAAGGCGATCTTCTATTCTGGCCTATTGTGCCTGCTGCTTTACACACTGGTGCCATTCACCTTCCAGGGCGTGCTGGGCGTGGAAGGTATGATTGCAACTCCCATCGTCGATGGCTCCGGGGTTGCTGCTGCCATGGGTCAGATGGTCGGTGGCGGCGGGATTGTCACCAACATCATGATCATGATGATGATCGTGGCGTTGTTGCTGTCGATCATGACGGCAATGGCCGGGTCCTCGCGCACGCTCTATCAGGGCTCGATCGACGGATGGCTGCCGAAGTATCTCAGCCACGTCAATTCGCATGGGTCGCCGACGGCGGCCATGTGGACGGACTTGGTGTTTAACTTGGGGTTGTTGGCGATTGCTTGTGCCGATGCCACGAGCTTCTTCTTCATCCTCGCGGTGTCGAACGTCGGTTACATCATCTTCAACTTCCTCAACCTCAATGCGGGCTGGATCCACCGGATCGATAGCGCGCATGTTGAACGTCCATACCGCGCGCCGACGGTTCTACTGGCGCTCGGCACGCTGTTCGCATTCGTCAACGCGGTGTTCATGGGGGCAGGTGCAGAAGTGTGGAATCCGAATGCACTGATGGCAGGCCTGATAACGTCAGCTCTCATTATTCCGGTGTTTGTGTTCCGGCACTACGTGCAAGACGGCGGTAAGTTCCCGGACCATATGCTGGCGGACCTTGGAATGACGGCCAACGATGCGGGCCAGCGAAAAGCGGGAATTCTTCCGTACCTGACCCTGCTGGCTGGGATGATCACAGTGCTGGTTGCCGATTACATCTTCGGCTCGACCTTCCTGGGTTGGCCGATGAACTAAGCACTCAACCGCACAGTCACCATCGGGCCGGACCCTTCAGGGTCTGGCCCTTTGTGTTTGGAGATTTGGTGCCCACTCAATATTTGACTTGAAACCGCAAAAACCATTGCGGAGCAGGTTTGCGCCGATATACTCGGATGAACAAAGTTTGCCTGCTAAGAAAGCCGGTGTGGCGAAGTTTGGGGCGCCGTCGTTGCTGGCTTCTCAGCCTTCTGGCAGGCTCAGCGCCCTGAGCAGCGGAGTTTGTAACAGTGTTGGCACATGGCGCACGCGAGGAGAGAGGATGCTGACCCCGGGAATTAAGAGTAGGCCGGTCTATCCTGGGCTGTCGCCCGATCTCCACGCCAAGCACAATCTCATCGCTGCAGAAGGTGAGGGTGCGGCTGCCGTGCTCGATCTGGCGGCGAAGGTTCCGGCTGATTTCTTCGCACGCTCAACGCTACTGTTTTGCCCCGCTGGGTCTGCGGGCAAGGGCTATGATGAGCGCCTTAAGGCCTTGAAACCCTCGGCGTATTGGCAACTACCCTCGCTTGCCACGTCGATGTTCCGGCTCAACGGGGCCCTCGACACCGCAACGATGGGTACGCGGCTGTACGTTGCGGGCACGGAGCCGTTTCTGGGCAGCGCCCTTCAAGCCGCTCTTGAGCATGGCATTGACCACAAGTCGGTGATTACCGAACACCGCGGCTCGGCGCACCGGCGCGTGCAGTGCGTTCATTGCAAGGGCTTCACCGAAAATGTCACTCAGACGCCGTTTGTCTGCTCCCATTGCGGGTTGAACCTGTTCGTGCGCGATCACTACTCCCGCCGTCTCGGAGCATTTCAGGGTGTATGTGTTGACGCCGAGGTTCCTGGCCAGATCCCAGCCGCCGAAGAGCTGTACAAATGACCGTTTCGACTGACATCCGCGTCAGGGTTGCCGAGGTGGAGCCCATTGCGGCAGACATCAAGCGCTTCAAATTTGTGTCGCTTGACGGCAGCCCGCTGCCTGAGTTCTCGGCCGGGGCTCACACTGTCGTCACCATGCATGACGGCGGCCGCGTTCGCCGCAATCCCTATTCTCTGATGGGATCACCCTTCGACGGATCGAGCTATCAGGTCAGCATCTTGAAGACGCCCGACTCGCGTGGCGGCTCCGTCTTCATGCATGACAAGGTGCGGACGGGCTCTGAACTCAGCATCAGCCGGCCGTTGAACCTGTTTCCGATTGACCGGCGCGCGCGGCGGCATCTCTTTCTTGCTGGCGGGATTGGCATCACACCCTTTATGGCCATGACAACGCAATGCACCCGTGAAGATCTGCCGTTTGAGCTGCACTACTGCATGCGCGCTGAGGCTCGGGGCGCGTATTGGCAAGACCTGAAAAATCAGTACGGCCATCGCGTTCACACCTACTTTGATGATCAAAAGCAGACCCTGCCCTTGGCACGGCTGCTCGATGGCCAGCCGCTTGGCACACATCTCTACGTTTGCGGTCCGCCGGCGATGATCGATTGGGTGCTGAAATCAGCCCGCGAAGCGGGTTGGCCGGATGAGAACGTTCATTCTGAGCGATTCTTGGCGCCGCCAAGCGGTAAACCGTTCAAAGTCGAACTCAGAAAATCCAACAAGGCGATAACGGTCGCCGAGTATCAAAGCGTGCTCGAAGCCGTTGAGGCCGCCGGCGTTGATGCACCCTATTTGTGCCGCGGCGGGGCATGCGGGCAATGCGAAACGCCTGTTGTCGACTGTCACGGCACCCTGCAGCACAACGACCACTATTTGACGGACGAAGAAAAGCAGTCCGGCAAGAAAATGATGATCTGCGTCTCGCGCATCAAGGGCGACGGCGTTGTTCTCGATCTCTAACATATGACCGTCGCGCTGCCTCATGGCAGCGGCGGGCAGCTCGGAGCGTAACATGGGCCTGATGTTCAAGGACGAAACCTACCGGGACGACTTCACGTTCTCGAATAGTCCAGAAGCGATCCGGCGGTTTCCGTTCCCGTTTCACGAAGACAAGTACATGTATGCCGTCAATCTCGAGCCCCACGTGCCGGGACCGAAGGGATCGGCGTACGAGTTTCCCATCGATATCGACGAACACTATTTGTCGGATATGCGGGACCGTGCAATTGTTCTGCGCGACGATCCGCTTCGCTGCCAAGCGCTCCCGCACATGCTGCCTGCCGAGTGGGACCTGCTTGAACTGTTGATGACGAGCATGGCCCGCGACTATCCCGAGCATTTCTCTCTTACGCGCGAGGGCGATAACTGGCACTGGATCAACCGGCCGATGGTCATCGACCAGACGTTTATTTTCGGTGACGTGTCGACACTGCCCTACCGGCCGATGGAATACATCACCCGCCAGTGTCAGGGCGACTTCAACCTGCTCGACCAACGCGACAATGATTTATGGATGGACGCTGGCATCGTCACGTCGCAGGCGGACTGGTCATTGGATTTCGACATCGGCATGAGTTTCAAGGAATGGCATGCGCCCGTGCCCATGGCTCATGAAATTGGCGTGTTCGATCGCGCACTGAAGTTTCTTTTGAACCTCCAGCAGGGTCGCCCGGTGCGCCGCCTGAACTGGACGATGACCATCAATCCACGCCTCGATACGTCCCCCGAAACGTATCACAAGTGGGGCATAGATCGAACGACGGTGACGCCCGAGAACGTGGGTCACAAAGTTCATCTTCGTGTCGAACTGCAAGGCCTGTGGCGGTTGCCCCGGTCGAATGCCATTGTGTTCTCGATCCGCGCCTACCTCATCAAAATGAACGAGTTGGTGACGATCCCGAAGTGGGGCCGCCGGTTACATCGGGTTCTGAAGACGCTTCCCGACGCGATCGCCGACTACAAGGGTACGACGCATTACCGGCCAACCACGATTGAGTGGCTGTCGAAGTACGACGACGGCGCCCCAACTTCGCCGGGGTGCTGGCCAGACTAAGAATTCCGCTGCACGCGGCAGAACTCAAGGAACAGGGGAACAACAATGCAAGGTAGAGTAGCCATCATCGGTGCCGGCCCCAGCGGTTTGGCGGCATTGCGCGCGTTTGAAAGCGCACGGCGCAAGGGGGCCGATATCCCTGAGGTGATCTGCTACGAGAAGCAGAGTGATTATGGCGGCCTTTGGAACTACACATGGCGCACCGGCCTCGACGAGTACGGCGAACCGGTCCACGGCAGCATGTACCGTTATCTTTGGTCCAACGGGCCCAAGGAATGCCTCGAATTCGCTGACTATTCATTTGAAGAACACTTCGGCCGGCCGATACCCTCCTATCCGCCCCGTGCGGTTCTGCACGACTACATCAAGGGCCGCATCGATCGCAGCGGCATCACGCACTACATCAAGCTGAACCATACCGTCCGCTGGGTGGCCTACAACGACGGTACGGGCAAGTTTTCCGTGACCGTCAAAGACCTCAAAGCCGACGAAGCAACGACATCCGAATTCGATCACGTTATCGTCGCGTGCGGGCACTTCTCGACGCCCAACATGCCGGACTTCCCGGGTCTGCGGATGTTCCGCGGCCGCGTGCTGCACGCACATGACTTCCGGTCCGCTGACGAGTTCGCTGGCAAGGATGTGCTGCTGGTCGGATCGAGCTACTCGGCCGAAGACATTGGAACCCAGTGCCACAAATACGGGGCCAAGTCCGTGACATTCAGCTGGCGCACCAAGCCTATGGGCTTTAATTGGCCCGAGAGCTGCACGGAAGTTCCGCTGCTGACAAAAATCGATGGGAAGACCGCCCATTTCCGCGACGGCACCACAAAGGAAATCGACGCCATCGTGATGTGCACGGGCTACCTGCATCACTTCCCGTTCATTGAAGATAGTTTGCGGCTGAAGACGCGCAACCGGCTGTATCCGCCAAATCTCTACAAGGGCATCTTCTGGTGGGGCAACCCGAAGATGATGTACATCGGCATGCAGGATCAATACTATACATTCAACATGTTCGATGCGCAGGCGTGGTATGCGCGCGATGCTGTCCTGGGGCGTATCGCAATACCGTCGATCACGGATCAGGCGGCTGACATGCTGAAGTGGATCGCTGCCGAGGAGCAGCTGGCAGACCCGTTCCAAGCAATCGATTTCCAAACCGAATATGTTCGCGATCTGATTGCGCCGACAGACTATCCGCGGCTGGATGTCGATATGTGCGCCAAGCTGTTCAAGGAATGGGAGCACCACAAGGTCGAAGGCATTCTGACCTATCGCGACCGCTCTTATCCCTCGACGCTAACGGGCACGGTCGCACCTCCGCATCACACGACATGGATGAAGGCGATGGACGACAGCATGGAAGCGTTTCTCGCCAACACATCCGCGTGACGGTGTTCTGAGGGGCCTTGCCGCATCCGGCCGGGCCCCTCATCTCAGATGTAGCGGGAAAGGATGCAGCCATGAGTCCCACGTCCGTTATCTCACCGTCACGGCCGAAGTTCGTCAGTCCTGGTGCCGCCGCGCTGGATCCGGGTCTTGAGCGCTACATTGTGAAGGGTGGCGGTACGGGCGTATTTGCGCTCGAGCACGGTGATCGGCTTGAGCTTGCGTTGATGGATGGCGGCCAGACCGTCGAACTTGCGGTCTTTGGCGACACCGGCAAAAGCGATTTGCCAGCGCTGGGCCTCAAGGGCAAGGCCAAGCCCACCGGCATTCAAGCGATCCTGGCTGGCGATAGCGAAGATGCCGCCCGCGTGCGGTTTGGCTTGTTCCGGCGCGATCTGGATATCGGCCGGGCGCAGGCGGTGCACCTGTTTGGGCCTGACGCGCCTGCGGGGGAAATCCTCAGCTATTCCTGTGAGCGTCCCGTCGTTGCTGTGATCGCGGCGCCGGCTGAGCCGATGAGCGTTTGGGATCAGTCGCCGCCGAGCGATGTGCTGGTATTCGTCCGCCGTGCACGGCCTGCTGCTCCTGGTCTCTTGCGCTTGCCTGAGCCTCTTGCCGAACCGCGCCTCGATTTGACGATCAACATCGCCAGCGCGATTTCGTTTGAGGTTTTCGAAGGCGAGTACATTCAGATCATCGATATCGCCGGCCGCCAGTGCTCTGACTTCGTCGCCTTTCACCGCAAGTCGCTCGACAAGGGCCAGGTTCTTGGCATCGACTCCACGACCACGCGCACCATGCTGGGTCTCGCCTACCCCAAGCCTGGTCTCTACTCGAAATTCTTCGACAACAATCAGAACGCGCTCGTTGAAGTGGTTCAGGACACGGTCGGCCGTCACGACACGTTCGGATTGGCCTGCACAAAACGCTTTTACGAGGACATGGGATACTTCGGTCACGTCAGCTGTTCGGAAAACTTCAACAGTGCGATGGGCAATACCGGAGTCGGTCAATCGCGCGGATGGCCAGCCATCAACTTTTTCTTCAACACCAACGTCGATGCCCACAACACTATCTGGTTTGACGAGCCCTGGTCGCGCCCCGGCGATTACGTGCTGATGCGCGCCATGTCAGACCTCGTCTGCGGCGCGTCCTCGTGCCCCGACGACATCGATCCGGCCAACGGCTGGAGCCTTTCCGAAATTCAAGTGCGCGTCTACCCGAAGACCGCAAACTTCAAGCGCGCGATTGGAACCCGCATGACCCCGGATGCTCCCCTGCAACTGACCCGCGAGACGGGTTTCCATCCCCGCACGTCGGCGTTGACGCGCTCGTTCGGTGAATATCGCGGCTACTGGGTGCCGCATGCGTTCGCCAAAGGTGGGGCTATCGACGAATACTGGGCGTGCCGCGAGCGCGCCGTGATCATGGATCTGTCGCCGCTGCGCAAACTCGAGATCAACGGGCCGGATGCCGAACAGTTTCTGCAGGGGCTGTTTCCGCGCGAGATCCGCAAGCTCGCCGTTGGTCAGATCTTCTACACGGCCATCTGTTATGAACACGGCGGCATGATCGATGACGGCACGCTGTTCCGTCTGGGGGAGACAAACTTCCGCTGGATTGGCGGGGATGATGCGAGCCTTCTTTGGATCAGGGAACAGGCTGCGAAGTCCGGCGCAAACGTTCTCCTGAAAACCGCAAGCGATCAGATTCACAACGTGGCGGTGCAGGGTCCGAAGTCGCGGGATATCCTGCGTGAGATTCTATGGACCACTCCGGGACGCCCAACGCTCGACGAGTTGGGGCTCTTCCGCTTCACGATCGGCCGGTTCGGGGGCTATGAGGGCATTCCGGTCATGGTCTCGCGCACGGGCTATACGGGCGAGTTGGGCTACGAAGTCTTTTGCCATCCCTCGCAAGCACCTGCCGTCTGGGACGCGATCATGAAAGCGGGCGAGCCACACAAGATTTCGCCTTTTGGGTTCGATGCCCTCGATATGGTGCGCATCGAAGCCGGGCTCGTGTTTGGCGGCTATGATTTCGATAGCACCACCGACCCCATCGAGGCCGGCATCGGGTTTTCTGTGCCCACCAAGAAAGACGAAGACTATATCGGCAAAGCCGCCATTGAACGCCGCCGGCAGACGCCGTCGCGCAAGCTTGTTGGTCTTGAAGTGGCAGGCAACGAAAAGCCGGGGCATGGCGATCCGGTGTTCGTCGGCCGCGCGCAAATCGGTATTGTCACCAGCGCGATGCGTTCGCCAACACTCAAGAAGACCATCGCGCTGGCGCGGCTCGACGTCGTTCACGCCGACCTAAGCACCGCCGTTGAAATCGGCAAACTTGATACAAAGCAAAAGCGGCTCGGGGCGGCCGTGGTACGGTTCCCGTTCTATGACCCGGAAAAGTCGCGCGTGAAAATGTAACCGCGGCGTTCCCATGACTGAAGTGGTCTAAGGAAACAGGAATGTCTCATCGTGCGCTGCTTTATGATGCGGCCGGAGGCGAAGAGGGCGTGCACCGGCTCGTCGAGACCTTTTACGACATCGTCGAACAGGAGCCGGAGGGGCGGCCGCTGCACGTGCTGCACATGCGGGGGCATGGTGTAGCCCACTCGCGCATCGAACAGTTCAATTTTCTCAGCGGATTTTTCGGTGGGCCAGGATTGTACGCCGAGCGTCACGGTCACGCGAACGTGCGCCAAATGCACGCGCATGTCGAAATCAATCCCGAGGCGCGAGACGCGTGGCTCACTTGCATGAGCATGGCAATCGATCGCGTGGGATTACCGGCGGAAACCAAGGCGCAGATGATGGCGCCGTTCACACGCGTTGCGGGGATGCTGGTCAATCAGGCGGACGGCAGTGGCGAATAACGGGTGTCAGACACCTCTTTAAAGGTGTCTGACACCAACAAGCCTAACCCACAGCGGTCCGCTTCGTCTTTTTGGGATCATCGAACGTGATCGTGTGGGCGATCGCTCCGGCCTGCACGGTTTTGCCGCGTACTTCGAGCTTCGTGCCCTGTACAGCGGTTGCCACACTGAGGCGCGCAATCGCCATCGTACGGTTCGTCAGACGCGAATGCATGGCGCAGGTCACGACGCCCACCTTCTGACCGTCGTGGAAGACCTCGTCCCCGCCATCGGGTGCCGTTGGTCCGTCGATCAGGAGCCCGAAGATTTTAAACCGCTCGCGGCCCTTCAAGCGATAGTGCTCTTCGGCTCCGCGGAATCCCTGTTTGCCGGGCGATACGGTGAAGTCGAGACCCAGTTCCCAGAGCGTATCGCCGGGACCTTCGTTTTCGAACGGGTACATCTGCGAATTGTCGTAAGGGTAGAACAGCAATGAGCTTTCGACGCGCAGATAGTCGAGCACCGTGAAAGCGCACGGAATGATGCCCATCGATTTGCCTTCATCCAGGATGCGATCCCAGATCATCGGAACGTTCTCATACTTGCAGAAAATCTCATAACCACGCTCGCCCGTGTAGCCCGTGCGCGAGATCATCACGGGCGCGCCAAACAGCGTCGTCTGCATGTGATGGAAGTACTTCAAATCGCGGATGCCGGGCACGTGCTTGGAGAGATATTCGACCGCCAGCGGCCCCTGCAGCGACAGATCATGCAAGTCATCATCGAACTGCAGCGACACATTGCGGCCGGTTGCATACATCGATAGCTGCTCGTGGCCGGTGCCTGAGCCATGCACCACCATCCAAGCGTTCGGCCCCGTGCGGTACATGACGCAATCGTCAGTGAACTTGCCTTGATCATTCAGCATGCAGGCATAGACCGACTTGCCAGGATAGACCTTGGTCACATCGCGCGTCGTCGCCATGTTGATCAGCGCCGAGGCGTGCGGGCCGGTGATGTGCACCTTCTTGAGGCCCGACACATCCATGAGCCCCGCTTTGGTGCGAATTGCTTCATGACCTTCGGACAAGCTGGTCGCCTCATAGCCCCATGCGGTCCCCATGCCGCTCCAGTCTTCCAACTTGGAGCCGAGTGCGAGGTGGCGGTCGGCAATGGCTGAATAACGCCAAGACATTGTCATGGTGGTCTGTCTCCCGAGTGAGTGTTGTTTTTGGGCCCGGCGCGCGGCGGCGCCTGGCAAATGGGTGGGTCCAATCTCAAGGGTGCGGCTTTCAGCGGGACCAGGCGAAAGTTTGGAACTGGCCAGCCCTGACGATGCATCGGCCCGGCAGCAAATGGCCTAGCCACCCAACGCGTGGCGACGCTCCACTCGACCCCTGTCATGTTCCACCACCGCAGACTGTTAGTGTCGTGATGCTGCTTGGCGCGTGCCCCCAGCAGGCCTGAATAATCTGACTCCGTTATTCTCCTAAGTCAAAAGATTTGAATGAGGATAAACTTTGGTGCGTGCGCCCAGGGGGGCGATTGAGGCGAGGCTCAGGCTCCGGACCGGCCATCGGCAAAGGAGCCACACTTGTGTAGCAGGAGATGCGGGAGCAGGTCGAAGTCACGGGCTGCCGCTTGCGCCGATTCGCGGCTCAAGGCACCTTCTGAGGCCTGTGATTCGAGAGGGCGTTCGATTTGAGCACTGCCAGCCGCGGGGCTGCGGCCTGCAGCTGGCGGCTCATCTGCAAACAAAGGGACGTTCGCGATGCTGCGCTACACACTGATACGCCGCTCTCATGCACGCTTTGGATTGGCCCTCGGAGCGCTCGTGCTCCAAACCAGCTTCGCCTCAGCGCAGGACTTCTTCTCGTTCCTGTGGGGCGGTGGGTCGCGCGAGGAGGTGTCATTCCACTCCAGTTACGCGCCCCGGCAAATCATCGTCTCGTTCGGTGACCGGAAGCTATATTGGATTCGTGCGCGTGGTTCTGCTGTCGCCTACCCCATCGCAATCCCGCGGACGCAGAGCCGCTGGGCGGGAGTCGCAACGATTTCTCATAAAGCGATCAACCCGGGCTGGACGCCGACGGCCTCCATGCGCCGCGAAAATCCGAAGTTGCCGGCGCACGTGCCGGGTGGTCATCCGCAAAATCCGCTGGGACCCCGCGCACTCTATCTAGGTGGAACCATGTATCGCATCCACGGCACCGACGCGCCTTGGACGATCGGTGGTGCTGAATCCAAAGGCTGCATCCGCATGTACAACGAGGATGTGCTCGATCTCTATCCGCAGGTACCGGCGGGAACGCGGGTGACGGTTACTTGGAAGAAGTTCACGACGTAGAGCGGCAGCTGTCGCGGCTTAATGCGGTCACTGGTGGCGAGAGAGTGGTGCCCAGGGCCGGAATTGAACCAGCGACACTGCGATTTTCAATCGCATGCTCTACCAACTGAGCTACCTGGGCTTTTTCGCTGCGGGACGCACCGGTCCGGCGGCAAAGATCGCGTCTTATAGGTGGTGATCCTGGCCCTGTCCAGGGGCGTGTTACCATCCCGCCGGGGGGCACTTATGGCGGGGATTATGCCGTCAGTCCTCGTCATCGCACGGCACAGCTTGGCTCGCGGGCCCCGTCGCCGCGTTCTGCGAATCCGCACTGTCGTCGCTGAGATCCGAGTGGGCGCCCGCGATGGCGTAACCACCACCCAGCCAACGCGCGAGATCGACATCGGCGCAGCGCTTGGAGCAGAACGGGCGGTGCGCTTGCTCAACGGGCTTGCGGCACATCGGGCATTTTCCGGCTGCGCCTGAGTTCCCAAGTTGAATAGGTTTCGCCATTTGAAAACACCCTAGTTCAGATCGGCTTCGGCTGCACGCAGCCAGTTGAAGTGGATCGGGAAGCCTTCTCCGACCAGCAGACTGACAACTTCCGTCAGCGGCAGGCCGACGACGTTGGTGTAGGACCCATTGATTTTCTGCACGAAGCATCCAGCTAAACCTTGGATGGCATACCCGCCGGCTTTGTCGCGCCATTCGCGCGAGGCGACGTACGCTTCAATCTCGGATTTCGTCAGGTATTTAAAGCGCACTTTGGTGTCGATGATTTTTGTGCGCACACGGTCTTGCGGCGTGATCAAACAGATGCCGGTCAACACCCGGTGTGAGCGGCCGGACAGCCGTTGCAAGAACTCTGCAGCTTCTTCCAGCTGCTGCGGCTTGCCGAGGATCTTGCGATTGATCGCGACAATGGTGTCAGCTGCCAGCACGTAAGCATCGGCAATTTCTTTATCGTTGGCAATTTGATCGCGCGCCGCTTCTGCCTTGCCGCGCGCCAGTCTCGAGACGAGACCGCGCGGCATTTCCCCCATCCTGACCGTCTCATCGATCGACGTCGGACGCAGGGCATCGGGTTCGATGCCGGCCTGCTGCAGAAGTGTCAAACGGCGCGGGCTGGCACTGGCGAGGACCAATTTGGGACGCACCTG
The DNA here is from genome assembly GCA_031413815.1 of Hyphomicrobium sp. Classification (GTDB taxonomy): domain Bacteria; phylum Pseudomonadota; class Alphaproteobacteria; order Rhizobiales; family Hyphomicrobiaceae; genus JAGVSR01. The sequence continues at coordinate 11,690 of JANOFU010000014.1, read as the reverse complement.
CGCGTGCTTGTTGGCCACCTGAGCTTTAGCTAGTTCGGCCCGCAACGTTTCCCGGCGCGGGGCATCGGTACGGCTAAAGACGGACAGGATCGCGGCTTTTGCGGAACTCATGGTCAGGATCTCGAATGGCCGGGGCCGGGGACAGGACGCTTTCGCATTCCTTTTGCACCGCTTGTGAATTGAGGGGTTGGAGCCGTTAATCAAGGCAATTCGAGGATGCAGAGGGTCTCTGCGAAAAGCAAGACCTGACAACGCCGTTGCGTTCTCGTGGTAATCCCAGGATAAATCTCTGACGGCGGGAGGCGCACCATGTCTTCAAAAGACGCAATGATCGAAATGCTGGCTAAATCTGCCATGTTCGGGCCGCTCGATGACGCCGAGCGCCGCGCCGTCGCGCAGGAAATGCGGGAAGTGTCGTTCGATGCGGGGCAGATCGTGTTCGGCCGCGGCGATCCGGGGCGCGATATCTACCTCGTCACGCACGGCCGCGTGCGGCTTTCGGTGCTGACCGCTGAAGGCCGGGAGCTGTCGTTCGCCCACGCCGAGCCTGGTCAAGTGTTTGGTGAGATCGCGGTTCTTGATGGCGGCATGCGCACGGCAGATGCCACCGCCGTGACAAAGGTTGTGTCGCAGACATTGTCAAAGCAGGCGCTGGTCCGATTGATCGAGACGCGGCCAGTTGTGCGCGAGGCTGTGATCCGCTTTCTGTGTAACAGGGTGCGTGAAGCCGATCAGCAACTCGAAGGCATCGCGCTGTACCCGATCGAAGTGCGGCTCGCGCGGTTTTTCCTGGCCGCGGCCCGGCAGAAGGGTCCGGTCAAACCCGGTGCGCGCGTTGTGCTCGACTTGCCGATTTCGCAGAGCGAGCTGGCGTTGCTCATTGGCGCCAGCCGGCCCAAAGTCAACGCGGCTTTGGCCCTGTTGGAAGATGGCGGCGCCGTGGAGCGCGGCGAGAAGACGTTTACATGTGATATTAAAGAGCTGGAGATGATCGCTGGCGCCTCGTAAGGCACGCAAGTGCGATCACTCCGCAGGTTGCAGCCCGGGTTTAATCTATTTTCGCGGGCACCCGGCGCAACTGGCAAGTCATGGCTGGTGAATTTTGAAGCGGGTTCTGAAAGAGATAGCCGCCGCCCTGAGTTCGCTCAGTGAATTGCCAATCTTTGCCAGGGCGGGCACAATCCTTAATCGCTTGGCTGAAGCTGGGACGCAGGGGTATCCGCTTGAGATCAAGCGGCGGTTGATGATCCTCAACATGATCGCCTACCTGGTCGCGGCCTCGACACTGGTCTACGCGATCCAGCATTCGTTTCTCGACTACGAGAAATACAAGCCTGTGATCTGGATCAATATTGCGCTGGTTGGCACCGCGCTTTTGGTGCCTTTCTCGCACCGGTACAGTGAAATTGCAGGCGGCCTGATCATTGTCCTATCCGAATTTGTGGCTCTCATTTTCTTCACCATGTACTTAGGACGGTCTGCGGGTCCGCACTTGCAGTATTTTATCGCGGCTGCCGCGCCCTTCGTTGTGTTTGGCTTGAAGCGGCTGTGGCTAATTGTTCCGATCATCATCGGTGCGCTGATCCTGCACTTGGCATCATTCTTTTGGTTTCCACGGTCAGAAGCATTGATTGATGCTGAACGTGCTGTGCTGGACTCAATCTACGTTCAAGCCGCTATCACGACATTCGGGCTGATTGCAGCGTCGGTCTACTATGCGTTCCGCTTGGCTGAGAACGCCAAAGCTGAGACGGACAATCTTCTTCGCAACATTCTTCCCGACGCGATCGTTGAGCGGTTGAAGCTGCACCCCAATGACCCTATCGCCGATACGTTTTCGGACGCAGCGGTGATGTTCGCAGACATTTCGGGCTTCGTCGCGCTGGCGCGCCGTTTGGGCGCTGGGCCGACAGTTGGTCTACTCAACGAAATCGTGACGGAGTTTGACACGCTCAGCGATAGGCATGGTGTGGAGAAGATCAAGACCATTGGCGACGCGTACATGGTCGCCGCTGGGATCCCTCAGCCCGTCCCCAACCCGGTTGAGAGATTGGCAAACATGGCGCTCGATATGCAGCGGGCCGTCGACAAGATCGCCGCCAGTAGCGGGCATGACATCGCCATTCGTGTCGGACTGGCATCAGGTCCGGTGATGGCTGGCGTTATTGGCAAGCAAAAGTTCACCTATGACGTGTGGGGCGATGCTGTCAATCTGGCGTCGCGGCTGGAAGCCCTGTCGAAGCCGGGGCGCATTCTGGTCTGTCCGCGCTGCAAGGCCGCTCTCGAACCCATGTTCACTTTCGAGGCCCGCGAGCTCGCCGACATCAAAGGTGTTGGCGAGCAGCAAACCTGGTTTTTGGGAGCATCGCGGGGCAACCGCGCCGCGGCGGAATAGGGCCGGCGCCGCTCCGTTATCCGCGCCAATGCAGCGCGCAGATCAGCGTAAACAATCGCCGCGCCGTATCGAAGTCGAGGGTCACTTTGCCGTGCAAGCGTTCCTGCAACAGCTTGCTGCCTTCGTCATGCAGCCCGCGCCGCCCCACGTCGATGGCTTCGATGCGCGAGGGCTGTCCTGTCTTGATCGCCTGATAGTAGCTGTCGAGGACGAGAAAATAATCTTTGAGCAGCCGCTTCAACGGCGTCATCGGGATTTGATGTGTCGTCACCGGCTCTAGCGCTTTATTGGCGATCTTGAGCACCAGCCGGTCTTCAACAACGGCGAGATCGAGCGTGTAGGGCCCCGCGTCGTGACCTTCGACGGTGAACGAGTTGCCATCGAGAATGTCGAAGATCGCTACTTCCCGTTCGTGCTCGATGCTGGCGTTGCCGCGCGCGACGGACCGCACGTCGATCGTAATGTCGCAAATGCGATTGCGGTTGTGGGCTGGCTCGTCAGGTCCGGTGTCCTGCATGCCTGGCCCTCACGCCTTGCCCGGCAGGCGCACTTCGACCGAGCGGCGGTGGCCCTCCAGTCCTTCGGCGCGCGCCAAGGTCATCGCAGGTCCCGCAAGTTTGCCGAGTGCGGCGGCATCGAGCTTCAGGATCGAGGTGCGCTTCATGAAGTCGAGGACGCCGAGTCCTGATGAGAACTTGGCGCTACGTGCCGTCGGCAGTACGTGGTTTGACCCGGCAACGTAGTCGCCAATCACTTCGGGCGTGTGGGCACCGATGAAAATGGCGCCTGCATTCCGGATTTTCTCAGCCAAGCCTTCCGCATCGGCCGTTGCGATTTCGAGATGCTCAGCCGCGATGCGATCAGCCAGTTCCGGTGCTTCGTCCATGGTTCGCAGAACGATAATGGCTCCGAACATGTTCCAGCTTTCGCCCGCGATGTTGCCGCGCGGCAGCGTCTCAAGCTGGCGCGACACGGCTTTCGCGACGGCTTCACCAAAGGCCTTGTCGTCCGTCATCAGGATTGATTGTGCGGCCGTGTCGTGCTCAGCTTGCGCCAAAAGATCGGCTGCGATCCAATCTGGATTATTGTGATTGTCGGCAATGACCAGCACTTCCGACGGCCCTGCAATACTGTCAATGCCCACCGTGCCGAACACCTGCCGCTTGGCGGCAGCGACATACGCATTGCCGGGGCCGACGATTTTGACGACCGGCTTGATGGTCCGGGTGCCATAGGCCAGCGCCGCAATCGCTTGAGCGCCGCCGACACGATAGATTTCTTCGACGCCACACAGGTGAGCCGCTGCGAGGACTAGCGGGTTTAACTCACCGCGCGGTGATGGCACGACCATGACGACGCGCGGCACGCCGGCGACCTTGGCCGGCAGCGCATTCATCAGAACGGAGCTTGGATAGGATGCCAATCCGCCTGGCACATAGAGCCCTGCAGACTCAACCGCCGTCCAGCGATCGCCAAGTTCGATGCCGGCCGCGTCGCGATAGCGCTCGCTGACCGGCACCTGACGCTGATGATGACTTGAAATGCGGTCCGCTGCGACTTCGAGCGCATCACGCGTTTCTTTCGAGCAGGCTGCCACGGCCGCCGTCACCTCAGCCCCGGAGATCGCAATTCCGGCTTTGCCCAAGTCGATGTGATCGAAGCGCTGGGACAGGTCGATCAGGGCGCCATCACCCCGCTTGCGCACGTCCGCAATGATCTCGCGCACCGCACCATCGACGTCAGCCGACACCTCGCGCTTGTCCGACAGAAGCGCGGAGAACGCCTCTTCGAAATCGGGCTGCATGGTTGTGATCGTTCTCGGCATGGGTGGTGCTCTATTGTCGGGCCGTATCGTATTGCTAGGGACTTGCTGGGGTAAACCAGGGGTCCCTATGTGCCGTCGCCAGGGTGTTGCGGCTTCTTCTTGGTGGCCCACGCAGCGCCCAGATCTTTCATCTCGGCCTCGATACACTCGACGTGCAGCCGGATCGCGGCGCTGCCGGCGCATTCAATGATGACGTAGCCTTCTGGTTCGTCTTTGGCCTCGAAGCGAATGGCCAGCACGTTCAAGACTTGGCTGGGGTCTTTGAGATTGATCCCGGTCAGCTGCGCACCCAGCACTTTGTCGAAGCGCAGGCCCGTGCGGCGCCGCTCAAACACCTTCTTTTTGCGCGGCACCGCTTTCAACGCATCGGCCCAATCGAACCGGTTGGCGACTGCTGCAAATCTCCGCTCGCGCTTTTGATAGGTCATCTCGGCGACGGTGATAATCGCGTCCTGCAATTGTGCAGACAACACCGCAAGATCCTCGGTGTCGAACGCCATCAATTTCAAGTCTGGCATCGGCAGCCCTGCAGCTTTGGTCCGGCATCGGAGCCGCGCCTACTTGGCCCGTTGGTCAGGCCTATTCAAGCGATGAGTGATAACGGCCGCGGGCGGCTGGCGCAACACCACCCCCCCCCGACGAAAGCGTGATTTCGGCTGTACGCCAGAGCCTCGGCCCGGCGTCCCGGTTCCGGCTTAGCTGTCGCGCTGGCGGCGCGGCGCGGAGCCGTTGCCGCGGTCGCCGCGTGGGCCTGCGTGCGATCCGTTGACAGAGCGTGCCTTGAGGCGGTCATCGGGCCGCGCACCCTTACGATGGGCGTGGGGTGCGGACTTGCCGTTGCGATCCTGGCCCGATGGCTCCTTCTTCAGGAAGCGGACATTCGACAATCCAGGACCCTGGCCGGGTCCATCGGCGCGCTGTGGACGCTCGCTACGGGTTTCGTTTCTACGCTCTGGGCGGCGTTCTGGCCGGCTGTCGGGCCGCTGGTCCGGGCGCGGCGCCTCGCGCTGGGGGGCTTCGGCAAACAGCGGACGGTCCAACGGGCTCCAGCTTTCAGAACGCGTGTGATTGGGAATGGGCCGGGCGCCGCTCACGCGGTGCTCGTTGTGATCGCGCGACGAGCGTTCGCTCGCTGAGCGGTCGCTGCGGTCTGGACGCGAACCGGCACCAGCTGACACCGGAGCAGGGCCACGCTGATCGCGCGCGTCATCCCGGCCACCATCACGGCGCGACGGGCGGCCACCACGCGACGGCGCACCAGCACCCCCACGATGACCATTTGATCGCTCACCGCGGCCTTCAAAGTTGCGGTTGCCGCCAGATGGGCGGCCGCCACGGCGGTCGCCGCGCGGACGGTCTTCTTCTTCCACTTTGCCAGCGTCTGCCGGAACCACGAGCGTCTTATCCCCACGGCGGTCTTCGCTCGGGATGGTCTGCTTGGTCAGCTTTTCGATGTCGCGCAGAAATCCACGCTCTTCGACGTCGACCAGCGACCAGGCGATGCCTTCTGCCCCGGCGCGCGCGGTGCGTCCGATGCGGTGCACGTAGCTCTCAGGGATGTTGGGGATATCAAAGTTCACGACATGCGAGACGGCATCGACGTCAATGCCGCGTGCCGCAATATCGGTCGCAATCAAGGCGCGAATTTTCGACGCCTTGAACGCGGCCAACGCCTGCTCGCGCTGGGACTGGCTCTTGTTGCCGTGGATCGCGGCAACTTGAATTCCAGCGGTTTCCAAATGCCGCGCCACGCGGTCCGCTCCGCGCTTGGTGCGCGTGAACACGAGCGTGCGGCTCATCGCGTTATCGGCGAGCAATTCAGCGAGCAACGCGCGCTTCTTCGTCTGCTCGACAAAAATCACCTTCTGCGTCACGCGGTCCGCGGTCTTGGCGGCCGGTGTCACCGACACCTTGACGGGATCGCGCAGCAGCTCAGCGGCGAGCGACCCGATTTCATTCGGCATGGTGGCGGAAAAAAACAGGCTCTGGCGGCGTGACGGCAGCCGGGCCACGATCTGGCGCAACGGCTTGATGAAGCCCAAGTCCATCATCTGGTCGGCTTCGTCGAGCACAAGAATTTCCGTGCCATCAAGCGTGATCGTGCGCTCGCCCATATGGTCGAGCAACCGGCCGGGGGTTGCCACAACGACATCGACGCCGGCGTTCAACGCCTGGATCTGGCTGCGCATGGACACGCCGCCGAACACGGTCGTCACCTTGAGGCCGAGATGGCGGCCGTAGGTGCGGAAGCTATCGGCGATCTGTGTGGCCAGCTCGCGTGTCGGCGACAGCACGAGGCAGCGGGTGCCGCGCCGCATGGCGGGCTTGGGGTCGGCGGCCAAGCGATGCAGGATCGGCAGCGCGAACGCGGCCGTCTTGCCGGTGCCGGTCTGCGCGATGCCGAGCAGATCTTTGCCAGCCAGCACGCTGGGGATGGCCTGCGCCTGGATCGGCGTCGGCACGGTGTAGCCTTCGGCGTCGAGCGCCTTCAGCAGCGCGGGGTTGAGGCCGAGGTCAGTGAATTGAATGTTAGACAAGGGTAAACTTTCTTTGGGGTTGGCCGCTGGCAATGCCATTGGGCCATCCGGGCTGTGCTCATCGAGAGCGGACCCGGACGTGCAGCGGTTTGCGATCCCCGTGCCTGCCAAGCGCGATTGCGCGGCAGAACTCATGGAGGATCTTTGTATGGCGCCCCGCGTGCCTGGGCGATCATGTTTGGGAGATCAGAGGCGGGCGCCGGAGGACTACCGAGAGGCCAATTTACAGGGCTTAATCTCAGGTCCCGTCACGCGGCGGACGCGCCGATGGGCTGCTTCAGACTGAAGCAGACGTTTGGCTTATGTCATGTTGCAGTGCGAAATGCAAGGGGGGGTGTCAGCCGGTGCCTGGCACCGGCTTCGCGGCACCTCACCCGGTTGACCGAGCACCGTAGGGCGGCAAGTGGCTCGCCCCCTTGCGCCGGGACCATGCGAGGCATGGCGCGATACATTGCAGGAGCATCGGCGCCAAGAACGGTGCAATACGCCCGGAGTGAAGGGCGGGGCTTATGGCGCCGAACAGGTGGTTGTTTTAACTGCGGACTACTCGCTCTACCGATAGTTTCTGTTGAAAACCAGCCGCACCCGTAACGTTCGGTCGGATAGGTTAGCTAGTTATCGAATATGAATGATGAACGTCCCCCTATAGACATCGATGACCTCCTGGCGCGAATGGCACCGCCGTCAACGCCAGACGAAAGTTTCTTGAACGCTAAGGCTTCACTCAAGCAGATTGAGAGTTGGCATAAGCGAAATGCAGCGCTCTCGTTGGCGGCACTGCAAACTGATCCTCGCTACCATGCCAACGACATACGATTGGACTGGTTGCAACGGCTCGTTTTATCGAAGTCTGACGGAAAGAAAAAACCAGCCCCGAAAGATTTACGACGCGTGCTGAACGGTGGTCTATCAGAGGCTAATGTGCTCCGCCTCGAAGATCCTATCGAAGATAGTTTTTGCAATGTCATCGCGACGAACGAAGGAAATTTTCGCATAATTCCCGGAAGGTGGGAGGCTGCTGCTGCCTATACGCAGACTCTGCTTGAAGCATTTTGCGATCTGCCCGAGGGCAGCCAAAAAACCGACGCGCTGAGGGCAATTTACGCCCTGCTCCGGGTAAGCGACGAAATTTGCGAAAGATCGGGTTTAGAGCGCGAGACAAAATCTGGCGGTGAGACGATGGGAGAGATTAGGCTCCCTTCGAAAGAGGCTCTGAGCAAGCTCTCTCGACGCGTTAGATTTAGCAACAGTGATCTGGACCAACTAAGGATTGAGCCGGGTTGGTTGCATTCCTTTCATATAAGAGAGGAATATTTTCCGTATTTGAGTGACCGACCGATCGGTGACACGCCGCTAGAGTTTTATCCCCTGCTGCCAACGGCTGACGGTTTTGACGTCATTTCTCCGCCAAACATATCGCTTGCTGTTCGGGCTGCTCTTATTTCGGTTGCCAATACAGGAGGTCTGGGAGACCTCCTGCAGCGTCGTCTGCTTGAGAAGCAAGAGCGTTTTTCGGAGGTCACTGGTTTTTGGCCTAGGGCAAGCATCGAACTATCGCCGCCCAACAGTCACAATCTGAGGGCGTCGGTCTGCAAATACGATCACGGTCACTATCTGCATATCCTTCAGATCCCCACGCTCTTCGATGGTTTCCCAGAGATGGGGTTCGGTTCGTTCAGACGGATGCCGACGACGACCGAAGAGTTCATTGCCAAGGAAATTGAGAGGTTCTGGAAATTTGTTGAGCAGCAAGGCGATTGTCGGCGCAGCACGACTGTCTTGCTCTTAAGCGGCTGGGGCGCGCCACACGGTGTTGTCCCTCCCATAAACGAAGTGAGCGTACCGAGCCATTGGCAGTTTCTGCCCATGAGCTTCGCCGATGCTGCAGTGCTAGGCGCGTGTGACAACGGAAAATTCAGGGATGTGCTGCGCCTGACTGAGCAAAGCAGTCGATTGGAGACAGACGGCTTCACGCTGATGAATCCCAACGGCCTTCTCAACTTGTTCGGCTTCTGGAGAGCCACCGAGGGCAATCTGGTGCCCGAGCACCTGTGGGACATGGTGCCGCCCTGCGAATTGATTTTGGATGTTGGAGAAATTCTGACGCCGCGTCTGGAAGCACTTCACAGGCAGGATCGCCGCGCGCTTCCGTTGCCGGAGGGCGGCTATAAGGTCGTTCAGAGAAAGGACTGGGGCGACGATGAGCTAAGTTCAATCCACGCGAGCGTGGAAGACATTGCCCAAGATCGTCTGGCTGGCGCAGTATCCTTTGCGGACCGAACAATCTGGATTGAGAGCGCAGCCACACAGACAGTCACGCGCCACTGGCAGTACCAAGTGTGGAACGCGATTTTGCAGTGGCTTTGCGTGGTTGGACCAAAGGTGGTTGAAGCCCATCCAGCATTGTTTCCCGCCGGATCGTACAGGATTTCAATATCGCTGCCCGACAATGACGGCTTCGACGGCGTTAAGGTAGGTAGTCACAACGAACTGCCCTTATGCGACTGCCTCGTTGTGCAGACCCAAGCAACAGATAACGGCTGCCCCAGTGTTCAAATCAAAGAGGGCTGGTCGACATATCTGACAGCCACCCAGAACGACGCCGAGGTGGAACTGATTGCAGCGGTTTTTGAGGTCACTGCAGATCAGGATCACCGCGACTGTGCACGCAGCAACATTGTTGGTTTCGTAAGGACCGCGATCGGGTCGGCAGACTGGCGTTGGCTGCATGCTCAGGAAGCTGATGACCCGTTGCCGCGCTTGGCGGCCCGCGGTCTGATCGCATCTTTTAAGCCGATTTCCTTCTCCGCGCACGCGCTCGTAAAGTATGGCTCTGTCTGGAGCTTTAGAAATCGTGAGCTTGGAAGCGACGTGGCGGGCGAGGAGTCGTGCCGCGCGTTCTTGAAGACGTATCGCGATGCGATGCTAGAATCGCTCATGGCCAATGTACGGCGGTTTGACCGTCAGGCACTCGTTGTTGCGGCGGCGCGATCTTTTCAGGCGGCACGATGCGAACAATACCGTTGGCAAAGTACGATCCGCGCGCTGCGTGCCATTCATGGCCACTCTGCCGACGCGACAGCCTTCAAGCGTCAGAACGAAATCAATGCCGTTATTCGCGCGTCAAAGTCTATCTGCGAGATCGCAGCATGTGAAGCAGCGCCGGTCAGTGGCATCACGCCTGCCCGCGCGGAAATCGAAGAGATGTATGCAAAGGCTCTGCTGTTATTTGGCAATGGCCAGCTTTTTGCGGCGATACGCGGAGGCTTGATCGCCCCCACGCTGCGGATCAGCCCGGGCGGGGATGTCCTCAGCGAGCGGGAGATTTTTTCAAGGTTGCTGGAGCCGGGGGCGGCGTGGCTGCATTCGCGTGCGTTAAATGCTTCGGATGAACGCTACGGGTCAAGCCGCAGACAGAATAATGAGCCTGTGCCGGAGAAACTCGGTTGGGACGAAGGTTTGCGAGCGGCTGTCGAAGCAGAATATGGGGTATCGGCGGAAGGCTATATTGATTTCCAGTTCGCAGTGGTTCAGCTCGCGGAAGGCAAACGAAAAGATGTGTTCGTGGCAAAGCACTCCGAGCTTTTGGACGCTCTTAAAAAGAATCCTGCCTATCCCGATGTTGATCCTTCCGGTTTGTTGAAGCGGCTGACGCTGAAATGCCGGTCCTCATGGCAAGCCGATTTGTCCGAAGCAGAGATCGATCTCAGTCGTTTTGATCGGCGTTTGTCTTTGATCAACCGGCCTTTGCTGGCGATTGATGATAAGGACGACCCCACCGTGTTGGTGGCTCCTGCCTTCGTGTTGGACTCGGTAAGGTATTCCGTTTCCGGACTTCACCAAGGTGCGCTCAACAATTCCTACTGGGATGCCTCGGAGGCTAGGCGATATGCCGGTGCTCGGGGCGACGCCGCGGGTCACAGGTTCGAAGAGAAGGTTGCGAGTAAGCTTAGAGAAACGGGGCTTGAGGCCCTGACTGGTTGCAAGCTGTCGAAACTTTTGAATCAGAAGGTGAGCGACGAGTTAGGGAACATCGATGTCTTTGCGATGACGAAAGACAGAAAACGAGCGTGGGTGATCGAGGCGAAAGACTTGCGCGTGTGCCGCACGGAGTCTGAAGTTGCGGCAAGGCTTTCAGAATACCGAGGACGAACGAACAAAGACTCGAAAGGGCGTGACCAGCCGGACAAGTTGATGCGCCACATCAAGCGCGTGCAGTATCTTCGCGATAGAAGTGCTGCGCTGGCGAAGACATTGAAGCTCGCTCAACCGCCAGAGATCAAAGGGCTCTTGGTGGTCGATGCCCCTCAGCCTATGAACTTTCACATGCTGGAAGACGTGCCTGATGCGGCCAGCGCTTTTCTGGACGCTATTTCAGATTTCAAGTTTTGACTTGGTCAGGTCTCTGACCCTCCGGGTCAGACACCGTTTCGGCAGTGGGGCGCGGGCCGCGAAACTGCCTCTCCCCTTGGGGAGAGGCCGGAGCGGCCATTGAAGTGGCATGTTTGCGATGCGTTTCGCGTCCGCGCCGGGTGAGGGGGCGGGCCGCGAACTCGGTTCCGCTACAGCCCCCTCACCCGGTTCGCCAAGGACGAGTTAGCAAGATCGCTAACTCGTGGCGAACCAGCCCTCTCCCCAAGGGGCGAGGGAAAAGAGGTGCCAGGCATGGAAGCCACGGCTCCCGCGCACCCCAAAACTTTTCTCCAAAAACTTATTCCCCCGCGCATTTCCGCACCCATACTGCGCTCATCCCGCATCACTCGGGGGCGTCTTCTAGGGGCGCTTAGGTGACGCGATGCGGGAGCGGGATCGGAAGGACTTTCTCGGCTGACGCAGCCAACCCTTCCGCGGCGCGCGCACCACCTGCCGGAATGCAGGACCCGCCGGGGCTAAGGGGCGCGCGTCAAGAGGCCGGAGTGCAACCCTCCGGTTG
>JANOFU010000013.1:0-4893 GCA_031413815.1 Hyphomicrobium sp. | reverse complement strand
CAGCGTGAGACCAAATCACATGCCTCCAAATGTTGACCCGGCGTATCTCCACGGAGTCGAGCAAGGCTACCAAGGCGAAGTCTACGGCGAGGTTCTGTATCGCGCTATTGCGGCAGCGCAGACTGATCCGGAGCACGCACGCAAATGGTGGGTTCTCGTTGATCTTGAGATCACAACAAAGGCCTTCATGCGCAAGCTCGTCGCACGCTTCGGCGGCGACGTGACCGAACAGAGTTATTGGCTAGACCGCGCGCGTGATGACATCCCGAAATACACGAGCTTGGATTGGCGCAGCCTGATGCTGCAGTTTCAAGACGAACTGGGCCCGGTGATAGATGAATACGCCGCTCTTGAGACGGGCTGTCCGCCGGAAGATGCGGCAGCATTGCGCCTCCTGACCGAGCACGAGGAAGTCACCAAGGAATTCTGCGAACGCGAACTCGCGGGGCGATCAGAAGATTCGCTCCAACCCGTCCTTGCCTATCTCATTCGCGCCCGGAAGTTGGCTGCAACGCTGTCCTGACGCTCCACACAGATGAATTCGCATCCACAATCTAGCTATTGAGAACGGCGGATTTAGAACCATTTTCACGAACACGTCAGATTGCAGAATTTTCATCTTCGGCCGGAAAACCGGATTTTTCGCAGCACTCGCGCGCGTCAGAGCATGACTAGTCCGCTAGGTTGACGGCGCATCGCTACTCCACCTCACGCCCAATCACGAACAGCGCGTTTGATCCCACGTCGAGTTGAGTGGCGGTGATCGGATCACACCGCTAAGTGCCTCCTCACGGAAGACGCCGATGACCGGTGTCTGCATCGCTCGCATGCCTCATCTACTGCGATCGAGCCCAAGGAGTTTCATTATGACCCGCGCACTTTCACTCGCTGCTATCCTCGCCATCGGCCTTTCGATGCCGGCATTCGCCGCCGACAACGCTGCTGCACCGGCACCGGAAGCGGCAGCTATTGCGGCCCACACGGCTCAGCTCAGTCACGCCGCGAATTCCAACCAAGTGCGCAAACTGTTGTTCGCGCAGGGCTACACCAACGTTTCAAACCTTAACCGCGGCGAAGACGGCCGCTGGGCCGGCACCGGCGTCAAGAACGGCAAGACCGTTGGCGTCGCGGTTGCATTGCCGGCTAAGAGCCAGGAAGCTGCCGTCACGAACTAAGCCGCTCACGCGGTTTCAACCTAGCGCACCGGCGATCTTCCCGGCTTGGTGCACCCCTCGGCGCCCTCTGCTCCCCCGCGGATGGGCGCCGAATTTTGTCCGATGACGATCCGTCGCCCATTGTGGATGGTGCGTTGCAACAAAGACCCAAACCGTATCAGCCTTTGAATCCGGGCGTTCTTGATGGGTGTCTTGTGAGGTCGCGTTGCCGGATAACCACGGTTCCGAGTAAAAGCAACTGAACGGTCATCACAGTGACATCCTAGCGTTGACCGCGCAGCCATGGGACCGCGACAATCATCCGAGCCTTTTTTTTGGGCATCGGGGATGAGTCATGAAGCGGACAGTTGCAGCCAGTTTGGCGCTCAGTTTTCTCGCGTCGGTACCGGCGTGGGTGGCAACCTTCGACGGCGCAGCTGCCGAAGAATTCCGCATCGATCGCTTCTTTGTCATCGGCGATAGTTTGAGTGATGCTGGCGCTTACAGCCAGGGCACAACCTTCGTCGGCGGGCTGCCGGCAGGGCCCAACTACAAATTCACAACCAACGCGCTCGATGGCTCGTCGCTGATCTGGTCGCAGCACTTGGCCAACAACCTCGGCATCAATCAGGGCCCTGACGTGCTTCAGGGCGTCCCGGCGGCTGGCCTGCCCACCATCGATGTCAACGGCGGCAACTACGCCGAGGGCGGCTCGCGCGTCGATCTGCAGCCGGGCGTGATAGGTGGCCTGATACCCGGCCTCGGCTTTACGACACTTCCGGGCTCGACTCAGATCGATCGCCTTCTCGCGGACAGTCCGAGGCTGAGCGGCAAAGACCTCGTTGCCGTCTGGCTCGGCGCCAACGACGTCTTCACGCAATACGGCTCGTTACCGTTCGGCCTGCCCCTCGCAGCCGCCAATGCCAATCTCGAAGTGGCAGCAGATGTGCTCGTCGCTCAGGTTGACCGTCTCGTAGCCGCGGGCGCGAAAAACATCATCGTCGTGACTGTGCCAAACATCGGCACTACCCCATTCGGACTCGTGCAACCTGACGGCGGTGCCACGCTGACTGGCATGTCAAACACGTTCAATAACCGCCTGATGTCGGGATTGGCCGGCCGCCCCGCTGTGATCGTCGATGCTGGCAAGTTGCTCGGTGCTGTTCAGGCCGACCCCGCCAAGTACGGCTTTACCGCGCCAAACGCTGCGACCATTCCAGGTTGCCTGGTCGCCAGCAGCCTGTTCTGCATCCAGGGAGTCAACACCCTTCCTGATTCCGAACAGCGCGTCTTCGCCGATGGCGTCCATCCGACGGCTGCCGCGCACGCCTTGTTCGGTCAAGCTGGCTTTGCTGGCCTGCAGGCCGCAACCCAAACCGGCACCATGCCGGTTGCCATTCTCAGTGCGCTACGTCAGCAGTCCTTGGGGCTCGAGAACCGCCTCAACCCGACGGCATTCCGCGAAACCGATGAAGACGGCAAGAGCCGCGTACGATCCGTCGGCGACAAAGAAGTGTTTGCCTCGATCGAAGGCGGCTACTTCGAAGCCGATGCCGAGCAAGTGCGGCCAGGACTGTCGGCCGTAACGGAAGTGATCAAAGCCGGCGCCGACGTGATGGTCGCGCCCAATGCGATGGTTGGCGCCGGCGTCAGTCTCGATCATGGCCAGCTCGACTTTGACGGCGACCGAGGCGGCTTTGACAGCCGCCTGTTCATCGGCGCACTCTATGGCACGCTCGCCTTGTCGCAGAGTTTTTACCTCAACGCGGCAGGCGCGGCCGGCTACATCGATCTCTACGACATCGAGCGCTCGTTCTTGCTGGGACCGGCGCGCGAAACCTACAATTCCGAATCCGACGGCCATTACTTGATGGGCCGCTTCGGCGGTGGCATGCTGGCGAAGGCCGGTAATTGGGTGTTGAACCCGGCGGCCAACGTGACGGTTGAGCGCGTGCGCATCAATGGCTTCACGGAGTCGAATGGTGCGGCCAGCTTGTCGTTTGGCGACACGGAGTTCTATTCAACGCGGCTGACCGGCAGCGTCACCGCGACCTACGTGCCTGACGATCCGAGCGCCTGGCGCGCGGTGCTGCGTGCCTCGATCGAGCACGACGTGGAAGAAGATGAGTTGGTCGTTCACATGGGACCGAATGCGAACAATCTTGGCTTCGTCACCGCGCCCCGCCCGGATGACACCTTCGGGTATTTGAGCGGGCAGTTGATCAAGCCACTCGCCAACAATGCCTCGTTCGGCCTGTCTGCGTCCGGCGTAGTCGGCCTCGAAGGTTCCATGGGCTACACCGGCTCGGCGACCTACAAGATGAAGTTCTGATTGACGGACAAGGTGCCTGGCACCGCATTCGCTGAGCTGGGCCGCCAATAGATTTCAGACACCTCTAAAGGGTGTCTGACACCAGTCCTGCGCACTACGCCTTCTTCTCAGGCATCACGACGCGGAGGGACAGCTCGCGCAGTTGCTTGGGCGTGGCCTCTGCAGGCGCGCTCATTAGCAAGTCAGAGGCTTGCTGGTTCATCGGGAACAGCGCCACTTCGCGCACGGTCTTGCAGCCTGTCAGCAGCATAACGATTCGCTCGATGCCGGCGGCCATGCCGCCATGAGGTGGCGCGCCATATTGGAACGCGCGATAGAGACCACCGAAGCGCGCTTCCACGTCGGCGCGGCTCAGGCCGGTGATTTCGAACGCCTTGACCATCGTCTCGGGCAAATGGTTGCGCACCGAACCCGACGCGATTTCGTAGCCGTTGCAAACGATGTCGTACTGATTAGCTTTCAAAGCAAGAAGTGCGTCACGCCCCTGCGCCTCCGCAGCGTCGAGCGCATCCTTGCCGCCCTTGGGCATCGAGAACGGGTTGTGCGAGAAGTCGATCTTCTTGTCCTCTTCGTTCCATTCGTAGAACGGGAAGTCGACGATCCACGCGAGCGCGAACTGATCTTCCTTGATCAGTTTCAGTTCCTGGCCGACGCGATCACGGGCGGCGCCTGCGAACTTGTAAAAATTGGCCGGGTTGCCAGCGGCAAAGAAGCACGCGTCGCCGGTTTTGAGACCGAGTTGCGACTGGATCGCTGCGGCGCGCTCTGCACCGATGTTTTTAGCGATTGGGCCGGCGCCCGCTGTACCTTCTTCTTCGCGCCACATCACATAGCCAAGTCCCGGCTGGCCCTCACCTTGGGCCCAGCCATTCATGCGATCGCAGAACGCTCGACTGCCGCCAGTCGGCGCGGGGATCGCCCACACACGCACTTTCGGGTCCTTCTCGATCATTCCGGCGAACACTTTGAATCCGGAGCCGCGGAAGTGCTCAGTCACGTCCTGCATTTCAATCGGGTTGCGCAGGTCGGGCTTGTCGGAGCCGTACTTGGCAATCGCCGTGTCATAGGGAATGCGGGGCCACTGCTTGGTGACACTTTTCCCATTCGCAAATTCCGCGAACACTTCGGTCAGCACGGGCTCCATCGTCTGGAAGATATCTTCCTGCTCGACGAAGCTCATCTCCACGTCGAGTTGATAGAACTCGCCCGGCAGGCGATCGGCACGCGGGTCTTCGTCGCGGAAACACGGCGCAATCTGGAAGTAGCGGTCAAAACCCGACACCATCAGCAGCTGCTTATATTGCTGGGGCGCTTGCGGCAGCGCGTAGAACTTGCCTGGGTGAATGCGCGACGGCACCAGGAAGTCGCGTGCGCCTTCGGGCGATGACGCTGTCAGGATCGGCGTCG
>JANOFU010000012.1:0-29467 GCA_031413815.1 Hyphomicrobium sp. | reverse complement strand
GGTGGCCCGGGCTCCAGCTGGGCCGACCAGGCGATCTCGATCAGCGTCTCGATCGGCCTCGCCACGTTCCCGCGCGACGGCCAAACTGCGCTCGACCTACACGGATGCACTGCCGGAGTTCATTGATGTCAAAACGGGCCGGATTCACACGAGTTATGCGCTCGCAGCGACCACAACAGGCCGCCTGGCTTCGTCCGATCCCAACTTGCAGAACATCCCCATCCGAACCAAAGAAGGCCGCGAAATCCGCACGGCGTTCATCGCAGAGACCGGCCACAAGCTGGTCTCGGCGGACTATTCGCAGATTGAGCTGCGCGTGCTGGCCCACATTGCCGATATTCCGCAGTTGAAGACGGCGTTCGCCGACGGCCTCGATATTCACGCCATGACGGCCAGCGAAATGTTCGGCGTGCCGCTGAAGGAAATGACCACCGAGATCCGGCGCCGCGCCAAAGCGATCAACTTCGGTATCATATATGGCATCTCCGCGTTCGGCCTCGCCAATCAGCTGGGCATCAGCCGTGAAGAGGCGGGTGCCTACATCAAGACCTACTTCGAACGCTTTCCCGGTATTCGCGACTACATGGATGCGACGAAGAAATTTGCGCATGCGAACGGCTATGTCGAAACCGTGTTCGGGCGCCGCATTCACTATCCGGAGATCAATACGAAGAACCCGTCCATGCGTGGGTTCCTCGAGCGCGCGGCCATCAACGCACCGATTCAAGGGACGGCGGCCGACATCATTCGCCGCGCGATGATCCGCATGGCGGGTGCATTGGAGGCGGCCAAGCTGCCGTCTGCGCGCATGCTGTTGCAGGTCCACGACGAGTTGATATTCGAGGTGCGCGAGGCGGATGTGGAGCGTTTGATTAAAGTGGCCCGCGAGATAATGGAGACGGCCGCAGAACCGGCTGTGAAACTTTCCGTCCCCATTCACGTCGATGCGAAAGCCGCCAGCAACTGGGAGGCCGCACATTAGTTTGACCGTCATCAGTTGAGCTCATGCTGCCGATCAAGAACTCTGATGGCGTTCTCACGAACTTGCGATTTGTATGTGTTTGGCCCTGTCTGTAGCGTTCAAGTATCGGCAGCCGATTAATAGAAGCGGTAAGCCTGTTGGAGGAGTTCAATTATGAAGACCTGGACCAAGCCCGCAGTACGTGAGCAGGAAGTCGGCCTCGAAGTGACGTCGTACCTGCCAGCTGAAATCGACCTCATCTAATCGTCGATTGGTTGAACAAAATTTAAAGGCGGTCGTTGCAAATGCAACTGCCGCCTTTTTCGTTGTGCAAGCTGATCCGTGCTGTGAGCACATCAGGCGACTACGGCGTAGAAGATCAGGAAATCTGATGAAAATCTCACGAACTTGCGATTTGTAGTTATCGTGAGGTGGGCGTATCAGATGGTCACCGGTTCAGTTATCTGCTGGACGGAATGAAATTGGAGATGACACCATGAAGACCTGGACCAAGCCCGCCGTACGCGAGCAGGAAGTCGGCCTCGAAGTGACGTCGTACCTGCCGGCTGAAATCGACCTCATCTAAGGTCGTTTAAGTGTTTTCAGAATGGCACGGCAACCTCACGGCTGCCGTGCCATTTTTGTTTGGGGCTTGGTACCGGTTGGGCGACTGTCTCGCTCCTGCCGGGTGTGTTTGTTAGGGTTCCGAATCGGATCGTCCGGAGCGGGGCTTATTTTTTATGAGCGATCTACGACTTCTCGGCCAAATCGCTGGTCTTGATCAGGTCTCGGCGGACTTCCAGCGCCACGTTGACGGGAAAAATTTGCCCGATCCGGTGCCTTTTCTTGAGTGGTGCCAAAACATTCTCGTAGACCACCCCGAGCGCCGCGCACTGTCCCTGCCTGATGGCACAGTCATTCGTGGAGATCTCCTGCTCGATCACGACAACGAACAGCTCGCTGCAAACGGCATCGCAACGATTGTCTGCTGGGGCGACTTGACGATTGAAGGCCGGCTGATCAATGAAGACTCTGAAGATGGCCCCTTCTTACTCGTGGCCGGAAATCTTCAGGCGACAGAGGTCATTCAAGGCGGCGCGCGCGTCATAGCCTTGGGCTCATTGACCAGCCCTGGAATCATATTCTGTGATGAAAAAAGCGGTGCGCTGCACATCGGTGGTGGTATTCGCTGCCAAGCACTCATCGATAGCGACCATGACGTCTACGCCGCCGGCGGCATCGAAGGGGAGGCGATCAGTGACGATCTCGGCAACATGCGCGATCGGCTGGTAGAAGAGTGCTTCGAAGACCCTGATGATCCGCAGGACGAATGGCCCCTCGGCGACCTGATCCGTCAGCGCTTACTGGCGGGACTCCAAATCTTAAAATAGGGGTTCACTCTGTCCAGGCGTCAAAGCGGTGTCGTTGGTTTCTCCTCCTTCTGAATCCGGTCTATCCGTTCTTTGAACTTCTTCACCATGCCCTCGATGTAATCGAACATCCGGTCGACATCCTTTTCCGTCGGAACGCCAGCTTTGGGTGCAGGCGGTCCGGTGTCGGGCGACATGGGGGGTGGCGCTTCACCAGTTTCCGGCAACTTTGGCTCGCCAAGACCAAAGGTCTCTTCGATCTTCTTGTTTTCCTCTTTGAGGTTTTTGTTTTCCGTTTCCAGTTTGGCGATTTGATCGCGCATGGCCTGCTGGGCATCAGGCATAGCTTGGCACGCCCAATCGGCATCTTTGCGCGTGCAGAACGACGTAATGCCCGTCTGCGTATCGAGGCGCACAAAGCCGCCGTCCGTGGGCATCATGGTGTAGCGGCCTGGCTTGTCCTCAGCCGCAACGGACGTCGCGACCGCAATAGCGCTGGCCGCGCAAGCTGTCCAACCTATCCATCCTGAATTCCGCACGGGCAAGCCTCCATCAATCGACGTTTGGCTAGTTTAGCAGCCGAGTGTGGCGAAATCTGCCGGTTGGTGGTCGCACATTCGCGCCCCGTATTCTGGAGCCGCTTAGGCGAATCAGTCGGGCATTCGCAACGACCTGGTCAGCTATCCGGCCCAGAGACGGTGGCGCGTATCCATACTAACATGTTGAAATATATATCTAAAAAATGACCCGTTCGATTCCGGACACTCCTTAACCGGGCGTTTACTGACGCCTGCCAGCTTCGCATCAACGGGTCCTCGTAACGTGCCGCGTTGAGACCTGCACTGCTCATCAAATCCGGCATGACCGAAAGGGCCCACGCCCGATCGGTCACTCGACAATCGGGACGCCGGTGCCTGACGCGCGGTTGCGCCCCATAGAAACGTGATGTCGAAAGCGAAATCGCAAATGGCTGGTCTTGACAGTGCTGCAGCGCAAAAGCCGGACTCCGCTTCGGAGGAACTGAAAGCGCTCTTGAGAGCAATTTCCGGTCAAATCGATGACGCGGACCAGCGCCATTCAGGCCTGCTCCAGGACATGCACGACCGGTTGAGGGCTTTGGGTCACGAAGCACAGACCATGCGTGCGCGCGTCCCGCAAGAATTTGCGCATGCGTACGCCCGGATCGAAGACGGCATGCAGCTCCTTGCTGAGCGCTTACAGTCGGCCGAAAGCGATCACAAATCCCCGCGCTCAGCCACTGTGCACACGCCGTCTTCGCACGTCGCGTCGATGCCAGCTGTTGAAGTGGTTTACGCAGCGAGTGAGGCGCCCGCGCCGCTTCGATCGGCGGCGTCAGCTCCGCAACAGTCGTCCTTCGCGAAATCTGCTCAGGCGATTGATCCGTTCGATTTGATTGGAGATACAGGCCCCAACGAGTCAACGGACCCTTGGGACGCTGACAATGCCGAAGCGTTGACGAAGGTTTACGAAGATAGTGACGCGGCTCTCGTCCGCCGCTCGCCAGAGGCCGACGTCAAAGCCGCGAGCACAATCGAAGTGCCCGCACCAGTGACAACGGCCAGCGCGGCACCTGGCATTGCGGTCATGGCTCCCACTCCGGTGGTTGGCCCTGCGCGCGACACGGAAGCCGAGCGCGAATGGCTTGATCATCGCTTGTCCGATATTGCAATCCGGATTGAGCAGTCCTTATCGGACGTGCGGCCAGACGGGTCCGTGTTGGCCCTGGGACAACGCTTTAGCGACTTTGAAAATCGTGTCGGCAACGTGCTCGAAGACGTCGCGACCCGCTCCGATGTCGAGGGCCTGCGCATCCTCGAAGCGCAAATCATGGAGATTGCGTCACATCTTGAGCATGCCGAAGTTCAATTCGGCCGCCTGGACGGAATTGAGCAGCAGCTGCAGCTGGTGATGGAGCAGTTGTCTGACGGCCGCCGATCGCAGCTCGTCGATAGCGGGGCGCGCCCGGTCGAAGATCTTGAGCAACTAGCGAATGCGGCCGCTGATCAGGCGGCATCACGCTTTGCCGCATCGGCAAAGGGGAATGGTGACGCGCGCCGGTTCGATGAGATCAGTGATCTTCTCCGTGCGCTCACGGACGAGCGCCGCCAGGGCGAAGAGCAAACCTACACAATGCTCGATACGGTGCAGCAGGCGATGATCCGGATGTTGGATCGTGTCGATGCCCTCGAAATCGCGCAAACCCGGGTGCCCGTTGCACAGCACGCTCCGCAACCTGTGCCAGCCGCCGTCGCACCGGCCTATTCGAGCCGGGAAGAGGTTCAAGACTTCGCGTTCGAGCGGCCAGCAGCCGCTGTTCAACCGTCCATCACGGAGACGTATTCTGCTCAGCCATCCTATGCAGCGGAACCGGCATCGGTCGTCGCTGAAGGCGCTTCGCGACCGTCACGGTCTGCCGTTGATAAGTTGCGCCAGGATTTTGTAGCCGATGCGCAGCGGGCTAAGATGCGCGCGGCCGCGGAAGCGGATGCCGTTTCGATCAGACCCAAAGCCGCCATCCAAGAAGCTGCACCACCAACCAAACCGCGCACGCCCATCACCGCCCCAGAGTCTGCGAATGGCAAAGCTCCCGCAGCGTCGCGTAAACTCATGGTGACCGCTGTCGTTCTGGGTCTTGTGATTGCCGCGAGTGGCGGCTCTTTCCTGATGTCGTCACGCAAGCCGTCGCCTGTTCCAGCAGCGCCTATCGCGAACGACGCGGAAGCCGCGCCCACGGCTGTGCAGGCACCCAAGACGTCAGCTGAAAAGCCACAGGCAGCACTCGAAGCGCAGCCCATGCTTCCTGCCGCGGACGCGGTTCCCTTACCTACGCCGGTCGCGCCGAATGCGGAGACAACCGAACCCCCGGATGCTCCACGCGCTGCGGAAGTCACACCACCCGGCAAGCCGAAGGCAGAGCCTAAACCGTCAGTGCCGGCAGCGCCGCTGGCTGCAGACCCAATGGTGACTGAACCCGTTGACAAGCAGGGCCAAGCTGTTCCGCCCGTCAAAGAGCGCTACCCGGGCAATGCAAAAAAGCCATCGATTCCTGAGACATCCGAGGAAGGTCTCGGAATGGATATGGAAATGCCGGACGGTGAGTTCCTTCAGCAAAAAGGCGAAAAGACGAGCGAAGACGCCACGGTAATGCCGGAAGGCATCGTGCTGCAACGGTCAGATAGAGTGCCAACGCCACAAGCCATCGCTCACCTGCAGAATCAGCAGGCAACGGCGAACCTGTCGTCGCGTGTCGGATCCGCTGCTGCGAAGTTAGGCACCGCTGCTTTGATGCCGGAGGAAGTGGCTAAGGCGCGCGCCAAAACATTCACCGGCTCCACGGCTATTGAAGATCCCGTTCCAACTGATGCAGCCTTTGTGCCGGATGATCTCGTCGCCAGCCGGACGGCGTACAGCGCGCTCGATGCGGCTCGCGCGGCTGCGAGCGGCGAACGCCAGAGTTCGTTGGCGTTGCCTCCTGCCACAGTTGGTCCATTGTCGTTGCGCACGGCAGCCGCGAGTGGCGATCCGTCAGCCCAATTTGAAGTTGGCGCCCGCCTTGCTGAAGGCAAGGGAACGATGCAGAACTTCAAAGAGGCCCAAGCTTGGTATCAGCGTTCAGCCGCTCAAGGATTTGCACAGGCACAATATCGCTTAGGAACCCTGTTCGAGCGTGGTCTGGGCGCGAAGGCTGATCCGGGCCGGGCGCGCATGTGGTATCAGCGCGCCGCCGAACAAGGCAACGTCAAGGCGATGCACAATCTGGCGGTCCTGAGCGCAAGCCGCGATGCGGCCTCGCCTGACTATGGCACCGCTGCGCAATGGTTCGGAAAAGCTTCTGAGTATGGCTTAGCGGACAGCCAGTTCAATCTGGCCGTGCTGCACGAGAACGGACTTGGTGTCGCGAAGGATCTCAAGCAGGCCTACAAGTGGTACGCACTGGCCGCCAGGTCTGGCGACAAGGAAGCGCTCAAGCGCCGTGATGCCGCCAAGATCCAATTGTCCGCCGATGATCTCTTCGATGCCGAGCAACTCGTCGAATCTTATATGCCCAAGCGCGTCGAGCCGATGATCAATGACGCCCGGATGGCCGGGGAAGACTGGAAAAAGCGCCAGGCGGACCAAGACAACGGATGATCGCGGGGCCACAGTCTTCGAACGCGGCTTTGGGGTCACGATCTGACGGAAATTTGGTCACATAGCAGCCAGAGCTGGCGCTTCTGAGCGAGCTTGACTAGGGTCGGGCGTATCGCGTGCGGCTGACGATGCGCCCGGTCATCTCGCGTGCTCCGGGTTCGCGAACCGGCCGGCAATCCTTTCTCTCGCACTGCATCCACAGGGATGTGATCGGACGCCGGATGCTGTTGTCTCGTCTCGGACCAACGCAATGAACGTGTATCTTCCCATCGCCGAGATGTCCGCGAATGCGTTCGTGTTCATCGGCATGGGTGCGGCCGTTGGATTTCTCTCCGGTCTGTTCGGTGTCGGTGGCGGCTTTCTGATGACCCCGCTTCTTATTTTCTCAGGCATACCCGCTGCCGTCGCCGTCGGTACCGAAGCAGCACAAATTGTCGCGTCGTCAGTGTCTGGTGCCATTGCGCAGTACCGGCGCAACAATGTGGACGTCAAACTCGGCTTGGTGCTGCTCACGGGTGGGATCGTCGGATCGATCATCGGCGTTCAGCTGGTCAAGATTTTGCGCCAAATTGGCCAGTTCGAACTGTTCCTCGCTCTAAGCTACGTGTTGTTCCTCGGTGTCATCGGCAGCTTGATGATGATCGAGAGCGTGCGCACAATGCAAAAGAGCTATGCGGGGCAAGCGCCGTCGATGCGCCGGCCTGGCCAGCACAGCTGGGTGCACGGCCTGCCATTCAAGATGAGATTCCATCGGTCAAAGCTCTACATCAGCGCCATTCCGCCATTGCTCATCGGGGCTTTCGTCGGATTTCTGGCGGCCATAATGGGCGTTGGCGGCGGCTTCATTATGGTGCCCGCCATGATCTATCTCTTGCGGGTGCCAACCAACGTCGTGGTTGGCACGTCCCTATTTCAGATCGTGTTTGTCACGGCCGTGACGACTGTGCTGCACGCCAGTGCGAACGCCTCCGTCGATGTCGTGCTGGCTTTGCTTTTGATGACCGGGGGCGTCATCGGCGCGCAGTTCGGCGCCGCGGCCGGCAGTCAACTGAAGGGTGAAGAACTTCGATTTTTGCTCGCTGCCATCGTGCTGCTTGTGTGCCTGCGCATCGGCTGGGATCTGATCGCCGTCCCACCGGAATTGTTTAGCATCACTGCTCCGGGCGGAGCGCGCCAATGAACAATCTGAGGTCCAAGACGCGGATTTGCAGCGTGTTGGCGACCGCTTCTGTTCTGATCACGGGCATTGCTCCCGGTTTCAGCGCTTTCAATTGTCAGTCGATCATCAGCGCAGAGGCACAAACACCGCCGAAGAAAAAGCAGAAGACCCAGAAACTCAAGCCCGAGACAACGGATGTCAAAACTGACCCGCCAGCTCCGGCACCTGCTGCTGCGCCGCCTGTGTCAGCACCAGCGCCTGCGCCGCCACCTTTGGAGCCAGAACGCGTAGAGGCCGATGTATCGACGCGGTCAATCGCAGTGACGTCTGGATACTCAGGCGCGGAGATCGTCGTTTTCGGTACGGTCGAAAACAGCCGCCAGCCTAGTGCTGAATCCGGATATTACGACGTCATCGTGATCGTCGAGGGGGCGCCGTCGGCCTTGGTCGCACGCAAGAAGAGCCGTGTCGCAGGGTTGTGGATCAACACGAGCTCTTTCGCCTTCAATAGCGTCCCTGGCTACTACGCAATGGCATCGACACGGCCCGTTGAGGAATTCGCGGATGTCTCAACTCTTGATGAACTCGCCATTGGCTTCGAACGCGTTCGCATGGTTGCAGCAGGGCAACCCGAGACGCGCGTGTCCAGTGATGACTTGTTCCAGTTTAAGTCTGCCGTTGCCCGGTTGAAGCAAACCCAAAACCTGTTCCTTCGCGACGACTATGGTGTTGTCTTTAGCGGCCGCAGTTTGTTCCGCAGCACCATCCAACTGCCAGCCAACGTGCCCGTTGGGCCGCTGACCACACGTGTCTATCTGTTCAAGGACGGCAAACTTTTGAGCCGGTACCAGTCGCGGGTCTCGCTGGCGCGCGAGGGAGTCGAACGCTGGCTGCATGACTTTGCCTTCGGGCAGCCCGTGCTCTACGGCATCTTTACAGTCTTGCTAGCGCTGTCGGCTGGCGTGTTGGCATCGGCCCTGTTCCGGCGCCGCGCGCTTTAGTTATTCGGGCTTCAATAGCCGGGACGCAACGGGGTAGAGCCCCTCTTGGCCAAGCATCCAGACTGAAATGCCATCGTGGCCAAACAACGGCTCAAAGGCTTCATCGAGCACGTTGAGACCGCCAGCGTAGGTGCCGAAGGCCGGCATCACGAGGCGCAGGCCGTTGCCGACAAAACAGGGCCGGCGGAATGTATGGCCATGCAGCGAGAGCTTGGCCGCGGGATGGAAATGAGCGGCGATCTCATGCGTCGTGCGACCCGTGGCTGGCACGTGACGCAAGGTGATGCCCTCCACCGTTACCTCCTGCCGAACGTGACCACCCAGGCGGCCTTCAATCTCCGGGTCATGGTTGCCGGTGATCCAGATCCACTCCCGGTCGTCCTGCATCATCCGGAGCGTTTCCAGATCTTCATCCAGCATCCGGGTCGCGCTATTCGTGTCGTGCAGGCTGTCGCCGAGTGCAATGACGGTTTGGGCGTCAAACCGGTCGATGGCGTCGGCCAGACGCGTCAGGGTTTCGCGCGTATCGTAGGGTGGCAGCATCACGCCCTTACGAGCGAACGACGACCCTTTCTCAAGGTGCAAATCCGCAACGATCAGGGCGTTCTCTGCGGGCCAGTAGAGCGCGCCCGAATAGTCAGCAACGAACGCCTTGCCACAGATCGACAGCGGCTGGTCGTTGAATTCACCGGCGTCGAGCCTTTCGGGTTTCAACTGCAGTGTTGCCATGAGATGCCGTTCCCTCTTGCGCAATCGCCTCCCGGATCAGCTCTTCAGCTGCACCGCGGAGGAGGTCTTCGCGTGCCAGTTTTGCCACCGGTTCCTTGCCAATCTCAAGCAAGATGGGCACAGACAGCGGTGAGGCCCGATCCAATGCTTGATGGCAGATGTGTCCGTTGATTCGGGCCAGAAAGTCTCCCAGCCGCGCAATGTCGAGCAGCCCCGTCGCTGCATCCGCCCAAGCCGCTTCGAGCAGGATGTGCCCTGGCTCATGTTTTCTCAAGACATCGTAGACGAGATCTGTGGACATCGTGACCTGACGCCCCGATTTCTCGCGTCCGGGGTGGCGGCGTTCGATCAGTCCCGCGATCACGGCGGCAATACGGAAGGTCCGCTTCATAAGACTTGATTCGGCGAGCCAGGCGTCGAGATCGTCTCCCAGCATATCCTGTTCCAGCAAGTGCTGCAGATCGATGCGGCCATCCTGGATCATGGCCGAGAGGTCGCCGGCAGCCCAGACGGACAAACCATAGTCGTTCGCGACGAACCCCAAAGGCTGCGCACCAGCGCGGTCGAGCCGCCGGGTCAGCAACATGCCGAGTGTCTGATGAGCCAGGCGGCCTTCGAAGGGATAAATGACAAGGTAGTGCCGCGATCCCCGTGGAAATGTTTCGACCAGAACTTCGTCCGCTTGAGGGATGAGGGACCGATCCGACTGCAGCGCCAACCACTCGGCAACGGGTCCAGGCAGGCTCGACCATTGCGCAGGGTCGGCCAGCATGCGGCGCACCCGCTGGGCCAGATGCGTGGACAGCGGGAACTTGCCGCCGGAATAACTGGGGATCATCGGGTCTGCGGCCGCCGCGCGAGACACATAGGCCTCGGTTTCCTTGAGGCCTTCAAAGCGCAAGATTTCGCCGGCAAACACGAACGTTGCACCGGGTGGCAGCTGTTCGATGAAGTACTCATCCACCTCGCCTAACACGCGGCCCCCCATCATGGGTTTGCCCGATCGGGCCTTGCCCGAGCGTGCTCCGATCAGGCGCACTTTGATCATTGGACTGTCGACGATGGTGCCAACATTTAATCTGTACTGCTGGGCGAACTTGGGGTGGGCGAGCCGCATCAGCCCATCTTCAGTCAGCTGCAACCGCGCGAACTTGTCGTAAGCGCGCAGTGCGTAGCCGCCTGTCGCTACAAAGTCGATGATGCGGTCGAAGGATTTTCGGGGCAGGGCTAAATACGCAACTGCGGAGCGCACTTCGCGGTAGAGATCTTCGGGCCGGAACGGTGCTTGGCACGCCATTCCCAGCACGTGCTGGGCCAAAACGTCGAGCGACCCCGTGCGGGCAAAAACGGCGTCTTGCTCGCCAGCTTCCGCGGCCTCCAAGGCTGCTCGGCATTCCAGAACTTCAAATCTGTTGGCGGGAACGAGGAGCGCTTGCGATGGCTCATCCAACCGGTGATTGGAGCGGCCGACGCGCTGAATGAGGCGGCTTGCTCCTTTGGGTGCGCCGACATTGACGACGAGATCGACATCCCCCCAGTCGATGCCCAGATCAAGCGTCGATGTGGCGACGACGGCTTTCAACGCCCCTGCCGCCATGGTGGCTTCAACCTTCCGCCGCTGCGGCGCACTCAGCGATCCATGATGAAGTGCAATCGGTAACGCCGCGTCATTGACGCGCCACAGCTCTTGGAACACCAGCTCGGCTTGCATGCGCGTGTTGACAAAGACCAGCGTCAGTTTGTGCTTTTGGATCGCACGATAGATCTCGGTCATCGCGTAGAGCGCGGAATGTCCGGCCCATGGAACGGGCTCTTCGAGTTCCAGGATTTTGATGCGGGGTTTTGCGCCCGGTGCCGCCAGCACGAGATCGGCAAGCTCAATCCGGTCATCAGGCTGTGACTGGGGCGCCAAGTAAGCGCGAAGTTCCGTCGGGCGGGCCACGGTGGCAGACAGCCCGATCATCATCAGGTTGGGGCTGAGTTTGTGAAGCCGCGCCACGTCAAGCGCCAAAAGATCGCCGCGCTTGGACGCGGAAAGAGAATGCAGTTCGTCGAGGATCACAGTATTGAGGCTGCCAAACATACAACCTGCATCCGGATGGCTCAACAACAGCGCCAATTGCTCCGGTGTGGTCATCAGAACATCGGGCGGGCGGAGGCGCTGCCGTTGGCGGCGGGCCGCCGGAGTATCGCCGGACCGGGTCTCGCAGCGAACAGGCAGCTGCATCTCGTCAATCGGCGTCATGAGATTTCGCGCCACGTCGACGGCAAGCGCTTTTAGCGGCGAGATGTACAAGGTGTGCAGACCACTCGTCGAGCGGCGGGCGTTCGTGCTCAACGACACCAAAGTTGGTAAAAATCCAGAAAGTGTTTTGCCTGCGCCCGTCGGCGCGATCAGTAGTGTCGAGCGCCGTGCGCGGGCTTGATCCAAAAGTGCAAGCTGGTGGGGCCGGGGCCGCCATCCACGTTGCGCGAACCAGCGGCGGAAGACCTCCGGGAGAGACACTTGCGCGGACGTTGGTGCGGCAAGCGGGGTCAGTCGGGTGACGGGTTGTGTGACGCGGGCTGTCTTGGGCATGTTGCCTTACGTACGATCATCGCACCCGCATGGGTCGCGGTTTCTCGTAGCATATGCTAGAAAGGGGGAGCGGGGATTGAGGAACCGAAAATATGGACCGGACGACGTTTTTTGGTGGAAGTCCTGTTGGCGTGATTGTCCGGTTGGCGCTGCTGTCGATCGTCGTCGGTATTGTTCTTGACACGCTGGGCATCAACCTGCGCAATTTCTTCGACCGGATCAACGCGCTGCTGCGCAACATCTATGATCTCGGCTTTGGCGCGTTCGATTGGCTGCTTCAGTATCTCCTTCTCGGCGCCATCGTTGTGGTGCCCATCTGGCTCATTGCAAGGCTATCGGCCAGCTTGCGCAAACCAGCTGAATAGGCCGCAACTTAGGCTTCAAGGGAGCGGGCGGCCCACTCCTTTGCCTTCCGGCCCCGTACATCGGTCAAAGATTTGAGCCCTTCGCGGCGCAGGGTCAGCGCCAGGTGATCCTTGATCCTGCCGATAAGCCCTGGTCCCTCATATATGAGGCCTGTGTAAAGCTGCAGCAGTGTGGCACCGGCCTCGATCTTTGCCAGCGCCGTTTCCCCGCTGTCGATGCCGCCAATCCCGATCAATGGTACACGGCCGCCAGTTGCTTCGTAGACCCGGGCGAGCATCGCCGTTGACCGGTGAAAAACCGGCCGTCCCGATAGGCCACCGGCTTCTGTTTGCAGCGGGTCCCTGAGGCCATTGCGTGCCAGCGTTGTGTTCGAGACGGCGATGGCATCGACGGAATGCGCCAGCAAGCGCTCTGTGATGGACGCCACATCCTCTTCAGCAATATCCGGCGCGATCTTCACCGCGATGGGCCGACGGGATTTGCCTGCTGCCATCAACTTTCCGCGGGCCGCCATGACGCGCGTGAGCAGTTCGTCGAGCGCGGCTGGGGCCTGAAGGTCGCGCAGTCCGGGAGTGTTTGGCGAAGAGATGTTGACCGTAAACATTGACGCGACGTCGTAAAACGTCTCGATGCCCCGAACATAATCGCCGGTCCGATCACTCGAGTCCTTGTTGGCGCCGACGTTGACACAAACGATTCCGCGACGTGTGCGCTTCTGGAGACGCTCAAGGGCTGCCTTGTGACCGCCGTTGTTGAATCCCAGACGGTTGATGAGGCCGTTGTCAGCAGTGAGGCGGAAGACGCGCGGCCTCGGATTGCCGGGCTGCGGCAGCGGCGTAATGGAGCCGACCTCCGCAAAGCCGCAGCCGAGCCCCAAAACAGCATCCGGAACGCGGGCATCTTTGTCGAAGCCGGCGGCGATGCCGATTGGGTTGCGAAAGTCTAGATCCCACAACCGCGTCCCGATCGAGGCTGCATCGGTGCCCAACGCGCGCGGATAGGCCCCCATTTCAAGAGACGTCAACGTCAGTTCGTGGGCATCTTCCGGCGCAAGTTTGAATAGTGCGGCGCGCGCGAAGTCATACAGCCCGGGTCCCATCACTCTGTGTCCTTTGGCGCCCGTGGAATGCCATCCGCGTCCAGCTGCATGCAACGCGACCACACTGCCCGCCCCGTGGGTAAGGCACCATAGTAGTGCGGGAACAAAGTTCCGTCACGCGACGGCTCCCACTTGAGGGCTTGGCCAAGCGTTGCCGGATCAAACGCAATCAGAAGAAGATTTTGCTTGTGCCTGAAGTATTTCGCAGCCGTCCCATTGAGTTGGTCCCGGGTCGAGAGGTGAATAAACCCGTCCCGGATGTCGTCGGCGGAGCCATCGAAGTGCCCGGTTTCGCAAGACTTCACCCAGTGCTCGTGGTCTGCAATCTTGAGGATGAGGCCCGTCATGCGCGTTAGATCCACAGTGGGCATTGAACACGGTTTTTCTATCTGCAAGCTCTTCGCACACAGAGCCATCTCGATGCAATCAGCAAGCAGCCTCCTCAATGCACGGGACCGATGTTGCGGAGAAACACTTTACATTCTGCGATGAAGTTGATGCTCGTCCCGTCCAGCGCCCAGAAGATCACGTGTTTTTATCTTCGCTGGCTTGCGCCAACGGCATAAGTGACGGATACTCAGTATCTCAATCATCAGTTCATCAATGCAGTTTTATTCAATGGCGGATCGCGCGGCTGTTGAGCTGCTGTCGGGGAGTCGCGAGGTGCGATTGGTGTGGGCGTGTAGGGGGCGTGCGTGGTTGATAGAAGTACCGATGTTGCGCGAGGGTTCTTGGCGCGCGCTGGATTGGTCCGGCGCTCTGTGGTGCAAGAACCGGTTGAGGCGGAGTATCTTGTCTCACATGTGTTGAGCATCGGCGACGTGTTCTCTGGTGCCTACAGGTTTCGCCTGACGTGCTTTCAACGCGCCTATGCGTGGCGCGCGCCGCAGGTGGCTCGTCTGCTCAGCAACCTGCGCGAAGCGACGCAGAAGGACGGCCTTAAGCGCCGCTATTGCCTCGGGCGCCTGATGCTTGCCCAAGAAGACGGGCAGATCGAAACCGAACTGGTCGATGGTCATCAGCGCTTGATGACGCTGACCATTCTGCTGGCGGTGTTGCGGGATCTCGAAACCGACCCGGACCGCAGCGACTGGCTGCATGGTCTGATAGCGGATCCGCGGACAGGTGCAGGTGGCCCGAACTACCGGCTGAGGGCACAAGCGACGATCTCGGCGATGTTCGAGACAGCTGTCCAACGCAGAGGCGCGACAGAAACAGAACTGGAACTCCAAGCTGAGGAGTTGTCCGAACCTGAGCGCAACATATTCGAGAACCGCGAATACATCCGCTCTGAACTCTTGGGCATGAGCCAACAGGCGTGCGCCGAGCTCGCGGATTTTTTGGTCCGGCAATGCCATGTGATCGCCGTCGTCGTCGACAATCAGGACGACGCTTGGTCGATGATCAGCACCGAGCAGGAGACGCGGCTTGAGTTCACCGACGCCGATCAGGCCAAGGCGATCCTGCTGTCGGAGATGCCGGAACACGACCGGGTGAGATGTGGCCGGGCTTGGGAAGGGTGCGAAGCGCTTCTGTCGGCGACCGATATGCACAAACTTCTGGGGCACGTCCGGGCGCTGTATTGGCGCGGCCGAAGTCACTCGTCGACTCCTGTCGAAGCGGATATCGCGCACAAGTTCTCCCTCGGCGAGGGCGGATTCCCTTTCATGACCGAGACGTATGTTCCGCTCGCCGAGCGGCTCAGCGATCTGCGCCGCTGCGCCATCGGATACGACCCTCTGGTTCGCGATGCGGTCGCGACGTCGATTGCGTATCTGACGTGGATTGACCCTCACGTATGGGTGCCAGCTGCTCTGCAATGGCTGCGGCTCCGGGGTGCTGAGGCGCCCGAAACAGTCTTCTATTTCCGCAGGCTTGAGCGCCTGATCTGGATTAACAAAATCGCAGGCGTCGATATCGGCGTGCAAGAAACGCGGTACCTGGCCCTGCTTGACGAAATCGATAGCGGTCAGCGGGTCAGCGAGATGACCCGTCTTGCCATCGACCAAACTGTGTTGTCGAGCGCTTTGACCAATCTTCGCGGTCCGGGTTTTGCAGGCAAGGATCATGCGGGTCATGTTCTGCGGCGGCTGAGCATTGCGCTCGGCAAGGACTCTGGCCCGATTGTGCGCGATAAGGTCACAAAGGAGCATATTCTGCCGCGCAACCCGAAGGGAGGGTTATGGCGCAAGCAATTCCGCACCGAGGCGGACGTCAAGGCCTATGCGCAACGCCTGGGCAACATCACGTTGCTGTCGTCGGCGCACAATCAAGAGGTTGGAATTAAAGACTGGCCGCAAAAGCGTCTCGTGCTGGCCTCGTCGAGCTTTGTTCTGTCGCGTGATGCAGCTAGAGCAGACGAGTGGACGCCGCGCACCATCGCCGACCGTACAGAACACTTGATCGCACTCCTGTTCAAGCAGTGGGATATCGAGGTGTGATCCGTCACGCTCGTCAAGCGGCCTTCACAAACGAGCCAGCCAGAGCTTTGTCGATGAGCGCACGCGTTTCCTCAACGCCGTAGAGCGCGATAAACGACCCAAAGCGAGGGCCTTTGCTTTCGCCGAGCAGGATTTCATAGATGGCATTGAACCAGACATTCGAAACACCGGGCCGCTCGGGTGTGGCCCCCTTGGCCGTGAGGTCCTGATAGCGGGGAATGGCGCGCGCCACATTGTAAAGAATGGTCTGCAACTCTTCTGCCGTTGCTCCCTCGGGTGCTTTCGCCAAGGCTGCCGACAACGCTTGAAGCGCGCTGTGCTCAACATCGTCGGCCGGCCGGTAGGACTTCTGCGGCAGCACAAAATCATTGTAGTAGCGCACTGCATAGCCAGCCAGTTTGTCAAGCAAGGGAAAGCGCTCCGGGTTCGCATCTGGCATGTGGCGGCGGATGAACCCCCACAACACGTCTTTGCTGGCGGCATTGGATGCTGCGACCAAGTTCAGCAGCAAAGCAAACGTCACAGGCACATCGGTAGCGGGTGGTTGGCCTGCGTGAATATGCCAAACTGCGTTATCAAGCTGGCCTTTGGCGTCTTGCCGCGCGTAGGCCGACAGCAACTGCAGATACTCGTCAACAGCGCGCGGGATGACGTCGAAGTGCAGCTTCTTGGCTGACTTCGGCTTCTGGAACATGAACAGCGCCAGACTTTCCGGCGTCGCGTAGGTCAGCCACTCGTCAATGGTGATGCCATTGCCCTTCGACTTTGAGATCTTCTCGCCCTTCTCGTCGAGGAACAGCTCATAGACGAAATGCTCTGGTGGCGTACCACCCAACACCTTGCAAATGCCGTCATAGACGACGGTGTTGGACATGTGATCCTTGCCGTACATTTCGAAGTCGACGCCAAGGGCCGCCCACCGCGCACCGAAATCCGGCTTCCATTGCAGTTTCACATTGCCGCCCGTGACCGGCAGCGTGACGTCGCGGCCATCTTCATCGGCGAAGGTGATGGTGCCGCGCTTGCCGTCGACCTCTTTCATCGGCACATACAGAACACGGCCCGATGATGGCGAGATGGGCAGGAAGCAGCTGTACGTCGCCTGACGTTCCTCGCCCAGCGTCGGCAGCATGATGTCCATGATCTTCTGATAGCGCTCGGCTGCCAGCAGCAGCATGCTGTCGAAGCGGCCCGATGTGTAGTAGTCCGTCGCGCTGGCGAATTCATAGTCGAAGCCGAACGTATCGAGGAACCGGCGCAGCATCGCGTTGTTGTGATGGCCGAAGCTTTCATATTGACCGAAGGGATCGGGCACGCGCGTCAACGGCCGATGGAGATTTTCGCGCAGCATCTCCTGATTGGGAACATTGTCGGGCACTTTGCGCATACCGTCCATATCGTCCGAGAAGCAAATCAGCCGCGTCTTGACCGTACCGTCGGTCAGCACGTCGAACGCGCGCCGCACCATGGTGGTGCGCGCCACTTCACCGAACGTGCCGATGTGCGGCAGGCCCGACGGTCCGTAGCCCGTTTCGAACAGCACCGTTTTGTCGAGGCCGTTCTTTGTTTTCTCCAGCCGTTGCACCAGCCGCCGGGCTTCTTCGAAGGGCCACGCACGGGCATCCTTGAGGGCGCTCAGTTGATCGGCAGTGATGGGCGTCGGGGTCATGCGATAACCTTGGCTTGAAACGGTGCGAAACAGAGGTTCTGTGAATGGCGCCGCACCCTAGGAGGGGGGGGCTCGCAGGTCAATTGCGACGCGGGTGCCGTGTGCCCAGTTGGGTGTCAGGCACCTCTTCAAAGGTGTCTAATATGACAATGCGCCTACCGCCCCATCGCCCGCCCTGACACCGCCAGCGACAGCGCAGCAATTATCGACATTATCAGCACAATCGACGGTCCGCCCGGGGCGTTGGATTGGGCGGAGAGCGTGAGGCCGCCGATAACACTGGCGATGCCGACCAACGCGGCGATCATAACAAGCCGCTCAGGCGTTGTTGAAAATGGCCGCGCGGCGACGACGGGCACTATCAAGAACGCGATCGCCAGAAGAATGCCGACGATTTTCATGGCGACTGCAATGGTGAGGGCCAGCACGACAACGAACGCGGCGCGCACAACCTCGCGCGACACGCCCTCGGCCGCTGCCAACTCCTCGTGCACCGCAAGCCGCAACAGTGGCTGCCACAGCCGCACCATGACAGCGACCACCACCGCGCCGCCACCGAACACCCACCACAGATCTTGGGTGGTGACGGCGAACACATCGCCGAACAGATAGCCCATCAAATCAACCGGCGGGCCAGCCAGCATGGACGTGGCAATGACGCCCAAGGCCAAGGCACCGTGATGGGTGAGCCCGAGAATGGAATCGAGCGGCACCACTTTTTGCCGGCCGAGCACAATCAGCAATGCAGCGACCGCCAGCGTCGTGACGATGACACTGGCGGTCAGATTGACATTCAGCATGAGCCCGAGCGCGACGCCGACAAGGCTCGCTTGCGCAACGCTCTCGCCGAAGTAGGCCATGCGGTTCCAGACGAGAATGGCGCCAAGTGGAGCTGCCACTATGGCCAGGCCGATCCCTGCGGCCAGCGCGCGCAACAGATACGGCTCAATCACGGCGCGCTCCTCCGGCCCGTGCTCGCGCCGGCCGGCTCAAGCCCCCGTTGAGGTTCGCCATCCAGATCATGGCGGTGGTCGTGATGATGGCGGTAAACGGCGAAGGCGCGGGCCGCTTCTGCGCCGAACAGCCGGACGTACTCGGGATGTTGCGCAACGGTTTCTGGCACGCCAGAGCAGCAAACGTGCCGGTTGAGGCAAATGACGCGATCACTTGACGCCATAACGATGTGCAAATCGTGCGAGACAAGCAGGACGCCAAAGCCGTGCGCGTCGCGCAGGCGGGTAATGAGTCCGTACAGATCCGCTTCGCCGGTGTAGTCGACGCCGCGCACAGGTTCATCGAGCACCAGAAGCTGGGGATCGGACAGCAATGCGCGCGCCAGCAACACGCGCTGCAATTCGCCGCCCGACAGCTGGGCCAATTGCTGCGAAACCACTCGCGGCGCGCCGACTTCGGCGAGTACGCCTGCAATGCGGGCCTGCCGTCCGCCGTTGCCAAGCGCCAAAAACCGCTCAACGGTCATCGGGATGGCGCGATCGATATCAAACCGCTGCGGCACATAGCCAATTCGCAGTGCCGGTACCCGGCGCATGGTGCCCTGGTCTGGCTTTTCGAGCCCCAGCAGCACGCGGACCAGCGTCGTCTTGCCGGAGCCGTTGGGGCCGATCAGCGTGACGATTTCCTTCGGCGCGATATCGACGTCGATGGCGTCGAGGATCGCCCGGCCGCCGCGCGCTACACAAAGGCCGCGAGCGCTGAGGAGGGCCGTGGCATCGAAGGGCACCGCGTGACGATGGCCGCAACCGCAAGCGTCGCTGTGGTTGTGGCCGTGCGCATGACTTTGAGCCGGGGTGGTCATGGGACGGAAGATCTCTACGGGCGGTGAATTGGAGGAGGCGAGTGCGCGCCGCTGACCGTCACTCTGACGTTGCAGCGCATCGCGGACACAGACCCTGCACCTCAACGAACTTCACGCGCGGGGCAAATTTGGCACCGGTTGCGGCTTCGCCGATCAAATCAAAAATATGCTGGCCATCGACTTCGCCAACTGCGCCGCACTTCTCGCACGAGAGGAACAGCGGCCGCCGGCCCTTGGAATGGTCGGTGCGGCGGCAGGCAAAAAACGCGTTCTTGCTTTCCAGCCGGTGGATGACGCCAGCTTCCAGCAGCGCGTCAATAGCCCGATAGATGGAAATGGGGGCGACGCGCGTGCCCTTCTCCGCCATGCGGGCCAGAATTTCATAGGCGCCGATGGAGGAGTAGGTCGCCGCGATTTCTTCGAACACCTGCTGGCGCAGCTTGGTGAAGCGGATGTTCTTGTCGGCGAAAATCTTGGTGGCCCGTTCAATTGTCTGGGCAAGTTTTTTGGCGGTCTGCTGCTCGGGGGCAGGAAACGGCGTCCGGACTGTCGTTTCACCCATCTGGGAGGCCTGCGCCGGCTGACTCATGTCACCATCCTTCGACCATACAATGGGGCGGGCCTGGCAGCCAGCTTCGTAATCCGTTACATCGTTATACTATAACAATTATGCGGTCCATGCCAGTCCGGCGATTTGGGGCCAACCGAATGGTCCGACGGATTTGCGCCCGGCATCCGTTTAACCCTCATGCAAAGCTTACCGCTCGCATCCGTTCCGCACGCAGGTGGGACGTGCGATTGTCGGCGGCGTGCGGGCAGTGTTCCGCTCCTGGCGTGGACAAAGTTTAACCCAGGTGAGAACGGCATCGCCGCAATTTTGCCCCCAATCCGGCAGGAATTGGGGATGTGTAGCTTGCGACTTTAGCGCCATGACTATGGCGTGCAGTGACACGAGTTCAGCGAGGCGTCCGGGCAATGGCGCGTCCGGCCTCGGGTGTTGCGGCCGAACTCGCTGGAGAGAGGTTGGCAGATGGCTGCAGACGGCAACGTGATTGGGGACTCCGCTGGGCAGTCCCTTCCCACACTTCCATCATTCCCAATGGATATGGCCACGCTGCAGCCGATGGCGAGCGCAATTTTTACCACTGTTGTGGTGATGCTGCTGTTGGCCGGTCTCTACAAAATCGCGCCGCGTCTCTGGAAAACGGTCGAAGAAACGATCTTCTCGAATTGGCGGTTGGGTCTGTTGGCGGCGACCGGCCTCGTCTTGTCGCTCGCGTCCGGCTGGACGACCTGGGACGGTATGCGCAATTTCACGAACGAGCCGTTGCTGTCGCTGATGATTACGTTCGGTATCCAAGGTGTGATGCTGATCATCGCGTGGCTGATCGGCGAAAGTTTTGCGACGGGCATGAGCCAGCAGGCAGCGGGCGCACCACGCGGGACCATCAGCAAGGGGTTTCAGGCTGGAGCAGGCGGTCTCATCGGCACGCTGCTGTTTGTCACCCTGGCGGTACTGTTCATGCAATCGACCGGCCAGGTCGATGTGCGCTCAGCTTCCGCCGGCACTATCGATCTCTGGCAGATCAGCGACAAGCTTCTGATCATTGTTGTCGGCCTGCTGCTGGCAGCGCTGGTCGCACTCTACTCGGCCAGCGACATCGTCAAACCATATCTACAGTCGTCGCGCGTCGTGATTAAGAACGCGATCCTCTGGGTCATGTTCCTCGCCTGCATGGCGACGTCAGTGTTCTTCTCGTTCGACAGTTTGTTCTCTGCCATCTTTCCACAGTCCGAGCGCGTGCGCGCGGCGGAATTGCGCGCCCAGAACCAGGTGGCCGGCATGGTTGCCGACATCGGCAGCACAATCGAAACGCGCCGCATAACAGCCGCTGACGACCTCTTCCGCAGCGCAGGCTGGACCGCTTACGAGCAACAGCTCAATGCGCTGGCGACAGCATCGCGCGGGGCCGAAGGCCAGATCGAAGCCTATTACGTCCAGAAAATGGAGCAGCGCCGCAGCGCCATTGCTGAACAGCAAGAGCGCGCCGCTACCGCCGAAAGCGGTCAAGCTGGCTTGAGCGTCAAGAAGTCGAGCCTCACAGAAGAACTGTCGCGCATCGAAGCCGAGCGCCCGGCGCTCGCCACCGAACTTGCGCAAAAGAAAAGCGAGCTTGAAGGCCGCGCCAAGGAAATTGATGCCAAGCGCGTCGAAGCCATGGCCGAGGACAAGGGCGTCGAGGGCACGCTGAAGGAAGGCAAAGGCCCGATCTATCGCGAACGCATGGGCGAACTGGGAAAGTTGCAGGACTACTACAAAATCGGTGAGCAGCGTGTAAAAGACGCGCAAAAGCGCATCGATGAGGTCAACGGCAAGATCGATCAGCTGAAGCGTCAACTGGCTGAGATCGACGGTAGTCTAGCCAAACTCGTGGGCGAAGCCGACACGGCAAAGCAGCGTATCGCGGCGACAGCCACCAGCGACGCCGGCGAAGCCGCACCCAAGATTGACCCGTCCCGCGTGCTGCCCGCATTCGAGGCTGCACGGGCCGAGTTCCGGCAGAAGCCCGAGATGCAACACTTGGGCAAACTGCAGGATCAATGCACGCAATTGCTCACGGCGATGACGTCGACGCCAACGACAAAAGAGCGGGTCGCAGGGATCGACTGCGATCCCAAGCGTGCGTTGGAAGCCGGTGCGGTGCTCTTTGCTCTCAATACCGGCGCGCAAGCCTACCTCGCCTCGTGTGCCGGCGGGGACAAGCTGGCGGCCCACACCTCGGCAGATGCCCTGTTCGGGTTCGCCCGAAAGTGCCTTGCCGATAGCGGACTGCCGTCGCAGGAAACCGACAAGCTGCGCACCAAGATCAACTTCATCGAACTCAATCGCGACGACAAGGCCCATCGCTTCGTCGTGACCTGGAACGCCTTCCAGGATGGCAACCGGCTAGCCTATCTGGCACTCGCGATCGCGATTGCTATTGACGGGCTGATCTTTATGTCTGGCCTGTTCGGCGCAAATGCCGTGCGCTCGCCGCTGTCGGATGTGCCAAGCTATAAGGCCCGCTCAGCCCAACAGCTCGAAGCCATCATCGAGAACTCGCTGTTGCCCGATACGTTCGAGACTGCGCGGCTGACGCTGCAATCCCTGCGGCCGATCACCAACGATGCGGGATTCATGGCTGAGGTGCGCCCCGAGCGGCTTGATCCGCAATCGGCGGAACGTGTGATCGGCGTTTTGAACGCTGGCACAACGATCCATGCTGTCGAGTACGATCCGGATGAGAACCGTTACTTGGTGCGGGCCGAGCTGTTCGAGTTCCTGTCCGTTGTCGCCAAGAAGTCGTTCGAGTCGAACGACCAGAACGCCACCTTTGCCGAACTTGAGAAGATGGTCGCTGTCGCGCTGTTGCCCGACGTGGCGGCCAACGCCGATACAGTTCTCTCATATGTGCACCCGATCAGCGAAAAGCATGGCTTTACGGCTGAGGTGAGACTTGGCGAGGTGGCTGCCGATCATAAGCGTACGGTGCGCAATGTGCTGAACGCCGGCTCGGCTCATCAGCGCGTACAGCGGGCCGGTGAGACCGCCGAGCACTACTTCATCCACCGCGATCTTTATAAGACGCTGGCTCGCATCCGTGCGCGCTCGCTCTATATGGGCAGCGATCTAGCGCGGCTTACCAACGGCTCAAACGCCCGGGGAACGACTTTC
The DNA here is from genome assembly GCA_031413815.1 of Hyphomicrobium sp. Taxonomy (GTDB): domain Bacteria; phylum Pseudomonadota; class Alphaproteobacteria; order Rhizobiales; family Hyphomicrobiaceae; genus JAGVSR01. The sequence goes on along the minus strand of JANOFU010000012.1, from coordinate 6,411 downwards.
GGTGGCGCACTGACAGAGGCGCGCGCGGCTCTCGAGCACCGTCCGGCCAATGAGAGTCGCGCGGGGCAGAACCCAGCAGCAGATCCACGGCTATTGCCGCCGATCGACACAGACCGGCTTGCGGCCCTCTATCTTGATCAATTGCTGGCACCCGTGGGGCTGAAGGCTGGCGACATCCTGCGGTCGTTTGAAAACGAGGAGATCCTTTCGGCCGCTGACGATTCTTGGAAAACCCTTGAACGAAGCGGTCAGACCAACGAGCGGCTTGCGATGTTCCTCAATCAGGAGCAGCGCCGGCATGCAGCGGCTATCCATCAAGCCTATCAAAGCCTGAGGCCCGGGGCTGCCGATGATCCGAGAAAGCTGCAACTTCTCAACACGATGTACGATAAGGTCAAGGAAGCCGGGAGCGTTGTGATGCTCCACCCAGGTGTTGGGCTCGTCAAGCAGCTCATTTCGCAATTGGAATATGCAGCCAGCCCCGATGAAGACCGCAACTTGAATGAACAGGATTTGCTCGACCGGTTGCGCGGCATTCAAAAAGATTTGCGCCAGATGAACATTGACCAACCGGACTCGTGGCGGCAGATCGAAGTTGCGTTGCTCGCTTCGGATGATGCCGGCATGCCGCAAGTCATCCGGGGCCAGCGCCGCAACGACCGGATCTGACCGGCACGTGACAGCGCCGGGCGTCATGCCCCACGACCGGGACCCCGCGTTGCGCAATCGCCTTACGCGGGGTCTTCTTTTTTCCGCCATCGGTCCGGACACGGTCTGCCGCAGATCGAGCGCCATTCCGCCGCGCGGAGCTCTTATTACAGGGCCTCTCTGGAACAGGAGTTCTGCTGTCATGACGATACTCAAATGGCTGGCCGCCGCTGTTGGCCTTGTCAGCCTGCCGTTATTGCCGTCGTCCAACGCCGTTGCCGCGCCCATTACGCTGGAGGCCGACCTCGGTCAGTCGATCATTCACTCGAAATCGTCCGATCGCATTTACTTGCGGCTGTCCCTGAAGGGCGCTGCCTTGCCGGGCCGCGATAAGCGCACGCCGATCAACGTCGCTCTCGTCGTGGACCGCTCGGGAAGCATGGAGGGCGATCGCATCGCAGCTGCGAAAGAAGCGCTGCGCACCGCCCTTGAACGGCTCTCTTCGAACGACATCGTCAGCGTCGTATCCTACAATCACAAAGTCGACGTTTTGCACCCTGCCGCCCCGTTGGGGTCCTCACGCGAAAGCCTGCTGCGCGCCATCGGCAATCTTAAGGCTGACGGCACCACGGCGCTGTACGCCGGAACGGAAGAAGGCGGCCAGCAAGTCGAGAAATTTCTGTCAGACAACAAGGTCAATCGTGTCGTCCTGGTCTCCGATGGTCTTGCCAATGTCGGGCCCTCAACACCAAAAGACGCCGCTGATCTGGGCCGCCGGCTAGCTGGTAAAGGAATCTCGGTCACTACTATCGGGCTTGGCCTCGACTACAACGAAGACCTGATGCAGCGGCTGGCCTCCGCCAGCGACGGCAACCACGCCTTCGTTGAACATCCGCGCCAGCTTGCTTCGATCTTCGATAAGGAGTTCGGAGACGCCCTGTCGATCACAGCTAAAGACATCACGATCATCATAGAGTGTAAGGCTGGTTTTAGGCCGAAGCGCGTACTGGGCCGCGATGCCGATATCTCCGGCGACCGCGTCACTCTCAAAATGAACCAGCTCCAGGCTGACAATGAACGCTATGTCGTTCTCGAAGTCGAGGCTCCGGCCGGAAGCAAGGCGGGCTCGGCCGAAATCGCGGACGTCGAAATCGAGTACCTCGACCTTGGGACAGGTTCGCGCACAAAGTCGAGTGCCGGGATCAAGGCTGGCATTTCAGATGATGAAAAAGAGGCGAGCGCCAGCGTCAACAAATCGGTTATGACCCAAGTGACCGAGCAGATCGCGACGGAGACCAGCGAAAAGGCCGTCGAACTGCGCGATGCTGGCGATATCACACAAGCCAGAAAAATGCTCGAGGACAACGCCGCGTATCTCAACAAGCAAAAGAGTTCGCTTGGCTCAGGTGCGGCTCCCGCATCTGCAAAGGCAGTCGAGGCCCTCGACGCACTGGAAAAGAAATCCCGCGAGGCCGCTACCAACATCGACGGCGACAACTGGGACAAGACGCGCAAGGGCATGCGCTACGACCAGCACAAGTCGAAGGTGCAACAGAAATACTGAGCCAGCGATTAGCGGAAGGCCAATCAATAGTCTTGCCCGTTGCCGTTGGCAGCCCGGCGTTGCCCCGAATGCAACGCTGGGCTGCATTGAATATGGCATCCGTCAAAGTTGCATGGTTCGCAAATCCTTAATCGCAGCAGAAGATTTACATTGTCCGGTTTCATCCCTTCCTAAGACTAATTGCGGTATTCTGACAATGCCCCGGACTGTGGATGATCAAATTAAGACCTATTTCAATCAAATTTGATGAATTGGCTCACCTGCACAATTCTAGGATTTCAGACCATGCCGCTGAGCCGCGATTTTTTGACTGCCGCGCAACGTGTTCGCGAGAACGACGACGGCAGCATCGTGCCGATCTTCGGATTGTGCTTTCTTGGTTTGATGTTCTCAATCGGCGTCGCGATCGATAGCGCCCGGGCTTTCAAAACGAGCGCAGAGATCTCGCAGGCTCTTGACGCAGCCGCCCTCGCGTCTGCGAAGGCCTTGCGCGTTGAGAAGGCGACAGACTCCGAAATCGAACAACTTGCCAACACCTACTTCACAGCGAACTTTCAGGCGAGCGGCGGACAGCAACAGGCGACGCATGGCCCTTTGCAAGTTCAAATCGACCGGGAACGGAGCGCCGTGACCCTGAGCGTCAATGTCGTACTGCCGACCACGATTGGCGGGCTGATGGGCGTTGATAAGTTTGATATTCCCTCTAATTCAACCGCGATCTACGAAGCGAAGGATGTCGAGCTGTCGATGATGCTTGACGTCAGCGGATCAATGGAAGGCCAGAAGATCATTGATCTGCGCGCAGCAGCCGCTGATCTCGTTGGTATTTTGTTGGCAGCGAACAAGGACGGCGCAAAACACCGGATTGCGATTGCGCCGTTTTCGACATCGGTCAACGCTGGTGATTATTCAGACAGCGTCAGCGATGGCGACGAAGACGATGGAAAAGGGAAGGGCGGCAAGAAGAAGTCTAAAGGAGCTGGCACAAAGTGCGTGACGGAGCGGCCCGGTGCAAATGCCTTTACCGACAAGAGTCCTGATGATGGAAAGTTCGGCAAGAAAGCTGCAACGTGTCCGAGCAGCCCCGTGTTTGCGCTGAGTGAAGACGAAGACGAACTCGTCAATCACATCAACGGCATGACAACCGAGCGGTACACCGCTGGCCATCTCGGCATCGGTTGGGCCTGGTACTTATTGTCACCAGAATGGGACGATGTGTGGCCCACTGAAAGCGAGCCGAAGGACTACGACGACAAGGAGACGCAGAAAGCCGTGATCCTGATGACCGACGGCAAGTTCAACAACTTCTATGAGCCCAGCAACGGAAACGCCGATCAGCAGGCCAAGTCGCTATGCGATAATATGAAGAGCAAGAACATTGTTGTCTACACGGTCGGCTTCCAACTCGACGACCCCGACGCCCTTGCGGTCTTGCAGTATTGCGCGACGTCGCCAAACCACTTCTACGACGCACAGGACGGCAACCAACTGCGCGATACGTTCAAAACAATTGCCAAGCGGCTGTCAGCCTTGCGGCTTGAATCGTAACAGCAAACGTATTCACGGGGACCACATCACCCCGTGAATGCCACCACGGTCTGTCTCTGCACGCCCAAACCGTCAATGGCCAATTCCATGATGTCACCTGCCTTCAGGTACTGCGGCGGCTTCATGCCGGAGCCGACGCCGGGCGGGGTCCCTGTAGTGATCACGTCGCCCGGCTCCAGCACGCAGAACTGTGTGATGTAGGCGACGAGGTAGGGGATCGAGAAGATCATCGTCGAGGTTGACCCTTTCTGACGGGTCTCACCGTTGACCTTCAACTCCATGTTGAGGTTGTGCGGATTTGGAATTTCGTCCGTCGTGACGAGCCAGGGGCCCAATGGCCCGAAGGTTTCACACGCTTTGCCCTTCATCCACTGGCCATTGCGCTTCATCTGGAAGCGCCGCTCGGACACATCGTTGCAGATGCAGTAACCAGCGACATACTGCATGGCGTCTTTTTCTTCGACGTAGCGCGCCCGCTTGCCGATGACGAAGGCGATCTCCAGTTCCCAATCCATGCGGTCCGCACCTTTGGGGTAGATGACATCATCAACGGGGCCTGAAACCGTATTGCCGAGCTTGTTGAATAGAATGGGCTCGGTGGGAATCTCTTGACCGGTTTCTTTTGCGTGGTCGGCGTAATTGAGACCGACCGCGATGAAGCTCCATGGGCGCGACACCGGCGGACCAAGGCGGGTTCCATCGGGGACCAGTGGCAGCGACGCCGGATCCAGCGCTCGCAACCGGGCGAGGCTGTCTTGGCCTAAAGCGTCTCCGGAAATGTCTGCGACATGGGCTGACAAGTCCCGGACTTTTCCGCCCTGGTCAATCAGGCCTGGCTTCTCTGCACCCTTTGCGCCGAAACGTACGAGCTTCATAATCGTTTCCTCCCTCACCCGTGCGGCTGGCAGGGCGCATCAACTGCGCGCTTAATCCTTCCACTGCGGCACTGACGAGTGCTTGAGAATTGAGCGGAGTTCAAGTGCGGCGTATGTGAGCCGATTGTGGCCACCTGTCGCGCGTCGCGACGTTGACCAGCCTTGGCCGCATTCACCGGCTTTGCTTGGCCGAAAGCGCCGCTACCGGACCAGATTTTTGAGTGCCTCATCCACCGCCGATGGAGCCGATGTTGCAACGGGTTTGCCCACAGCAGCCAACGGGGCTGGCAGCAACGGCCTCTGGGGTACCAAGTGCGGCGCCGGGTTGTTTTTGGCATGGCCTGCGAGATCACTGAGCAATGACTCAAGCAAAGGCGCGGTTACCTGCGCCGCGTGAAGCGACGTTCCCCACGGCTCGGACGACGATCCTGTGCCGACCAGAACAACGTAGCTGTAAGCTGCACCATTCGAGAATTGCAGTCCGCCCGTGGTCCAAACATCGACCGTCGCGTTGGGATCGCTGGTCACTTGCGTGCCGGTCTTGGCGAAATGCAGTCTTAGATCACCACGCCGGGCGGCGCACCAGTGCGATAGGCTCTTAAGCGTTCCAGCAGGCGCCTTGCCCGCTGTATAACAGATGGGGGCCTGCAGCAGCGATTTGAGCAACGGCGCTGCTGACGGTTGAATGACCGACGATGGTAGCGTGCCCGTCGCAACGGGCCCCGAACCCGCTTGCCGCGCTTCTACGCTCGTGTAGTCGTAGCCCTTGACCATGGTTGGCAACCGGACCGGCGTATCGCCCCGGCCCAGCAGCGACGCCAAAACGACGGCCGACATGTGATGCACGCGGCGCGGGCTGCCGGATATCTGGCCCAGTACCACTGCCGTCGACGGCGGCACGCGCTCGCCGTTGGCGTCGGGTGGCGGCAGCGTAAATCCGAGGCGGTCTATGATGGTTTGGACACGCTCTTGACCAGCCAGCGCCGTGCGGTTGATCAACGGACTGTTGAGCGAACACGCAAACGCAACAATGGCCCGGCGGCCGCGCCGCTCGCTACCCCCGCGCGCGCAGGTCTCCAAGCCACCGGCAGGCGCTTCGGTATCGACATACAAGCTGTTTGCCGTGTCACGGCCGGAATTGGCGATCGCAATAGCGGAAATGATTTTGCCCGTGGAAGCGATCATGCGGGGATCTTTGTCGGCCTCGTAGAATCCTGTCTCCGCGCTGCGGGCCACTGGGGCTCCAAAGTAGGCCGCGGTTTCCCCGGTCTCGAAGTAGCGCACAATTTCGCCTTTGGTGTTGGCCGCTGCTACGACCACGTTGGGCGACTTGGTGTCCGCCGCGACCCGCGCCGGGTCGAGCGTATACCCAGCACTGATTTTATCGCGCAGCTGGCCGTCCATCGAGACAAGTGACTGCCGGATGCGCTCACCAAACCGCAGATTCTCAATCGCATCAAATGTTGTGGTCACGCCACGAACGTAGGCGCGCCAGCCGAAGCCATAGGTTTGCTTCATCTCCTCGCGCAGACCGAACCGGGCCGCCGGCATCAACGCATTGGCGCGAATAACGGGGTTGGCCTGCGCTCGCGCGGCAAGCGTTGGCGCATAGGTGTCGAGCGCCTCTTGCAGACGTGGCTTGACCTTGGGATCGGGCGGGCCGCCAGCGAGATTGATCAACTCAAAGATAACGGCCTTCTTGTGCTCCTCGTCTTTGATCAGTTTCTCCGCGCACGTTCGCGCCCGCACCTCGGTGATGTAGCGCCAGCGGTCGAG
>JANOFU010000011.1:0-1680 GCA_031413815.1 Hyphomicrobium sp. | reverse complement strand
GCCTTGAGCGTGGCTGAAACCGAAATTCGCGAAATTGATGAGGCGCGTGAACGTGTTTGGCCCGGTGGAGACCAACATTGTGAAGCCGAGGGGGCTCGAATTGTAATCTTCGCTGCCGAGGAAATTCACGCAGTGCGCGGCCGTGATGACCGTTCGCGGGTTGATCAGGGTGCCGGTGCAGTCGAAAAAGATGTCGCCGGTGGAATTGTCGAGAAAGAAGAGCTGGACGACGGGCGAATAGGCGTCGGCCGGGTCTTGGCTTGCCACGAGCCCGACATCATCCCTGACGATGACGGCGCCTGCCGGAAGCGCTGTTAACCAAATTGACGCCGCGGCAACTGCCGCAACATATCCAGACGCGCCCACGAGGGCGTCACGAAATGACGCTGCCATAATCCCCCCAAAAAAAGAAGGCCTAGCTCCCCCCGGAGCGCGGACCTTCCCCCCTTAACTCAGGCAGCTAGTTTGCCAAAAATGTCATGCTGACTCAACCGGGAGTCGTAAGATATTTGCAACAATCCGGTAGTTCTTGAGAGAAATGCAGAGATCAGATCGTTCGTGTTGCTACTTTGATGCAAGCAGTTTTGAGGTAGATTTTTGATATGCCTGCAGTCACCGGGATATTGGCAATATGTGCTATGACTTTACCATTTGCTGTGGCCTGTTGACCTCCGGTCACAATATATAGATTTGGCTTGGTCGGGCCTCGACTGGCAAAGTTCTGCGCGCCATGGGCCTTGCCGGAGCCGATGGCACTGTGATACGTTCTCTATATGTTCCAGGCTTCGAATTGCGGCGACGGCGCGATGGCTTCTTCATTTCATCTCTGATTGGCGAGGGTTTGGCCTCGCGGCATCACCAGCCTTGGCGGTGCCGGCCGGGCCAGACACCAACCCCTCACGACATGTCTTGTTGCGGCCCGCGTTCTTCCCCGGCAATTGCCGAAGCCGGTCGCGGAATGGTCCGCCGGAAACAGCGATACGGCTCGCAAAGCCGAAGATGGGAGGATGTCTAATTGATTGAATATCTTTGACTATTTTCTCGCCGGTTAAGGGGTGCCTTAAGGCCCCCCTTGGCCCCAAAGCCAGAGTCCATAATCCAAAAGCCAGCAGCAAGCCTTCGATGCAGTGCACTGCATTGCGGGCAAGGTTGCGGCTAACATGATTGTGTTGCGCGGAATGGCGTCCGGCGTTGCGCGCATGTCAGGGGAAAAAATGAACCGTCTGTTGCTTGGTGTTATGCTTGTGGGGGCTTTGTTGGTTGCGACCAATCCGTCGCGGGCGGAGTTCAATTCTTGGGCGCAGACCTATGTCGCGGGTAAGATCGAGGACGAGGCGCGTCAGCGGGGCGAAGACCCGCACGACGGCTCCAGTCAAGTCGGCGGCGCGATCGCCGGCTTCTTCATTTCCAACATGCCGATCGAACGGCAGAACTTCCTTGCGTTTTCGGTCTATCGCGTGAAACTGCCGGGCGAAAACGGCGACGACAAGGATTGCAATGTCCTGGGCGTCGCCGGGCAGTTTCTGCCGCTTGGGTCATGCTAGAGCCGTTTCAATGAAAGCGGAGTCGGCGGGGATTCCCTTAGTGCGCGAATGCTGATTCTTTTTCCTGTGTGATTCGCGGAGGAGAGGATGATGGCGCGAGCTTACAGCTTGGATTTGCGGCGGCGGGTTGTGGAAG
>JANOFU010000010.1:0-2463 GCA_031413815.1 Hyphomicrobium sp. | reverse complement strand
CTCATAACCTGAAGGTCGTTGGTTCAAATCCAGCCCCCGCAACCACCGGTACCAAACTAGCGTTCGCTGTTGGTTCGCCCAACAGAGCGGCCAGATTGCCCGATAGTTCTAGCTTTGAGGGTTCGCCCGGCTCGGTCGGCGTCACCGCGATGCTTTCGATCAGTTCCCGAACCAATGAAATCGCTGCTCGCCCAGCGGCGTCGCCTGTTTTCAACGCCGAGTGGACATCGGCCACTTTCTGGCGGTACCGCTCGGCCGCCTGGGGATGCAGTGCAATCGCATCACAAGCGTGCTCTCGCGGCAACAGGGCCACGAGTGCTTGCTGGTCGGCTCCAAGCGCGTTGAGTCGTGCGGCCAACATCTTTGGATCGCCACCATTCTCAATGGCCGTAATCACGCCGTTAATCTTGCGCTCCAGCGCAGCGAGATCGCGTTCGGCATCTCGCCGCAACCTTGCCCGTTCCTTGGTCGTCCGTTCACGTTCAAGCCGATAGGCTTCGACGGCTTGTGCCACGACGTCAGGTGCGAGCAGGAAGCTCCTTAGTGCGCTCACCACCCGCTCCTCAATCTCAACCAACCGGATGGACCGCCGATTGTTGCACGTGCCCTTATTTTGCTTGGCCGAGCAGCCGACGCGGTCACTGCAAATGATGATCATCGACGCGCCGCAGCACCCGCAGCGCAACAAGCCCGACAGTAGATGTTTGGCCCGTTTCTTCCGCCCGAGCGCGGCACCTTGTACTTGTGGGCCACCGACCGAGTCCCGCCGCGATTGCGCGGCAGCGAATAGGGCCGGAGGCACGATCGCGAGTTCGGGAATAGCCTGTTCGAGCCATCGATCCGGCGGATTGGGCTTGGCCTGCCGCTTGCCGGAGGATGGATCTTTCTCGAAGCGCTGCCGATTGTAGACAAGCCGACCGGCGTACAGCGGATTATTCAATAGCCCGTTCAGGCGTTTACGGCTGCCGTTGATCGTCGATGCATTCCACTGACCACCCCGAGGGCTGGCGACCCGTTCGGTATTTAATCGGCCTGCGATCGCGAGCGGCGAGTCACCGTCGACGTACTCCTGAAAAATGCGCCGGACGATCGCGGCTTCCGGGTCGTTTATTACGCGACGCCCGCGTTCTTCACCGTCGCGAACAACGGTGTAACCGTAGCTCTTCCCGCCGGGAATACGGCCAGCCTTGACCCTGCCGGCCTGTCCTCGTCTTGTCTTCTGGGCAAGATCGTCCAAGTAGATCGACGCGATGATGCCTTTCAAGCCGACATGCAGCTTACCAACCTCGCCATCTGCCAATGTCACGATCTTGACGCCCATGTACGAGAGGCGTTTGTAAATGCCCGCAATGTCTTCGAGATCCCGCGATAACCGATCAATCGACTCGGTCAACACTGCATCGAACTGCTTTGACTGAGCTGCCACCATCAGATCGAGTAGCGCAGGCCTATTGTGTAATGATGATCCGGAAATCGCAGCATCGGAAAAGTTAGCGACCACCTGCCAGCCCTGCCGATCAGCATGGTCCCGGGCGGCTGCGATCTGGTCCGCTATGGATCGGATGTCTTGTAAGTCGGAACTGAAACGGGCGTAGATGGCAACGCGCATGGTGCGGTCCTTTCTGTCGCAAGTTCAGCCGCATCATCCTCCCGCGCCGCCTGTCGCGCAAGTGCGCATGCCAACTCTAATATAATTATGGACGAACACCGTTCTTCTGTCGGCGCTCTAGCATGTTCGGCAGGTACAGCTTGCACATATCACCCCTGGTCCATGATCAGTGCGCCACGATGAAGCCACATCATAATTTGGCACAATGGGGAAACCCGGGAAAAGCGGGGAAGCTGAGCTTAGGAAATGCAGCACCCCCACCTGTCGCGCGGAACAATTCGAAGCGGGCAAAACCAACGCCCGATTTCCTCCTCGACGGCTATGCAACGGCGTCTTCCAATCGCAATATGGCAAGCGGCCACTCCCCGGTCAGGGAGATGCGTACCCTGTCCAGTGTCAACGATGATGATCCCCTCTCGATTTTCGATAGCCCAAACGTAGGTCTGCAGCCCACCAGTGCGGTTGGCATCGGTATGTTAGCGAAACATCCTCGCCGTGCTGTGACGACTTCCTTCGACTGATGATCAGAGTTCCGGCGGCGCCAAGGCTATGCAGACAGAAGTTGCGAAGCTCTGGAATGGTGCCATTTCGGACAAGTCGACGCGATCACGCATGAGATTTTATCCAATTGATAATTTGAAATACTGCGAGCCCAAGATTGCCGATCTGACAATGAGATTGAGCTTGATCAGCGCCAGTGAATATTTGCGCGGTCACCGAGCGCGCATTGATCAAGAGCGGAAGCTGGTCGTAAAATTGCTGGAGTGGTACGAAGTGATCCTCGGCACCCGCCATGATCAGCGTGTCTTGTGTGACCAGCTTCGAGATTTCACGGCCGTTGTATGACTTGAGCT
>JANOFU010000009.1:0-12982 GCA_031413815.1 Hyphomicrobium sp. | reverse complement strand
GGCTGACGCAGCCAACCCTTCCGCGGCGCGCGCACCACCTGCCGGAATGCAGGACCCGCCGGGGCTAAGGGGCGCGCGTCAAGAGGCCGGAGTGCAACCCTCCGGTTGAGAATCCCGCACTGCGGGGCGCCGTTGCGCCTTCTACCAAAGCACTGCGGAAGACCGCGGTGCAGCCGCGCCCCGCTCCCCGAACTTTCTCGGAGGTGGGACTGGACCAGATCGCAAACCCCCGGATCGCAAGATCGCGGGCTGCGGTGGCAATGAAAAGAGGGGACATGACCCGAACGGCACGTTCGGGATCGTGTCCCTTGACGCCTGCAGAGACACGATCCTGAATTCAAGCGCAGAGAATTCGGGTCATTTCCCTGCGTCTCGACCCATTAACCCTTCATTAACCTTTTCCACGCGAGGCTCTTACCGATTGGCTATCAGACTCAAGGCTCAAATGGCGCGCACTGGCATCCGCGAGAGTTCCCAAGCCGGCGAACTCCCGCTCGGCTCGGATCTCAGCTTGGCCATCGGCGATTGGCTCGCGCATTTGAGCTATGAGCGCAATCGTTCGCCCGAAACGCTTGAAGCCTACGAGCGTGACCTCAGTCAGTTCTTGGCGTTCCTGACATCGCATCTCGGCTATCCGCCGTGCCTCGCTGATCTGCAACGGCTCGATATCAAAGTGTTTCGCGCCTTCATGGCAGCCCGCCGGCGCAGCAGCGTCGCCAGCCGTTCGCTGTCGCGCAGCCTGTCAGCCTTGCGCACCTTCTTCCGCTGGATGGAGTCGACCGGTACATTCCACAATCGCACTGTGATGCGCGTGACGATGCCGAAAATCCCGCACTCGGTGCCCAAACCTTTGACCATTGAAAAAGCCGCTGCTGTGGTCGCAGACACCATGGCCGATCAGCTCGATTGGGTGGCGGCACGCGACACAGCCGTCCTTCTGCTGCTTTACGGCTGCGGCCTGCGCATTTCCGAAGCACTCAGCCTCAACGCCAAGGACGCGCCCATTCGCGGCCGCGATGTCATGCGCATCACCGGCAAGGGCGAAAAAGAGCGCGTCGTCCCCGTGTTGCCGGTCACGCAAGCCGCCATCGAGCGATACATGACGCTCTGCCCGTATCCGCTCGACCCCAGCGAGCCGCTGTTTCGCGGCGCCAAGGGCGGGCCGCTGTCACCGCGCCTCATTCAGTTGACGATGGCGCGCTTGCGCGACGAACTTGATCTGGCGCCAACCGCCACACCACATGCTTTGCGCCACTCGTTCGCGACCCACCTGTTGTCAGCCGGGGCTGACCTGCGTCAAATCCAGGAATTGCTGGGCCACGCGTCATTGTCGACCACACAGGTTTACACACAGGTCGATCGCGATCATTTGTTAAAGATCTACGATGCGGCACACCCTCGTTCATAGGGTGTTGACCATGCCGGTCCGGCTCACATCCCCGCCGCGGTTAATTGCGATAGGATAGGACCAGATTGGCCCCCGGGACTGGAGACACGCAAGATGCGCTCGTTCGTTGTCGGCCTCGCAGCGATCATTGGCCTCTCCGTCGCCCCCGCCCAGGCCCAGACCGGCTTTTCGCTCGGCGACGACACGGCCAAGCCTGCCCCGGCGGCCACTCAGTGCCGCGGAACGGACATGCTGGCCGAATTGGCCGTGAAGGAACCGGATCTCCACGCCCGCATCATGCGCGACGCTGCAGCCGTTCTCAACGACGGCGCGATTTTGTGGAAGGTTGAAAAAGCGGGTCTCGCGACGTCCCATCTGTTTGGCACGATGCACATCACCGATGCCCGCGTGACGCAGCTGTCGCCAGCTGCGACGGCAGCGCTGTCGCAATCCAAAGCCGTCGTTCTCGAAATCGGCGATATGTCGGACTCGTCCGCGGCGGCCGCTCTGCTGGACGCGCGCGAACTGGCGTTCTTCATGGATGGCCGCAACTTGTCATCGATGTTGCCGCCGGAGGACTTCGCCAAAGCCCAAGGTGCCGTCGCGCAGGCGGGGGTACCACCGAACTTTGCCGGCATGTTGAAGCCTTGGATCGTGTCGATGCTGCTCGCCAGTTCGCCGTGCGAGCGTGACAGCGTGCAGAATGGCGGTGTGGTTCTCGACGCAAAGATCGCCAAAGAGGCCAAGGCGCGCGGCATTCCGGTCACCGGTCTCGAAACCATGAAGTCGCAACTCAAAGCGCTGGCGTCGATCCCTGAAGATCAGCAAATCGGTATGCTGAAAACCACGCTCAAGTACGTCGACCGGTCCAGCGATCTTTTGGAAACAACGCTGCAGCTTTATCTGACACGCAAGATGGGAGCGGCTTGGCCGTTTCAGTTGGCGCTCGGCGAGAAGGCCGGTGTGAAGCCGTCCGCGTTTTCAAGCTTCGAGACAGACATTCTGATCAAGCGCAATCTGGAAATGGGCAAAGGCTCGCTGCTCAATCTAGACAAAGGCGGCGCATTCATTGCTGTCGGCGCGTTGCATCTCAGCGGCAAGCAAGGCCTTGTCGAGTTGTTCCGCAAGGCCGGATACACGGTGACAGCGGTTGAGTGATTAAACCCGCATCGCGACAGCCGTTCCAATCATGGCCACCAAGCCAGTCAACACCGCGCCCCACACCATGTCGACCAACGCGAGCTTCCAGGGAAACCCCTTTAAGGTTGCCAGATTGGTTAGATCGTAGGTCGCATACGCGACGAGCCCGAACAACGCGCCGAACAAAAGCGCATGGCGCAACGACCCGGCCGCCAACGCCGGTTGAATGACAAACACCACAATTCCGAAAACGTAGAGCGCGTAAAACGCCAGCCCAGCCGTCCAATTGATGCGATCAGCCATCAGCGGCCCGAGCTGCTCCTTATAAAATCCGGGAGCCACGAGGCCAAGCCACACGAGATCAATGATCAGCATGGCAACGGCGGCGGCGGCGTAAGCGGCAAGGAATTGCATCAGCGGACCTTTATACACATGTAAAGACTACGGTTACTCGACGGCCGTTGGATCGCAAATTCTACATATGGACCGCGCGTTTGGCGACGGACAGTGCGGCTTCTTTCACAGCCTCAGTCAACGTCGGATGCGCGTGGCAGGTGCGCGCCAAGTCCTCCGCCGAGCCGCTGAACTCCATAATCACCGCGGCTTCCGCAATGATCTCGCCAGCGTGGGGGCCGATGATATGGACGCCGAGAATGCGGTCGGTCGCCGCGTCCGCCAGAACCTTCACGAAGCCCTCGGTGGTCTTGTTGACCTTGGCCCGGCCATTGGCTGTAAACGGGAACTTGCCCGAATTGTACGCAGTCCCCTCAGCTTTCAGCTCCTCTTCGGTTTTGCCGGCAGAGGCCACTTCCGGCGCGGTGTAGATCACATTCGGGATAACGTCATAGTTCACGTGGCCTGCCTGACCAGCTAAGATCTCGGCGAGTGCCATGCCTTCGTCTTCGGCCTTATGCGCCAGCATCGGCCCCGCGATCACATCGCCAATCGCATAGACGCCCGGAATGCTGGTCTCGTAGCGATCATTGACCGCAATGCGCCCCTTGGCATCGATGGCAATGCCTGCGGCTTCGAGCCCCAATCCCTTGGTATAGGGCACGCGGCCGACGGCGACCAGAACCGCATCCGCCGCAAACGTCTCAGCCTTGCCTCCCGCGGCCGGTTCCAAAATCACGCTCAAGCTCGCGCCGGACTTGGAAACGCCCGTGACCTTCGATGCCAACTTAAAGACAAGTCCCTGCTTTGTCAGAATGCGCTGGAACGAGCGCGCGATATCCCCGTCCATTCCCGGCAGGATACGATCGAGATATTCGACGACCGTCACCTCAGACCCCAGCCGCCGCCATACGGACCCCAGTTCCAGCCCAATGACCCCCGCACCTATTACGACAAGCTGCTTCGGCACTTTCTCGAACGTGAGCGCCCCCGTGGAGGTCACGATCTGCTTTTCATCAATCTCGATACCCGGCAGCCGCGCCGCATCCGAACCCGTCGCAATGACGATCGATTTGGCCTCAAGCTCGATCGTCTCCCCGTTGATGAACGTCACTTCGGTGAGCCCTGACCCCACCACCCGGGCTGTTCCATGAAAGTGCTCAATCTTATTCTTCTTCAGCAGGAACGCCACGCCATCGACGTTGCCTTTGACGCCCTCGTCTTTGAACGCCTGCATCTGTGCCAGGTCGAGTTTGGGCTTCACCTGAATGCCCATGCCCGCAAAACCATGCTGCGCTTCGTGAAACAGCTCGGAGGCGTGCAAAAGAGCTTTCGAGGGGATGCACCCGACATTGAGACACGTGCCGCCGTGCGTGGCGCGCTTTTCAATCACCGCTACCTTCAAACCCAGCTGACTGGCGCGAATGGCACAGACGTAGCCCCCTGGTCCCGTGCCAATCACGATCACATCAAATCGCGGCATCATGCGTCTCCTGTCGACGTGGCGTGGGGCGCGGCGGAACTTGCGAGCGATGCCGCATTGCCGGCTGGCCGGTACCTCAGCCGGCGCAGTGGACCCAATCCAAGCCACTGCGTCAACGGCCAGCCAATGCGGTCCGAAGCCGCGAGTGACGATCTGTACAGCACGAGCGGGACGAGAAGCCCGACAGTGGTGCTGGCCAGGAGGAGCGACATCTCATTGAGCTGCCCGAACGCACCGAGCAGCCAGCGGTCCGCCGCCATGACCAGCAGGTGCATCACATATATCGCCAACGAGGCTTGCCCAAGCGCCGCCAGGCCTTTGAGCACCGGATGCGACGGCGCCGGCAGTGCGCGCGCCAGCAGGACAATCATGCCGGAACCGGCAACGGCGGCAGGCAAAATTCCAAGAAACATTGGCGGAGAGACCTGCAAGGTGGCCAAACCAAGCCACAGCGCAGCACAAGCCACCAACGCCGTTAACAGCCCACGCCCACTCACGTCAGTTTTGAGCACTGAGGGCAGCAACAGCAAGCCCAAGCCATACACGGCCAAGTTCTCCAAGAAAAACGCCGCGAGACCTGTCACGTCTGGCCGCCCACGCAGCACAATCGACGCGATGACCGCAGTGGCAATCGCCAACCACTGCGTGGGCAGGTTGAGAGATCGCTCAGCGCAAAACCAGAACACTCTGATCAGAAGCAAATGATACAAGAACCACATGTGCTCGATCGGACTGACGAGAATATCGCCGAGCGCCTCCCACCCCACCGGGTGGTTGGCGACGCCCGGAAAGCTCGCCTTGAGGGCGATCCAAATGGCCGACCAGATAAGGTATGGTACGACAACACCCCACAACGTGCCACGCGCGAACGCCCGCCAGTCGCTGCCGCGGCTCAGGCTTGCCGCATATCCGGCGAGCAAGAAAAACAACGGCATGTGAAACGAATAGATCAACGCATCGAGCGCCTGCAGCGGCTCGCTCCAGACAAGCCCACTGGTTCGCTCAATCGACCGGTTGGCATGGCCAATCACGACCAGAATGATGCCTATGCCTTTGGCATAGTCGAGCCACGCGAGCCGTTCGCTGCCGAAGGCGGTGCTGGTGTCATGAGTGGCAGTGATCCGCACGTCGTGTTCTCAAATGTCTTGCCGGGCCACCTAGCAATAACCCCGCCGTGCCCAGTCCAGGTGTCACAATTCCAAAAGAAATCGCTTGGGATCCTCAAGACATTCCTTGACCCTGACAAGGAAGGTAACCGCTTCTTTACCATCGACGATCCGGTGATCGTAACTGAGCGCCAGATACATCATGGGACGGGCGACGACTTGGCCGTCGCGGACCACCGCGCGCTCTTCAATCCGGTGCATGCCCAGAATGCCAGACTGAGGCGCGTTCAAAATCGGCGTCGAGAGCATCGAACCATATACGCCGCCGTTGGAAATCGTGAAGGTGCCGCCCTGCATGTCTTCGATGCTGAGCTTGCCTTCGCGCGCCCGGCGGCCAAAGTCAGCAATTGTCATCTCGATATCGGCAATGCCCAGCCTGTCGGCATCGCGCAGCACAGGCACCACCAAGCCGCGATCGGTGCCGACGGCAACGCCGATGTGGTAGTAGTTCTTATAGACGATGTCGTCGCCATCGACCTCGGCATTGACGGCCGGAATCTCGCGCAATGCCTGAATGCAGGCTTTGACGAAGAACCCCATAAAGCCAAGCTTCACGCCGTGGCGGCGTTCGAACAAGTCCTTGTATTGCGTGCGCATGGCCATGACAGCGGTCATATCGACGTCGTTGAACGTCGTCAGCATGGCCGCCGCGTTCTGTGCCTCCTTCAAGCGCCGGGCGATGGTTTGGCGCAATCGTGTCATCTTCACACGCTCTTCACGCGACGCATCCGTGCTAGTTGCGGGAATGCGCAGCTCTTGCATGGGCACCGGCATCGTGGCAGGTGCCGCCGCGCCCGCCCGCTGCGGAGTGGCTGGTGCAGGTGCGGGCTCACGCGGCGTCGCTGCCTCGGGTTCGGCTGGCTGCGGACCGGTTGCCGCGATCGCGTCTTCTTTCAGAACCTGACCGCGGCGGCCCGAGCCATCGATGGCACTCGCATCAACACCGTTCTCAGCCAGAATTTTCCGCGCCGCAGGGCCCGGAGGCACGGGAGATTTGTTGAATTTGTTCTGTGCGGCCGGCTTCTGCGGAGCACTTTTTGGCGGCTCGGCTTTCACTTCAAGAGGCGGCGCAGCGGGTTGCGGGGATTTAACGGCTATCGCAGCACCATCGTTCAGCGACGCGAGCACCGCTCCAATGCCAACAGTCGCGCCGGGCTGCACCAGAATGTCACCCATCACCCCGCCGGCAGGAGCAGGAACCTCAACCGTGACCTTATCGGTTTCCAGTTCGACCAGCGGCTCATCCATCTTGACCGCCTCGCCGGGCTTCTTGAACCATTTGCCAACTGTGGCTTCCGTAACGGACTCACCAAGCACCGGAACTTTGATTTCGATTGTCATATCAACCTCGGAAAGGGATCAGACCCCGCGGGTCTGACCCGGTCTTTCGTCTATTCAGCCTGTCAACGCATCGGCGACCAGCGCCGCCTGTTCCTGCAAGTGACGGCTCAACTGACCCGTCGCCGTCGATGCCGAAGCAGCCCGGCCCGCATATCGGGCGCGCCGCTGAGGGCCCATCGCATGGTCAAGAACCCATTCCAGATTCGGTTCCATAAATGTCCAAGCGCCCATGTTCTTGGGTTCTTCCTGGCACCAGATGATGTCCGCGTTCGGGAACCGGCCCAGTTCGTGGATCAACGCCCGCGCCGGGAACGGATAAAGCTGCTCGATGCGAAGAAGATAAGCGTTGTCAATTCCTGCCGCTTCACGCGCCTCGTAGAGATCATAGTAGACCTTACCGGAACACAGCACGACACGCTCGATGTCCCGGTCAGGGGCGAGCTTGATTTTCTCGCCTTTTTTGTGCTGCGCATCGTCCCACAAAATACGATGGAACGTCGATGCCGGACCGAGTTCCGGCAACGTGGAAACGACACGCTTGTGACGCAGCAAAGACTTCGGCGTCATCAAGATCAACGGCTTGCGGAAACCGCGATGATGCTGGCGGCGCAAAACGTGGAAGTAGTTGGCAGGCGTCGTGCAATTGGCCACCTGCCAATTGTCTTCAGCCGACAACTGAAGGAACCGCTCCAGCCGTGCCGACGAGTGCTCCGGCCCCTGGCCTTCGTACCCATGCGGGAGGAGGCACACGAGGCCGGACATGCGCAGCCACTTGCGTTCGCCCGACGACAGGAACTGATCGAAGATCACCTGCGCGCCATTCGAGAAATCCCCGAACTGCGCTTCCCACAACACAAGAGCGTTCGGTTCCGAAAGCGAATAGCCATATTCGAAACCAAGGATGGCCTCTTCCGACAACATCGAATTGATCACTTCGAAGCGGGCCTGATCGGGCGCCACGAACTTCAGCGGCGTATAGCGCCGCTCGGTCTCTTGGTCGATCAAAACGGAATGGCGCTGCGAGAAGGTTCCGCGCTCGCTATCCTGGCCCGACAGACGCACCGGAACGCCTTCTTTGACCAGGGTGGCGAACGCCAAGTGCTCGGCCATCGACCAATCGATCCCGGCCCCAGCGTCGATCATGTCGCGCCGCTTTTCCATCAGCTTGCCGATGGTTTTGTGGGCGTGAAAATCCGTCGGCAGGGTACAGATGCGGTGTCCGATGCTGCGCAGCGTTTCGAGTTCGACGCCTGTTTCTCCGCGCCGCTCATCATCGAGCGCGTGACCCATGCCCGACCAGCGTCCATCGAGCCAGTCGGCTTTGTTGGGCTTATAGCTTTCAGCCACGGCCAATTCGCCATCCAGGTGTTCGCGGTAGGCCGAGCGCATGTTTTCGACACCCTCCTCCGTGATAATCTTCTCTTCGATCAGCCGCTTGGAATAGATTTGCACCGCAGTCGGGTGCGATTTGATCTTTTTGTACATGATCGGCTGCGTGAACATCGGCTCGTCGGTTTCGTTGTGGCCGAACCGCCGATAGCAGAACATGTCGATGACGACGGGCTTTTGGAACCGCTGGCGGAACTCGATCGCAATTTTGGCGCAGTGAACAACTGCTTCAGGATCGTCGCCATTGACGTGCAGTATCGGCGCTTCGATCATCCGCGCCACGTCCGAGCAATAGGGCGACGAGCGCGAGTAGCGCGGGTTGGTCGTGAACCCGATCTGGTTGTTGATGATGAAGTGGATCGAGCCGCCCGTGCGATGCCCCTTCAAACCGGACATTCCAAAGCACTCCGCCACGACGCCCTGGCCGGCAAAGGCCGCGTCGCCGTGGATCAGCAGCGGCAAAACGGGCGTGCGCTCGCCCGGTTCGCAGCCGTGCTGATCCTGTTTAGCGCGCACTTTTCCGAGCACAACAGGATCAACGATCTCAAGATGCGAGGGGTTTGCGGTCAGCGACAAGTGCACCGTGTTGCCGTCAAATGCGCGGTCGGACGATGCACCAAGGTGGTACTTCACATCGCCCGATCCTTCGACATCGTCGGGTTTGAACGATCCCCCCTTGAACTCGTTAAAAATTGCGCGATGCGGCTTGCCCATCACGTTGCCGAGTACGTTCAAGCGGCCGCGATGCGCCATGCCAATGACGATTTCTTTGACGCCGAGCTGGCCGCCACGCTTGATGATTTGCTCCAGCGCGGGGATCATCGCTTCAGCACCGTCGAGTCCGAAGCGCTTCGTGCCGGTGTATTTCACGTCAGAGAACTTCTCGAACAGCTCGGCTTCAATGAGCTTGTTCAAAATGGCGCGCTTGCCTTCGACCGTGAACGTAATGTCTTTCTCGGCACCCTCAACGCGCTGCTGCAGCCACGACTTTTGCGCCGGCGCCGTGATGTGCATGAACTGGAAACCGATCTTGCGGCAGTAGGTGCGGCGCAAAATACTCAGGATCTGGCGGACTGTCGCCGTTTCGAGACCGAGATAGCGATCGATAAATACCGGCCGGTCGAGATCGGCGTCCGTGAAGCCATACGTCTCGGGCCGCAGTTCCTTGTGGACGTTGCGCTCAGCCAAGCCCAGCGGATCAAGGTCGGCGGCCAGATGACCCATAACGCGATAGGCGCGGATCATCATCAACGCGCGGATGCTGTCTTGCGTCGCGCGCAGCGAGGCGGCAGGCGACAACTCGAACCCGGCCGATTGCGCGCGCGACTGAACTTTGTTGCGAATAATATGCGCGGCATCGTCGTAGTCGCCGGTCAGAGCCGAGATGAGCTCGCTGTTGGACTGCAGCTCAGTTATCGGGAGACCCCACGACGGACCTTGGCTCGCGGTCTGCGGTTCAGCTGCGTCGTCCACCCGCCCGCGTTCGCGATCCTCTTTCAGGCTCTCGAAGAAATGCCGCCACTCGTCCGACACCGAGCCGGGATTGCGCTCATACTGCGCCTGCAGCTCCTCGACATAAGGCGCATTGACCCCATTGAGGAAGGACGTCCTCAGGAACTGCTCATTGCGTGCTTGACGTGTCATGCGTGACCCTGTTCTGCGTCAGCCATGCGGCTGGCTCAACCATAAGGGCTCCTTGGCACCACTCCCGGACACGCGGGTGATGTGTCTCACCCTTCGTGCGACCGCTTCAAACATAGACCCTCGGCTTCAACCCTTTAAGACATACGCTAACGTCGTGCCCAACGATGCAGGGCTGTCAGCCATCGAAATTCCTGCGGACCGCATGGCCTCGATCTTGTCTTCGGCGCGGCCCTTGCCGCCTGAAATGATGGCGCCGGCATGACCCATACGGCGGCCAGGCGGAGCAGAGGCCCCGGCAATGAAGCCAGCCATAGGCTTTTTACGGCCCATTCGGGCTTCGCGTTTCAGGAAGTCCGCGGCTTCTTCCTCGGCAGAGCCGCCGATTTCACCAATCATGATGATGGACTGGGTCTCTGGATCGTCGAGAAACAGCTCAAGCACGTCAATGAACTCGGTGCCCTTGACGGGATCGCCGCCAATGCCGACGGCGGTGGTCTGGCCAAGGCCCGCGTCAGTTGTTTGTTTGACGGCTTCATAGGTCAACGTTCCCGAGCGCGAAACGATGCCGACGGACCCGTGCTTGAAGATGTTCCCCGGCATGATGCCGATTTTGCATTGATTGGGCGTCAAAACGCCCGGGCAGTTGGGCCCGACGAGGCGCGATTTCGAGCCAATGAGTGCGCGCTTCACGCGCACCATATCCATCACCGGAATTCCCTCGGTGATGCAGACAATCAGCGGCATTTCGGCGTCGATGGCTTCCAGGATGGCATCGGCGGCGAACGGCGGTGGCACGTAGATGGCCGTGGCGGTGGCTTTGGTGGCCAGCTTGGCATCAATCACGGTATCGAACATCGGCACATCGGCCAGTTCGGCGTCGGGGTGCTTCGTGCCGCCCTTGCCCGGCGTCACGCCGCCCGCGACCTGGGTGCCGTAAGCTTTCGCTTGTTTTGTGTGAAATGTGCCCTGCGAGCCGGTGATGCCCTGGCAAATGGTGATCGTGCTGTTATCGACAAGAATGGCCATTCTGCCCTCAGACCTGCGGTGTGCAGCCTCTGTTTACGCCTTTTGTGCACTGCATCAAGTGCGACGAAGGTGCGGGGGAGTGAATTTCATGCTGTGACCGCGTGTGATTTCAAAACCAGCTGCGGCAAGCCAATCCTGACTGTGGTTGTGTCCCCAGCTTCCTCAATTCAAACCTTCCTCGGGTACAATCGCCACCATCAGTGAACCCGTCGCGTCAGCGTCCATTTTGTTCGCGTTGAACATTCCGAGCAGCCCGGGCGCAACCTTCGCAGCGCTGTCGAAGTCGAGGCTCTTGTGGTCTTCAAGCTTACCAGACATTCCGAACCGCTGGCCCGCAAGCTCCATTGTGCCCGTGACGTCAGCGAGAAAGAAATGCATTAAGCAATTCGACACCGTTTGGCCGCGGACGTAAGTGAGATCCAGTTTATGGTCGGCACTCAAGCGCAGCCGCATGTTTACATTCGGGCCATTCGTGACCGGTTGAATGTCATACTCGGACAGTTTGACTTTCTTCAGTTCAATTTCGAGCTTGTCGCTTGATGCGCCGGTATTAACGCAATAGCGCGCCAATTCGGCAACGGCTTGCTCCGGCTGAAGTGCCGGCTCGTTGGCCCGGAGCGGCGCGACAGTCCCGAGCAGGATTGTCACGCTGATAGCAATCGTAGCACGCTTATCACTCACGCCGCCCGCTTCACCTCATCGGTGATCTTCTTGGCGGCGTCGGCCAAATCGTCGGCGGGGACGATCTTGAGACCGGACTCCTTCAAGATCTTCTTGCCAAGCTCGACGTTCGTGCCTTCGAGGCGCACGACGAGTGGCACGGTGATCGCCATTTCGCGGGCGGCCGCGACTACGCCTTCCGCAATGATATCGCAGCGCATAATGCCGCCGAAGATGTTGACCAGAATGCCTTTCACGGCCGGATCTGACAGAATGATCTTGAAGGCTTCCTGTACTTTTTCCTTTGATGCGCCGCCGCCGACGTCGAGGAAGTTGGCTGGTTCCGCGCCGTAGAGTTTGATGATGTCCATCGTCGCCATGGCGAGGCCCGCGCCATTGACCATGCAGCCGATTGTGCCGTCGAGCTTCACGTAGGACAGATCGTGCTTGGACGCTTCGATCTCCATCGGGTCTTCTTCGCTTTCATCGCGGAGCGCGACAATCTCGGGATGGCGGTACAGAGCGTTGCTGTCGAAGTTCATCTTGCCGTCGAGGCAGACGAGTTGGCCGTCCTTCGTCACGACCAGAGGATTGATCTCGAGCAGGCTCATGTCCTTCTCGACGACCATGCGGTAGAGGTTCGCCACCATCACCCCGCACTGCTTGACTTGGTCGCCCTTCAACCCAAGGGCAAACGCGATCCTGCGGCCATGAAATGGTTGGAACCCGGCGGCCGGGTCAATTGACATCGTGAAGATCTTTTCAGGCGTGTGGTGTGCGACTTTCTCAATATCCATGCCGCCTTCGGTCGATGCAATAAACGCGACGCGCGATGTCGCGCGATCAACCAACGCCGACAAATACAGTTCGCGATCGATCGCCGAGCCGTCCTCGACATAAAGCCGCTGGACTTTGCGGCCAGCGGGGCCGGTTTGCATTGTCACCAGCGTGTTGCCGAGCATCTCCCTAGCGAACGCGCGGACTTCATCGATCGAATTCGCAATCCGCACACCGCCCTTGTCGCCTGCGGCCTGTTCTTTGAACTTGCCCTTACCGCGACCGCCCGCGTGGATCTGGGCCTTCACGACCCAGACAGGGCCGGGCAGTTTGCCCGCTGCTGCCGCAGCCTCATCGACCGAGAACGCTGCAAAGCCCGTGGCAGTCGCGACTCCATATTCGCGATAGAGATCTTTGGCCTGGTGTTCGTGGATGTTCATGGGGGACCTCAAGTGACGGAGAGGTTCGTAACCCCTCACCCTAACCCTCTCCCTTTGGGAGAGGGAATCTGAGTAATGATCTGACGCATCCACCAACGGCAGCCCTGTAGCCCACCGGCCTTCCCTGAATCCCCAT
>JANOFU010000008.1:0-108998 GCA_031413815.1 Hyphomicrobium sp. | reverse complement strand
GGCTGACGCAGCCAACCCTTCCGCGGCGCGCGCACCACCTGCCGGAATGCAGGACCCGCCGGGGCTAAGGGGCGCGCGTCAAGAGGCCGGAGTGCAACCCTCCGGTTGAGAATCCCGCACTGCGGGGCGCCGTTGCGCCTTTTACACAAGCACTGCGGAAGACCGCGGTGCAACCGCGCCCCGCTCCCCGAATTGTTTCGGAGGTGGGACTGGACAAGATCGCAAACCCCCGGATCGCAAGATCGCGGAGTGCGGGAGCCGTCGCCCCTCCTGCTCTGTCATCCCGGAAAGCGCGGGCCATCTGGCCCGTCGCTTATCCGGGACCCAGCACAAGGAGCGCCGAAGGCACAAAAATCATGACGGCTTCGCCGCCATCTCTCCCAGGTCCCGGCTCTCGCCGCGAAGGACGGCTCGGCCGGGATGACAGGGGCAGATGGTGTCTGACACCACTCCGGCCCAGCGACGGGCCTGACCCCGCACGACTCTGCGTAACTGCCTTCGAGTCACGCCTTCAGCACGATTTTTCCGAAGTGCGCGCCGCTCTCCATGTGGCGCAACGCTTGCGGCAATTCGGCGAATGGGAACACGCGGTCGATCACAGGTTTGAGCCCGCTGAGAGTGATGGCGCGGTTCATAGCGTCAAACATCTCCCGGCTGCCGACGAAGATGCCTTGCACGGAAACGTTTTTCATCAGGATGGGGATCGGATTGACTTCGCCACCTGTCAGCACGCCGATCAGACTGATCCGCCCCCCTGTGCGCACGGCGTCCAGCGACTGGGGCAGCGTTCCGGCGCCGCCGACTTCGACGACATGATCAACGCCGTGGCCTGTGAGTTCACGCACGCGCCGGCCCCAATTGGCCGTCGTTTGATAATTGATGACATCGGATGCGCCGAGCGCGCGAACGCGTTCGAGCTTAGCGTCGCTGCTCGATGTCGCAATGACGCGGGCGCCGGTCATGCGGGCAAACTGCAGCGCGAACATCGACACGCCGCCGGTTCCTTGCACGAGTACGGTATCACCTGCCGTCAGGTTCCCGGACGTGACGAGCGCGTGCCAGGCCGTGACAGCGGCGCACGGCAGAGCCGCGGCGTCTTCGTAGCTGAGATGTTGAGGAATTTGGACGAGCCCTTCGGCGTCGAGCACGACATACTCGGCGGCCAGTCCCGGGATCGCCGCTCCGAGCGCGCTCTTGGCTTTCGTGTCGTTCGCGCCGCCCTCGATCCACGTCTGCATGAACGCGCCGGCGACCCTGTCACCAACTTTGACCCGGGAGACGCCCGCTCCGATGGCAGCAACCTCGCCCGCGCCGTCCGACAGCATCTGAAAGGGCAACTTCAATTTCGGCGCATAGACGCCGCGCACCACCATCAAGTCGCGGTAGTTCAACGACCAGGCGCGCATTCTGACGAGAACGTGCCCCGGGCCCGGCTCCGGTTGCGGCACGTCTTCGAGTGCAAGATTTTCAATGCCGAAGGCATTCCTAAGCAAAAACGCTTTCATGGCGGGCGATCCATCTATTGTTACACCATGAGGCCAGAGGCGGCGCGATCAGGCCGAACGCTGGCCGAGGCTCGGATAATCTTTATAGACTTATGCCCCACCGCCATAACTTGGTTCAAGATGCGCAGCCGTGAGCGGGCAACCGAAATCGCGGCGCTGCTGGGGAATGATGCCGGACCACCCGTTAGAGTGGCGTTTGGTTGCGGGGGCTGGATTTGAACCAACGACCTTCAGGTTATGAGCCTGACGAGCTACCGGGCTGCTCCACCCCGCGTCACCAACAGTTCTGGTTGAAGGGCCGATTGCTACGGCCGGTCTCCAGGGCAAGGCCAAGATCTGAAACGGAACTCTTTCGATCAGACTTAAACGGCCTGCGACGCAAAAGCCGCCCTCAAAGGGCGGCCCTCACATCGGCGTCTATAACACGTTTCGACCTGCTGTGAAGCCGGTTCAGTCACATTTCCAATCACCATTCCGCGACATGTCGCCGTCCCGGTTGTGCGCGCCTGCACTTGACGAAGTCTGGGTCGCGCTTTCGCTTGTAGGCAGCGTAAGATAAAAGGCAATCGCCGCGCGCCGGAGCCGGCGCCGCCGGACCCACCAAGCCAGGACAACCGTGCCCATGACGCGCAAGCAGCGCAGCCACGAGAGCCAAGACAAACCGCACGATCCTGCAACCCGGCTCGAAGAAACTTTTGTGCTGCTCGACAACAGCTCCGGCCGTGGTCCGCCGTCGCTCCTGTTTACGATGCCGAAGGAGATCATCTCGGCCAATACGCCCAGCGAGGTGCCGGGGGCGTTGGCCCGGCTCGAAGCGGGGCTCAGGTCGGGGCTGCACGCAGCTGGCTTCTTTGCCTATGAGCTCGGCTATGTGTTTGAGCCGAAGCTAGCGCCTTTGATGCCGGAAACGCGCAATGTCCCACTGCTGTGGTTCGGCCTCTACGACGCGCCTCAGAAAATGACTGAGGCTGAAGTTCACCTCTGGCTGACAACGCATATCAAGAGCGGCAGCTACCAATTCACGTCCGTGACCACGGCCTGGGACAAGGACAGCTATGTCGCGCGCTTCAAGAAGGTGCAAGAGAAGATCCGCGCCGGCGATATCTATCAACTAAACCTGACATTTAAAGCGCGGTTCCGGTTGGCCGGGTCTCCCCTAACGTTCTACCGCGACGTCCGCCAGCGTCAGCGCGTCATGTATGGCGGGATCGTCGATACCGGCGAGGTCACTGTGCTGTCGGCGAGTCCCGAGCTATTCATCGAGCAGAAGGGCCGCATGATCGAGACGCGTCCCATGAAGGGTACGTCACCGCGCGGTGGCACGCCGGAGGCCGACGCTGAAGCGCGGCGCATCTTGGCGACGGACATCAAGCAGCGCGCTGAAAACCTGATGATTGTCGACTTAATGCGCAACGATTTGGGCCGCATGGCCGACATCGGCAGCGTGTCCGTCACAGACCTGTTTACGGTTGAGACGTTCCGCACCTTGCATCAGATGACCTCCGGCGTGCGCGCCACGCTCCATGACGGCGTCGGCCTGGCGGATCTGATGACGGCGATCTTCCCGCCAGGCTCGGTAATTGGCGCTCCGAAAATCCGCGCTATGGAACTGATCGCAGAGTACGAAACGGAGCCGCGCGGCGTGTACTGCGGCGCTATCGGCCACATCTCTCCAGATGGCCACTCGCTGTTCAACGTCGCCATCCGCTCGCCGGTGATCTTCCGCGACGGCACCGGCGAAATGGGCATCGGCTCCGGCGTCGTCTACGATTCCGAAGGCGCAAAAGAATACGCCGAATGCCTGCTTAAGATGAAGTTTTTGACCGATCCACCGAAGTCGTTCGAACTTATCGAAACGCTATTGTGGGAGAAAGATAAAGGCTTCTGGCTGCTGGAGCGGCATATGGAGCGGCTGGCTGCTTCCGCGCTCTACTTTAATTTCAAGCTCGATGAAGCCGAAGTATTGAGTGCACTGGAGCGCGATGCTGTCTCGCAAGATCGGGACCGGTTACGCGTGCGGTTGCTGTTGGCCGAAGACGGGCGTGTGACGGTGACATCGACACCGCTGCCAGCGCCGGAAAAGGCGGCCGTGATGCGATACGTCATATCCCCGACTAAGCTCGACAGTGCCGACGCCTTTCTGTTCCACAAGACGACGCGGCGCGAATTGTATGATCAAGAGTGGGCGCACTACTCCCAAACCGGCGGCGCCGACGAAGTCGTCTACGTCAACGAGCGCGGAGAATTGGCAGAAGGCAGCCGCACAAACATCTTCATCGAGCAGAACGGACAGCTGCTGACACCGCCATTGCCGTCGGGTTTGCTGCCCGGCGTGCTGCGCGCTGAACTTCTGGCCACTGGCAAGGCCAAGGAAGCGGTGCTTACGCTTGACGATCTGCGCAGTGCCAAGGTCGCTTACCTTGGAAATTCGGTCCGTGGATTGGTTCCAGCGCAGCTGATTGAGCCCTGACAGACAGATCGCAACTTTTAGACCCAAGCCTGCCTCGTACCTGCGCGGTTTCGCCATACCCTGGCGGAAGGCCCTCCAGCCGCCGTTTGCTTGACATCCAAGGGGGGGTGTTTCATACGTGCGGCGCGCTTGGAAACCTCTCGGTTTCCGGCCATTTCCTGCACAGGAAAACCGATGTCTGAACCGACCTCAGGGCCTGGATCCCGCACGGGAGATTTGAGCTCGGAGGAACTTACTGAGTTCAAGCGCCGGGCCTCCGAATTGAGCACAAAACTCGACAGTGCTCAGGCAGAAAGGCAGGCCGAGATCGAGGCGCGGCAAGACAAGGCTATGCGCGGGCGCGGCATGGCTTACGGGTTGAGAATGTCGTCGGAGCTTGTTGCGGCCATCTTGGTCGGCGGGTTCATCGGTTACATGCTCGATCAGTGGCTTGGCACGAAGCCGTGGCTGTTCCTGTTGTTTTTTGTGCTCGGGTTTAGTGCAGGGATCCTCAATCTCATGAGGGCCTTTAAACAGATGCAGGCCGAGATCGCTCAGCATACGGGCGGCAATATCGGCCAGTCTGTACCAGACGGCAATGATGATTGATTTTCTGGGGTAGGGACGTGGCAGCAGAACACGACGGGACACATGGCGGCGGCGGAATGCCGGACCCCATTCATCAATTCGAAATCAAGCGCTTGTTCCCGCTAGAAGTCCTGGGCATCGACGCAACCTTCACGAACTCTGCACTGTTCATGGTGCTGGCCGCAGTGGCCGCCCTGGCGTTTCTTCTTATGACGACAGGCGGGCGTGCGCTGGTGCCGACGCGACTGCAGTCGATCGCCGAAAGCCTGTATGAATTCGTCGCAGGCATGGTTCGTGACAGCATGGGGGAGCAGGGGATGAAGTTCTTCCCGCTCGTATTCACGCTGTTTATCTTCATCCTCTCGATGAACATGCTTGGCATGATCCCGGGCGCGTTTACAGTGACGTCGCAGCTCGCCGTGACAGCGGCTTTGGCCGCGCTGGTGTTTCTCATCGTGATCGTTGTTGGTTTCGCCAAGAACGGCCTCGGTTTTCTGAAGTTGTTTGTACCCGATGGTGTGCCGATTTACGTGCTGCCGTTGGTGACGGTGATCGAGATCATCTCGTTCTTGTCGCGCCCATTGAGCCACTCGGTCCGTCTGTTCGCCAACATGCTCGCTGGCCACATCACTCTCAAGGTGTTCGGCGGCTTCGTTGTCATGTTGCTCGGTGCTGCTGGCGCCGTGAAGGCCATGGCGCCGCTGCCGCTGGTGATGGCAACGGCACTCACCGCACTCGAATTTCTCGTCGCATTCCTGCAGGCGTACGTCTTCACGATGCTCACCTGCATGTACCTCAACGACGCGCTCCACCCCGGGCACTAACGGGCGCGCGCCTCGCAATTCACGAACAACAGATCATCAAAGGAGAACGACACATGGATCCAGCTTCAGCAAAGTACATCGGTGCGGGCCTTGCCGCCATCGGCACAGGCGCTGCCGCCATCGGCGTGGGCAACTTGTTTGGCCAGTTCCTACAGGGCGCACTGCGCAACCCTTCGGCTGCCGACGGCCAATTCGGCCGCTTGATCTTCGGCTTCGCTGTGACGGAAGCTCTTGGCATCTTCGCGCTGCTGATCGCGTTCCTATTGCTCTTCACCTGAGTTTTGCGCCTCACCGCGGGCCGGAGGTAAGCGCGCGTTCGCGTCTAAACCGGCCCGTGTCTTTCATTAGTTTGACCTGACACACTTTCTGGATCGGACCATGACCGACACCGCAAAACCGGCCGTTGCACCGGCAGCCCCGACCTCAGCGCCCCAGGCGGCTGGGCAAGCAACCGGAACGGCCGTTGGAGTTGAGCCCGCCGCCAAGAAGGTGTTCCCGCCTCTTGATCCCTCGACTGTCGCGCCTCAGCTGTTCTGGCTGGCCCTGACGTTCGCGGCTCTCTATTTGATGCTGTCGCGCGTTGCTCTGCCGCGCATCGGCAGCATCATCGAAGAACGGCGCGATCGGATCCGGCGCGATATGGATGCCGCCGAACGCCTCAAGGGTGAAACCGACAAGGCGATGCTGACCTACGAAAAAGCGCTCAACGACGCCCGGACAAATGCCTCCGGCATTGCCCGCGAGACGCGCGACCGGCTCGCCGCTGAAACCGACAAAGAAAAAATCGCTGTCGAGAGCCAGTTGACAGCGAAGTTGACACAGGCTGAAGCACGCATCGGTGAGGCAAAGAAGAAGGCGCTTGCCAGCGTCAACGAGATTGCAGCCGATACGGCTGGTTCAATCGTCAAGCAGCTTATCGGCCAGGATGTCAGCGCCGATGACGTGAAGCGGGCGCTGCAAGCCGTAGCAGGGAAGTGAGGCCGCCATGTTCAACCCGCAAGATCCACTGTTCTGGACGCTCGTCGCCTTCGTTCTATTTTTCGCGGTCGTGTTCTACTTCAAGGTGCCGGCCTCGGTAGCAAAATCGCTTGACGCTCGTGCCGACGGCATTCGCAAGGATCTGGACGATGCCCGCAAGATGCGGGAAGAAGCCCAGCAGCTACTCGCTGATTATCAGCGCCGCTCGCGCGCAGCCGAAGACGAGGCCAGGGAAATTGTCGCTCAGGCCAAGCGCGAAGCAGAAGCGCTCGCCGCTGACACGCGCAAGAGCCTTGCCGAATCCCTCGAGCGCCGGACCAAGGTCGCCGAAGACAAGATCGCCCGCGCCGAAGCCCAGGCTATCAGTGAAGTTCGTGCAACAGCCGTTGAAGTCGCCGTGGCGGCGGCCGAAAATCTGCTGCGCGGCAAGGTCACTGGCAATGACGCTTCCGCCCTCATCGAAAGCAGCATCCGCGATCTCAAGGGGCGGCTGAACTAGCGGGCTCGCTACGCGAACCAGATCGACATGCGAAAGGCCGGGGTGACCCGGCCTTTTTTTATTGTGACCGCTGACATGAAATAATCAGCCAGCACCCGGCGCCGTGCGATCAAAGCCAACGAACACTTCGTATTCGCCGGGCCGCGACCCTTCTGGAACATTGAAGGTGACAGTCCGCACCGCGGAGAAGTAACCAATCGGGTTTTCCACCGCGACCGTGGCATCGACAGTCATCTTGTCGGTCGCAACCTTTTCGCGCTTGGCGTCGGTTACGAACACGTTGACCGGCAGCACGATCGGTCCGGCCTTGCCGCGCGGACCTAATAAGATACGGCCCGAGAACCCGTACTTCACAGTGACCTTGCCTGGCTCAATCGAGCATTCGCGCGCGGTCTTTGTGATCTCGCCCCGATGCATGATGGCGAGGCCATCGCCGACGCGGCCTGACTCATAGATCGAGACGAAATTATCTCGTGGCCACGGCACAAACTTCGGGCAGCCGTGGGCCACCTCCACGTTGCCGCCGGTCGACGGGCCAGCCTCGCCCACCTGTGCGGCCGACAGAAGTTGTTCTTCGCTCACCGCGCCGGTTTCGGTCTTGGCGGCTGTGGAGCCGCCGAAAACGCCGGACCCCAATCCCGATGTCAGGGACGATAGACCGCAGCCGCCGAGCACGCTGACAGCGAGCGCCGAGGCGGCCAGTTTCGCGATCGAGCGCGAAGTGATCGTCATGCATTGCGTCATCGCGCACCAGTCCGCATAATGCTGCCTTCGAAGCCGCAGGAGATGGGCCGGGTTTCCAGCGCAACACTCCGACGGCTGCTTAATTGCTGATTCGAACTGTAGCACCCGTGGCCAGGCTCGGCCATTGGTGTTGTAGGAACGGTTAGCCCCTCTGTGGACATCGGGAATTTCATGCTGCCTACTGACGCCGCGCCATTAACCATCCGCCCCCCGCTCACGCTGCTTTTGGCAGCCCCTCGAGGTTTCTGTGCGGGTGTGGACCGCGCCATCCAGATCGTTGAACTCGCCTTGGCCAAGTACGGTGCTCCCGTTTACGTCCGCCACGAGATCGTACACAACCGATTCGTTGTCGAAGCTCTGCGGGCCAAAGGTGCCATTTTTGTGGACGAGTTGGATCAGATCCCTGAGACGACCCAGCCCGTGATCTTTTCAGCACATGGCGTCGCCAAGAAGATCCCCGCAGCCGCCAAATCGCGCAACCTGTTCGCTTTGGACGCCACTTGTCCTTTGGTCTATAAGGTGCATATCGAAGCGCAGCGCCACTACGACAACGGCCTGGAAATCCTGCTGATCGGCCATGCGGGGCACCCGGAGGTGGAAGGCACCATGGGCCAATTACCCGATGGCGCCGTAAAACTGCTTCAAACGGTGGACGATGCCCGCGCGTTCGAGCCCAACGACGCAGCGAAACTCGCCTTCATCACGCAGACGACTCTCTCGGTCGATGATACTGCGGAAATGGTCGGCGTGCTGAAGACGCGATTCCCTTCAATTGCCGGGCCTTTCAAGGAAGACATATGCTACGCGACCACAAATCGGCAGGCGGCGGTGAAGGCGATTGCGCCGCGCATCGACCGGCTGCTGGTCGTCGGCGCCCCGAACTCATCGAACTCGGTGCGCCTAGTTGAAGTGGCGGAGCGGGCAGGGTGCGCGAAAGCCATGCTGGTTCAGCGGGCGTCGGACATCCACTGGCCGGACATTGAGGGTGCCCGCACGATCGGCGTGACGGCCGGCGCGTCGGCTCCCGAGGTGTTGGTCAACGAGGTAATCGACGCCTTGAAAGCCCGCTATGATGTGACCATCGAGCTTGTGACAACGGCCGAAGAGCGTATTGCCTTCAACGTGCCGCGCGAGTTGCGCGACAGTCCCGCCACCCCTTAGTGCCCGTTTTGACCCCAGCCGCCGGCCCCCGCGGGCCCCGCCCTTGCCGAGAGACCCGCCGCGATGGCCGTCTATACCGAAGTCAGCGACGAGGACCTCTCTGGCTTCATCGCTAGCTACGGCGCAGGCGAGTTGGTGTCATACAAGGGCATCGCTGAAGGTGTCGAGAACACCAACTATCTCCTCCACACGACGAGCGGAAACTTCATTCTCACACTCTATGAAAAGCGCGTGGCGCGTGGCGATCTGCCGTTCTTCTTAGGGCTTATGGAGCATCTTGCGGCTCGTGGTGTGACGTGCCCAACGCCGCTGCGGGACCTCGAGGGAAAGAACGTCTCGGAACTCGCAGGCCGCGCAGCCGCAATTGTCACCTTCCTTGACGGCTTCTGGTTGCGCCGGCCCAAAGCCGAGCACTGCGGCGCTGTCGGCCGGGCCTTAGCCGAACTTCATCTGGCAGGCGAGGGCTTCTCACTCAAGCGCCCCAATGCACTGGGTGTGGACGGCTGGCGGCCATTGTTCGAGGGCTTCGCGCCGTCGGCAGATGGCATCGCTGCTGGACTGAGCGGGATGATTGCGCACGAACTCGACCATCTCGAAGCCCATTGGCCACGCGACCTCGCCCAAGGCGTGATCCACGCTGATCTTTTCCCGGACAATGTGTTCTTTCTGAACGACAGACTCTCAGGCCTTATCGACTTCTACTTCGCCTGCAACGATGCGTTCGCCTACGATGTTGCCATCTGCCTCAACGCATGGTGCTTCGAACCGGACCACGCGTTCAATCTCACAAAGGGACGCGCGCTGCTGGCTGGCTATATCGCTGTGCGGCCCCTCTCAACGAGTGAGCTAACCGCGTTGCCCACACTGGCCCGTGGTGCGGCCCTACGCTTTCTGCTGACTCGCTCGTTCGACTGGCTCAATCGCGAGCCGGACGCGCTCGTCCAGCCGCACAACCCGATCGACTACATCCGCCGCTTGCGGTTCCACCAAAGCGTCACATCGGTCGCTGCATACGGCCTTGAGCCCCCCGCATGACGGAAGCGGCACCCAAAAAATCGATCGTCATTTATACAGACGGGGCCTGCTCGGGAAATCCCGGACCCGGCGGCTGGGGCGCGATCCTCATGTCGGGCGCCCACCGCAAAGAACTGAGCGGCGGCGAAAGCGACACCACCAACAATCGCATGGAACTGATGGCGGCGATTTCCGCCCTCGAAGCCTTGAAGCAACCGAGCCAAGTCGATCTCTACACTGACAGCGCCTATGTGAAAGACGGGATATCTAAGTGGATCCACGGCTGGAAAAAGAACGGCTGGCGCACGGCAGATAAAAAGCCCGTCAAGAATGCAGAACTGTGGCAACGGCTCGATTTAGCCCGCGCACGCCATGTTATCGATTGGCACTGGGTTAAAGGCCACGCCGGCCACCCCGAAAACGAACGTGCCGACGAATTGGCGCGCGAAGGGATGGCGCCGTTTAAGTAAGTCGATGGCTGGGGTCAGGCACCAAATTGGGTGCCCGACCACGAACTGTTCAAATGCTGCTGTCGATCATCGAGCATAGCGTCTCGGCGCTCGATTTGTCGTGCGAGGGAGGCGACTCGTCCACGTTGAGCATTCTGACAACGCAATTGTCGACCAACATGGCGTAGCGCTTGGACCGCACGCCAAGACCAATGCCCGCGCCCGTCAGATCGATGTCGAGACCAATGGCTTTGGCAAAGGCTGCACTGTCGTCTGTCAGCATCACCACCTTGCCGGCCGCACCCGTGTCGTTCGCCCAGCTGTCCATGACGAACACGTCATTGACTGCCGTGCAGGCAATTGTGTCGATGCCCTTCGTCTTGATCTCGTCAATGCGTGACACAAACCCTGGCATATGCTGCTGGTGACACGTTGGGGTGTAGGCGCCGGGGACAGCGAAAAGCGCCACCTTTTTGCCGGCAAACACATCTGCCGTGCTCAGTGCCTTGGGGCCGTCCGGACCCATCGTCATAAACTTGGCGTCTGGAACCTTGTCACCAACCTTGATTGTCATCGTCGCATTCTCCTGATCCGTCATTTTTAAGTATTGCGGTTGCGCGCGGACGCAGTGACGCAGTTCGAAGAGCGTTTTATCCCGGCTTCGCCCGTCAGTCGATTGTGAAGATGTGTTCGGATTGGCCCTTCGACCCGGCCAACGTGGCCATGATGGACCGGCCCTTCAACGCGGCGAGATCAACATCTTTCGATAGATCTGATTCAAAGTGTACGACATCTCCGCTGCCGCCCTCAGTGCGGCGCGGAAGAGGGATGTAGAGTCCGTCCGGCGCTTCCAGGAACATATCAGCAGCGGCGGCGTCTCCGGGCACTTTAACTTCAAAACTCAAACGTGGACGCGCACTGGTCAGCTCTTGCGTAATCTTCGTCACCTTCGGATCGTCAGCGCCGGCCGATACCGCATCACGCGGGATCTGGCTCAAGGCGGCCATCGCATCGGCGGAGGCTGGCGGTAAACTCATTGTGGGCAATTCCAACGCCAGACTGGCCTGTGCTGGCACGCACAGCTTTTCACAAACACCAAATGCCATTTCTAGATTGAGGGTGACGGGCTTTGATGCATCCGTGGCCGTGACGCGAACGGGAAAAATCACATGTTCTTTGTAGCCGATTGTGTCGCCGGCTTTGTCCGTCAAGCGGCGCGGAACAGGGAATAAGACGCGTGCTTCGCCCAGGTTCTGAGATTTGGACCAGTCGAACGCGGGTGGAATGCCGCCAGCATCTCCGGGATTGCGCCAATAGGTTTTCCAGCCCTTGGTCATGGCTACTTCGATGAATGCAAAAGTGGCTGCCGCCCCGCGTGCCTCGGCGGCGCCTCCGGTCATGCGCACCCGGTAGTTGAACCCATCAACCCAGGCTGAGGCCAGATCTTCAGTTGTGGCCAAGCCTTCAGCTGTCGCGATTGTGGAAATGCTCAGGGCGCCCGCGGCAACGGCGGCTGCCACAAAGCGTGAGAGCGCCAAAGTAAAGTGCATCAAACGGCCGCCTCCATACCTAAGTCCCTCGCGTCTATGTGGGCCGTTTGCCCCCAGCCGCAAGTCAAGAGTTGATGAGGCATGCGTAATCTGCCGCAAATTGACACCCAAGTCTCGCCTCGCAGAGAGGTCTTCACAGGCTACCCCCAATGGCACTAAACTGGTCCCATGCGTATTGCAAAGACCAAGCGTAAGGGACGCCACCCAGGAACCCTGGAAGGGCAACTTCTCCTTGCCATGCCATTGATGAGCGACAAGCGTTTCGCGCGCTCGGTGATCTATATCTGCGCCCACTCTGATGACGGGGCGATGGGCTTAATCATCAATCACCGCGCAACGCACATCAGTTTTCCAGACTTGCTGGAACGGTTGGGGATTGCGGCTCGTGGCGCCGACGATGGCATCGCCAGCGATATCTTAGATCGCCAGGTCCACATTGGCGGGCCCGTCGAAACAGGGCGCGGCTTTGTCTTGCATAGTGGCGACTACCACGCAGCAGACTCGACACTTGAAATCGCCAGCGGAATCAGCCTGACCGCGACGATCGACATTCTGAAGGCGATTGCCTCAGGTCATGGTCCCCACCGCTCTCTTCTGGCGCTTGGCTATGCAGGTTGGTCGGCGGGGCAACTGGAAAGTGAAATTCAGGCCAACGGCTGGCTGAATTGCCCGGCGGATGATGCCATCATTTTCGAACCCGATCTTGACGCGAAGTACGAGCGGGCGCTGGCAACGATTGGCGTCAACCCGTCGTACTTGGTCAGCAGTGCCGGGCATTGTTGAGCGGTTTCAGCCGGACGCTTCAGCCGCCGCGATCATCACCCGTCCCAGACTTCTTCGGCAGCGGCGGATGTCCCGTTGTTGCAAACGGAACGCCTGCAAGCCGCTGGAGACTTGCAGCAATTGACGGGGGTAGCCCTTCAAAGTTTGGTGCCGGCATTCGCGGCCGTGCCGGCACTGGCGGGGGCACACGCGGCGGGAAGGGCACTGGCCCTGGGCCAATCGCGGCGGTAGGCTGCGGCATTGGCGGCGGCTGCAAGGTTGGCATCAGCATGGCGGCGTGTTCGAAAGGCGGCTGCAGGGGGGCTGCTGGCGGCGGCACCGGTGGCGGAGCAAAGCTTGGTGCGTTAGCATTGGCAGAACCGCTGGATGGCAGCGACGGCTGCGACAGCGGCTGGAGGCGCACTGTAGGCGGCGGCGCAGTGTTCGCATGTCCATTCGACGGGTTCTGCGCATGGCTAACTTCGCGCTGCTGCGGCCTCGTGCGCGGCCGCGTTCTCAATTGACTGTTCGGCAGGCCAATCATGCTTGGCCGGGCGCCATGTCCGGCACTCGCAGCGATTGGCGGCGGCAAGCCCAACGGCGGGGGCGCCATCTGAGGCGCAACATCGGTCACACCAGTTGGCGGCGCCTCCATGACCGGCCCGGCATCAGGCGCTGGCGTTCGGCCTGACTTTTTCTTGGTCGTGGCGCGGAACAATCCGCGCGGCTGAAGTTTGCGCTCGGATTTGCGGACGAGTTTCAGAAGCTGCAGTACGTCGCGGTCAACAATCGGCTCGCCGTAGTAAAAGCCCTGCGCATACTCGCAGCCAATCGCCCGCAGGAAGCCGATGTCTTCGTCGGCTTCAACCCCATCAGCAACAACCTTTTTCCCGAGTTCATGGGCGAGGGCCACGACAGACCGGATCACAGCTGCACCGGGACCATCTTTGCCGCCGCACGCCTGCACCAAACCGCGATCGATTTTGATCGACTCGAATGGAAACTTGTCCAAGAAGGACAACGATGAATAACCAGCGCCAAATTCGTCGAGGGTCAGTTCAACGCCGGACCCCCGCAGGGACTCGAGAATTTCCGTTGCTTGTTCGGGATTCTCCAAGACCAACGCTTCTTTGATTTCGAGCTTCAGAGATCCTTTGGCAATGAGATTCCGGCCGAGGATGTGGCGCAGCTCTTGAACCAGTTCCTGGCGCAACAGCTGCTCGCCGCCGATATTGATGCTGACGAACAAAGGCGCCTCGCTACGCGGCAGTTCTTTCTGCCAAATGCTGCAATCCTTGGTCGCACGCGCGAGCACATGCGAGCCTATCTTGTTCAGTAAATCGCTGGTGCTGTCGGCTGGAACAAATGCGCTCGGATTGATCAAGCCGTGCTTGGGGTGCTCCCAGCGCACAATCGCCTCGAACCCGGCCAATTCTTCCGTCGGCAAATAGACGATCGGTTGATAGAGAACTCTCAACTGACCCTTCTCCAGGGCCTTGCGGATCTCGGCCTCTGCCACAAGACGGTCATCCCGCTCGCCGCGCAATTCTGGACGGAAGATTTCAATCTGATCCGCGCCAGATCGCTTCGCCCGGTACATTGCGAGTTCAGCTTCTTTCAGCAGATCGTGGTCGTTGGTCTCCTGGCCGTCAAAAATTGCGATACCGAGGGAACCCGTTAAAACGATCTCTTGACCGGCAATCTTGATGGGTGACCGCAAGCTTCGCCGCAAGCGCTCTGCGAGTGACGCCAAATCGGGCGCTGATTGTTCGTTCAACAAGAGAATAGCAAACTGGTCGCCGCCAATTCTCGAAAGAGTGTCCTGCGGTTCCAAGTGACGCTGGAGACGGCGCGCGATTGTTAAGAGTAAGCTATCACCGACAACGACGCCGAACGAGGTGTTAACGCTCTTGAATTTATCAAGATCGACGAACAAAACCGTCGGGCGAATTTTTGCTTCGATACGCGCCCGCTGCATCGCGTTGCTCAACCGGTCAAGAAACAACTGGCGGTTGGGTAGGCCGGTCAAGCTGCAATTCACTGCATCGTTCAATAATCGCTCATGAGCCCGCTTTGCATCTGTCACATCCCGCAATAGACCGATGCACTTAATCGTGCGGCCGTCGGAACTCGGCATCTGTGCCGCTTCGAGTTCATACCAACGGTAACTGTTGTCGGCGTGGCGCAGGCGGAAATCGGTGTGAATGCGGCCATCCCCACGCTCTTGGGTCGAAACCAGCGACAAGCGGAACCGTTCGCGATCCGCAGGATGCAAGTGCCGGCTGAAATCATCGACTTTGGTGCTAAGTTCGCCGGCATTGAGCCCCAGCGCCTGTTCGATGATCGCACCAACTTTGACTTCATCGCGCCGCGCACTCCATTCCCAGACTGCGGCTCCCGCGGCTTCGACAGCAACGGATCGCAACTGCAGTTCGGAGGGAGCAGACCCGAAAATTGGCTCGAGCGAACGGAATGCGAACTGGGTGACCGTGAACCCGATCAACAGGACGATCAGCACGAGACCCGCAACAAGGCCTGACACGATCATGTCGCCAGACAAATGACCGGCCAAGGCGACAGCCGCGCCAAACACCCAAACAACGAACAGCATCCACGTTGGCACCAGGGACAGCGCCCGGTCCTGCCCGCGCAAAGCGAGGAACAACGTCAGCATGCCGCCGACACCCGCTAACGCAACAAAGGACAACCGCGCAAACGTCGATGCCAGTCTTGGATCGATCACCGCAACCGCAATCAATGCCAATTGCGCGAGGATCCAGACGCTAAACAGCATACGGGCCAAGCCATGCCAGAGCGGGATGCGCAGGAACACATAGAGGAACATGACAAGGCTTGCCGCCATCGATGCTTCCGTGGCAGCGCGATAGACAGCGTTGTTCTCAGGTTTCAGCTGGAACAGCTTGTGGAAGAAGCCGAAGTCGACACATAAGTAGCCGAGTACGCACCACGCCACGAGGGCCGCCGCAGGGAAAATGATCTTGTGATTGGCTGCGAAGATCGCCGTCAGGAAGATCGCGAGCAGGCCTGTGAGGCCCAGCATAACGCCGTTAAACAACTGGCGCTCGCGGACTTTCAATTCGTAGTCGAGCGGCTTCCAGAGGTAAATCCTTGCAAACCGCTCTGATCCCAGTTCGGCGACATACGTGATCGTTTGGCCAGGCTCGAGCGTGATGCGGAACACGTCCGCACGATCGCTCGCCAGGCGCTCTGGCACAAATCCAATCGAGGGCGTCACCGCCTCGATGCGCCGGGCATCCAAGTCAGGCCACACGGCGCCTGACCCAATGACCGAATAGCGGTCGGCCGTCAGCCACCGCTCAACAGCGGCTTCGGTTGGGTTGGTGAGCGCGAAGACGATCCAGTTGGGATTGGTGCCTTGCGTCACGGCGCGCACGGACATCCGCCCGGCCGTACCTTCTGCGCTGGCGGCAGTCTCAACCTGAAGGCTATCGCCACGGCGTTCGTACAGCTCGCCCAAAGCGGTCACTTCGATCCGGTCTTGATCGGCAACCGAGATCGCCTTGACGGATGCTGCCTGTGCAGTTGCAAGTCCGAACACCCACAACCAAGCACAAAACGCCGCGAAATATCTGACGGTAACCGCCAGTCGGTGCGTATCTGGGAACTGCGCCAAGTTCATTTGCCCGGCTCCGCAGCAGCGGCTGGGGCCACAAGTCCAAACAGCACGTGATCTTGCCAGATACCGTTGATTTTCAGGTAGCTGCGGGCATAGCCTTCGCGCTCGAAACCGCATCGCTCCAGTACGCGCATCGAGGCCGTGTTGCGCGGCTGGGTTGCCGCTTCCAGCCGGTGCAAGCGAAGCACATCAAAACCGAACGGGATGAGCGCGCACACGGCATCCGACATCAGCCCTTTGCCAGCGTAGGGCAGACCCAGCCAATATCCCATCGTTGCAGATTGCGTGACGCCGCGCTGGAGATTGGAGAGAGTGATCCCGCCAACCAGCCGGTCGTCGGCCGTCCGGAAGATCGAGTACGCATACCCTTGATCATCGCGCGCTTCACGCTGGTAGTGGCGGACACGCCGTTTGTAAGCACTGCGGGTGAGGTCATCACGCGGCCAAACAGGTTCCCAAGGCGTCAAGTGCTCGCGGCTCATGGCTCGCAATTCTGCCCATTCGGCATAGTCGCTCAGAAGCGGCGCGCGAAGCCATACGTTGGCGCCCTGCACGACGGCGGGGATCTCGGGAACAACGCCGACCCTGAGGAATGCCATCGAACGCCCCCGCAGCCTATAGCGCCAGCCGTTCGCCGGCGCGGGCCGCGAACTCGCGTGATTTTTGTCCGGCGCCGACGACGGCGACGGAAACGGCCGATTTCCGCAGGCCACGGGCAACCGCGCGAATATCTTCGCTAGTTACCGTATCAACGGACGCAATTAACTCTTCGGTGGTTAACAGCCGTTTGTGGGTCAGCAACTGCCGCGCCATCTGTTCGGCCCGGGCCGACGAAGATTCGAGGCTCATCAGCAGCCCGGCCTTCAGTTGTGCCTTGGAGCGCGCAACTTCAGCGGCCAAAGGTCCATCATCAGCCATGCGTTCGAACTCGCTTCTGACCACATCGATCAGCTCGTTCATCATGCCGGACCCTGTTGCTGCGTGGACGGCAAACATTCCCGTGTCCTTGAGACCCCAAGCCGATGAATAAATCGAGTAGCAGAGACCTCTGCGTTCCCGGACTTCCTGGAACAGACGGGACGACATGCCACCGCCGAACAGACCTGAAAACACCTGTGCGGCAAAGAAATTCTTGTGCCGGTAGGACGGCCCCTCAAAACCAACGACGAGGTGGCTTTGTTCAAACCGCCGGGTGCTCGAGCGGACCCCACCGTGATACTGCGCCGGTTCCTCACCCTTCGAATCCGCTCCACTGAGCCCGCCGAATAGGGCTTCAGCGTGGCGGACGACGGCGTCGTGGTGGACAGCGCCAGCGGCTGCCAGAACCATATTCCCGGGCCCATAGTGCGTGGCCAGAAAGCCCTTCAGATCGTCCGCAGAAATAGCCTTAACGCTGGCGGGCGTGCCCAGAATCGTCCGGCCAGCAGCCTGAGCCGGATAAGCCGCATCCTGAATGAGGTCGAAGACAATGTCGTCGGGGCTGTCGAGCGTGCCAGCAATCTCCTGCAAGATCACTTCGCGTTCTTTCTCCAGTTCGCCCAGCGCGAACGCCGAGTTCTGAAGAATGTCGGCAATCAGCTCCAGCGCCAATGATTCGTCGCCCTTGAGGATGCGGGCAAAGTAGGCCGTCGTCTCCAACCCAGTAGCCGCATTGAGCTCCCCGCCGACGGCTTCAATCTGCTCGGCGATGTCGCGCGTTGAACGCGTTGCGGTGCCCTTGAACGCCATGTGTTCCAAGAGATGCGACAGGCCATGCTGCTCAGGCCGCTCATGGCGCGCGCCGACGCCGACCCACATCCCCAGAGACGTCGTCTCAAGATGTGGCATCGTTTGCGTGACGACGCGTAGACCATTGGTCAGCGTTGATATTTCTGGTGTCATACGCTGGCCTCGCTAACAACACGCGACTTGGCAGCCACGATCCGCTGGACCGCCGCCAAATCGTTGGCGACGGTTTCTGTGCGTTCTGGACCCGTCATAAGCGAGGCCAGACGTGCGGGAAGCGCAGGGCGGATGCCCGTGATTGCCTCCATCGCATCCGGGAACTTCGCGGGGTGGGCGGTCGAAAGGATCACGCGCGGCACGCCGTGGCTCGCGCGACGTGCGCAACTTGCGGCGACGTAGCCGCAGGCGGTATGCGGGTCCATCACATAGCCCGAAGTACTCGCGACTTTGCGGATTGCACTCGCAACATCGGCTTCGCTCGCGGTTGCGGCAGAAAAATCGGCACGAGCTTTGTCGAAGGCCGAGCCCAGTTCGAAGCGGCGGGATTGTGCGAGTGAGCCCATCAAACCGCGGGTGAGCGCGGCATCGCGACCCGAGGCCTCGAACAGATAGCGCTCGAAATTCGAGGATATCTCGATGTCCATGGACGGCGACGACGTGGCGACGACGCCTCGCATCTCATAGACGCCCGTGTTCATGACGCGTGGCAGGATGTCGTTCTCGTTTGAGGCGATGACGAGGTCAGCGATGGGCAGCCCCATGCGCCTTGCCACATAACCTGCGAAGATGTCGCCGAAGTTGCCGGTTGGCACGGAGAAGGCAACTTCGCGATGGGGCGCGCCCAAAGCCGTCGCGGCAGCAAAGTAATAGCTCACTTGCGCGACGATGCGGCCCCAGTTGATCGAGTTGATGCCGGAGAGGCGGACGCGATCGCGGAAGGCGTGGTCGTTGAACATGGCCTTTACGAGCGCCTGGCAGTCGTCGAATGTGCCTTCGATTGCGATGGCATGGACGTTCGGCTCAGTTGGCGTCGTCATCATGCGCCGTTGAACGTCGGAGACGCGGCCTTTGGGATAGAGGATCACCACGTCAGTGCGCTGGCGGCCACGGAAAGCTTCGATCGCAGCACCACCGGTGTCGCCGGAAGTGGCGCCGACGATCGTCACCCGCTCGGACCGTTTTGCGAGCACATGGTCCATAAGGCGCGCAAGGATCTGCATGGCGACGTCCTTGAACGCGAGCGTGGGGCCATGAAAAAGCTCGAGCACGAAGGTCTCGGGATCAATCTGGACGAGCGGCGTTGCCGCATCGTGGCTGAAGGTGGCGTAAGCCTCGCGCGCCATACGGCCCAGGTCGGCATTGGAGATTTGGCCACCGACGAAGGGGCTCAGCACGGACACCGCGACCTCTGCGAACGGCCGCCCAGCGAAAGATGCGATCACTTCTGGCGGCAACTTCGGCCAGGTTTCGGGCAGGTACAATCCGCCGTCGCGGGCAAGCCCTGCCAGCACGACATCCTCAAAGCCGAGAACCGGCGCCTGACCTCTGGTCGAGATATATTTCACGTCGCTGCAGACTTTCGAAAGGCGGCCCATCTGGCGCGCTGCCGGGACCCTAGTGCCGCCGTCCCCCGCGAACAAGACACGCGCGGGCCGGAGCGTCCAGGAAGCTGTGAAGGGTTAAGGTTGTACCGCTTACACTGTCTCTTTTTGCAATGGCTCTTGACGGAACCGGTTCAACACGTACATGCCGAATATGGCGGCCAGCGCCGCTGCTAATCCAAACCAAGTCAGCGCGTACTCCAAATGCCGGTTGGTGAGCTTGAGTTCGGTCACCCCACCCGTGGGCCAGCCACCCGGGGCATCCGCTTCGCTATCGATGTACAACGGCAAAATCTTGCGGTCTGCCTTTGGGAATGCGGCGGCGTACATGCCATCAAGATCGCGCCAGAACCAGAGGTTCTTGGCGGGCTCATTGGGCGGCGTGAACTGGCCCGGAGCCGCCGGCGCGCGCGCGAGGCCGATTACCTCGACCTCGCCGTCGATTTGGCCAGCCGCCCGGCTGCTGGGCGCTTTCAAAGCGTCCGTGACATATCCCCGATTGACGAACACGATGGTGCCCGAAGGGCTGATCTCTAGTGGCG
The DNA here is from genome assembly GCA_031413815.1 of Hyphomicrobium sp. Lineage (GTDB taxonomy): Bacteria > Pseudomonadota > Alphaproteobacteria > Rhizobiales > Hyphomicrobiaceae > JAGVSR01. The sequence continues at coordinate 88,949 of JANOFU010000008.1, read as the reverse complement.
TATAAACATGATGCCCCGGACCTTGCTTAGGATCGGGCGCATAGTAGTAGAGTTCTTTGTCGTGATGGAAACGGCCACGAACCTTGACGCGGGTGTATTCGATGGACGAGACCGTTGCGGCATCTCCTGGCACAGCCTTGTAGGCCTGTGAGACGTCCACCGCCTCGAGCTTCGCGCGCTGCGCAATGCCATCGATAAGGCCATCCTTCCAGGATTTGCGGTCGAGCTGCCAGAACGCCAGCGATAACAGAAACGGCATCGCTAACAGCATCATCAGCGTGGGGATCAGAAGCTTTTTATCGCGCAGGGCCGTCAACATCAGCGGGAAATGCTCCAAGTTTTCGTTGCGGTCAGTCTTTGGCCAACCGGCCCTCTTCCGCCTTGTTGCGGTACTGCAAAGAGATCAGCAACGCCTTTAGGAACCGCAAAGAGACCAGCGCGAACAGCGGTGTGAGCAGGCCCCAAAGCACCACGTGCACCCACGGCGGCGGAAAAAAGGTGAACTCGACGTAGAGCGCCATCCCGAGAACGAGAAATCCCAGAATGAAGATCGCAAAAACGGCAGGACCATCGCCAGTGTCGATAAACTTGTAGTCGAGCTGGCAGGCGTCGCAGCTGTCGCGAAGGACGAGCACCTGCCGGAACAGTGCGCCCTGCCCACACCGGGGGCAGCGGGCCAGAACGGCGGCACGCAGAAGTGAAACGGATTGCGCGCCAGTGGCCATCGCAAGTGCGGTCCTGTCGAGGTGAACGCCAGTCCAGTCCGGCTCGTTATCGCATAAAATGCCACGGGGCGGCCAATGAGCCGCCCCGCCAGCCGTCAAAACTCGCACCCGCAGACCTTTCTTGTCTGCGCCAGCGGGCTTAGTGTCCCGCCGCTGCACCGGCTACGGGAGCACCGGCGCCCCAAACGTAGATGCAGGCGAACAGGAATAACCAGACCACGTCAACGAAGTGCCAGTACCAAGCGGCGGCTTCGAAACCGAAGTGCTGCTTGGGCGTGAAATGGCCCTTTATCGCGCGCAGCAAGCACACCAGCAGAAAGATCGTGCCGATGATGACGTGTGCGCCGTGGAAGCCCGTGGCCATGAAGAAGGTCGAGCCATAGGAGTGACCGCCGAATGTGAAGCCTGCGTGCTGGTACTCGATATACTGCAGCACGGTGAACAGCGCACCGAGAGCCACCGTCAGGGTAAGGCCGATGATCAGCTGCGACCGCTTGTTGTGCAACAGCGCGTGATGGGCCCACGTGACCGTGCAACCCGACAACAGCAAGATGAGCGTGTTGACGAGCGGCAGACCCCACGGATCGAAGGTGTGCTTGAAAAAGCCACCCGTTGGCACGCCGGTCGCTGCCGTTACAGCGTCGGTTGCCTCAACTGGCACCGGCGGCCACTGGCCACCGAACAGCTCGTTGCGCTTCACCAGGCCGACTCCCTCTTTGATATTCTCGATGATATCAACGTCGTTGGGGAAGAGTGCGACGTCGAAGTAAGCCCAGAACCAGGCCACAAAGAACATCACTTCCGAAGCGATGAACAGCAGCATGCCGTAGCGCAAGTGAAGTTGCACGACGGGCGTATGATGACCGGCATGGGCTTCCTTGATAACGTCGCGCCACCACATGAATGCAATCAGCGAGACAATTGCGAAGCCAATGATAAACGTGGCTGGGCCTTGAAGACCGAACAATCCGCCGCCGCCTTCTCCGCCTGAGCGCATCCAGACCACCGCCCCGATGGCCATGACCAACGCACCGAGCGATGCCAGCAATGGCCATGGGCTCGGATCTACGAGATGATAATCGTGGTTATTCTTGTGTGTTGAACCCATGTTCGTCTCCGTCGTCCCCGTTCGTCTGTTTCCCCAGGGGGCATCTGTCTCAACGGTATGCTGCACATGCGCAACCCGGCAGGACACTCACCCTCTTTTCGTCTTCGGCCCGGCTCCCGCCAGCCCGCAGTCGTCTCCAACCCTGGCTGTTATCCCTTGGGCGCCGTTGTTTCAGGTTTCACCACGCCAGCGGCTTTCGCGCCGGATACGTAGAATGTGTAGGACAGTGTGATTTGTTTCACGTGCGCGGCGTCCGGGTCCTTGACCAGAGCAGGATCGACATAGAATGACACCGGCATTTCGACCGTTTGACCCGGCTGCAGCGTCTGCTCCGTGAAGCAGAAGCATTCGATTTTGCTAAAGTGCTTGCCTGCTACGTCGGGTGCCACATTGAACGACGCCGTTCCAGTGATGGCCTGATCCGACGTGTTGGTTGCGCGGTAAAACGCCAGAACGTTTTCGCCGACTTTGGTCTCGATCGTCGCCTGCAAAGGTTCGAACAACCATTTTAAGCCCGGCGAGACATTGGCATCGAAGCGGACCGTCACCGGCCGATCAAGCACCGTCGTCGACGCGCTGATCGCCCTTTGTGTCGTGCCGCCAAAGCCAGTGGCTTGACAGAACATCTGATAAAGCGGGACAGCTGCGTACGACATGCCAACCATCACCATGACGCCAGCGGCGCAAGACAGTGCAACGGCGTTGTCACGTCCCATTTTCACGAGTTCTGCCTTTCCATACGTCTCATCCGTGCGGTTCCTACATCGGCCGGTTCAAGGCATTGCCGCCCAGGTGCACAATCGTTGCCGCGTAAAACATGACCGCAAGAACGCCGAGCCCAACCGCGATTGCGATCGACCGCACACGCCGGCGGCGAACCTGGTGCGCAGGATCATCCAAACCTGCGGTCTTCTCGCTGTCGTTCGTTCGAGCCATCATCAAACCGTTTCTCACGCCCACAGTTTCATCACAGCGCTTTCAACCAGCAGCACCGCGAACAGCAAATACAGATACAGGATCGAGAACCAGAACAACCGCTTGGCTGCTTGGTCAGCTTCGCGGCCTTCGGTGATTCGCCAGACGTTAACGGCGAGATACAGGAACACGGCGCCCATCACAATCGATGTCAAGCCGTAAACGATGCCGCCCAAACCGATGAACCAAGGTACGACCGCCAGCGGCACCAGCAGAATCGAATACATCAGGATCTGCCGGCGGGTTTCGGGCAGGCCGGCCACAACCGGCAGCATTGGCACACCGACGCGCTCGTAATCCCGGCAGCGATAGAGGGCGAGTGCCCAGAAGTGCGGTGGCGTCCACATGAAGATGATGAGGAACAATAGAACGCTTTCAACGCTGACGCCGCCCGTTGCCGCGGCCCAGCCGATCATGGGCGGAAACGCACCCGCCGCGCCACCAATGACGATGTTGTGCGGTGTCCGGCGCTTCAGCCACATTGTGTAGACGAAGAGATAAAACGCGATGGTCAGCGCCAGCAGCGCGCCAGCGGTCCAGTTCACGAGCACGCCGAGCGTCATCACGGAAATGACGGACAGGATCGCGCCAAAGTAGAGAGCTTCGCTTGGCGTAACACGCCCGCGCGGAACAGCGCGAGCGGCGGTGCGCTGCATTTGTCCATCGATGTCGGCGTCATACCACATGTTAAGAGCGCCAGATGCGCCGGCACCAGCAGAAATCGCGATGATGGCGATCAGGCCAAGCACGGGATGGATCGAGACGGGAGCGGCGATCATGCCAGCCAGCGCGGTCAAGATCACGAGCGTCATCACGCGTGGCTTCATCAGCGACCAGTAGTCGGCGAGGCTAGGCTCAAGCGTTAACTCGGGCTGGCTGATGTCAGCGGTGGCACTCGCACCCGTCGTCATTGTCCGGACTTTCCTAGTGGCCGCAATCAAAGTGTGCGGCCCAGACTCAAGAATTCAGAAGTGTCTCTTGATGGTTCACCCGGGCGGGACCCGAAAGCCCCGCCCGGGTTGGTGTCCGTCTGAAGCCTGTGCCCCAAAAGGCGCTGCGTTCAATGCCGGTCTGTCGCGGCAATGCGCGGCAGAGTGTCATAAGAGTGGAAGTTCGGCGGCGAAGGCAGCGTCCATTCCAGGGTCGTGGCGCTGGCACCCCAAGGATTGTTGCCGACCTTTTCCTTACGGGCGAAGGCGACCGCGATGCCGATGAAGAAGCACAGCGTACCGACAGCCGTCATGTAGGAGCCCATCGACGACCACCAGTTCCAGTACGCGAAGGCATCCGGATAGTCGACGTAACGGCGCGGCATGCCCGCTGCTCCCAGGAAGTGCTGCGGGAAAAACAGCACGTTGGCACCGACGAAGGTAATCCAGAAGTGCATCTTGCCCCAGAATTCCGAGTACATGTAGCCGGTCATCTTCGGGAACCAGTAGTACCAGCCCGCGAAGATCGAGAACACGGCGCCAAGCGACAGCACGTAGTGGAAGTGGGCGACGACGTAATAGGTGTCATGCAAGGCGCGGTCGATGCCGGCGTTGGCCAGCATCACGCCCGTCACACCACCGACGGTGAACAGGAAAATGAAGCCCAGCGCCCAGATCATGGGCAGGCGGAACTGGATCGAACCACCCCACATCGTCGCGATCCACGAGAAGATCTTCACGCCTGTGGGCACCGCGATCACCATGGTGGCGAATACGAAGTAAGCCTGCGTGTTCACGTTCATGCCGGACGTATACATGTGGTGCGCCCACACAATGAAGCCGACGAGACCGATCGCGACCATCGCGTACGCCATCCCCAAGTAGCCGAAAATTGGCTTCTGCGAGAACGTCGAGACGATGTGGCTGACAATGCCGAAGCCCGGCAAGATCAAGATGTAGACTTCCGGATGGCCGAAGAACCAGAACAGATGCTGGTAGAGCAGCGGATCGCCGCCACCAGCGGGATCGAAAAACGTGGTGCCGAAGTTGCGGTCGGTCAGCAACATGGTGATCGCACCAGCGAGAACCGGCAACGACAGCAGCAGCAAGAACGCGGTGATCAGGATCGACCAGGCAAACAGCGGCATCTTGTGCATGGTCATGCCGGGCGCACGCATGTTGAAGATCGTCGTGATGAAGTTGATCGCGCCGAGGATCGACGACGCGCCCGCGACGTGCAGCGCTAAGATCGCGAAGTCCATGGCCGGTCCAGGATGGCCGGACACCGACAGCGGAGCGTAGATCGTCCAGCCACCGCCAACGCCGTTCATGCCCGTGGGGCCCTCGACGAACATCGAGATCAGCAGCAAGGTCAAGGCGACGGGAAGCAGCCAGAACGAGATGTTGTTCATGCGCGGGAACGCCATGTCCGGCGCACCAATCATCAGCGGCATAAACCAGTTGCCGAAGCCGCCCATCGTGGCGGGCATGACAATGAAGAACACCATGATCAGGCCTTATACGGAGACGAACACGTTATACATATGGGGGTTGGTGAAGTACTGAAGACCCGGATCTGCGAGTTCCATCCGCATTGCCACCGACAGCGCGCCACCGATGACGCCCGCGATCATCGCGAAGATCATGTACATGGTTCCGATGTCTTTGTGGTTCGTCGATAGGAACCAGCGCTTAAAGAACCCCGGCGCGTGGTCGTGATGATCGTCTGCGTGTGCGGCTGTGCTGCCCATTGTCGTCAACCTTCCCGTATCGGATTTTTCTGTTCGTTGATGCGATCCGGGGCCGGCCACTGCCAGCCCCGCCGCGGTCTATTGCTTTGTCACCGGCGCAGGAGCAGTCCCTGCCACCTGCTTGATCCCGGAGTGCTCACGCGCGACCTTGTCGAGGATTTCTTTCGCCTTCTTCTTGTCCTTGGCCTTCATGGCCGCGGCCCATTCATTGAAGACCTCTTCCTTCACGACGCGGACGCCGATCGGCATAAACGCGTGGTTCATGCCGCACAGCTCAGAGCACTGACCGTAGTACATGCCTTCGGTGTCAGCATTAAACCACGTGGTCGTGACGCGGCCGGGCACAGCATCCATTTTCGAACCAAACGAGGGGATGGTCCAATTGTGGATCACGTCGTTGGACGTGATGAGGACGTGGACGTTCTTGTTCACCGGCACGACAATCTCGTTATCGACGTCAAGCTGGCGCGGCGACTGCAGACCGGCTTTGCGCTTTTCGGCCGTCTCTTCATCCGATAGCATGTTCGACGTGATCGAGAAGCCGCCGTGGTCGGGATATTCGTGTTCCCAGAACCAAGAGTTGCCGATCGCTTTCACGGTCAAATCCGGTTTGGGATAGGTGTACTGCAGCATCAACAGCTTGAACGACGGGATCGAGATCGCAACAAGGATCAAAATCGGGACGACAGTCCAGGCCAATTCCAGGAACGTGTTGTGCGTTGTGCGGCTCGGCGTCGGATTCGCCGACTCACGGAAGCGCACCATCACGTACAGCATCAACAGCATGACAAAAACGGTAATCGCGATGATGATGAGGTTGACCCAATCATACAGCGAATGGATCTCGCGCATGACTTGCGTCACTGGCGCTTGCAGGCCCAGCTGACCTGGAACTGACTGGCCTGCCACCGCGCCTTCGGCGAGGGCCGGATCGAACCATACACCCGATACGGCCGCAAGGAGCGCAAGTGGCACCAGCTTCAGAAATCTCGTCATCATTCGTATTGCTCCCCAGATGCTTCCAGTCTCGGCCGGAAGCTTTGTTCGCATTGAGCGGGAAGGCGATTGCACTGTGGCGCTCACGAGTTTCGCCAGACGAATGGCTGTTCCCGGGTCCGGCAGCGCAGTGTTCGGACTGCTCCCTGCTGGACAGAGCGCGAAGCTCTATTGCGACGTCTTCCCCTACGTCCCACAGAGCACAATCGTGGCAGACCCCTCAAGTCAAGTTTTATGCGGCATATCTTCGCTGCAATAACAGCGGATACCTTGTGGAACTGCATTGCATTGACCTGCGCGAACACGGTAGGCAAAGTCTGGAACGTCCAGAGGTCCTGAATTCGGCCTTTTTCCTGCCGGAGACCTCGCGGCCAATCTTTAGCCGCGTAGACGTGACGCGCGGCGACTTCAGCCAATAGCCCCCAGCGAGTAGACCCCCATGGTTGTTGCCACGCATCAATCTGCCGACACGTGCGCCCGTCTCCCGCACGCTCATGGGCGGCTTAGCCTTCGGACTTGGATTTTGATCCTGTCTCTGATGGTGTCAGCTGCGATGTGGGCCGCTGTTGCCATGGCACAAGAGCCACCCGCCAAGGTTCCCGAACCAGCAGATGGCACCGTCAAGGCCCAGCATGGCGATTGGCAGGTCGTGTGCAAGCCACCACCTGAGGGCGCTAAGAACGAAGTTTGCGCGCTTGTGCAAAGCGTCACTGCCGAAGACCGCAACAATGTCGGCCTCACGGTCTACTTCCAGAAATTCTCAAACGGCATGCGGGTGCTACGCGTGTTCGCTCCGCTCGGCGTGCTGCTCCCACCCGGGATTGGCTTGAAGATCGACGATGTCGATGTCGGCCACGCGCCATTTCTGCGCTGCCACACGTTTGCCTGCTATGCGCAAGTCACAGTCGAAGACAAGCTGATTGAGCAGATGAAGGCCGGAAAAACCGCGATTTTCATCATCTTTCAAACGGAAGAAGCCGGCATCGGAATACCGCTCTCGCTGGCAGGATTTGGCGACGCACTTGTCAGTTTGAATTGATCTCGCGATCCTACGCTTAGGCTGCGACGCGATCCTGAGTGCCAGAGGCGGGCCCACGCACGGCTGCGCGCTGAGCAGGAAACGCAATAGCCCGGTTCGGCCGTCCCGTCTCGTGTGCCTTAAGCACCGGACCAGCGAGCGGCACCAGCATCTTGGCCCACGACTCCATCACCTGACTGGCCGAGATTTGGTACTGCGTCATGGCCGTCTGCCAAAACTTGGTCTGCGCTGCATACCCATCTTGGGGTGATTGGCTGCGCGCGAGATGTGATGCGAAGTCGATATAAGCCTGAGCCAAGCGGCTTGCCTGCGCCATCTGTTCGACTTGGATCCGCGCAATGGCCGTCATCGGGCCGAACCCTCTCGACATCGCATCCAGACCACTGAAATACATTTGAACCGGGTTCTGACTGCGGCTGCCAACCAGCCAGTCATGCGGACGATAACTGTACATCGACGCCAACTCCCCTCAAACGATCCCGTCTGCGGGCTCGCAATGCCAAAAAGTTCGTTAACGGACTATCGCTCTGGCAAGACCATCACGTCCTCGACTTTCCTCAGTTGTCAGGTTTAATGGGCGTTTTTTGGGCGGTAGCAGGGCATTGATGACAATGGAAACCAGCCACCAACAAACCCCCGTAATCGCCCCCGATAAAATTTCAATTTAAGATTGTATTACTGGAAAATTTAATCCTAAGATAGTAATCACAAGTGACGCAAAGTACTCGATTGACTCACAACCAAGTCAGTGGACTGATGAGATGTTGGTTAATACTTCGACTGATCCCATTGTAACGCGTTCTTGGGGCGTGTTGTGTTGCGTAGTGAGTTTCCGCATCCGTTTAGGCGTTGTATTCGCGCTGCGATCATTTTATGCGCGCTGATTGTCATGCCCACGGGACAGGCACTGTCGGAAAACAAAAAACCTCTGACGTGGCGAGATGTTTGGAAATGGCGCGAGGTCTGGTCGGGCGCCGATGCGTCGCGCAATGAATGGCTGGTTTACTCCGGCATCACAGTCGCCCCATTCGGCCACATCCACGAAGAGGGTTGGCGGTTGCGGCTCGCTGGCGGGTATGGCGGGTACAAGTACCTTGGTAATCGCAGCATCACGGAAGAGGCCGATACCCAGCACTTCACCGCACAAACATTCTTCACGGATATCCTCGCTGGCTATCTCGTCAAATGGGGCCCCCTCACTGCAAAAGCCTTCGCCGGCGTGGCGATCATTGGACACAACATCAGTCCAGTTGATCCGGAAAACATTGCCATTGGCGACGAGATGGGAGCCAAGGCCGCGCTAGAATTCTGGCTGAACGTTGGGCCTGACGCCTTCGCCTCGCTCGATCTCGGCTGGAGCACGGCTCACGACACGCGGTCGGCCCGCAGCCGCATCGGTTATCGGATGTCGCCCCGCTTCTCAGTGGGACTTGAAGCCGGCATCAACATCGATGCGCAGGGTGACTGTGATCTGGGATGGTCGGACGCGGCCGATTGCGATGGACAATTTCAATTCGACACAGCCAACACAACTCTTCTGGATTTCAGCCGCGGTGGCGGGTTCGTGCGCTACGAGTGGGACGGCGGCGAAATCTCGGCCTCAGCTGGAGTCGCTGGCGGCATTATAGGCAGCCGTGACAGCGACGGAGCCGACCCGTACGTCACGATCAACTACATCACGCAGTGGTAGATCGATCACTAAACCGCTGTTTTCATTGCGCTTAGTCAGGCACACCGCCGTCTCCTAACTATTTTTCAGGTTCGCCCCAAGGAACTCTCATTCCACGCCGTCCTATGATCTGTAAGGCCCTTGGGGGCAGAGCGTGCGGTTCGTGACGGTCGAGACCGACAGACATTTGGCTGCACAGGCCGCCGCGGGCAACCGCGCGGCCTTCGCCGCACTTGTCGACCGGCACTACGACCGCGTGCATCGCCTCGCATGGCGATGGTGCGGCTCACGCGACGCAGCCGAAGACGTCGCGCAAGACGTGTGCGTGAAACTTGCGACTGCCATTCGCACTTATCGCGGTGACGCTGAGTTTTCGACCTGGCTCTACCGCATCGCCTACTCGACAGCCGTTGATCATTTGCGGCGCGGCCAAAGGCTTATGATCCTCGCGCCGTCCAATGTGATGATGCTGGCCGATGCCGCGACTGAGGACACTCCCGAGACGGCATTGCTAGGCCAAGAGTTGTGGCAGGCGGTGCGTGCGCTGCCCGATCAACAACGCGACGCGGTGCTGCTGGTTTATGGCGAGGACCTGTCGCACCAGGAGGCCGCCACGATCATGGGTTGCTCGGAAAAAACGGTGTCCTGGCATCTGCACGAAGCAAGAAAGCGCCTCAAGGTTCAACTGGAGGCCGTGAGTTAAAGATGACCGAGATCGAGCTCAAGAGACTGAAGGATATGCCCGTGCCCTTGCCGCGCAACGGCGCGAAGCGGGCTGCGTGTGCGGCCGCTTTTGAGGCTTTCGATGGCGCTGATGACGAAGAACGGCCCGCAACCAAAGAAAACTCCAGCGACCCGCGTCTGACCTCCACACCGCATCCGGCGGTGAGGAGAAAGTTCATGCAGTTTTCCCGTTCGCAGTATGCGATGGCCGCGTCTCTGGCCGCGCTCATCGTTGCTGCCCCGATCGCGTTCCGAATGAATGACTCTGGTCTCGACGGGATCTCCGCGCGCGACGCGTTCAAGCAAGCCATCCCTCTAGCCCTGAAACCACAAACGAGAGATGGCGGCGAGGTCGTCCTCGGCGAACTGTCTAAGTCGAAAGTCGCTGACAAGAAGGCTGCATCACCCTTGAACGCCGTGGACAGAAAGAAGGAAGACAGCGTCGCAATCCCGGGATTCGGCCGGTTGGACCGCCCTGAGCCCATCGCTACCGAACAAAAGTCTGCCAACGCGCAACCTCCGGCCACTGGATTTATCGACGTTGCACCCACGAAGCCCATCGTTCCACCAGTGTTCACGACGGCAGCACCACCCGCCGCAGAACCCGCACCCATTGGCGGCGCGGATCTGAACGCTGCCGTAGGCGAGAAAATGATCGCCCTGCCTCGCGCAGTGCTACCCAGCGCCGATGACCCCGCGCGTATGACCGGTGTCGCACCCGGCTACAATGCCTACTACCACATGGAAGAAGCCGATAAGCAGAAGGCGCTTGTTGAGCAGGAGTACCGCGACAAGTTCGAAGCCATCGCCAACAACCCCGTCAAGCAAGTAGCCAGCGAGCCAGTCTCAACGTTCTCGATCGACGTCGATACCGCGTCATACGCCTTCGTGCGCCGGTCACTCAATCAAGGCCGCCTGCCGCCGAAGGATGCCGTGCGCGTCGAGGAGATGATCAACTACTTCCCCTATGCCTATCCGCGCCCGGAAACCGCCGAAACGCCGTTCCAGCCGACGGTGTCCGTGATGCCGAGCCCGTGGAACCCCAACAACCAGCTCGTCCACATCGGCATCAAGGGCTACGACCTGACATCCACTGAACGCCCGCGCGCCAATCTGGTGTTCCTGATGGACGTGTCCGGCTCCATGAAGCCGGCGGACAGACTTCCGCTCGCCAAGAATGCATTCCGCATGCTCGTTGAGGACTTGAAGCCAGATGACACTGTGGCGATTGTCACCTACGCGTCGGGGTCTGGCGTGCTTCTGGAACCGACGAAAATCTCAGACAAGAGCAAGATCTTGAAGGCCATCGATCAGCTTGGCGCAGGCGGTTCGACGGCCGGTGCCGATGGCATCCAGGACGCCTACCGCCTCGCGGAATCCAACTTTGACAAGGCGGCGGTCAACCGCGTGATCCTCGCCACAGACGGCGACTTCAACGTCGGCATCACCGATCAGGATGACTTGAAGGGTTTGATTGAGCGCAAGCGCGAAGCCGGCATCTTCCTGTCGATCCTCGGCGTCGGTGAGGGCAACTACAATGACGCCCTGATGCAGACGCTCGCCCAGAACGGCAACGGCACTGCGGCTCATGTAGATACTCTCAGTGAAGCTCGCAAAGTGCTGGTCGAGGAGTCGTCTTCGACGCTGTTCACCATCGCCAAGGACGTGAAGATCCAAGTCGAGTGGAACCCGGCGCGCGTGTCGGAGTATCGCCTCGTCGGCTATGAGACCCGCGCCCTGAAACGCGAGGACTTCAACAACGACAAGGTCGACGCCGGCGACATCGGCTCCGGTCACACGGTGACAGTGATCTACGAGATCACGCCCGCGGGCTCAGAGCAGAAGCTCGTCGAAGACTTGCGCTACAGCAAAGCCGCAAAAACAGCGGCCGCTCAGCCTGCGGAACCCGTCAGCGGCACACTCACTGGCGAATTCGGCTTCCTGAAACTGCGCTACAAATTGCCGAAGGAAGAGGCGTCTCAGCTGACAACGATCGCGATCTCTGACGCGCTCGTCAAAGAGAGCGTGACGAGCGTGCCGGACGACGCCCGCTTCTCGGTCGCGGTTGCTGCGTTCGGGCAATTGCTGAAAGGCGCGCCGTACACTAAGGGCCTCACCTACGACGACGTGATCGCGCTGGCCCAGTCCGCAAAGGGCAACGACCCGTTCGGCTACCGGGCGGAGTTCGTGAGCTTAGTGCGCTTGGCGAAGTCGGCTCAGCCTTAGAGCAAAAGGTGTCAGACACCTCGAAGTGGTGTCTGACACCGACGGACTCCCACCCCCCGCGACAAAAAGAACGATCATTCGTCTTGACGTTGCCTTAATAGTGATCCAAATAAAATGATCGTTCGTTTTACTCACCTGCGATCGTAACCTAGTCTCAGAATCCCGTTTTCCAGCCAGGCTCCCCCAAGCAATGCCCAAGCTCAAACCCGAAACGCAGTTCGCCCGCCGCGAGCACATTCTCGATGCGGCCGAGCACTGCTTTGCCCGCGCGGGCTTCCACGCGACCACGATGCAGGACATCTGCAAAGAGGCCGCCGTCAGCCCCGGCGCGCTGTACGTCTATTTCGCCTCCAAGGAAGACCTGATCGCCGGCATCGCCGAACGCGACCGCCAGGAGTTCCAAACCCGTTTTGCCGAACTCGCGGACGCACCTGATTTCTTTGCCGCCCTTGGCGCGCTCGGACAGTTCTATTTCGTCGAGCAACCCCGCCACCGCCGGGTGATGTGCATTGAGATCGGTGTCGAGTCGACGCGCAACGCAAAGGTCGGTGAAATCCACCGCTCGGTCGATGACTTCGTGCAGACCAGTTTCGAGCAGCTCTTCGAGCGCATGAAGGCTGACCGCCGCATCGCGCCGGAGCTTGATATCAAGACACTGGCTAACGTGTTCATGGTCATCGGCGACGGCATGTTCTGGCGCCGCGCCGTTGACCCCACCTTTGACGTCGAAGGTACCATGGCCGGAATCGTTCAATTGATGCGCGATCTTTTGAAGCCGGTTGAGCCTGAGGGTGCCCTGCCAGTTTCCAATCGTAACCTGGGGGCTGTGCAATGACACTCAAAACCCTCGCTAAGCTCGTAGTACTGATGGCGGTCGCAGCGGCAGTCGTTGTCACCGATGGGCACACGAAGCTGGCCGACATCGTCCTGCACCGCAAACCCAAAGAAGCGCCAGCCGAGGTCGCCCCGCCAGCGATAACAGTGGTTCGCGTCAGCAGCGCTGACTTCATCGAAACCGTGCTCGTGACGGGATCGCTGGTGGCGCGCGAAGAAATTCTGGTGGCGCCCGAGATCGAAGGATTGAAGGTTGTGTCGATCAACGTTGACCAGGGCGATAAGGTCAAAAAGGGCGATATTCTTGCAACCCTGGTGACTGACAGCCTCGACTCGCAGATGGCTCAGAACACGTCGAGCCTGGCCCGCTCCACGGCCGCGATCGCACAAGCTAAGAGCCAGATTGCAGAAGCCGAAGCCCGCATGTCGGAGGCCAAGAATTCCCTCGCGCGCGCCAAGCCACTCAGCAAATCTGGATATCTATCAGAAAGCGTTCTTGATCAACGCGAGTCCGCATCCAAAACGACCGCTGCCCAAGTCGCCGCCGCCAAGGATGGCCTGAAGGCCGCCGAAGCCGACAAAGCGTCGATCGAGGCCCAACGCAAAGAACTGATATGGCGGCGCGGAAACACGGATGTGAAGGCCCCTGCTGACGGCATCGTTAGCCGCCGGGGCGCACGCATTGGTGCCATCGCCAGCGCCGCAGGGACCGGCGAATCGATGTTCCGGATTATCTCGAATGGCGAGATTGAACTCGACGCCGAGGTCACCGAAGCGCAAGTCAACAAGCTGGGCATCGGCCAGACTGTCGCGATTGCGGTCGCCGGAGGACTCGACGTGACCGGCAAGGTGCGTCTCATCTCACCCGAAATCGATAGCGCCACCCGGCTCGGGCGTGTCCGCATCTTCATCGGCGAGAACCCGGATTTGCGCATCGGCGCCTTTGCCAGCGGCGTCATCGAAACCGCCCGGCAGCGGGGCCTTTCAGTGCCCGTTTCCGCCATCAGTTACAACGGCACCGGCGTTTTGGCCCAAGCCGTCGTTAGCGACAAAGTCGAGACGCGCACCATCAAGACCGGCCTGACATCCGGCGGACTCGTGCAAGTCACAGAGGGCCTGAACGACGGTGACGTTGTCGTCGCCCGTGCCGGGACATTCCTGCGCGACGGCGACGTCATCCGGCCCATCGCCCCCGAGACCGGCAAGGTGAGCGAAGTCAAATGAGCGACAGCCGCATAAATTTCTCGGCGTACTCGATCCGCAATCCGCTGCCGGCGATCCTGCTGTTCACGGTGCTGTGCGTCCTCGGCATCATGAGCTTCAACGCGCTGCCGGTCACGCGCTTTCCCAACATCGATGTGCCGATCGTGTCCGTTGCTGTTTCGCAGTCGGGCGCCGCACCGGCAGAACTCGAAACGCAGGTCGCAAAAGTCGTTGAGGATGCTGTCGCCAACATCAATGGCGTCAAGCATTTGATGACAACGCTGACCGACGGCTTGTCTGTCACGGCGATTGAGTTCCGGCTTGAGATCGACACGGACCGGGCCGTCAACGACATCAAAGACGCGATGGAACGGGTGCGTCCGGATCTGCCGCGGACCATTGATGAGCCGCGCATCGAGCGCATCGACGTCGAAGGCCAGGCGATCCTATCCTTCGCGGCGGTTTCTCCAGGCATGACGCTTGAGCAGCTCTCATGGCATGTCGACGACGTCATCAAGCGGGAACTGCAAGGCGTTAAAGGTGTCGGCCGCATTGAGCGCTACGGCGGTGTCAGCCGTGAAATCCGCGTCCTGCTCGACCCCGACCGGCTCCTGGCGCTTGGCGTCACGGCCGCCGAGATCAGCCGCCAAGTTCGCGCCACCAACGTCGATATTGGCTCAGGCCGTGGAGAAGTCGGTGGACAGGAACAGGCCATCCGTATTCTGGCTGGTGCGCGCAAGGTTGAACAACTTGCCGAAACGAAAGTCTCGCTACCCGGTGGCCGGTATGTCCGCCTGAGCGAACTCGGCCGGGTGATCGATGACGCCACCGAGCCGCGCTCGTTCGCCCGTCTCAACGGCCAGCCTGTCGTGTCCTTCTCCGTGTTCCGCTCGAAAGGATCGAGCGAAATTACGGTGTCGGACGCCGTCGAAAAGAGGCTTGCTCAAATCGGAGCCGCGCATCCCGACGTCACGGTCACAAAGATCGACGACGCGGTCGCCTACACCAAGGGCAACTACGAAGCCGCCATGACGGCCTTGATCGAAGGCGCACTGTTGGCTGTTCTGACGGTGTTCGCGTTCTTGAGGAACGTGCGCGCGACACTGATTACAGCCATTGCCTTACCGCTGTCAGCCATCCCGACGTTCTGGGCGATGAGTATGATGGGCTTTTCGCTGAACCTCGTCAGCTTGCTCGGCATCACTCTGGTCACCGGCATTCTCGTCGATGACGCCATCGTCGAGATCGAAAACATCGTGCGCCATATGCGCATGGGCAAATCTCCCTACCGCGCCTCGATGGAAGCCGCCGACGAAATCGGACTGGCGGTGATTGCCATCACATTTACAATTGTCGCGATCTTTGCGCCGGTGTCGTTTATGGCCGGCATAGCAGGCCAATACTTCAAGCAGTTCGGCCTCACCGTGGCCGTCGCTGTGATGTTCTCGCTGCTGGTCGCGCGGCTGATAACGCCCATGATGGCCGCTTACATCATGAAACCCGTCGAAAGCCACGATGTCGAGGCTGGGCGCACCATGCGCGCCTACGCCAGTTTTCTGCAGGCGACACTGCATGCGTGGTACACCCGCTATCTCGCTGTTCTGATCGGCTTCGTTTTATTGTTCGCATCGATCTACGCAACGAGCTTGCTGCCGACTGGCTTCATCCCCGACGAAGATACCTCGCGCGTGGTCATCTCAGCTGAGTTGCCACCGGGCTCCCGGCTGGAAGACACGCGCGACGTCACCGACGAAATCGTCAAGAAGCTTGAGAAGTTGCCAGAAGTGAAGAGCGTGTTCGTTCTTGGCGGCACCTCGCCCACCGGGCAGCTTGAAGTGCGCCGCGCGGCCATCAACGTCCAGCTTGTCCCCAAAACCGAGCGGGATAAGCCGCAGAAGGAACTCAAATCCATCCTCGCTGCACAGATCGCCGACACGCCTGACGTGCGCGCGTGGTTCGTCAACGAGCGCGGCGAGCGCGAGTTGTCGTTCTCGTTGCTGGCGCGTGATGGAGACGCCTTGGCTGCTGGCGTCGCCAAGGCGGAAGCCGCAGTGCGCGGTCTCCCGGGCTTTTTCAACATTGCCTCCAAGGCGGCTCTCGACCGGCCGGAAATCCGCGTCGTCCCCAAGCTCGACAAGGCCGCTAGCCTGGGGGTGTCGCCCGATCAGATCGCCGAAACAGTCCGCGTCGCAACGCTGGGCGATGTCGATGCCAATCTCGCCAAGTTCACTTCGGGCGACCGGTTGATCCCGATCCGGGTACAAATCGAAGAAAGCGCGCGCGAGAATTTGCAGCGTCTTGAGACCATGCGCATCACAAATGCGGCGGGCGCCTCGATCCCCCTGTCAGCGGTTGCTGACATTTCTTTTGGCCGCGGCCCCAGCGCAATTGACCGGTACGACCGGGAGCGGCGCGCAGAAATCGGCGCTGATCTCATCCCGGGCTTCGCGTTGGGCAGCGCACGGGAAAACTTCTTGGCCGCGGTCGAGAAAGCGGGATTGCCACCCGGCGTCCGGTTACAGGCGACTGGCGACGCGGAAATTCAGGACGAAGTAGCCAGCGGCTTCATCACGGCCATGGGCACAGGCCTGATGATCGTGCTTGGCCTGCTGATCTTGCTGTTTGGCAGCGTGTTCCAGCCGATCACTATTCTGTTGTCGCTTCCGTTGTCGTTTGGCGGTGTTGTTGTCGCACTTTTGGCGACCGGCAACCCTGTGAGCATGCCGGTCTACATTGGCCTTCTGATGTTGATGGGCATCGTTACCAAGAACGCCATCATGCTGGTGGACTTTGCAGTCGAGGAAATCGCGCGCGGCACCGACCGCACCACAGCCCTGCTTGAGGCTGGACGCAAGCGTGCCCGCCCCATCGTGATGACGACCATTGCCATGGCGGCCGGCATGTTGCCCAGCGCCATGGCCCTTGGTGACGGCGGCGAGTTCCGCGCACCGATGGCCATCGCAGTGATCGGCGGGTTGATTGTCTCGACTGTTTTGTCGCTGATTTTCGTACCGTCGTTCTTCACTGTGATGGACGATCTGTCTCGCCTGTTCTCGTGGATCGGCTCGAAGGTGTTCACACCCAACGTCAGCGACGACGTGGACGACGTGCCACCGGCGCGCGTGCCGCCGATGACGCCCGCGAAACTTGCGAAAGACACACCCAAGACAATCGAACGGCCTCTCGCCGCGGAGTAGTTGGGCACTTCCCATTGTACATGTGAGGAATGCGGACTACATGAGGGCACTTGTTCGCCAGGCATAGGAGTACGCCCGCCATGTTCGACGCAAAGTCCCTACTCGAACAACTCGTCACAGGTGCGGCCAAGCCCGCTGCGCAACAAGCCCCCGGTGGTGGGGGCGGCCTCGCTGACATGTTCGGCCAAGTTCTCCAGGGCGGTGGACAAGCGGGCGGACAAGGCGCGGCTGGCCTCGAAGGAATGCTCCGCAACATTCTGAGTCAATCCGGTGGACCCGCAGCTGCAAGCAACGCTCCAGCGGCCGCACCCGGCGGCAGTGCAGATAGCGGACTGAGCCTCGACGACATTCTCGGCAAACTCAAGGATCAGGCGGGCCAATTGGGCGGCGGCGCGGGTGGCAACGTTCTCGAAACGCTTGGTAAGGCGCTTAGCCAGGCCACGGCGGGAGCCAAGGAAGGCGCGGGCCGCATTGGCGAAGCGACTGGCGCGAGTGAAGCGCTCGGCAAGGCCATGGGCGGACGGACACCCGAAGACATTATGGCTCAGCTCAAAGACCTCGTGGCCCAAAACCAGCTCGGGGCTGGCGCTGTGCTTGGTGGATTGGGCGGCATGCTCTTAGGAACAAGAACCGGCCGTGGCGTCGCCACCGGAGCCGTCAAGCTCGGTGCTCTGGCACTCATAGGCGGCCTCGCTTACAAGGCCTACCAAAATTACGAAGCTGGCAAGCCTCTCATCAGTGGCGCAACGGCCGGCGCACATGCTGCCCCCAGTGGATCAGGATTTGAACCCGAAGCCGTCACCAACGACAGCGCAGTTCTGATCATTCGCACGATGATCGCCGCTGCCGCCGCCGACGGCCGCATTGATGAAAATGAAAAGCAGCAGATCCTGTCCGCTCTCGGCGGTTCCTCAGGCAATCAGGAGGCGATGGCTTTCGTGCAGAACGAACTGAAAAATCCGGCCTCTCCGCAAACGCTCGCCTCAAGCGTGAGCTCGCAGTCAGAAGCGCTCCAGGTCTACACGGCGGCGCGCATCGCCATCGAAGCGGATTCGGGTGCTGAGCAGGCCTTCTTGGCCAACTTAGCCGGTGCCCTGGGCATTGATGCCAAGCTAGCGGCGCACATCGACGCCACGGCAAAAAGCCAAGCAGCATAACAGGGCAGTTCAAGCCGGCGGGTCAGGGTGGGACAGAATAAACAGAAAAGCGCGGAACCCAGGTTCCGCGCTTTTTCTGTTCAACCGCTGCGCGCTCAATGCGGACTTAAGTTGCTGGGCTCTCGTGCTTGAAGAACACATCGACGCGCATGCCTGTCAGGAGCGACGGTTGACCGTCGAGGCCGACCATGACTTCCAAAACTTCGACATCGTTGGGCCGGCGCGGCCCGCGAGACAAGATCCTGGGCGGACCCAAAGCGGGTGCCAGAGACGTCACGACACCCTCAAAGTCCTTGTCGGGGAAGGCATCAGCCCGCACGATAACTTTCTGGCCGATGCGCACCTTCACAACATCCCGCTCTTCGACTTCGGTGCGCACGCGCAGCCCGGAAATATCTCCGAATAGCACCAAAGGCGCTTCTGGTGATGTCACGGCCAGTTCGCCGGTCTTGGCCCAGACATTGAGAACGGTGCCGTCCAGCGGCGCGCGGACGCGGGCTCGCTCTATCGCATTCTCGACCTGCGTCACATCGGAGCGCGCAATGATCATGGCGGACTCAAGCCGGGTCGGAAGCGGCATGTCTTCCTTGGTATTGACCTTCTCTAGCGCGCTGCGCTCGCCTGATAGCTTGGACTTTGCTTCAGTTAACTTGGAACGTGCGGCCGCCGTGTCTTCAACGGTCCCGCTGCCCGCCCGCACTTTTGCGGCGACTTGATCGAGTGCATCGCGCGCGGTAAACACGCCCCGTTCCGCGGCGGCCACAGCGTCTTCGCCCTTGCGACGATCCTCGGCAGATCCCTTTGCAGGCTCTTCATCGCGCTCCCGCATCCGCACCGCTTCTTCGGCTTTGGCAGCTGCCAGCTTGGCCCACAGATCTTCATCGTCCAAACGCACCAGCAAATCGCCGGCCACAACTTTTTCGTTGGCTTTGGTCAACACATCGACGATGCGGCCGGGCGACTGCGCAACAATGCGGACTTCGCCTTCCTTCGGTTCGACGCGTCCCGTCGCCGAAGCAGCCCATACGGGCTTGATGACCTTGGCCGCCAAACCTGCATCTGTTGCGGCTGCCGCGGACGGCGTCTGGTCCTGGCCGTGCGACGTCAGCGTCCCATTGACGAGCACGCTGATCGCGATGGCAATGATGCCTGCGAACGTGAGCGTTTGAATTGTGGGATCGAGTTTAACCATGTGCTTTGCGCCTCTTCTTCGTCAAATCAGTGATCTCGGGCGAGTTGACGCCCTCTGGCCGCCGCTCTTCGCCGACAATCTTGCCGTCTTCAATGCGAATGACACGGTCGGCGTAGCCGAGCGTGCGCGGATCGTGGGTGACGGCCAGCACACTGCGCTGCTGTTCCTTCGCAATGCGCGCCAGCAGCGCCATAACAGCGTGGCCATTCTCGCTATCGAGAGCCGCCGTCGGCTCGTCGGCCAGCACGATGGACGGTGACGCGGCGATGGCGCGCGCGACGGCAACACGCTGCTGCTCTCCGCCCGACAGATTGCCAGGAAAACTCTGCAGCCGGTGGCCAAGGCCCACCTCACGCAGCACCTCTTCGGCGCGAGCGGCCGCCGGGTAGCCCTTTTGGCCGAGAACATCGAGCGCGATGCGCACATTCTCAAGCGCGTTGAGCGTTGGAAACAGATTGTAGCTCTGAAAGATAAAGCCGATATGGCGGCGGCGCAATTCGGCCAACTGCTCAGCGTTCAGGCCTTCTGTCGAATGGCCAGCAATGCGGATGCTGCCAGCTGTCGGTGAGAGAATGCAACCCAAGATCGACAACAGCGTTGTCTTGCCAGAACCGGACGGACCCATGAGCAAGGTCAACTCTCCGGGTACCAGCGACAGGCTGACGCCCTTCAAGGCCATCACCTTGCCGGCGCCCTTGCCAAGCTCTTTGACGATATCGTGGGCTTCGAGAACGGGAGACTGCGTCATCTGCTAAAGACCGTCGCTGGATCGATTTTCGTGACCTTGATGATCGCGGACACGGCCGAGATCGCACACATGAAGAGCGTGAGTGCGAACAGCCAGAATGCCAAACCCGGCGTCATGACGAGCGGCAAGGGACTGTCACGGCTCAGGAGCAGAACGCCAAAAGAGATCGCCATTCCAAGAATGTATCCAAGAACGGCGCTCAGTCCGGCCTGGGCCAGGATGACTTTGTGGATGTATCCCGACGAAGACCCAAGAGCCCGCAGGGTGGCGAACTCATTGATGTGGTCTTTGGTGCTCGAATAAAGCGTCTGCGCGACGATGACCGTGCCGACGAGGATTCCCAGAAGCGCGCCGCCGATCAAGGCGATGCCCGCACCCGTTTTGAACAGCCACTGGGTCAAGCTGCGATCGCGAAACTCGGCCTTGGTCAAAACTTCAGCCCCGTCCAGCCGTTCGCGCAACGCTTGCTGCACGCTCACAACATCGGCGCCGGGCTCAAGCTGAACCAGCAAGAACGTGCTCTTGTCACCTTTCTCGCCGTCAAAGTTCACAAGATTGCGCGCGCGCCCTATCGTTGTGAACACATAGGGAGATTGTGTGAACGACCGGATGCCCTCGGTCAGCGCGCGAACGCGAACGCGGCCCGCTGCGATTTGCGCGGTGCTGCCGACACCTTCGATGCCGAGGTCTTTGAGGTACGTGCGATCGACGGCAATGGCGTCAGGAGCACGCACATCTTCCCACGTGCCTTGGATCATGTTCCAAGGTTCGAGCCCGCCATCTTCCTTATCGATACCGACAAGGGCAACGCGCGTCGAACCGCCACTCGGCTTGCGCCATTCTGCGAACGCCGAGATCATCGGAATAACGGCCTTTACGCCAGGCGTTGCCAGAGCCTGATGACGCTCGCGAGGCGTCAAGAGAATGCCGCCCTCTTCGAAGCTTTTGGCTCCGAACGCCGTAATCCATAAGTCGCTGTTGGAACGCTCGATCATGTCGGTGATCATCCGGCTAGACCCGAGATAGAGGCCAAGCTGGACCGCCACGAGAACAATCGAAAACAGAATGCCAACCAGCGTCACCGCCAACCGGATTCGATCATGGAGCAGATTGCGAATAGCCAGAGTCAAAATCATTGTGGAGATCGTTCCGGTTTCAGGGCCTGCATACGCCGGGAGCTCAAAACGGACCGCTCCCTGACGCATCCTGGTCACGCCGAAGGAGTCGCCAGACGCAGCGCCCGGCGCGGTCCGAAGAGTTGCTCGGGCGACCGGCGTTAACTGGGCTCATTGAATTGAAGTGTACTACCGATGCAGTCTACAGTTAAGATCAAACCGCTTTGTCGGAAAGATGGTCGCACGCGGACCAGTCTACCAATCTTGCGCGCCGGAGCATCGTGGCAAATTGAGTTAAGTCCCTGTTTCTGCCTCTTTCCCCGTCTAGCACCCAATGCGACACCGAGGCATCGATTGCATGGAACGAGGCCAATGATCACGACACCCGCAGGATCGCAATTCTTAACGCAAGGCCCTGTCTTGGCTGCCGGTTGCGCGTTGTTCATGGCGGTGGCAACCCCCGCAGTTGCGGCGGGCCTGCTAAAAGAAGCCGGCATCTGGTATGACGACAGCGGCAAGGGCGCCGTCGAACTCGTTCCATGTGGCGACAGGCTCTGTGGCCGGATCATGTGGCTGCGCGAGCCCCTGAACGACGAGGGTCAGCCCAAAACCGACCGCCTCAATCCCAAAGCCGACAATCGCAGCAGACCCATTTGCGGGCTTCAGGTCATCGGTGGCCTCCAGCGGCAAGACGACGGCAGCTGGGATTCGGGCTGGATTTACGATCCCAAGCAAGGCTCAGCGTTCGACCTCGCCGCGCAACTGGTCAGCAACGACAAACTGCAAATCACCGGCTATAAGGGCGTCAAACTGTTCAGCAAGACGTTTATGTGGACCCGCGCTCCGGCCGATCTGCCGCGCTGCGATGTGTCAGCCGAGCAACAGACGGGCTTGCCGCCTGCCGCCAAGTCCGCTGCCAGATCTCAAGTTGCCAAGCCCGCACAGGCTAAGCCCAACAGCAAGAAACCCGTAGCTGTTACCGCACCAGCGCCTCAACCCGCCACGCGCCCGATCGAACCAGCCGCCGCTGATGCGGCAGGTGTTCCCAAGCTTGTCCCCGCCAAAAAGACACCGCCGGTGCCAGTCGTCGAGTGACGGCAAATACCGGCGGTGCAAACGTCAAATTTCAGGCTGCCTATTCGTTGATACCTTTGCCCTTGAACAGCTGCTTCACAGCAGCCTTTTCCTGGATGCGTTGCGTTAGCCGCACTGCGAAATCAACCGCGCGCTCGACAACGATCGACCGCTGCCGGTCCAGTGTCACCATGTGATAGCAATCATCGAGCACCGTCACTTCAACCATGCCCGCAAGCTTGGTTTGCAGTGTCACGGCGTTGGACAGCGCGCTCTGGTCATCTTCGCGCGGATGGAAGATGGCCGTATCCTGCTTGATGCGGCCGAGGCCCTTACCGACGTCCTTTGCCAAGCGCAAGAATTCGAACACCAACCCACCGCCACGGCCGAAGAGATCTTCGATCGGGCGCTCATCGCTCTTGAAGCTGTCAATGACGAAGTTTCGGATCCGCTCGTCTTTGATGCCGTACGGTGCGCGCTGATGGAAGAAGAACAGGCGGGCAAACCACTTCTGATGCACCAGCCGGAAGAAGTTCAACCGCCACGGCACCGCCCAGCCATTGGGGAACAGCGTCGGTGCAAACAGCATGATGCCTTGCACGTCTTCGGGCCGCTCGCGCGCCAGCCGGAGTGCCAGCATGGCGCCGGCCGACAAACCGCCCACCAGAACGACGTCGCAGCGCGACTTCAGTTCGTCATGAGCAACCTCAACCGCCCGGTACCAGTCCTGCCAAGTCGACAAGCCGGAGACATCGGTACCGCCACCAAGACCCGGCAGAAGCGGACAATAGACGGTGTAACCCTGTCGGGCGAGACCTTGCGCAACGAAGCGGAGTTCGATCGGGTTGCCGCCGAGGCTATGGATCAAAAGTACGCCAACGCGTCCACCCGGGATGACCAGGCTGCCCCGGAACCCCGAAATTTTATCTTTGTTATTCATGTGGTTAGACACACTCGCTCGTACTCTATGCCAACTGAATTAAGCCCATTGCGCGCGAAAGCCAAGCGGTTCTTGCCGTTCTGCCTCAATGCGACGCACGCGCCAGTGATTGCGGGTCCCGTGCCAACTCAACTCCCAAGTCGACAGGTCCGTTGCAGGGGCGTCAATTTTGCTGCACCGCAGCATTTTCTACAGGGTGTTGTGCCTTGCCCGTTTACCAATGACGATAGGTCAGTCTGCCGCAACGTGTTTGAGGCTTCCAGCATGTGATCCACGACGCCAAAAACGATGGTAGTTGAAGCGTCTAACTCCATTCTGCATACGGATACCGCGCTTGAAGATCCGCTTCCAACCAATGTAACTTAAGGCGAAAACGTGGCACAGACCGAGGACTCTGGTAAACCGGTTGCATAAGCACAAATAGAGGTTGCAGCAGCCCCATCAATTCGCACGGCCGGCGTTTGATGCCCCCAGTCCATCGATCGCTGTGCTCCCAGCCCGGTAGGTCCGCGGCGCCCAAACAAATTCGCGCTGAGGGCAAACTCTACCCATTATTGCTGCGGTGCGAGCAACTCCAACGGTTGCGGTTAACGCGAAGTGAATGGGGGTGCGCAACCCTCGGACGAGACCATGACCAGCAAAGCTGAACAAATGCCTAGCCCGTTGCTTGGGCCCGCCGCGTCAGGGCAGCGCGGCCAGCGATTCCCGAGCAAAACGGTTTGTTTCTCCCGGCTCGCGAGGGTTTGTCACTATTCATGCCGGGTCCCGCCGCTATAGTTCCTATATGTCACTCAAACGCTGGGTCTTGAGTGCGCGACCTGGCCGCGGAGAGAGCACGACTTGGCAAGACTTCGACAGACGGCCGGCATTCTGCTTTGCGCTTCCATCGCTCACGTGCCGGTCGCAGGAGCCTTCGCGGCGGGCGGCCCGCCGGTGACAGGGTATGCGGCCTGCCAAACCACTGATGAGCAAAGCTTTCGCAAAGCCATCGAGACGGTCACCACCCAAGCGCTGCAAGGCGGCCTTGCCGGGGTCGATTACCGCGCGGCGGTTGGCGACGAATGGCGGCGGCTTGATGTCAGCACCGTTATCGACAAGCAGGTCGATAAAGCCATCGAAGCGGTCCGCAACGAGACCAGCTGGGGCTCACTCATTCAATCCCTCGGCAATCAGGACAAGGCACGCGAGTTGACGGTTGCCGTCGCCGAACGAGTCTATCGCTCAGACGCCATGAAATCGGTGATCGAGAACCTGGCCTCCGGCGTCGGCCGAACCATCGGCAGCCGCATCGAAATCGCCACGGGTGACGCTGCCGAACCGGCATTGCAGTGCTTGAGCGCCTTCTTAGGCCCCCGGTATGGCACCGCCGTCGCCAGCGTTGTTTCCGGGCAGGCGGGACAGGAATTTACTGTCGACGCCAGCAAAACCGGTGCCGACGTCTCGCCCGGTTCGGTGTTGCGCCAATCCGCCGATGGCATTACGGGCGCTGCGATCCTCGTCATGCGCCGTCAGCTCGGCAACATGGCAGCCCGCATTGGCCAGCGCATCGCCGGCAGCGTGTTGTCCCGTCTCGTGTCTGTCGTGGCCGGCGGCATCGGCCTTGTTTTGATCGCCAAAGACGTTTGGGACCTGCGCAACGGCGTGCTGCCGATCATCTCAGGTGAAATGAAGTCCAAGCAAACCAAGGACACGGTTCAAGATGAACTCGCCAAGACCATCGCCGAGCAGATCGGAGAGCACGTCAATGAGATCGGTGCTCTGTCGGCCAATCGCATCGTCAGTATCTGGCAGGAGTTCCGGGCGGCGCACGCCAAGATTCTTGAGTTGTCAGACCGCGATGCAGGTTTCAAGGCGTTCCTGGGCACCGTCAAACCAGATGCCATTGCACGGCTCGACGAGGCCACAAGTTTGGTGCTGGCCGCCGATGGCGAACCCGGCCTTCTGAAACGCGTGGCCGACGGCAGCCTCAATCAGGCCGTCAGTGTGATGCCCGATGCCGCCATGGACATTGCCCGCCAGACCCGCTCTCTGGAGCAGGGCCTGAAGTGGCACGCGGTCGCTGGCGACTTGATCCCGAAGGTCGTCGAACACGATCTGTTCCGCCGCTCCTCGCCGGACGATTTTTCGTACGTGTCCCTGTCAAAAGTCATGGGACTTGGCGATCCCTTAGCGATTGCACGGATGGCCGGCGTTGGGCGTGATGCCCGCGATGTGCTGTTTGAGTTGGAGCCTGCGATGCTGACAACAGCGGCTCGCGGCCTGGATGAAACGCAACTGCAATCGCTCGCTGGGTATATGACGGGGCTGGCACGCGAACCCCGGCAGCGGCTGCTTGATGCGGTCGCGACTAACCCGTCGCGCCTGCAAATCTTGTCGTCAGCCAGAGTGCGCAATGCCGTGCTGTCGAGCCGGGATCAATCGGCCGCTGTCAACATGATGCTGGGCGCACCAGAGGTGGCCCGGTCCGCCGATGCCCTGGGTGACTTCAAACTCGCCTGGGACGGGCGGATCAGCCCCATTTTGCTGTGGGAGAAGCATCCCCTCGGGGTCGCCATCCTCGTCGCGCTGGCCCTCATCGTCCTTTTGCTCATCCGGCGCCTTTTCCGGCCGCGCAACATCGCCGCACGTGAGAATTCCGCAAGTTGAACGGTGACACGGGGACAGTCGCTGCCAGAGTTGCCCACACTGTTGTCTGCGAGCCGCTGTCATCCGCAGTTGCCCCTGCTATAAGCGCGCGACTGCATCGCGAGTCGCTGGCCTCAGTGTTCACGGGTCGATCGATGGGAGAACCGGGAAATGAGCGAACGGGGAGTAAAAGCCATGGGTTTGAAGGCGCCAAGCATTCTGACGTTCATGCTGTCTGTGATTCTCACAATGGCTGTGCTGTTCACGATTTTCTTCAAGGCCGAGATTCCCCTGATCAATGAGGGCGGCGGGTTCTGGGCACTCCTTGTTGCGCAGGTGGTGCTCATTCTCGGCTGCACCATGCGCGGACTGTGAGGCCGGCGTCACACCCGTTTGGGGCAACGGCGCTGCGCCATGCAGGCTGAAAGCGTACGCTCAATCGGACGAAATCTGTGCCCTACTGTCGCGCGACAGACAGCTGACTTTTGCCACTCTGACACCGTGAGGCAAAGTCCTGGACATGGATAAGTTGATCAAGCTCGACTTGAACGGTGCTGTGCGATCACGGCGGATCGCGCGCGAGATTGCGGTGGCATTAGCCATCACGGTCGCGGCGGCGGCGTTCTTCGTGACGGCTCAGTTCCAATCCAGTGAAAAGACCGTTGCGTCCGGTGGCCCAGCCAGCGCACCCATCGTTCAGCCGCAGTAGCCAGCTCCCCTGGGGCGCGATGCACGTTTGAGATGGATCGCCAAAGCGTTCCCATCTCACGGCGCCAGTCCATTCAATCACCTTCGCCACAAGATCACACATGACCTCAATCCCTCTGCGCACGCACAACCCGGCGTTGCCAGATTAGACGCTCCTACACGCTTCCTATACACTCCGTTGCTAGTCTGATCCGACGCGACAGAGGGGACGAGAATGGGCGCGTGGGGACCGGGGTTGTACCAGAGCGACGCTGCGCTTGAACTCAAAGCGCAGCTTAAGGACTGGGTGCGGCTTCCCCTCGATGGGAGCGAACTCTTAGCGTTGGCCAAAGACTATTTTCCGGCTTCGGACGATCCCTTGAGCCCCGATCACACGGCGATCTGGATCGCTTTGGCCGATCAGTTCCACACCTATGGCATCCGGTGTCCGGCCGTGTTTGAACGAGCCACGTCGCTGATCGACTCCGGGGCCGACGATGCGGCCATGCGCACCCTCGACTTGTCCGCGCCCGACTGCGATCGCCGGATCAAGGCGCTCGCTACATTGAGTCGAGAGTGGCGCACGCCCAATTCGCAGCCAGCCGCCCGCCGCATCGTCCAGACCCCCGAACCGCACTGCGTCGCGGAGGGCGACGTCTATGCCTATCCCACGCAAATGGGAAATCCGCCCAACACGCAGTTTCCGGCCAAGGAGATCGATAAGATCTTCGCGCCCGACGGCTGGAACGCGTTCGTCATTGCCAAAAACGCCCACCAGCGCGGCGTGTTCGCGATGAGCTACGTGATCCGGCTGCATATTGATAGCCCAACCAAACCGACACTCGAAATTTGCAAATCCGCTCCGGTCAGCGCTGTGAACTATGACTTTATGGCAGAAGGCCAGCCGCCCGCACATGCAGCCGCCTGGACGATCGTTGGTCAACCGATCCTGAAAAAAATGCGCGTTGAGAAGCTCGGCATGATCGCGCTCAGCTGGGATAAGGTCGCCACCCTCCTCAACGGAGCTGGTACGTTGGATGACGCCAGCCGCGGACGCGTGAGCGGCGTTTTGGCCGTCTATCACCGGGCACCGGACTCGAATGCGGTGATCAGTTCCGCTGTTCCACTTGATATCACATTGGCGCAACTGACGGCGGGTTGAGCGGTCATTCGAAGGCCCCGGCGCATCCCTCTGCGAAGTCCGCTATACTTCGGGGATCGTTCCTTGCCGTTCAACGGGCACCCAGACGCTGCTAGCCATGCAAACTGCCATCATCATACTCGCCGCTGGATCATCGCAGCGGTTCGGTGCCACCAATAAGCTACTCGCCGACGCCGCCGGTGAGCCCGTCATCCGCCGCACAGCGCGCGCGGCCGTCACCAGCAGTGCGCACGAAGTCATTGTTGTGACGGGCGCCGATCACGCCGCCATATCGGCGGCGCTCGACGGACTTGATCTTCAAACCTCAGTCTGTGCGCACTATGCTGATGGCATGGGATCATCTATCGCGCACGGCATCGCGTCATTGGACGGCAACGCGGACGGAGCGATGATCTTGCCCGGCGACATGCCGGCCCTGACGCCTTTTGTCATTGATCACCTGATCGCAGCGTTTGACCGAACTTACGGCCGCGAAATTGTATTCGCCGCTACACTGTCGGGCGAACAACGCAACCCCGTCATCTGGCCCAAGTTCCACTTCCCTCAACTGCTGAAACTTGAAGGTACGCATGGCGGCAAATCCCTGCTGAAAACACTGTTGCCCCATGCTCGAGCCGTTCCCATCTCCGATGAGCACGCCCTCGGTGACATCGATACACCTGACGACCTGCAGCGCATGATTGCGGCGCTCTCGAAATTGTGATCTCATGGGTCATTGCAAAAAAGAAAGCCGAATAGTTCGAAATTTCGTGTGAAGCGCCTCTCCAAGCAATCTGAGATTCATAGAAACTTTGAGAGTCACCAGAACAGAAGGCCGCGAACCCAAGCGCATTGATCTGAATTTTTGAGCTCCAATAGGCCACGACATTATGTTGTGGATATTCATTTTGAACGTGCAACATCGCGACCTGCACAGCGCAAAGATGCGGGACGGTTTTTTCAGATTTGATTAAAACAAGATTTCAGGCGCTGACAATTGACGATCACGCGCCGTCACTCGCGACGGACCCAGAGAAGCGCGGTGCCGAAGAGTGACGTTCGACAACTTCAACTTTCGCGAGTGACGCCGACGAAGACCTTTGTCACGACACAAAAACAAACAAAGTTGAGTAGGGAGACGCGCACCATGAACTATCATGACACCGTTTCAGCCAATGGCCTCAATGGCCTTGAAACCCAGGCAAAAGCTGCATTTACGGCTTGGTACGATGTTCAACGCCCAATGGTCGAGGCGCTGACCGATATGAACGGCCGGATCATCGAACAGGTTTCGCTCGCCAATACCGAGTGGATCGGATTCATGGGCCGCCGCATCGACGAAGATCTCGCAGCCTCAAAGCGGCTGATGGAATGCCGGACGATGCAGGATGTCTTTGCAGCCTATGCGGAGTACTTCCGCCGGGCGCAGCACCAGTATCAATCGGAATTCCAGTACTTCACGCGGCTCAATCAGTCGATCGCCAGCGAAACGGCGGAGGCCATGCGCACGCACATGTCCCAATCCGTTCCGAACGGTTTGCATCACTAACGAAGCGGGAACTGAAACATTCCCGGTGCGCAAGTCGGTCAGCAATGCGCACCGGACGTTTCTCTAAACTGAGCCGAACGTGTGCTGACTGAACGGCAGCGCGCGGATGCGCTTGCCGGTCAGCACCGCGACCGCATTGGCGACAGCGGGGCCGATCGGCGGAACGCCGGGTTCGCCGACCCCCGTTGGGGCCTCAGTTGATGGCACGATGTGCACCTCGACCACCGGCATTTCATTGAAGCGCAAGACTTCGTAGTCGTTGAAGTTTGACTGCTCGACTTCGCCGTCTTTCAGCGTCACCTGCGAATGGAGAACGGCGCCGAGTCCATAGCCAATGCCGCCCTCCATCTGAGCCGCGATGTTGTCGGGATTAACCGCCAGCCCGCAGTCGACCGCACAGACGACACGGTCCACCTTCGGTTGACCACCGGCCATGCGCACTTCCGTCACTTGCGCGACAAAACTCTTGAAGCTTTCATGCACCGCCACACCGCGGGCGACACCATCCGGCAGTGGCGTACCCCATCCCGCCTTCTCCGCCGCCAGCTTCAAGACAGCCGCATGGCGCGGATGCTTGTCGAGCAGGGCCAAGCGGAACTCCACCGGATCTTTGCCGGCGAGCTTCGCCAACTCATCGATCATGGTTTCCATGACGTAGGCTGTATGCGTATGCCCGACCGACCGCCACCACAGTGGCGGCACGCCGACTTTTGTGTTGTGCACCTCAAGATCGAAATTTGCGATCGTGTAGGGCGTGTTGCTGGCGCCTTCGACCGAACTTTCGTCGATGCCATTCTTGACGGCCATCGATTCAAATGGCGTGCCGGTGAGGATCGATTGCCCGACGATCCGATGCTGCCACCCTGCGATCGCACCGTCTTTGGTCAAGCCGGCCTTCACAGTGTGCACGTACATGGGCCGGTAGTAGCCGCCCTTGATATCGTCTTCGCGCGTCCACACCACTTTGACCGGCACCGCCTTGCCGAACGCCTTCACGATGGCTGCTGTTTCCGCGACAAAGTCCGCGTTATAGACGGCCCGGCGGCCGAACGAACCTCCAGCCCAAAGCGTGTTGATGGTCACGCTCTCCGGTCGGATTCCGAGAATAGCCGCCGTGATGTTCTGATCGACAGTCGGCAGCTGCGAGGCGGTCCAAATCGTGCAGGCATCGTCTTTAAACTGCATCACGCAGTTCATGGGCTCCAGGGTGGCGTGTGCCAGGAACGGGAACGTGAACTCCGCTTCGATCACCGTTGCGGCCGTGTCCAATCCCTTGGCGGCATCTCCGTCTTTGCGCACGGACAGGCCCGGCGTTGCGGCCAGCGCTCTGTATTCCGCAAGCAGTTCGTCAGAGCCGCGCGTCTCGGCTTTGCTATTGTCCCACGTGACGTTCAGCGCCTCGCGACCCTTCATCGCCGCCCAGGTGGAGTTGGCCAATACGGCCACGCCCTGCGGAATCTGAACGACTTCGACAACACCCTTCACTGCTTTGGCAGGAGCCGCGTCAAACGAGGCAACCGTCGCACCAAACTTTGGCGGCCGCGCCACCACCGCAACCACCATGTCTGGCAGCATTACGTCCTGTGTAAAGATCGGCTTGCCAGTTACCTTGGCACTTTGATCCAGGCGCGGAAACGACTTGCCGATGAACACGAAGTCCTTCGGGTCCTTCAACTTTGGCGCATCTGGTACCGGCATTTTGGATGCGGCAGCGGCCAGCTCACCAAACGTGGCGGTCTTCTTGCCGTCTGTCACTACGCCGTTGGCGACCCGGATCGCCGCAACATCCGCACCCCAGGCTTTTGCCGCGGCTGCAACGAGCATCGCGCGGGCGGCAGCACCAGCGGCGCGGTACTGTTCATACGAATTGGCCATGGCCGTTGAGCCACCCGTACCTTGCACGCCAAAGAACAGGTTTTTGTAAAGCGCAACGTCAGCTGGCGCAAATTCGGCAACCATCTGCGACCAGCCGGCGTCCAGCTCTTCGGCAACAAGTGTCGCGAGGCCCGATGCCGTTCCCTGGCCCTTGTCGAGATGCTTGGACAGCACAATCACTTTGTTGTCTGGCGTGATGCGGACAAAAGGGTTGAATACCAGCGCCGCTGATTTAGCCTCCGTTGCAGCAGCGGCGGGTGTGACGGGGAGATAGGCGCCAATCACGAGGCCAGCACCGGCTCCTGCCGACAATCTCAGGAATCCGCGGCGATCGACGTCAACGGTTGACACCTTCGGCAGAGCGTTGGCGACATTGGTTGTGAACATAATCCTCGCCTCCCTTAGGCTTTGATCGCGGCAGATGCCGACTTGATGGCTGTGCGAATGCGCCCGTAGGTGGCGCAGCGGCAGATGTGCGGGCTCATGGCCTCATCAATCTCAGCGTCGGCCGCTGCAGGCTTGTCCGACAGCAGCGCAACCGCCGCCATGATCTGTCCGGATTGACAGTAGCCGCACTGGGCAACATCAAGTTTCAGCCATGCCGCACGCACCGCGTCAGCGACTTTGCCCTCCAATCCCTCCGGCGTTGTGATCTTTTGGCCGGCCACACTGGACACAGGCGTCACACACGCGCGAATCGGCTGGCCATCGGCGTGCATCGTGCACGCCCCGCACAAGGCGGCACCACAGCCAAACTTCGCCCCCATCAATCCTAGTTCGTCACGCACAACCCACAAGAGCGGCGTTTCTGGATCGGACGTGACCGTCACATCTTTGCCATTGAGATTGAGAGACGTCATGAGAGGCTCCTGACGAGAATATGAAAGAGGATGCGAACGTGCTGGCCGGCATCGGACCCGTGTAACCGCGTACTTGGGGTGTCCTGCGGCAACTGGCAACCCTCAGACCAGACAGCATCGCCAGCTTGGATGAAACACGCAACGGCATACCGATCTGCCGCAAATTTAATCAGTGCTGTTTGGAAGGAACGATGGACGCTGTGTTTCAGATTCGTGACGCGCGCGTTGCCTTCAACCGTGCGAAATCGTCAGCTGCATGATAACTGGACCGCGTCATAGGGCTTGACGCCACGAGTGCAAACCCCTTGCCGTAGGCCAACTGCTCATAGGCCGTGAACGATTCGGGCGGAACAAACTCTATGACCGCCGCGTGACGCGAAGACGGCTGCAAATACTGACCGATGGTCAAAACATCGACGCCGGCCGACCGCAAGTCGTCCATCAGCTGCGAAACCTCGTCTCGCCCTTCGCCAAACCCCACCATGAATCCGGACTTTGTGATCATGGCCGGATCAAGCTCCTTGGCCTGCTGCAGCAGACGCAGGGAGTGAAAATAGCGCGCGCCCGGCCGGATGGTGGGGTAGAGCGACGGCACCGTTTCGATGTTGTGGTTGAACACGTCCGGGCGCGCCGCAATCACACGATCAATCGCACCCGGCTTGCGCAGGAAATCGGGTGTGAGAACTTCGATCGTGACACCGGGTGCTGCCGTTCGCACTGCCGTAATTACAGAAGCGAAGTGCTGCGCGCCGCCATCATCGAGATCATCGCGGTCAACGGACGTGATGACGACATGATTGAGGCCCAGATCGCGCACCGCACTGGCAACGCGCTCGGGCTCTGCCGCATCAAGAGGTCCGGGCCGGCCCGTTCGCACATTACAGAACGCGCAGGCGCGCGTGCACGTGTCGCCCATGATCAAGAATGTCGCGTGCCGCTTCGACCAGCATTCGCCGAGGTTGGGGCAACTGGCCTCCTCGCACACGGTGCGTAAGCTGTAACCTCGCACAATCTCGCGGGTCCGGGCAATTTCAGGCGAAGCCGACGCCGTGACCCGAATCCACGCTGGCCGCGGCGGACTGGCGTTCTCCGCCCGGTGCGCTTTCTCAGGGTGTCGCGGCTTGGGAAACGTTGTGACCATGCAGGCTATGTAATCGCTCCCCGCCCAATCGCAAAGCCCAGGATACGGAGGGGGTCAAACTGGGTGTCAGACACCTCTGAGTGGTGTCTGACACCGCTGCGCGATCGCGGAGTGCAGTGGCAGTGACCCCATTTTTCCCGTCATTGCCGCGTCGCAGCGCGACCGCACCGGAGGGCAGCAGGCGGCCAACCAGACAATGGTCAGTGGGAAAAGAAGACGGCACCTTGCGTGCACTGGCATCCCGCTAGCCACCAGCTTGCCTGGGTCCCCGCCGTACTTCCCGCGCGCTCCGCTTGCAGGCGCGGGGATGACGAGGAAGAGAGATCGCGAAAAACAGCCCGGCTGGGATGACAGCGGAGTGCGGCGTCAGACACCGATTGGTCCGATCTCACCTTTCCCACCGCGCATGATTTCTCTACTGTCTGCTCACCACACAGGAGCCCCGGCATGCGTCATGGTTTTGAAATGGTCCTGGGCGCCCTCATGGCTTTGACGGGATTGGCACTCGCCACGGGCCTCGCCGATGTTGTTTTGCCGCAATTGCCGATCGGGCTCGGCTTAGCGATGACGCTCGCAACTGTTGGACTGCTCCTCATGTTTGACGGAGCGTTGGGTCGCCGAAGCCGCAGTACTCAGGACCAGAACACGAACCTGCGAACCGTGCGGCTCGCGACGCGGGCGACGGCCTGTCTCATCGCACTGGCTCTCGTGTCGCCCCTGCTGTCCGGCCTCCTCAATCTGGTGTCCATTCAGGGGTTCCCGCTCGCCTATTACATCGCTGCACAGGGCGCGCTCATCGCGTTCGGATTGCTGGCGTTCGCCATCGCGAGACGGCAAAATGGAATCGACGCCGATCAAATCTCCAGCGACGAGCTATAGGACCGGGCGTATGACTCTCCACACCGCTCCGAGGGCCAACGCTTTTGCCATGTCCGGCAGCATCACTGCGGTTTTTTTCTTTGCAGCACTTGCTGCGATTGCCTTGCTGTCGATTTTTGAGCAACTCGGCGCACCCACACCGGACATCGTTGCCGGTTTTGCTGGGATCATGCTGGTATCCTTCGCGGTACTCGCGTGGGCCATGCGATCTGGCACGGCTGGCGATCACTTGCTAGCGAGCCGCAGCGTTTCACCCGTATCGATTGGCCTGGCAACGGCCACATCGTGGATTGGATTGGCGGCATTTACACTTTTGACAGGCGCCACCTATCGCAATGGCTACGACGCGCTGGCCCTGCTCATCGGTTTGACCGGCGGTTTGGTGCTGTCACTCATCGCGTTCGCGCCCTACGTTAATAGAGTGGGATCGATCTCCCTTGCCGGACTGTTCGGCGAACGATTTGGCGGCCCCGCGCGGCTGCTTACTTGTCTTGCGGTTGTTGTGTGCGCAGGCTGCTTGTTCGTAGCCCATCTGAAACTTGGCAGCCTCATCGCCGCACATAGCTTCGGGCTTCCCATCGAACTGTCGCTCGCCGCCGCGGTCCTCATTCTGCTCATGGTGGCACTTCCGGGCGGAGTGAAATCGGTGACAATGGTGCAAGTTGTCTTGGGCCTTCTGGTCCTCGGCGCGATGCTCATTCCTTTGTCGATCGCCAGCTGGTGGACGTTCAGCAATCCCATTTCGCAACTCGCCTACGGCGAGTCGTTGCCTCGTTTGGCAGCTCTCGAAGAACAGATGATCGAAAAGGGCGTGATCGACTTCAACGTCTTTCGCCCCCACCTGAACCCATTTTTGCAGATCGACTCATTGAACTTCTGCACTTTGGTCATCGGACTGTTGGCTGGCACAGCGGCCATGCCGCACCTGTTGGCGCGCACTCAAGTGTCGCCATCGGCGGCGAGTGCCCGGCTTTCATGTGCGTGGTCGGTGTTCTTCGCGGTCATCATTTTGACGGCCGTTCCCGCCTATGCCGCGCTTGTCAAATTCGATGTCTACAAGTTGATCGCGGGGCAGACGGCCATCGCCGACTTGCCACCTTGGGTCGCCCGCGCATCGCACGCGGACACTGTTCGCCTGTGGGGCGTTTCGACCGCCATGCTTGACGACGTTGCGCGCGCGACGAGAGCCGGCGCAACGGACAGCGCCGCGATCTCAGCGCACCTGCAAGCCAACGGGTCGCCATTCGTATACAGTTGGTCCCAGCTCCAGGCGCCGGTTCAATCCGCTCTTGCTGATGTGGCCAAGCAGTCGGGACCCGGCCAGTCCGCCGCCCAGACGTGGGACCACTTCAAGCAATCCGTTTTACCCGCAGCGGCTACGGCCGGCGGCGGAGAGGGACTGACCATCACCAATGTCGAGGTCAATGCCGATCGCATCGTCCTCGCGTTCCCGGCCATATCTGGCATGCCGGGCATTGCAACAGCCGTCATCTTGGCTGGCGTGTTGTCAGCAGCACTTGCCGGAGCCCTCGGCCTCCTCACGACGATTGCAGGCACGCTGTCGCACGACATTCACATCGCGCTATTTGACCGGAACGCGCCCGGGGCACGCCGCGTTCTTGGACTGCGCTGCGCCACGATCGCCGCTGCGGTGCTGGGCGCAGCCGTAGCCTTCCTATACCAGGGCAGCCTAACCGATCTCATCGTCATGAGTTTCACCATCGCCGCGGCGGTCTTGTTTCCTGCATTGGTGCTGGCTGTCTGGTGGCCGCGTGCCAACGCCTGGGGTGCAGTCGCCGGTATGATCGCCGGGCTCGCGACAGCAATTTACTACATCGCCGGCACCAGTGAATACGCCATCGGATTTGCGGAGACATGGAGCGGCTTGACCAGTGCGGGCGCCGACGCGATGGCTGAGTTTGGTGACCTTAAAGGTGCAGGCCTCGCGGCCGAAGGCGACGCTCAGGCGGCGGCTTTGGCGAATCTGCAAACGCAGGCGAGCGGCACGCTGTTCACGCCCGGCCTCGCCAATTGGCTTGGGATTGCGCGCGGATCTGCCGCCGTGATTGCGATCCCAGTTGGGTTTTTGGTGACAATTCTGGTCAGCTTGCTAACACCCAAAGTGAGCGAGGCGCACCGCCGAGTAGCAATGGCCATGCATGATCCACGGCATGAGCCGGTGCTGCCATTTGAAGATGCCGATGAGGGCACAGCTTAAGCGATGACGGGGCCGCTTTACGATCTGGCGATCATAGGCGGCGGCATCAATGGCGCCGGGATTGCCGCTGATGCCGCCGGCCGTGGCCTCAAGGTGGTGCTCGTCGAGATGGGCGATCTGGGCGGCGCGACGTCGTCGGCGAGCTCAAAGCTCATTCATGGCGGCCTGCGCTATCTGGAGCAGTACGAATTCCGCCTAGTCCGCGAGGCGCTGCAGGAACGAGAAATTCTGCTCGCACGCGCTCCGCACATCATCTGGCCAATGCGCTTCGTGTTGCCACATGTCGAGGGTATGCGCCCGCGCGCCGTCATTCGTGCGGGACTGTTTCTCTACGATCATCTGGCCCGGCGCCGTTTGCTACCGGGATCGCAGTCCATTGACCTGACGCGCGACAAGGCGGGTCAAGCTCTCCGCCCAGAACTCACCCATGGATTCAGTTATTGGGACTGCTGGGTCGATGATGCGCGTCTCGTGGTCGCCAATGCGCGCGCCGCGGCCGACCGGGGCGCCAGCATCCAGACGCGAACGGCGCTCACTGGCCTCCATCGCGAAAAGGAAGGCTGGCGGCTTGAACTGGACGGCAAAACCGGCCGATCAACCTGCACGGCCCGCACGATCGTCAATGCAGCGGGGCCCTGGGCCGATGACGTCAGCGCCCTTGCGTTCGGGCGCTCAACGTCTAACGGCGCACCTCGTATCCGGCTTGTCAAAGGCAGCCATATCGTTGTGCCGCGCATTGCCGGGGCGGATGATGCCTACCTGCTGCAAAACAAGGATGGCCGGGTTGTTTTCGCGCTGCCGTTCGAGCGGGACTTTACACTGATCGGCACCACGGACGTTCCGTTTGACGGCGACCGCCGCCATGTCGTGATCTCAGCCGAAGAAGAAAGTTATCTTCTCAATCTCGCCAATGCGTTTTTCGTGATGCCCCTTAAAGCTGAGGACATCGTCTGGCGGTACGCTGGCGTGCGGCCACTTTATGACGACGCGGAAGCCAATCCATCGGCCGTCAGCCGCGACTACCGCCTCGACCTGGAAGGCTCTGGCGATGGGCCCGAGCTGCTGACGGTGCTCGGCGGCAAGGTCACGACCTACCGGCGGCTGGCCGAAGCGGTGCTGGAAAAACTGCGTCCCCAGTTGCCGCCCATGGGACCCGCTTGGACAGCAACCGCCGCGCTGCCGGGCGGTGGCATGCCGGATGCCAACTTTTCCGCGTTTCTGTCCGTTTTAATCGCCTGCTACCCGGCGTTTCCCCCTTCGACACTCGAACATCTCGCCCGGCGTTATGGCACGTGCACGGCCGATCTTCTCGGCGATGCGAAGGACCCCGCCGGTCTCGGCGCAGATCTGGGTGGGGGTCTGACGGAGCGCGAAGTGGTCTATCTCAAAGACAACGAGTGGGCGTCGTCAGCGGACGACGTGCTTTGGCGGCGCACAAAGACGGGACTGCATCTCAAGTCTGCGCAGGATCAGAAGCAGGCGAGCGGGCGCATCGCAAGGCTGCTATAAGCACTCATCGTGACCATCAATGCGCGTTCAGAGCCTGCCTGATTGTCGCAGGCGGCATATACTTCCCGTTTACTCGGATGAAGCCAGCGATTGAAGCATTAAAAAAACAGAAAATCGCAAGAATAGAAAGCTTCCACTTAGTTACGACTCTAGATTGAATTGCTCTATGCCGTCGAATGTGTGGTTTTACTGTAAGCGCCAAGTGATCGTGAGCATCGGATTAATAGTTGTAGAGCACAACCCTCACCGCACTTCTTCATATTAACCATTCTCCAAAAAACACCCTTGGGTAGCTCGGCGCGCCGTGTAGGTCTGCGGCTGTGAAGTCATCTGTTAACCATGTCGTCGACCCAACGGGGAAGCCTTACGAAATTTGAGGCGTCTGGGTGTGAGAAGGGGAGTTCGTCTATGTCGCGTATCGGTCACGCCGCTGCCTCAGCGGGCCTGAAGTCACGGTTTGTCATTCCTGTTTTTGCAGCCATCGTCATCGCATTCGCCGCCCTCATCGGGCTTGGCACCAACGCCGCCGAAGCCAAGCCGACGGGCTGGCAGAGCGAGTCAGAATTGAAGGCTCAGGGCTCCAATGCCTGGGGCGGCTACGGCGACAGTGGGTATTCCGGCCAGCCCAAAAAGCCCAAGCGCGTTGAAAAAGCCAAAGCCAAGAAGCTCAAGTCCAGCCCGCTGGGGACCTACGCCAAGAGCTACGGATCCAAGACCGGCAAGCAAGCCGCCAAGAAAAAGGCGAGCGGCAAGAAGTACGCAGCCA
Source organism: Hyphomicrobium sp. (assembly GCA_031413815.1). Classification (GTDB taxonomy): domain Bacteria; phylum Pseudomonadota; class Alphaproteobacteria; order Rhizobiales; family Hyphomicrobiaceae; genus JAGVSR01. Next base: position 50,098 of record JANOFU010000008.1, on the reverse strand, counting down.
TTGACACCAAAACTCTGACCGATGTCTCACCCCCATCCAAAAGCCTCACTGGCGGCGGCGTTCGCTGGGTCGCGTCATCGTCATGCTTGAATGGAACGCTCGTCTCCCTCGTCGGTCAGGTCGCCTCAAAGTATGGATCAGTGACAGTCAGCTCGACGTGCCGCGGGAAAAAGCACAACGCCAGCGTCGGCGGGGCCAAGAAATCGCACCACTTGACCGGCAACGCCGTCGACTTCCGTGTCCATGGCAATTGGCGCGGCGCAGTTGCGTTCCTGCGCGGCCACGGCTCGCTGGGCGGCGTCAAGCATTACGGGGGCGGATTGTTCCACGCCGATACCGGTCCGAAGCGCCGCTGGTAGACCGGATAGCAAGCCGCAAGTCTGGAAAAGAATCGGAGGGAGGGAGGGTGCACTCTGCACTTCTCGCTCTGTCCTTGAGGATCGTTTCAGCCGTGATCGCCGCTAGCTCTTATTGCGTTTGCGTGTGGCGCGGTCGAGTTCATCGGGCGATTGCGACCGCTTCGCGGCCGGGGCCGACGCACGAACCGTTGGATTCGGCCACGCACCCTGCACATTGATCGATTTCACTGTGATAGCGCCCGCTTTCAGCGCCGTGCGGGGCGCGGCTAACGTATGCGCTTCGATTTCCAGATCGATCGTGCGCGTGCCCAAATCTGCGGTGCCGTAGCCGAAAATTTTCTGAGCCCCCACCAGTCCTTCAAACGTCGCGACTTTCAGCCTCCCACGCGCGGCTTCAACCCGTGTCGTGAATGAGTCGAGCCGCATTTGGCTTTGACCTGACGATGCCGGCCAGCCAACGCGCGGCTGAGTGCCCGTTTTGCGGATCAGCGACAAGAGATCCGTCGCGATCGTTATTCCGGTCGCAGCCGACATCGTGATCTTGCCGCCAAGAGACTCGCGAATCTGACTGCTCGAAATTCCAGTCGCTGACAGATCTGCCGAAATCTCAGCTCGCCCCGTCATGGCCGGATAACCAAACAGCGTCGCCATCAAAGCGGAGGTCTCGAACGACGACATCCGGCCATTCAACGTGTAGCTCGGCACATTGCCATTGGCATCCACTTCGACTTCTAAGTTGCCCGTCCCGCCGCCTTCGCTTTCAAGCTCTGCGAATGCCGCGTTGGCCACGCCGCTCTTGATCGACACGCTGCCAGCGCCGCGACCCAACACCGACGTTCCATCTGTGACGCGTGACGCTGAAACCCGCAGATCCGCATCAACTTCATGCAACAGTGTGCGTGATACATCGCTCGGCAGGATGCTTTCGATCCTCCATTGATCACCGGCGTGTTGGGGATCGGGTCCCAATGCAGGCTTCACAAACTTCGACACATCGAGATCGTCAAATGCGAGCGTGCCTTCAATCAGCGGACGTCTCTGGCCGGCCGTGAGCGACAGACTGCCCGAAGCCGCGTGCTCGCTGAGCTCGATGCGAGCGTTGCTGAAGGTGACCGTGTCGCCTAGCCAATCCATAGCCCCTGTCATGCGAAGCGGAGAGACACCAGGAATTTCCGGCCATGCCCCACCCAGCCAATTGGCTGCAGCCGTTAAGCTCGGCACTTGAACATCGGCGGTCTGCGCGATCAGCTGCAAGGCCTTGCTGAGAACGAGTTTGCCATTGACGCTGCCCTCGATGTGCTTGCTGGACAGCGCCAACTCAATCGGCAGATCATCGTTCCCTGATTTGGCAGATTGAGTACCAATGGCCGCTTCAATCGAAACGCGCTCCTGGCGCAGATCGAACTGTCCGGTGATTTTAAGCGCTGCACTGCCATCCTTGGCAAGAGTTGCGGTTAGCTTTGATAGCGTCTCTTCACGGCCACCCGATCGCTTGACGACCATCTTGCAGTTCTTCATCGAAAGCGACAAGAACGACGCTTTAAGAAGTGTCTCTACGAGCAGCGAGCGAGCGCCTTGGGTATTGCCAGCTTGTTGACCGGCCTCCAGGGACAGCGTCGCGTCTTCGAGGACGAGGTCGGCGTTCCCACTTGAGATCAGCGACAGGAGGTCGAGCTTGGTCTGCGCTTGTGCAGCTTGCTCAGGCGCCAGCGACACGACGCCATTTTCAATCACCAGCCGCGGCGAACTCATGAGCACGACTGGTGCCGTGACCCGAACCCGGCCCGTCCCTTCCGCATGAACGGCGTTGATCGGCAGGCCCGGCTTCTGCATCATCAGCCAAGGAACGACAGTGACGAAGAAGCCTGAACCGAGCACCAGAAGGGCACATGCGGAGACCAAGAAGATGCGACGATGCCGCGATATTCGAGGTGTCATGTTGAAATCGGCTCCGGCGGACGGCAACCTTCGAGAGCACTTGCGAAAAGCAGCCAGCACGTTCGACGATTTTCTCGCCTCATCAATGAGTGCGCACCGTAAACAAGTGCGCGTGGCGGCGCAACATCATTGACGCCCAAGTACACAACGAGGTCGCCGAGCCGGCGCATCGCTAACGCGCGCTTCCCGCCCGCCCGCCGGCCACAGCCTTGTGCAGCAGAAGCACAGGCACCAACCCAGCAGCAACAATCAAAATTGCCCCCAGAGCGGCGGTTTCGAACTGCTCCAGCGCCGCCAAGCTGTAGACGTGTGTTGCCAGCGTCTCATAGTTAAAGGGCCGCAACAGAAGTGTTGCGGGCAGCTCCTTCATAGCATCGACGAAAACCAGAAGGGCCGCGGCGCCAAGCGCGGGCAGCAGCAGCGGCAGATGGACACGGACCATGGCCGACAACGCGGTTTCACCCAGCGCCCGCGCTGCGGCATCCAGATTGGGCGAGACGCGTTCGAGTCCAGCTGTGACAGTGCCCAGCGCAACCGCCAAGAAGCGGATAACCAGAGCTACGCTGAGGGCCACAAGAGTTCCCGACAGCAGCAGCCCGGTCGATGACCCGATCGCGTCGCGCGCCCAACCATCGATCCAATTGTCGAATGCCGCAAACGGTATGAGAACTCCGATCGCCAAGACTGTGCCGGGGACGGCATAGCCAAGGCCCGCCACCTGCACTGCAGGGCGGATGAAGCCATTGGAGGCAACACGCGCTGCATACGCCAATAACACTGCCACGCACACCGCCGCTGTCGCTACCGCCGCCGATAGCATCAGGCTATTGACTGCGGCATGGACGACACCGCTGCTCATCGAGTGCCCGGCATGAACGGCTGCGTGACGCAGCAGAACCAGAACGGGGATCACAAACCCAGCGATGAACGGCAGTGCACAAAGGCCACCCGCGACGTATCCTTTCCAGCCCTCGATGTCCTGAAACGGAATGGAGCGAAAGCGGCCCGTCGTATGGTGGAACCGGCCGAAGCCTCGCGCGCGACGCTCCAACACGATCACCAAGACGACGGCCGCCAGCGCTAGAGTTGCAAGTTGCGCAGCGCCGGCGAGATCAGATCGCTGCAGCCACGTCGTATAAATGCTCGACGATAGCGTCTGAACGCCGAGATACTGCACAGCGCCCAGATCGTTCAAGGTCTCCATGATAACCAGCGCCACGCCTGCAGCAAGCGCTGGCCGCGCGAGCGGCAGTGCAACCCGCCAGAACGCTCCCATCGATGATTGGCCCAGCGTTCGGGCCACTTCGAGAGCGCAAACGGACTGCTGCACAAAGCTGGCTCGCGCCGTCAGGTAGACGTACGGATACAGCACTGATGCCATCACCAGCGTTGCACCACCGGTCGAATGGATATCGGGGAACCAGTAGTCGCGCGCAGATGCAAAGTCCCCGTTTTTGCGGATGAAGCCCTGAACGGGGCCAGCATAGCTCATCAAATCCGCATAGCAGTACGCAACGATGTACGTCGGCATCGCCAGCGGCAGAACCAATAGCCTGTCAAGAAGTCCGCGGCCGGGAAACCGGTACATCGTGATGAGCCATGCGGTCGCTGTCCCTGCGACGAGTGTCAGTATGCCAACGCCGGTGACCAATACGAGGGTCTGCCAAACCGTGACCGGCAAGACGTGCGCCAGCAAGTGCGGCCATGACTCCGACGCCGTTCCGAGTGCCAGATAAACTAATGACGCCACCGGCAGCAGCATCACAAGAACGACAGCAGCGACGGCACAGGTCCAAAGGGGAGACGACTGGCGGCATGCCCGCCACTTCGAAAACCGCGCCACAAGGCCCTCAAGCGAGCGCGCTGCAACTGGGCTGGACGCAGACGGCGGCAATGGAGATGCGGTCATGTCATGCGCTAGGCTCCGGCAAATCTTGCCTCAGTGGGTTGTGACCGGAAGCCATGCGCCAAAAGTCAATTCCTTGGACCGCCAGATATGGATATCAGTGCCGCTGAATTGCATACAGCTTGCGCGGATAACACAAATCCGGCGTTGCGCAGTTCGCCGGCAAACTCGGTCGCAGCTTGCAAAGGGCGGTCCAACTGCGACGTCTCAAGCAAAGCAAACGCACAGGCCCGCAAGGCTGGGCAGGCTCCGTGCTGCGAGGCGGCCAAGATCGAGACAGCCAAACATTCGTCGCGGCACAAACCCGGGCAGCCCGTTGGCAGCACATCGATCCGGCGCACCGATGCCGCTTCGACCGTTTCGACAAACACCGCCAGCCGGACCACCAGCTTGTCAGCGTCCGCACTGCGGCTGGCCTGCGCGAGTTCTTGCCAGGCCCTTGCCCAATTGGCTTGATCGCCGCTGCGAAGGGCGTGCATCCCACAACGGAACGAACGGCCGACACATGTTTCAGGACGCAATCCAACCTTGTGATCGAGCAGGTGCGGCACGTCTGAAAGCGGACGGCACTGGTGCTTTGATGCGTTAGCCATGGTGTTCCTCGACGGCTTGGAACAGCCTGATCGGCGACCCGGAGCTGCGGAGCATCCGCATCTCAAGGCCGCCCACGCTGTGATCGGATTAGGAACTTGGACCTGCGTCGAAACGGACCTTATCAACGAGCTCGGAGGCTTTTTTGCGCAACTCGCCAATCTTCTCGAGTGGCAGCGCATCGGCCTTCAAGTCGCCCCAGCTTGCAACCACTGCCGACACCGGAACACCGTCGACCACTGGATACTCGTAGATCGTTTCAGCATAAACCTTCTGCGCATCCGGCGAGACCAGATACTCCATCAGATTCACAGCGCTGTCGCGATTGGGAGCATTCGCCGCCAGGGCCATGCCCGAAACGTTGACGTGAGTGCCGCGATCCTTTGCATTCGGAAACACGATTCTGACGGCGTCGGCCCACGCCTTCTGCTCAGGGTTCTTCAGCATCGCTGCCATGTAGTACGTGTTACCGATCGCGATATCGCACAGGCCAGCCTGAACATCGCGAACCGCTTCGCGATCGCCGCCTGCAGGCTTGCGCGCCAAATTGGCCTTGAGACCTGTGAGCCAGGCCTCGGCTTTCTCTTCGCCGAGGTGAGCGACCATCGATGCCACCAGCGCCGTCGAATAGGTGTGCTGGCCTGACCGCATGCAGACGCGGCCTTTCCACTTTGGGTCTGCCAAATCTTCGTAAGTGATGGCCACGTCTTTGACGCGATCCTTCGAGACATAAAGCACGCGGGCGCGGCGAGTAAGCGCGAACCAATGTCCATCCGGGTCACGCAAGGATTCGGGAATTGCCCCCTTAACAGCGTCCGACGTGCTCGCAGCCGTGACGCCCTGAGCCTTAGCCAACGTCAACAAACCGAACTCATTGGTCAGCAGCACGTCAGCGGGACTGTTCTTGCCCTCGGCTGCCATACGCTCGATGAGACCGTCTTTGGCGTAGATCATATTGACGGTGATGCCGGTCTTCGCGGTGAAAGCTTCGATCAACGGCTTGACCAAATCCGGCTCGCGGAACGAATAAACGTTCACGTCGGCTGCAAGCGCAGATGTAGCGCTGGCAGAACACAAACTGGCTGAGATGAGGAGAAAAAGGTGGCGCCGGAGTGGGCGCACAGAGTCGTGGATTGAAAACATCAGGCCGATCTCCAATTTTCGGGGTTCAAGGTCCCGGCATCGGTTTCTATCAGTCGCTCTGCGCGAAGCGCGCAGTGCGACCGCGCGCATCTAAACCAGCGCTTGCGCTCACAGTCAACGACCTTGCTGCAAATCAACTCACATTAGAAATTGTCTAATTCCAGGGACTTAACACGGCTCGTGGTCCGGCACCTAAATCGCAATCAGGCGGCCCTTCGGAAACACCAGAATGACCTCGGTTCCCTGCCCCGGCGCACTCTCGATTTTGAGCCGCGCGCCGTTCGCCTCGACCAGCGCATGGACCAACGGCAGCCCAAGACCGAACCCACCGCCCTCACGCAGCCTCGGACCAGTCACAGCGGCCGCCCCGACAGCATCCGAGATTTGCGCTGGCGTCATACCCGGTCCACTATCGTGCACCACCAACGCAACGGTTGTGTTGCGGTCCAGCTGGGTCGCCACGTCAACCGTTCCGCCTTTGGGCGTGAACTTGATGGCGTTGGTCAACAGATTGAGCAGGATTTGGCGAAGGCTTGTCTCGTCGGCAACGACGTGAGGGGTTGCGGACGATAGGTCCGTTTTCAACGTGATCGTCCGGTGCTCAGCCAACGGCTGCATCGATGCAACGCAGGTCTCGACCAGGCGATTGAGATCAACTTTGATAAACCGCATACTGCGCTGGTCGGCGAGTTCGGGCGTGACGTTCAGCATCCGGTCGATCACGGCCAAGGCATGTTTTGCGCTGTCGTGAATTCCAGACGCATATCCCGCATATCGCGCATCGCCAATCGGGCCGAAGCGTTGATCCCTCATGACTTCAGCTGCTGCTGAAATCGCACTGATGGGGGACTTCAGTTCATGCGCCAGTTTGGCCAGGTCGAGTGGCGCTGCGTGTCGCATGTTGACATAATCTTGTTGGCTGCCGGCTGGTTCAGACCGGGCAGCAGGCTCAGTGATCGTCACTGTTTCGGTGATCGCGGCTAGAGTTTCGGCATCAACGGCCTCAAGCTCCTCTGGTTCGCTTATGCTGGGTTCGGCGGCCACAGACACAACCCGCGTTTGGCCCTCTCGAATGCGCCGGGCAATTTCGCGCAGCGTTTCCCCATCATCCCGTGGCGATGGCAACACAGACACCAGGTTGTCTTCTCTCGCGGGACGCGACTCCACCCCCGCATGATCGCGACACGTGACGAGCAGCAAGCTTTCACCAGTTCCACCCTCGATCGCCTCGACGCGGCATGATTTCACGATCATCCCTTGGGAGGTCCAGAACACGACATCGACCACATCGACTGCGAATGATTTCCGGGTCTCGATTGCCCGCAAAACATGGACGGCAGGCGTCGCGCCATCGAAAAACAGGGGCGAACTATCGGCCGAGCGGCCCAGGACCCGCCAGCCTTCGCTGTTGGCCGAGACAACGCAGGCGGTTGCCGGCGCAAAAACAAAGGCCGCTGACCCGCTGCTGGCAAGGGCGTGCCGGACGGCATCAGGCAGTGGCGACAAGGCAGACATGGATCGCGCGCTCGGCATGATTCTTAAATCTTAGTCAATTTAGAGCGTTAGCGCGACATCCTCGTAAGAATTATCAACTTCCGGCTGACAGCATCGCTCGGGCGATGCGGCCACATGACGGCCTCTTGAGGCCCGGCAAGCGACCTGGTCGAACGGCAACGAACCTACTGGCCGCCCAAACCGAGTTGCCCGTTTGACCGTCTCACCTGGATTTCTACTTGACGCGGCTGCGGCATAGCGGTTGTTACGAGGCTGCGCCGCACCGTTTGGCGACGCATGCCCCCGGGCCGCCTTAGCTCAGCTGGTTAGAGCGCTGGTTTGTGGAACCAGAGGTCCTCCGTTCGATCCGGAGAGGCGGTACCATCATTATTAATCCAATAAATTCAGTGGCATGACCAGCCCTAAAGCATGGTTCCGGCCTGAATCGGCGGTTGGGGAGTGGCGATCCTTAGAGTTCCCGCCAGACGCCTGATCGAATTCTTGATAGCCAGAACGAGAACCGCCTCCCGTGTTGGAACTTAACGAGGCGTAAAGACGAACAGGCAAGTATCGCGCGAATCAGGGACGACGTTTTAGAGGGGCCGGAACCATGACCTCACTTGTCATTTGGATGATCACGCTGACATTCGGCATTTGCGCGATTATTCTCAGCGCGGCCAGCGGCGCACCTGAAATCTATATGGCCATCACGGCATTGATCAGCATCGTCATCGCGTTTCTGGCCATCAAAGACCAACGTGACCTCCAATCGAGCGGTGCATCGGACAGCGTAATCTCTGCGTCGACTGCGCGCTACATGGGGCTGGTCTGGACGTGGGGCGCCTTAGCGCTCCTGGTCACCTACTATTTCATTCTGCCCTCATGGCGGGAATGGCCGCACTTCTTTGCCGGCCTCGCAATTGTTGGCGTGCTGTGCCTGTTTTTCGCGTCCACGCTGTCCGGCGATAGCGAAAAAGGCACCGACGACGCCACGATGCTCAAGCTCGGCCGCTACTTGACCATTGCCCAACTCGCAGGGACGGGCGTCGCCATCGCCGGGCTTTTGATCGACCCGGACAAGCAGTTCCTCAACGTCAAGAGGCTCGACTGGGCCGCGGTCAATGTCTTCTTCTTCGGCGCGCTGGCGCTTGCCGCCATCAGTGCTCACGCTCTGTTCTATGGCCGCTCGCGCTGAAACACCCTTAGGAACCGCTTCGCCGATAGGCGTCCGGCGACTTCGATAAAGGCTTGCCGATGTTCTTGCAGCCGCTGATCCAGTTTGCCGTCGTGCCACTCATGGCCAGCGTTGCGGGAATGACGTATGCGGCCGCAAACAATCAGCATCTGTTATCGCGGTTGTCGGCGGCGGTGTTTTTTATTGCCATGATGACCATCGCCGTGGTGATCAACCGCCGCTATTGGCCCGTCCCTCCTGCCGGAACGGAACCGGCAGCTTTGTTCCACGCCCAGCGGCGCAACACGCGCTTAGCGGCATTGACCTATGCGTGGGGTGCTGCGGCACTCCTTTCGGTTTATGGATTCACAGGACTGAAGTGGCAGCACGGCTGGCAATATGGCCTCGGCGCTGCTCTGATTGCCGCTGGCCTGTTGGCGTACGTCCATCAGATGGCTAAATCCGGGCTCGAGACTCCAGCCGCACCCATGCTGACAACGCTGCACGGTTTGGCGGCCGGATTTGGCCTGCTGTTCTTGATTGGCACTGGAAAATTGGCATCGCTCAAAGGCGATTGGGCGGCGAACAATATCTTTCTCTACGGCGGCCTGACGATCATCGGACTGTGCTTTGTCGCAGCGCGCACGCATCGGGCGTTCGCCGCCCCTCAACGCTGACACACCGGACAGTAAAACGTTGATCGCGCCGATTGGACCCGGCGGCGAATGACGCCTGTGCAGTTTGGCTTCAAACACGATTTGCCCTCACGATCATAGACGGCGTGGGCCTCCTGAAATGATCCAGATGTTCCGTCGGCCTGTCTGTAGTCCCGCAACGTGGATCCGCCAGCGGCGACTGCTTCTGCCAGAACAGATTGGACCGCAGGGATCAGCCGGACGGCGCGATCCGTGGGCCGGCCGTCTTTCATGGCCAGGCAGGCCGCTCTGCGGACCGGCGACAGGCCTGCGCGAAACAACGCTTCGCACACATAGATGTTTCCCAAACCCGCAATGTTGCGCTGGTCCATCAGGAACGCTTTCAGATCCGCTTTGCGCCCCTGCGCCCGCGCGGCAAGCCCCTCAGCTGAAAGGCTCGTTCCCAATGGCTCCACGCCCAGCGCGCGAAACAGGGGGTGCTGATCAACCTCGTGCCTGCCGATCAGCAGCATGAATCCAAACCGGCGCGGATCGTTGTAGGTGACGACCGCACCCTGAGACATGTGAAAGATGACGTGATCGTGCTGCGGCAAGTGCCCCGTGCCGTACAGGTACTCGCCGAGCACTGTTGGCTGGGGGTTTCGGTTCTTTTGCAGGCCTTGTTGTGAAGGATCTTGCTGGCGAACTAAAACTCGCCCACTCATTCCCAGATGAAGAACCAGCACCTCACCGCTGCCGATCTCCGCCAGAATATACTTGGCGCGGCGTGTCAGGCTGACAACCGTTCGTCCTTCGAGGCGCGCGGCAAACTTTTCCGGCAGGGGAAATCTGAGGTCGGGCCGGCGTTGCTCGACGCGGGAAAAGGATGCGCCAACCAGTACGGGCTCCAACCCGCGCCGGACGATCTCAACCTCAGGAAGTTCAGGCATTGCGGGACCTGGTTTGCGCCGCGCACTTCATTCGCATCACTTTCGACGGCTCCAGCCAAGATGCTAAAAGACACTCGAGCGGCATGCCGTGCCATTATAGGGCCCAGACCCGGACCACTCAACATGTCTACCAACGACCCTCAGCGCATGGGACAGGACGTGCCCCCAACAGAAACTGAAGCCCAAGCCGAGCGCGTTGCGCTCGAGATCTTGCGCGGCACCACACACCTGTTGCACGAACATGGGTTTGCATCGCTGTCAGAATTCACTCTTGCCAACGGCCGCCGGGCCGACACTGTCGGCATCGCTCGCGACGGTGAGATCTGGATCGTCGAGATCAAGTCAAGTGTCGCCGATTTCCTCAGCGATCAGAAGTGGCGCGACTATCTTGAGTTCGCCGACCGCTTCTTTTTTGCGGTAAGGCCCGACTTTCCAAATGACTTGCTGCCGGCTGAGTGCGGGCTCATTCTGGCTGATCGCTATGGCGGCGAGATCATTCGCACAGCTCCGGTACACTCTCTCGCTCCGGCCCGCCGCAAAGCAATCACGCTCAAATTCGCACGCTTTGCAGCCATCCGATTGTCCTTGCAGCTCTATCCGGCGCTGACCGCCCGGTCTGAGGCCAAAGACCTTTGAACGACCGCAGGGCGACCGGCCTACTTGGGCGCACGCTTGGCCAGGATGCGTTGCAGCGTCCGCCGGTGCATGTTGAGCCGCCGCGCCGTTTCGGAGACGTTGCGATTGCACAGTTCATAAACGCGCTGAATATGCTCCCAGCGCACGCGGTCTGCCGACATGGGATTTTCAGGCGGCGGCGCTTTGGCATTGGGTGGCGCAAGGAGCGCGTCTGTCACATCATCTGCGTCGGCTGGCTTGGCGAGATAATCCACCGCGCCCATCTTCACGGCCGATACCGCAGTGGCGATGTTGCCATAGCCCGTGAGCACAATGATGCGCGCGTTCGGGCGCAAGCGCGTGAGTTCTGCAATGACATCCAAGCCATTGCCGTCTTCGAGGCGCATATCGACCACGGCGAAGGCCGGAGGACTTTGACGGATGAGATCGACACCCTCTGACACCGAGTGAGCGCTGCGCACTTCGAAGCCTCGCAGCTCCATCGCGCGCGCCAGCCGCTGCAGGAACGCCCGGTCATCATCGACGATGATCAATGATCGGTCTTCGGGCAGTTCGTCAGGCTTAAATGATAGATCTTCGGTCACGCAGCGGTCCTCCCGTGCGTCAAAGTACAACCATGACAGGCGCTTCGCCAAGACTTTCTGACGGGAATTCAAACTTGGAATGGTTAGCGGTCGTAGACTTCGGCCGTTGGCAGATTGGGCAAGTTGCGCGGCAGGGCCGTGGCCGGGCCGGGACGCTCGAGATCGGCAATGAATGCCGGACGCGGCCAAGCCACGCGAACGACAGCACCTTTTTGCGGAGAAGCACGGTTTTCCAAGGCAATTCGCGCACCCGACCGCTCCAAAAGGGTCTTGGCAATGAAGAAGCCGAGACCCAATCCGGCGGCCTTACCACCCGGCTTACGGTTACCGCCGCCCCGGGTCGTGACGTAGGGTTCGCCCAGGTTGTCTATAATCTCCGGTTTAAAGCCGGGACCGTCGTCGGCAATGGTAACTACGACCGAATTGGCATCCCACTCAGCCGTTAGGTCGACCCGGCTCGCAGCGAAATCGACCGCGTTCTCCAGAATATTGCCAAGTCCGTAGAGAATTCCAGGCCGCCGCGTCGCAACCGGCTCGATCGCTCCGTCGCCTTGCGCGCTGGCCGCTGCGCGGGCAAATGTAAAGATCGGCGCCTTGCCCGTCTCATAAGGAGCTGCTGCCTCGGCCAACAACTCTTGAACAGAAAAGCTCGCGTGCAACGGATCCTGTTCGGAGGGATGGCGCGTCAGCTTCTGCAGGATTTCCCGGCACCGCAACGCCTGCTGGCGCAACAGCACGATATCTTCGCGCATCGGACTGTCAGCCGGAATTTGACGTTCGAGTTCCTTCGTCACCAGAGCAATCGTCGAAAGCGGTGTCCCCAGCTCATGCGCTGCGGCCGCAGCCAGGCCATCGAGAGCATGCAGCTTTTGCTCACGCGCCAGAACAAGTTCGGTGGCAGACAGCGCCGCCGACATTTCGCGGCCCTCGCGTGTCAGCCGCCACGCATATAGCGCGATGAAGGTCATGGAACATACGACCGCAGCAACCATCCCGGCGTCGTACAAGGCGGGGTGGTCGAGCGTCACGGAGCTGTACCAAGGCAACGGAAGCGACCAGATGGAAATGACTGCCGTCGCCACGCAGGCCAAGAGGCCCAGAAAGACAGTATTGAGGAGCGGCAGGGTCGCGGCCGAAACCGTAACAGGCGCCACGATCAGCATCGTAAAAGGGTTTTCAATCCCGCCGGTCAGATACAGCAGTACCGCCAGTTGAACGATATCATACGCCAACAAGGACGTCGCAAACCCGACCGACAACCGGTAGCGCGCGGGATAGCGGATGGACAGATACACATTCAGCCAGGCAGAACAGGCGATGAAGAACAGGCACCACTCGATCGGCAACGCAAAGCCCAGTCCGATGGCGACAGCACAAATCGATATGAGCTGCCCGAGGATGGCCAGCCATCGCAGCCGCACAAGAGTATGCAACCGGAGCTGGCTTTGCTCTGTGTTGGGCTCCCGGGCGCCGACGTTTGAATCAGTGTCGCCAGTCACGGTACCATTCCAAAAGCTCTAGACCCGCGCGACGGCACCCGCGCCAGCCTGTCTTTCTCAGCACTTCAAGCCGCCCGGTCAAGGCATTCACGCATCGTCAAGCATCCGGTTGGACCGCAACGTGTCACACGCTATCGCTGATACGCAGCAATGAGGGCTTCCCGGCGGGGTCAGCGGCAAGGTATACACCAGTTGATGATGCCGCCTCGACGGCTCTGATCGCTGACGGCAGTGATTTTGCCATCAGACGTCAAGACAACCCCTGAAGGAATGTTTTGTTATGCGTCTTAACCTGCCATTGGTTATTGTTCTTGGTGTTCTGGTCGGTGCCGGCTCGGCGTATTTCATCGGCACGTCGCGCAGCGTTGGGCCGCCCCCGGTCGTTCTGGCAACCACCGGCAAAGCGCAAATTGGCGGGCCGTTCTCTCTGATCGATCAAACCGGTAAGGCTGTCACCGAAAAAGACTACGCGGGCAAGCCCATGCTCGTGTTCTTCGGGTTCACCAATTGTCCCGACATCTGTCCGTCCGGCCTGCAAGTGATGACCGCGGCCCTCGACATGCTGGCAGCCAAGTCGGACCGGCTGACGCCACTGTTTATAACCGTGGATGCCGAACGGGACACGCCTGAAAAACTTGCCGCCTACATCAAGAGTTTCCATCCGCGCATCACGGCATTATCAGGTTCGCCGGAGGCAATCGCCGCCGCCATCAAAACCTATCGCGTCTACGCCAAGAAAGTCCCAGACGATAAAACCCCTGGAGCCTACAGCATGGATCACAGCTCATTTTTCTACCTGATGGATGCGTCCGGCCAATACGCCAAGCATTTCCCCCACACCATCGACGCAGACAAACTCGCCAGCGAAATCGAAGCGGCCCTGTAGAGTCGAACCGGCTCTGTCAAGCACTCATCTAACAAACACTGATATGCCGTTGCTCCGATGCAGCATCTTCCCGGCAATTGTCTGGGGCTCAGTTGCCACACTCGGGCCTCACGTCTGTTCAAACTGCAAATGCTGCTGGTGCTGACCCGTGCGAACTTGATAGGAGTTCGCGTTCAACAGAGTATAGAACACTGCGGTCTCGCGCGCCGAACATCCGTGGTTGTGCGATTGAGCGTACCGAAATCTGAGACGTGTCCGGCCTGCACGTGCATCGCGCACCATCTTCTTCTTTGAGGCTCCCTTCCATGCGAAAAGCCAAGGCGACCATTCCGTCCTCGATGAGACCGCAAAACATCGATGATATCGGCGCGCCGGTAGAAGTTCGCAGACACCCCGCTGCCCGCCGTTTGACATTGCGGATCAGCCGCACACGCCGCGCCGTGATCGTTACACTTCCCCTTCAGTGCGACCTGGACGAAGCAGGCTCTTTCATCAGCCGCAATATTGAATGGGTTCGCGCCCGCCTCGACAACCTGCCCGTGCCCGTGCCCTTGCGCGACGGCGTGTTCATTCCGCTGCGTGGCGTACCGCATCGGGTTTTGTTTACTGGGCCCAAACGGGGCTGCCGGACGGTGCGCAAAATCGCCGGCAGCATGTACTCCGAACTTCACGTGCCCGGCGAACTCAGCGCGGCTCCCGCACGGCTTGCCGCTTGGCTCGCACAAGAAGCGCGGCGCGATCTCGATGAACGGGTGATGTGGCACTCAAACTCGTTAGGGCTGAGAGCAAAACGCATTGCGGTGCGCGATCAATCGAGCCGCTGGGGCTCATGCTCGACAACCGGCGTTTTGTCGTTCTCCTGGCGCCTTGTATTGGCCCCGGCCCACATTCTGGACTATGTGGCCGCTCACGAAGTGGCCCATCTCAAAGAAATGAATCATGGCCCGCGGTTCTGGGCGCTGGTGCGCAAGACCTGCCCCGGCATGGACGGCGCCAAGCGTTGGCTGCAAATCTACGGCATGGACCTACATCGCTACGGCGCAGGCAAGTGAGAGTGAGACGCCGTCCACTCAAGGCACCGCCGGGTTAGTTGGTGTCCGCGCCAAGACCCATCATTCCCCGCGGTGCACGCACGAAACTCCGGCCCGTTGACGGAGCTGCCTCCGTCGCAACTTTTCCAGAACCTGTTTGCGCATTCTCGCGCAGGGCGCGAGCAATGAAGTCCTCATCAATCCGGTCAGCTGGGTAGAGCGGCGTCACTTTTGC
Organism: Hyphomicrobium sp.; assembly: GCA_031413815.1. Classification (GTDB taxonomy): domain Bacteria; phylum Pseudomonadota; class Alphaproteobacteria; order Rhizobiales; family Hyphomicrobiaceae; genus JAGVSR01. Next base: position 35,037 of record JANOFU010000008.1, on the reverse strand, counting down.
GACTGCCCGCGGTGTTGCAGCGGATGATTTACGAGGCTGGGCCTGCCGCACGGGAACCTTTTTCATATCCCACGGCAGCAATTCTTGCCGGACGCTTGGAGCATAGGGAACCTGCGTCATCTCATCATTGAACCCGGGCGGCGGTGGCGGTTCCACCAGCTCAATCCCCGGCAACGCGAGCGGCGCCTTGCCTTCGTGCGCAATGGTCATGATCTGATGCCAAATCTGCGCTGGTAGAAGCCCACCCGTGACGTGGTTCATCGTGCGGCCCTGATCGTTGCCGAGCCACACGCCTCCAACGAGGTGCGCGGTATAGCCGACAAACCAGGCGTCGCGGAATTCCTGGCTGGTGCCCGTCTTTCCCGCCGCCATATGGCCCACGAGCGCTGCGCGCCGGCCGGTGCCGCTGCGCAACGTTTCGGCCAGCATATCGTTCATGGCGCCAATCGCTGCCGGTGATGCCAGCTGATCGGCCTGTGGGGCGGGTCGCGCATAAAGGATGCGGCCCGAGCCCATCCGCACACGGCGAATGATGTGTGGTTCCACACCGCGGCCGCCGGTTGCGAACGCACCGTAGGCACCCGTCAGCTCCAAAAGCGAAACTTCCGACGTGCCGAGTGCGAGCGAGGGGTCTTCGCGCAACTCCGACGTAATGCCGAGCCGCCGCGCCATGGCGGCCACTTTTGCCGGCCCCGCATCGAGCATCAAGCGCACCGCAACCGTGTTGACCGATTGCGAGAGGGCCTGTCGCAGAGGGATCGGGCCAGCATACTTGCCATTGTCGTTGCGCGGCGACCAGCCTTGAACGGTCAGCGGCAAATCGTAAGCGATACTGACTGGCGTGAAGCCACTTTCGAGTGCAGCCAGATAAATGAATGGCTTGAACGCAGAGCCTGGTTGCCTGCGCGCTTTGACCGCCCGGTTAAATTGGCTTTCGGCATAGTTGCGCCCGCCAACCATGGCGCGAATGCCGCCATCGGTGTCGAGGATGACGACCGCGGCTTGGCTCGCATCGAGTGCGGCACCTTGAAGGATTAGCTCTTTGTTGACGATCTCGGCAGCGCGGCGCTGCAAAACGTTATCGAGCGTCGTATCAACCACCACTTCCGAATGGCCCGATCCTAAGAGGGGTGGCAACCGCTCCAGGGCAAAGTCGATGGCATAGTCGGCGGCGTTCTTTTCCGGCGTCTGGCGCGGCTCATGGAACGCCAGCTTCTGCATGCGGGCCTTGCGGTCCTGATCGGCGGTGATCAGGCCGGTCTCGCGCATGCTGGTGAGCACGACGTGGCTGCGGGAAATAGCGAGCTTTGGGTTGGCCGACGGGGCATAGCGGGACGGCGCTTTGAGAAGCCCCGCGATCACAGCCGCTTCAGCAAGAGAAAGCTCCCGCGCCGACTTGTCAAAGTAGCGCTGAGCGGCCGCCTCGATGCCATAGGCGCCACCGCCGAAATACACGCGATTGAGATAGAGTTCGAGAATATCGTTCTTCGTCAACCGCAGCTCAAGCCACATTGCCAGCACGAATTCTTCGAACTTGCGGCCGAGTGTCCGGTCCGGCGTCAAGAACAGGTTTTTGGCGAGCTGCTGAGTGAGGGTCGATCCACCTTGGGCAAAGCGTCCAGCCCGAAGATTGGCAAACGCGGCCCGGCCCATACCGACAGGATCGAGCCCCCAATGATCCCAGAACCGCCGGTCTTCGGTTGCCACAACGGCGTTGGTCACCATTGACGGCAGCAGATCGAGCGGCATGTAATCGTGTGCGGCACCGCGCTCGGCAATCACAGATCCATCGCGCGCTAGGATCCGGATGATGGGAGCCCGCTCGCGGGTGCGAAGCGTCAGCGGATCGGGAAACGTGACGGTGTAGTAGATGAACACGCCGGTCAGGGCGGTGACAAACACCGATGCGACGGCGAACGGCGCGAGGATCAGAAGGCGCGAGCACAGCGACAGTTTGCGAAACTTGACGCGGCGGCGGGTGGCGCCAATGACGGCATCAGCCCCGGGCACCAGCGAGCCCAGGGACAGTCCCCGTTTAGAGGATTTCTTGCGCCGGGCTGACCCCTCAGAGCCGCCCGTCTTTGGTCCACTCATGAAACGCTGACCCTGCGTACTCCGCGACCGCCACACCGGCCGGGGAACCGCTTATCCCTCGAACCCTGCAACGTAATGGGACAACGCTAACGCCGGGTTAACCACGAGCTGAGACTAAGCATGGGGAGGCGCAGGACTTGTTGGATCACGACCGGCCGAGGAGGGCCGCGAACAAACCAGCGATCAGCGCCAAAACAATCCGCGCTGCGATCGTGAAGAACATAAAGAGCAGCTGGCGTTCTTCGAGGATCAGCTCAACCCAGATGTTGTACTTGGGATCAAGACCCGTGCTGGTGATCATCGACTTCAAGCTTCGCGCCCAGCCGAGCATCATCGACAGTGTCTCGGGCGAATTGTAGCCGACGAGCGCGACGCAAATGGCGCCCAGAATGAGCGAAAAGAAAATGCTGCTGGTCGACAGCAGCAAACGCATGAACATGGGCCTGTTTCCCCCCGGATATCGGCTTAACTGGCCACTGCCAGTCGCTGTTACTTAGCACGCGCGACGGCAAGCGCGATAGCGGCCTTGGATGGTGCGGCGGCATTCACGTTTCGCATGCAGGTATTACGTGGACCTTTCGGGATCAAAGACTTAGCGCAATCCACCCCGCCCGAACCAAAGGCCACACTTTCATGACGCTTGCGCGTTGCCGGATTTGACGCAAGAAATGGCCGATTGCACAGTTGGAATCGACAGATTTTTTTATGTTGGGGGACGGGCGGTATGGCGTGGTGGAACATTTTCGCAAAAGGTTCGGCCGGGCCACCCAAACCGCCGCGGGATACAACGGGCGATGACGACACAAACTACATCCAGAGGCATTGCTTCGTCGTCATGCCCTTCGGCTTGAAATTCAATTCCGAGGAACTCACTAAGTTGGCGTTGCAAGGTTTCAAGCTCGACCCAGAAGCCAACATCACGGCTATTGATTTTGACCAGATCTACGAAAAACTCATCGAGCCTGCGGTCACTATGGCTGACAAGGAGCTGAAACAAAAAATCGAATGTGTCCGTGCAGACCATGTCGCCCAGTCGGGCTTCATTCACAAAGACATGCTTGAGCGGCTTGCCTTAGCCGATGTCGCCATCGTCGACATCACAACCCAGAACGCCAATGTTTTCTATGAACTGGGCGTTCGCCACTGCTTCCGCAGGTCGACGACCATCCTGATCCGCCGCAAGGGAACGCACATCCCGTTCAACATCGCTGGCATGCGCACCTTTGATTATAGCGACGATTCAGCGGTTCCAGAAGGGCAAACTCAGTCGCCGCTTGAGCAGTCCAAGGTAGCCCTCGCAAGGGCGATCAAGCATAGCTTCAGCCACAAAGAGAACGACAGCCTTGTTCACAATCTGATGCCAAATGTCAGCGTCCAACACTCAACTTATCCGATCCTTGAACAGCACTGGATCGAGCGCAAAGTTCTGAATATCAGAAAGAAGGAAATCCCGGAGAAGCGCATTGGCTTCATTACGGGCGACATCATGCATATCCAGGACGTCGATGCCTGGATCAATCCAGAAAACACTAACATGGAGATGGCGCGCATCCATGACGGCAGCGTGTCATCGTTGATCCGCTACTATGGCGCGGAGCGGGACAATTGCGGGCGCGTGACCAATGATACGATTGGCAATGCCTTGCGCAATGTAGCCGGCAGCACTGGCGTCGAGCCAGGAGCAGTCATCATCACCGGGCCGGGCAACCTACAGAAATCGAACAATGTCACCGCTCTTTTCCATTTGGCCGCAATGCAGGGCGAGCCTGGATATGGCTATCAGCCCGTCCGCGACTATCCTGGCTGCCTGCGCCGGGCGCTGCACAACATTGATCTGTTCAACAGCGGCATACGCGGCTTCGAGGGTGCCAAGCGATCTGCGATCCGTCCCCCCAAACCAGCAAAAGTCACCTCAGTGTTGTGCCCCCTGTTCGGCAGCCGGGCGGCCCAGCAACAACCGCACGATATCGCTCTCAATCTATTTTATGCCGCTGTCGTCTTTTTTCAGCAGAACCTGGATACAGACCTGACCGATATCTATTTCCTCGCTTACACTGAGCAGGATAGGCTGGTGTGTGAATCGGCCATCGGCAAGCTGTTGCAGGAGGGTAAGATAGCCCTCGCTCAAGGCGACAAGTCGGCCGAACAGTCTGTCCATGAAGTGGCCGCGCCGGCCTAGCAGTAGCGATCAGTTCGTTACGAGCAGTTAGGACATTGGGCTTCGATGTTGCCTGCCGCTGACAGAGGGAACCCGCAGTCCGGACAAGGCCGATGCGTTCCCGGCTGCACGCCGTGCTCCAAGGCAACGCGCTCGTCGAACACGAAGCACTCGCCCTGCCATAGGCTTTGCTCGGGCGGCACCGTTTCGAGGTATTTCAAAATGCCGCCTTCGAGATGGTAGACTTCGGGGAAGCCCAGCGACAGGAGGTAGGCCGAAGCCTTCTCGCAGCGGATACCACCGGTACAGAACATCGCGACTTTCGGATGCTGCCCGGGGTTGAGGTGGGACTTTGCGAAGTCCTGAAATTCTGAGAATGCCTTGGTCTGCGGATCCAGCGCGCCCGGGAACGACCCGATCACCACTTCATAAGCATTGCGCGTGTCGATCACCACGACATCCGGTTGATTGATAAGTGCGTTCCAATTCTGCGGCGCGACGTAGGTGCCAACGTGCAGCGACGGATCGGCCTCTGGCGCACCAAACGTCACGATCTCTGGCTTGATTTTGACTTTAAGGCGCTGGAAGGGGTGGTCGCCGGCATACGACTCTTTTGTCACGAGACCGGCAAACCGCGCGTCGGACCGCAGTGCGGCGAGCACCGCCCGCAGGTCTTCAGCGCGGCCAGAGATCGTGCCGTTGATCCCTTCAGTTGCAAGCAGGATCGTGCCCTTGATCCCGTGCCGCTGACACAGGTCCAGCAACGAGACACGCAAGGCCTCGCAGTCGTCGATCGTGACGAATTTGTAGAAGGCGGAGATGGTGATTGGCGGTAGTGACATGGTGGGTGTCGCGATGGGTGTCTGACCCTCTGGGTCAGACACCTGACAAAGGCTGTTGAGGCAGAGTTTAGGCTTATAATGCGGCGTGTATTGGAGCAACGGTGTCAGACCCAGAGGGTCGGACACCGAACTCTAGAGAGTCAGACACCAATCCCTCACACATCCAAATTCTGCACGCTCAGCGCATTTTCCTGAATGAACTCGCGGCGGGGCTCGACCACGTCGCCCATCAGCTTGGAGAAAATCTCGTCGGTTTCCGCCAGATCGCCGATCTTCACCTGCAGCAGCGTGCGCACGTCGCGATCGAGCGTCGTCTCCCACAGCTGCTCGGGGTTCATCTCGCCCAGACCTTTGTATCGCTGAAGCGACAGACCTTTGCGGCCCGTTTCGTAAATCGAGTCCAGCAGGCTGCGCGGCCCGAATACAGGGATGGTCTCAGCCTTGCGGCGCAACTTGCCGGGCTTGCCGTAAACGTCGGCCAAGTGCACCTGCTTCTCGTTCAACCGCCGGGCGTCGAGCGACGCCAGCAGCGCGCGATCGAGCGTATGGGCCTCCGCCACGCCGCGCAGTTCACGGCGAAACACATAGCCTTCGTTGCCGAAGTGGGCCTGCCAGCCGGTTTCGGTTTCTTCGGCCATCAGGTCCAGGCGCTTGGCAATGACATTGGCGCGGGCTTGGGCTGTCTCGGCGGACTTGGCAATGTCCGGGTCAAACAAGCCGCCGATGGCCGCCTGCTCAACGATGCTGCGCGAATAGCGCGAGTGAAGCTGATCGATCAATGAGACTATGGCGCGGGCTTGAGTGACGACATCGCGCAAATCGTTGCCGCCGCGTTCTTCGCCGCTGCCGCTGACCAGAACGGTGTCTTCCAACCCGCTGTCGATCAGATAGTCCTCCAACGCACGTTGGTCCTTGAGGTACGTCCCACTCTTGCCGCGCGACACCCGATAGAGGGGAGGTTGCGCGATATAGACGTGCCCCTTTTCAACCAGCTCCGGCATCTGCCGGTAGAAGAACGTCAACAGCAGCGTTCGGATATGCGCTCCATCGACGTCGGCGTCGGTCATGATGATGATCTTGTGGTAGCGCAGCTTCGAAAGATTGAAATCGTCGCGAATACCTGTGCCCAGCGCACCGATGATGTTGGTCACCTGCTCGGACGACAGCATCTTGTCGATGCGCGCGCGCTCGACGTTGAGGATCTTACCCCGGATCGGCAGCACCGCCTGATACTCCCGTTTGCGGCCCTGCTTGGCGGAGCCGCCGGCCGAGTCGCCCTCGACGATAAACATTTCGGTGTTGATGGGATCGCGGTCCTGGCACTCTGCCAAACCACCCGGCAGCCGCAAACCATCCAGCGCGCCTTTGCGCCGTGTCAGTTCGCGCGCCTTACGCGCCGCTTCACGGGCGAGCGCGGCCTCGACGATCTTGCCGACGATCGTTTTGGCTTCCTTCGGATGCTCTTCAAACCACGCCGCCAGCTGATCGCCGACCACGTTCTCGACCACCGGCTTCACTTCGGATGACACCAGCTTGTCTTTGGTCTGCGACGAGAACTTCGGGTCTGGAACCTTGACCGACAAAACGCACGTCAACCCTTCGCGGGCGTCTTCACCCGAAAGATCGACCTTTTCCTTCTTCGCGATGCCGCTTTCGCCCGCGTACTTGTTGATGACCCGCGTCAGCGCCCCACGAAAGCCGGCCAAGTGCGTGCCGCCGTCGCGCTGCGGGATGTTGTTGGTGAAGCACAGGACGTTCTCATGATAACTATCGTTCCACCACAACGCGACCTCGACGTTAATGCCATCTTTTTCCGAGCGGATCATCATAGGCTCGGAAATGAGCGCCTGCTTGGAGCGGTCCAGATAGCGCACGAACGCGGCCGTGCCGCCTTCATAGAAGAATTCCTCACGCTTGATGTCGGCGTGGCGGGCGTCGGTCAGCACAACCCGGGCACCAGAGTTCAGGAACGCCAGTTCGCGCAAGCGGTGTTCGATCGTCGAATAGTCAAACTCGACCTTGGTGAAGGTGTTTGTCGATGGCAAGAACGACACTTCCGTCCCGCGGCCGCCATTGCCATCACCGACGGCTTTCAGCGGCGCGATCGCGACGCCGTCATTGAACTCGATGAAATGCTCTTTGCCGTCGCGCCAGATGCGGCACTTGAGCCACGTGGACAGTGCGTTGACGACCGACACGCCAACGCCGTGCAAGCCGCCGGATACCTTGTAGGAGTTCTGGTCGAACTTGCCGCCAGCATGCAGTTCCGTGAACACGATCTCCGCGGCCGAACGCTTCGGGTCGTTGTCGTCGTCGTTCTTAATGCCGGTGGGAATTCCGCGGCCATCATCGCGCACCGTGACGGAGCCATCGGGGTTCAGCGTCACGTCGCAGGCATTGGCGTGGCCGGCCAAAACCTCGTCGATGGCGTTGTCGACCACCTCGTAAATCATGTGGTGCAGACCCGAGCCGTCATCGGTATCGCCGATGTACATGCCGGGGCGCTTGCGCACTGCATCGAGCCCTTTCAGCATCTTGATGCTGTCGGCACCGTAGTCTTCAGGGGCCGGCTTTTTTGCGGGCTGAGCGCTCATTCTTGGCCTGTTTTTTCTGTTCTCATGATCATGCAAAAACAATATCACGGCGCGGCTGAAAAAGCGCGCGAAAGCAACCGTCCATGCTGCCAATTCCAGTATAAAAATCTCTTATTTTACAGCGTTTTATGCGCGCGACACTGTGGCGCCTCTAAACCCGGTCCTGCAGCCGGGCTTGGCCATCGTCGATGGCCCAAAACCGCGCCTGTCCAGCGAGCGCCCGGAAGGCCTCGTGATCGGTCCCCGTGAGCCACGCTTGACTGCCGAGCCGCAGGATTTCGGCGAACAATGCAGACCTACGCGCCTCATCAAGATGGGCCGTCACTTCATCGAGCAGCAGGATGGGCGCTAAACCGTCTTGCCGCTCAGCGACCAGTTCAGCGTGGGCGAGAACGAGACCCAGCAACAGCGCCTTCTGTTCTCCTGTTGAGCACAGTTTGGCGGGCATTGACTTGGGGCCGTGGCCAACGATCAGATCTGACCGGTGCGGACCATCGAGGGTTCGGCCCGCGCCACGGTCGCGCTCGCGGTTCGAGCGCAACACGTTGGCGTAGATATCCTCGACATCGACGGCGGCGTGCGATTGCAGATCCCGCTCCAACACGCCGTCCAAAGCAATTTGCGCCCACGGGAACAGCGACTGCGCATCTCGCTCGCGCCGCCGCTCGGTGACCGCCAGCAGCGCCGCAACGGCTTCGGCGCGCGCCGCCGCCAACGCCACGCCTGATTCCGCCATCACCGTTTCCAGACCTTCGAACCGCGCGCCGTCGCGCACGCCGTCGGCGAGAAGCCGGTTGCGCTGCTGCATGGCACGCTCAAACCGGTTGGCGCGTTTGGCGTGTTGGGTGTCAAAGCACAGGATTAGCCGGTCGAGAAACCGGCGGCGCTCGGTGCCCGATCCCGTGAACAAGCCATCCATCGCCGGTGTCAGCCAGACGGCCTCAACGTAGTCGGCGAGCACGCCAGACCCGGATTTCGCCTCGCCATCGATCCGCACAATGCGGCCCATTCGCTGCTCAGTACCCGCTGCGACGCCGGTGCCGATATCGACCGTCCCCAGCGCCGTATGAACGCGCGCAGCGACCGTCCAACTGCCGTCGCCGGCCGCATTGGCCAGATCCGGGAACGCGGCGCGGCGCAGGCCCTGGCCCGGTGCCAGCAGCGACACAGCTTCTAGAAGATTGGTTTTGCCCGAGCCGTTGGCACCGCACAGCACCACGGGCTCTGGTCCTGCTTCCAGTGTGAGGGCGGAATAGTTGCGGTAATTGGCGAGCGTCAGCCGCTCGACCCAGAGTTTTGCTTGAGGCGTCATCGGGAAATTTTACGAAGCGTTGGATCGATCCGCCTAACCGGTATCAATTTTGCACTACCTTAGATGGATTGAATTGGGCTAAATCGGGCAAAACCGGGCTCAACAATATCAATTCGTCACCTTCCCGCAGTGGACCAGACTCGCCACCAACCGGATTAAGCATCATTTTTTCACCTCGATAGAGCCCAATCAGAAGGCACGCATTCCGGTTCGCACGATCATTTAGAAATAGGTTTGCAACCTCGACGAAATTCATGCCGATGAACTTTTCAGGAACCGCGACCATGAACATTTCGTTCGCGTCCCGACCAACTGTCAACAGCTCTTGGTAGACGCGCGTCATACCGTGGAAGAGGGCTGCGCGTGCCAGCAACCGCAGCCCGAATTCAGAAGAAGATAGAACCTCATCGGCACCTGCTTTGCGCATATGTGAGCGGAATTTCGGATTGAGACACTCGACCACCAAATTCGGCTGGTTCTCGCCCCGACAGAGGTTTTTAACGGCAATACAGCATACGATGGTTTTTCCGTCAGCATGCTGTCCTTGCCGCTCATCGGCCAAGATGACTACGGAATATGCTTGCGCAACTTTTGCTCGGCGAAGAATGACTTCGCTCGCCGGATCCCCTTTCACGATGTACACATCGTTGAAGGCCGGGTCGTCGAACTTCTCGGGCAGCTCGATGTCGTCTGCATTGTCGTGAATGATCACGACAGGCCGCTTTTCGGCGACAAGATTGCTGTGGACCTCGCGAATCCATTCAACGCCGCGCGGAGACCAATTGCACAAAACCAAGTGGTTTGACATTTCTAAGCTGGTCACCTGACGTCTCCTTAACGCGCGATCAATCAGAATCGATGCGACACTCGCAGTGAAAAGTCCGGCTAGTGCGACGCCGGCAAGAACAAGCACAGAGGCAATGACGCGGCCAAGGGCGGATTGAGGCTCGTCATTGACACCGCTGAAGAGGATTAGCCAAACGTTCCAAAGTGCGCTGCCCCAAGATCCGTAGCCGGTACTCGCAGAAGGCTCCACTAGATGCAGCGCACTTGCCGCCAGTGCAGAGATTACGATGATCGACAGCACCATCCAACCGATGCTGTGCCGTCCCCAGCGAGCCATGATCTTAATAAACGCGACCAGCCTTTTGCGGGGGCCCAACGCCCCCGTACGCCGGACACTTAACCCGTTCGGCACGCTGTTCATCCGTTACTTAGCTGGCGCGACGACTTCACTAAACCCGCATCGGCATCAGTACGTACAGCGCGCCGTCGTCGGCGCTGTCGCGGATCATGGTTGGCGAGCCGGCATCCGCGAGCATAAAGCACGCTTCATCGCTCTCGAGCTGCCCGGCGATATCCAGCAAATAGCGAGCGTTAAAGCCGATTTCCAAAGGTGCGGCACCATAGTTGACGGTGATTTCTTCCGTCGCACTGCCGCCTTCGGGATTGTTCACCGACAGCACCAGCTTGTTCTTGGCGAGGTTCAGCTTCACAGCGCGGCCCCGTTCACTGGCAATCGTCGAAACGCGATCAACGGCACTGGTAAAGTCGGCGTTGGGAACGCGCATTTCTTTGTCGTTGCCCTGCGGGATGACGCGGCCATAGTCCGGGAACGTGCCGTCGATGAGCTTAGACGTCAGTGTCACCGTGCCGATTTCAAACCGCACCTTTGCCGGGCTCACGGCGATCTTCACGTCGCCCGAGCTGCCTTCGATCAAGCGATGCAGTTCGTGCACGGTTTTGCGCGGAATAATTACGCCCGGCATTCCGTCCGCACCCTTTGGCCGCGCCAACTCAGCTTGCGCCAAGCGATGCCCGTCGGTGGCGACGGCCCGCAGCATGGGCTTCTTGTTGCTGTCGGCAATGTGCAGGTAGATGCCGTTGAGGTAATAGCGAGTCTCTTCCGTCGAAATTGCAAACCGCGTCTTGTCGATCAGCCGCTTCAGTTCGGCCGCCGGCAGTTCGAAGGTATGCCCCAGATCGCCCGCCGCGATGTCGGGAAAGTCTTCCGGGCTCAACGTCTGCAGCGCAAAGCGCGCTTGGCCAGCGGTCAGCGTCAACCGCTCTTTCTCGGCGTCGCGCTTGATTTCAACCTGGCTGCCTTCCGGCAGCTTGCGCACAATGTCGTGCAGCATGTGGGCCGGCACTGTCACCGCGCCCGGCTGGGACACGACGGCCTTGGCCTCTTCGATCACTTCGCGCTCAAGATCTGTCGCCTTGAACTCCAGGCCGTGGGCCGAGGCCTTGAGCAGCACATTCGATAGGATCGGGATGGTCGTGCGCCGCTCGACGACGCTCGTCACGTGCCCGAGCGCTCTCAACAGTTCGCCCTTTTCGATCACCAGACGCATGGATGGCCTCAGCGTTGCTTTCGTCATAACCCTTAGCTCGACACCGGCGCGAACGAGGCCCGCGATCCGTGCCTCGACGCGGTTCTCAAACGTGCGCAACTGTCTGTGAAGGGATTCGCGTGAGGACGCCAACTTGAGCCGAAATGGCCGCGGTTTGCAAGGGCCGGGGGGCAATTGGCCCGCCAAAGGCGGTGCTTTGCCCAAAAAGGTGGGGGCAGCGCCGGAACGCCACCCCCATCTCGTCTCACCACTTGGCCAAACAGCCTGTTTTTGGAGGCAACCGCCTTGCCGTCAGGCAAACCAGCTTAGTGGTTCAGCATTTTCTTGAGGTCTTCCAGCTCGTCACGCAGACGCTGGTTGGCCGTCAATTCCCCTTCGATCTTGCGGATCGCGTGCAACACCGTCGTGTGATCGCGATTGCCGAACCGGCGGCCGATCTCAGGCAGAGACCGGGCGGTCAGCTGCTTTGCGAGATACATGCCGATCTGGCGCGGCCAGACAACCGACCGGTGACGGCGCTGTGACAGCAGATCACCCTTCGATACGCCGAAGTGGCGCGACACGATGCGAAGGATATCCTCGATCTTGATGCGCCGCTGTTCGCCGCCCGACTGCACGAGATCACGAATAACCGTCTCGGCGATATCGATCGTCAATGTTCCGCGGACGTGCTGCCACGTCAGATGCAGACGGTTGACGGCGCCTTCCAGCTCACGGCCGTTCTCCGTGAGTTTGCTGGCCAAAAGTTCCATCACATCGCGTGACAGTTCGAAGGCGGGATCGATCAGCTTCTTTTCGCTGACCCGGCGCTCCAGAACCTTCATTCTGGTTTCTTCGTCGAACGTGCCGATCTCTGTCACGAGGCCACGCTGCAGGCGTGACCGCATGCGCTCGTTCAAGCGTTCGATGTGGGCCGGGGGACGGGCGGACGCGACCACCACCTGACGGCCGCCATCGAGCAGCGCGTTGATGATGTGATCGAACTCCTGCTCGGTCTTTTCGCCTTGCATAAACTCAAGATCGTCGATCAGCAGCATGTTGATGCCGCGGAACCGCTCTTTGAAGGCCAGCGGATCGGAGCTGCGCAGAGCTTCGACGAACTGATACCGGAACCGCTCAGCCGTCAGATACAGCACGTTGGCGTTGGGCGCGCGGCGGCGGACATCCCATGCTATCGCGTGCAAAAGATGCGTTTTTCCAAGCCCGACCGACGAGTGGAAGAACAGGGGATTGATGCCAGGATTGCCCGACATGACGGTTTCGGCAGCCTGAACGGCCGCCGCGTGTGCCAGTCTGTTCGAGGCACCAACCACGAACGTCTCAAAGGTGTGATGCGGATCGAGCGGCGAGCCTTCGAAGCTTCCCGCTGGGGTCCGGGTGGAGAACCCGGTTGTAGTCCCGCGCATCGACGTCATTCGTGACGGCTGATCGGGGGCAAGTGCTGCCGCATGAACATCACGCAGCGAGTCGGACGATTTGCCTAGGTTCACCGCATGCGACGTTTGAGGACGGGCAATGGCATTGCCGGGCTGGCGCAGCACGACGTCGACGCGTTCCGCACCCTTGAACTCGATGCGGCTGCACGCCAACAGATCGTCGATATAGTGCGATTGGATCCACTTACATAAGAACTGCACCGGCACAGACGCCGTCACGGTCTTACCGTCGAAACCATCAAAATCAAGCGTCTTAAACCAGCTTGAATAGATGTCGTCGCCAAGCTTCGCGCGCAACGCGGCATGAACCTTCTTACCGCGCGGCTCATCGCTCGCGGCGGCTGATGTGGCAACTTCAATATGGCTTGCTGCTTGAGACGTATGCATGTGTGCACCCCGCACTGACTACTTCGACCCTCAACGCATCAGGCACACCTCCGCCGTTGCCGTTTGCCTCTGCAAACAGCGTCAAAGCGCCTGCTCTCTCTAAGTTTGGGCGTTCACCCTTGCGCCCAAGGAAGTCCCGCAGCTTTCCAGCCCGCGAGACGCCCCCTTTGCCGGTCGGGATCGAGAGGGCCCTCGAAACCTTCGGCGACGTTGTGGCAGCGCGAATATCCAGCCGCTGCCATTGCCTCCGCAGCCATGCGGCTGCGTCCTCCGGACCGGCATAGGAAGTACAGGTGAGTGTCCTTCCCTGTCCCGGTGCTTTCGAGTAGCCCTCTGAGACGCTCTGGAAATTCGGGATCGACCCGGCCGTCCGGAAACGTCTGCCACTCGATTGTCACCACCTGCCTGCCGATCTCCGACACGTCAGGCAGTCCAACAAATGTCCATTCTGCTCGTGTCCGCACATCGATCAGAACGGACGAAGACTCGGTTTTGAGATGAGCCCAAACATCGGCCACAGGCACATCGTCAACGCTCACAAAGATCCCCCACTCTAACGGTCACGCATTCTGCTGCGTCCTGGCCCTCGTAAGAGCTCGTCCGGACACCAAACAAGAAACAACGCAGTAATTATAAGAACATCCCAGTCTAAAGCGGGCAATGACCGCTAAGACTTACGCCGAACAATAACATTGACGCTGACACCCAGGACACAAAACGCAGGTACGGCAGGGCTTGACGCTCGGTGATACTCACGAAGACTACAAGCGGCCCACGTACGCCGGGCGTGGAAAAGTAAACTAACTCTTAACAGGCTCGGGCGCAAGCCGGGCCCGTGCCGGAGCGAGGGGTGCCCAACAATTGAATCTGCTATCCTTTTTGCACATGCCATGGCGAAGGACGGTTCTCACAAAAACTCTCAAACTCATTGAGAAACAGTCACAATTACAGCTGCAGAATTACAGATTCTACACGGACAAAAAAACTTTTTGCACGGCATCATTTTTTTTCCGGCGCTCTCAGGCGCCCTGTGCGAAGGCAGCGCTCATCCACAGGCAAACCGCGAAGAATCCACGACTTGCGACCGGTCAAAAACGCCAATCAACCTCAGATGGTGCGTTGACCGTGGCGAACATGACACGTTCATGACGGTAAATGTCTTGCGCAATTTTAGTTGGTAATGGGCGCGGACCCGGCGGGTGCATCGCGGCGCCTTCACATCGGCTGGCCGTGCAATCCGCCGATTGCCCAACAAAAAAGACCAGGCTTCCACCTGGTCTTTCAAATTTTTCCGGCACTCACGTCTGACGCTGGCCGAATGGCCTCAGGCCATGGCCTTCACGCGAGCTGCTAAGCGCGACACCTTGCGGCTCGCGGACTTCTTATGCATCACGCCCTTCTGGGCGGTGCGGACCAAAAGCGGCTCAGCGACCTTCATGGCCGCCTGGGCCGCTGACTTGTTGCCCGACGCAATCGCCTCTTCGACGCCGCGAACTTCCGACTTGAGACGCGACCGGCGGGCCTTGTTGACCTCGGTCCGGCGGATCATCTGGCGGGCGGCTTTCTTCGCCGACGACGTGTTGGCCATAAACGCAAATTCCCTTGAGTTCGAGGAGCTTACAGGTGCATTACGGTCGTAGCCGCTACCCCGGTTCAGCTCGTAGTTGATGAATAGAAGGATCTCCCGGTGCGAAGCACCGGGCACAATCAAGGCGTTGCTATACCGATCCCCCCAGCGCGGGTCAACCCGCTCCACGGCGCGCGAGGCTCTGGCGGGCTCAGTCGTCCGCGTCATAAGCTTGCAGTCTGCCGACCCATCGCTGGGCTCCGCAACATACTGACGTTCAGAAGCGCGTTGCCACCGAATGAGGCGCGCCCCGCTGTCAGCGGCAACTTGAGTCCGCGCTATACCCACCGTGACGGTCCCGCACACCCTTATCCGGAACCGTCGTTTTGGGAGCAAACTTTTATCGCGCAACGGTGACAGAGCAATGAGCGTGACGGACAACGCCTTGCGCCACCGATCCCGACACCAGACGCGTGAACAACGACTTGTCGCCCGTGCCCGTGACGATGTGATCAAAGCGCTCCGCATCCGCAAACTCGACAATTGCTGCTGCAGCTTCGCGGCCCGTGAGGATCACTTTGCGCGAAACTCCGGCACCCTGCCGGTTGGCTTCGAGTTCGGCGGACGAGAGGATTTGATCCACCTCTATGTCCTGCTTGGCATAGACCGGCGGTGCGCGAAGGTCACTTCGCAGTACGTTCACCGAACAGAGTGTCAGTTCGGCACCAAGATCTTTCGCCATTTTCGAGGCAACATCGATGGCGTGCTTCGAATGATCAGTTTCATCGACTGCACATAGGATTTTCTGGCTCATGGCTCGCTCCTGCCGCCCGATGGGTGACACCGGGCGCGAATGAAGGTTCTGGCATTGATTGAGAAGAGGGATCGTGCCGCGTTTCGGATGCGACGAGATGGTGCATCGCGAGACTGGAAGGTTCCTCATCTTCACCTATCCAAGACGTGGGCAGCCCGAGGACGTTCTTCAAGGGCGTGTGGTGACGGCGCTTGACGATGATACGCTGGGCGCCGTGCACTTCGGCCGGGGGTGCTCAGGCTGCAATTTCGGCCCACAAATCCGTGTCGTCTGCGGCGAGCACCTTCGCCTGGACGATGTCGCCGGGCTTGAGGTGCGTAGCGCCATCTAGAAATATGCTGCCGTCGATTTCGGGCGCGTCCCACTGGGAGCGGCCGACGGCGCCTTCGTCGTCGCTGTCATCGATCAGCACCGGAATCGTGCGGCCCACCTTGGCAGCCAGCAACTCAGCCGACACCTCTTGCTGCACTTGCATGAAGCGGTGCCAACGGTCTTCTTTCACGTCCTCGGCCACGGCGCCGTCAAGCGCGTTGGCCTTGGCACCCTCGACCGGCTCATACTTGAAGCATCCCGCGCGATTGATTTTTGCTTCGCGCATCCAGTCGAGAAGGATTTGGAAGTCCGCTTCGGTTTCGCCGGGGAAGCCGACGATGAACGTCGAGCGCACAGCCAGATCCGGACAGATGTTGCGCCACGTTGCAATCCGCGCTGCGGTTTTCTCCTGATGCGCGGGGCGGCGCATGGCTTTCAGGACCGACGGCGAAGCATGTTGAAACGGAATGTCGAGATAAGGGAGGATCTTGCCCTCAGCCATCAGCGGGATCACGTCATCGACATGCGGGTAAGGATAGACGTAATGCATCCGGACCCAGACGCCGAGATCGCCCAATGCGCGCGATAGATCGAGAAACTTCGCCTTGAGTGGCGAACCCTTCCATGGGCTTTCCGCGTATTTGATATCGAGACCATAGGCGCTGGTATCTTGGCTGATCACCAGCAACTCCTTGACGCCTGCCTTCACCAACTTTTCGGCTTCCGCCATCACTTGGTTGGCCGGCCGCGATGCAAGATCGCCGCGTAATGACGGAATAATGCAGAACGAGCAGCGGTTGTTGCAGCCTTCGGAGATCTTCAAATACGCGTAGTGGCGCGGTGTGAGGCGCAGGCCCTCAGGCGGCACAAGATCTGTGTAGGGATCATGCAGGGGCGGCACGGCGTCGTGCACGGCGGAGACGACTTGCTCATATTGATGCGGGCCTGTGACGGCCAGCACACCGGGGTGTTCGGCGCGGATGCGGCCTTCTTCAACGCCCATGCAGCCCGTGACAATCACGCGGCCATTCTTGGCCATGGCTTCGCCGATGGCATCGAGGCTTTCAGCTTTCGCTGAATCGAGGAAGCCGCAGGTATTGACGACCACGACGTCGGCGCCCTCGTAGTCGGGCGCGATCTGATAGCCTTCCGACCTCAGCTTTGTGATGATGCGTTCGCTATCCACCAGCGCCTTCGGGCAGCCGAGGGACACGAAGCCGACTTTAGGGGTTTTACCCGTTGCGCTGCGCAGCGCCAGGGGATGCACAGCGGCCTTCGCTGACTTTGGGGTTGTGGCAGGGATGGATTTGGCGGTCATGTCGGTCCGGTCTGTTGCATACCGGGGCTTCTAGCACGCAGATGACCCTCCACCAAACGGGTCAGAATCGCAGAACCCGCAGCCATCGCACCACATCGACAAGGCTCATGGCAGCCGCGGCCACATAGGTAAACGCGGCGGCGCGCAGGAGTTTGCGGGCGGCGGGCATGTCTTCTTGCTTAAGGTATCCGCCCTGTTCCAAAACGGGCAAAGCTCTGCCAAAGCTGGCGTCGAACTCGACAGGCAGTGTCACTGCGTGGATCAGTATGGTGAACGCTAAAATCAAAAGCGCTGCTGCCACTTCCATCAAGAACACCTGCGGGGCGCGCAGGATCGCCATCATCAACGGTGCCGCCAGCATGACGACCGATCCTAAGATCTCAATGTAGTGCGCATGCTTCGCCATTTTCGTACGCGCGACGAGCGGCCTGTATCCTGTTGCGTCTTGCATCGCGTGACCAACTTCGTGCGCCGCAATCACAATCCCAGACAGCGACTTGCCCTTAAAGTGTTCGGGCAAAAGCCGCACGGCCTTATCGGTTGGGTCGTAGTGATCGCCCATGTCCGTTTCTTCAACCTTGACATGGTCGAGTTTCATTTCGTCGAGCAGGTGGCGCGCGAGCTCACCGCCCGTTCCGGGAAAATCAGCCCGCCCGTGGCTGTGCTCCCGGAACACACTGCGTACCCACAATTGCGGAAGGACAGATAGCGCCACAAGTGCGATGACGAAGATGATGACAAAAGCCATGGCGAGTGGTGTCCGAAGCGGCGCAGTCAGGATGATGTGGCGGTAAGCCAGCGGCTAATCAAGCTGTGTGCGATGGCGTGAGCGCCAGGAACCCACAAACCCTGAGGATGCGTGCCGCCCACCATACTGGCGACTTCGTCCCGGTTGACCCATTTTGCGTCGTCGATCTCGGCCGGGTCGGGGCGAAGACCGGCGGGTTCAGTGCGGGCCAAGCAGCCGATCATGAGCGAATGCGGGAACGGCCACGGCTGAGACAGTCGGTAACTCACGTCGTGAACAGTAATGCCCAACTCCTCTTGCGTCTCACGCGTGACGGCGTTTTCGATGTCTTCTCCAGGCTCAATATAGCCAGCAGGCAACGAGTACATCCTTTCGGGAAACCGCGGCTCTCGTGTGATGACACACCGCTCGCCGTCTGTGATCAGCATGATGACAACGGGGTCAGTGCGCGGGAACGCCTTGAAGCCGCACGACGGGCACACCCGCCGCCAACCGCCATCGCCAACGACCGAGGCCGTGCCGCAACGACTGCAGAAGCTGCTTGAGGCATGCCAATCGGCTAGGGCCTTTGCATTCCCCAGCATCGAAATCTGATCGGCATCCATCACACCTTGCGTAGCGAGCGATCGCAAATCCAAGATGGGCTGCAGCAGACCGGCCAGCAGACCCTCGATGTTTTCGGGTAGCGCAATGGCAAACCGCGCAGCTCCCGTGCCGGGGTCCACGCCCAGAAACAGCGTGTGGGCTCCGGACACCGAGGCCGCGTGATAATCCCGAAGCGCTGCGATGTCGGAAGACGTGAGCCACCGGATCGATGCTGTCGTCCGGTCCGTATTCGAGACAATTGCGGGTTTACCGCCAACCAGCACGAGGAACCGGGTGTCAGGCGCTGTGCGCAGCCGCGCTAACGCCGCGTCGTCCCCCCGCAGGTGGGCTTGGCGGTCAAGATGTGAGGCTGACCTCAAAGTGGGGTGCATCAACGGGTCTTTCGCAATGGGAGAGTGCGTCATTGGGCTTTCGCGCCGCAGGTTTGGCCAACACTGGAAGCCGCCGGGAGGGTTGTCACCTGCCTGGCAATGTCCCATAACGCAACCGGGCTGGCGGCGGACGCATCCCTCGCCAACCGGGTCAGGTCGGGAACGAAGCAGCCCTAACGATCAGGACGCGGGTCGTCCGCCAGCCTCTTTATTCGCTCAAGGACGCAGTTCGGATTGCTCATGCGATCCGGCGCCCTCCGCGGGGGCGGCGCTTGCGCCGGGTCGCTCGGCTCCCGGGGCCTCCGGGCAGAAATTGTAGGTTGGGCTGAACCTTCTTGTGAAGCCCAACATTAGCGAATGCGACGCCAGCAGGTTGTTGGGCTTCGCTCGGATCAAGTCCGGGGTTAGCCAAACTTAAGAGTTGTGATGGCGAAGAAGAAATCAGCAGGTGACGAGGGCGCAGGGCCTGGAGCGGATGCTCCGGTAGCGCCCTATGTCGTGCTGGCACGCAAGTACCGTCCGCAGACGTTTGATGACCTGATCGGCCAGGAAGCCATGGTCAAGACGCTGTCGAATGCGTTCAGCTCTGGCCGTATTGCTCAAGGCTATATGCTAACCGGCGTGCGCGGCGTCGGCAAGACCACGACCGCGCGCATTCTCGCCCGCGCGCTCAACTACGAGACGGACAAGATCTCGAAACCGACGATCAACATGCCGGTGCTGGGTCAGCATTGCACGGAGATCATCGAAAGCCGCCATCCTGACGTCATTGAAATGGACGCCGCGTCCAATACTGGCGTCGACAATGTCCGCGAGATTATCGAAAGCGCGCGCTACCGGCCGATCTTGGCACGCACCAAAGTGTTCATCATCGACGAAGTTCACATGCTGTCGAAGGGCGCATTCAACGCGCTGCTGAAGACGCTCGAAGAACCGCCGGAGCATGTGAGGTTTATCTTTGCAACAACCGAGATCCGCAAAGTTCCCGTCACTGTGCTGTCGCGCTGTCAGCGGTTTGATTTGCGCCGGGTGGATGTGCCGGAACTTGCTGCCCACCTGCAAAACATCGCCACTAAGGAAGGTGCCACGGCTGACGCCGACGCGCTGGCGATGATTGCGCGGGCCGCGGGCGGATCGGTGCGCGATGGCCTTTCGATCCTCGACCAGGCGATCGCCATGGGGTCGTCAAAGGTCACCGGCGCGACCGTGCGATCTATGCTTGGCCTAGCGGATCGCGGCCGTATCGTTGATTTGCTCGAAACGCTGCTGGCCGGAACGCCCGCTGCGGCGCTGCAGTCGTTTGCCGAGCTGCACCGCGACGGAGCAGAAGCAGGCCAGTTGCTCGCCGACTTGGCTGAGGCGGTGCATGTCACAACCCGCATCAAAGCCATCGGGCCAGAAGCCGGCAGCGGCAGTTTACCAGCCGACGATCGCCGTCGCGCTGAGTCGCTCGCCAATAAGCTGTCCGTACCGCTGCTGTCACGCTGCTGGCAGATGTTGCTGAAAGGCCTTGAGGAGGCCGGCAAAGCGCCTGACCCGCTCGCTGCTGCCGAAATGGTGCTGATCCGCATTGCCTATACGGCGGACTTGCCACCGCCGGACGAAATCCTGAAGGCGCTCGGCGGAGACGGTCAAGTTGCGAGGCGCGCAGCGGTATCGGCCGCCCCCCCGGCCGGCCGGGACACACGAGCGCCGTTGAACGAGATCGCGTCCGCGCCGAAGGCCGAAGGGCTTGCTGATGTTGACTCTGATGGAGCTGAGCCGGGCGCCGATGCTCTGCCTCTCGAGGCCGACGACGAAGTGATCGAGGGCTTGGGCGAGGATGACGACGCCCCGTCCGCAGCACCCGTCGCGCCTGCTGCTGTGCGTCCGCTCCGGAATTTTGCTGACATTGTGGCTCTGGTGGGCGAGCGGCGCGATGCCAAGCTCAAAGTTCACTTGGAAGAGCACGTCAGCCTTGTAAAGTGCGATGCGGCGGCTGGGGCGATCGATTTGTTCTTGATGCCGGGGGCACCGCCGGAACTCGCCAACGATCTGCGCGAAAAGCTCAATAAGTGGACCGGGCGGAGATGGATGGTCGCGTTGTCCAAGGCGCTGGGTGAGCCGCCGATGGGAGACGTGCGCCGCGAACGCGACGCCGCCGAAATTGCAGCTCTGAAGAATCACCCTGCCGTTGCCGCCATCTTCGAAGAATTTCCCGACGCCAAGATCACGGCGATCCGCAAGATTGATGGCAAACGGGAGGATGAGACAGGGACGGGATAAGATGAGTGTCTGACACTCCGGGTCAGACACCACTCAACAGGACCAAACATGAAAGACATTATGGGTATGATGAAGCAAGTGGGCCAGATGCAGGCTCGCATGCAGCAAATGCAGGAAGAACTGGCAGCCGCCGAGATTGACGGACAGTCGGGCGCAGGCCTCGTTCGGGTCGCGATGAACGGCAAGGGCGACGTCAAACGGATCCGTATCGATCCGAGTTTGATGAAAGCCGGCGAGGAAGAAATCCTCGAGGACCTGATCTTGGCGGCCTGCCAGGACGCTAAGACCAAGGTCGAGACGATACTGCAGTCGAAAATGGCCGAAGTGACGGGTGGGCTGCCGCTTCCGCCGGGTATGAAGTTGTTTTAGCTTCGAGCGATACCCTCTCGAAAGAGTCCCTGATGGCAAAGCAAGCTCGCGTCTCGCCCAACCCAGCCCCGGCCGCGCTTGCGGTTATGGGGCTTTTGGCATTGTTAGCTGCCATCCTCTGGTGGATGGGCCGCGTCCCAATCTGCACGTGCGGATATGTCAAGCTCTGGCACGGAGTGGCGGTCAGTTCGGAAAACTCGCAGCACATCGCAGATTGGTACACCCCGAGCCACATCATTCACGGATTCATCTTCTACGCCCTCACGCATCTCGTAATGCCGCGGGCGTCGTTCGCCACGAAGCTCTTTGTCGCCATGGGCATCGAAGGCGCGTGGGAGATTTTCGAGAACACGGAATTCACCATCAACCGCTACCGGACGGCCACGATCTCGCTCGACTACTTCGGCGATTCGATCCTCAATTCCGTCTCCGACATGCTGGCCATGATCGGCGGCTTTTTCCTCGCGTCCCGTCTCCCTGTTGCGGCAACGATCCTGATCGCCATCGCGTTCGAACTGTTCACGGGCTGGGTCATCCGCGACAACCTGACGCTCAATGTGTTGATGCTCATTTATCCGCTCGAGGCGGTAAAGGCCTGGCAGGCGGGCGGTGGGTAGCGCCGGCTGCAGGCGATGAGGGGGTCAAGTTGCGGCTGGAGCAGAGCGAATCAAGGTCTATACATATTCAGAAGCCCGCCAGCGCTTGGCCGAGTTCCTTGATCTTGCGAGGGCTGTGGATGTTGCAATCCAGCGGCGCAGCGGCGAAATGTTCGTTTTGCGATACCAACTGGAGAGTGCATCGACTCTTGACGTTCCGAGTATCAAAACGCGGATGAAAACAAAGAACATACTGGACGCCATCAGCGAGGGCCGGAAATGGCCGCGGCGTTCCAAGAGTTGATCGCCACTCATGTCCAAAAAAATCGCAGGCCCTGAAATCGAACGGATGGTGCAGCTGCTGTCGCGGATGCCGGGGTTGGGCCCGCGATCTGCGCGCAAGGCGGCTCTCACCCTCCTCAAGAAGCGCGAAGAATTACTGATCCCACTCAGCGAGGCCCTGCAGGCGGCAGTCGTCAAAATCATCGAATGCCCGAATTGCGGCAACGTCGATACCGTTTCTCCCTGCACGCTGTGCCAGGATCAGCGTCGTGACCAATCAATGATCGTCGTCGTTGAGGAGATTGGCGACTTATGGGCTTTGGAACGCGCTGGAGTGCTCAATGCCCAATACCATGTGCTCGGCGGCCACTTATCACCACTGGATGGCGTCGGTCCGGAGCGTCTCAATATCGCGCGGCTCATTGAGCGGGCATCGGGCGCGGACGTCAAAGAAGTGCTGCTTGCGCTCAATGCCACAGTCGAAGGTCAATCGACGGCGCACTATCTGATGGAACGGCTCGGTGCGAGCGGTGTGACCGTGTCGCGTCTTGCGCAAGGCGTGCCCGTCGGCGGAGAACTCGATTATCTCGACGAAGGCACGCTTGCGGCAGCCATCAAATCGCGGCGGCGCGTGTGAGGCGGCGAGCAGTCCCCGTCAATACGCGTCAGGAATTTGAATGGCTTCCGCCGAAACGCATGTGATCGAACCCGCGCCGCTCAACGCGCCGCCAAAATTCGTCTCCGGCTCGCTGCTGCGCCATATCCTGGTCATGACCGGAGCGGGGGCGATCGGCCTCGTCGCCATCTTCGTCGGCGACCTCGCCAATATGCTGTTTCTGTCGTGGCTGGGCGATGAGGCGATCGTGGCCGCCATCGGCTATGCCAGTTCGATCTTGTTTTTCACCACCTCCATCGGCATCGGCTTGTCGATCGCAGCGACGTCGCTGATCTCGCCGGCCATCGGTGCGGGTAACCGCGCGGGCGCACGGCGGCTGGCGGCGAGTTCGCTTGCGGTGACGTTTGCGGTATCTGCTGTGCTCGTCTTTGCGGTATGGTTGTCGGTGCCGTGGTTGCTAACACTTCTGGGTGCTCAGGGCCGCGCACATGCGTTCGCGACCAGCTACTTGCTCATTCTCACGCCGTTTCTGCCACCTTTGGCACTTGCCATGACGACCACGGCCATCTTGCGGTCTGTGGGAGATGCACGCAGGGCGATGAACGTCACTCTGATTGGTGCCATCGCCAACATTTTGCTCGATCCGATTTTGATATTCGGCCTAGGGCTCGGCATTCATGGCGCGGCCATCGCTTCGGCTATCGCGCGACTATTCATGGTCGCCTACGGCCTCTATGCCGCTATCCGTATCCACGACATGGTGGCGAAGCCCAGTCTGCAAGACGCCTTAGATGATACGTCCGCACTGGCCGCCATTGCAGTGCCGGCCATTTTAACCAATGTCGCCACACCCGTGGCCAATGCGTATGTCACATCTGCCATCTCTCCTCATGGCGACAGCGCCGTAGCTGCATGGGCCATCATCGGCCGCATTATCCCGGTGGCGTTCGGTGCAATCTACGCGTTGTCCGGGTCGATAGGCCCCATCATTGGTCAGAACTTCGGAGCCAAGAAGTTCGAGCGAATGCGCGAAGCATTCACACTTTCCCTGTGGGTCAACGCTGGATTCACTGCTGTTGCCTGGCTCGTCATCGCGATTTTTTCTCAGCCGATTGTCGATGTTTTCAAAGCGTCTGGAGAGGCCGAAGTCCTCATATTATTGTTTTGCCGATGGCTGTCGCCCCTGTTCGTCTTTTTGGGAATGCTGTTTGTCGCCAATGCCGTGTTCAACACCCTCGGCCGTGCCCAGCTTTCAACGGTGCTGAACTGGGGCCGTGCGACGGCGGGAACAGTTCCCTTTGTTTTGGCGGGCGCCCACTACGGCGGGGCTTCGGGTGTTCTTGTGGGTAACATGCTGGGTGCCATCGTCTTCGGAACTCTTGCCGTCTGGCTGTGTTACAGGCTCATCGATCAGATCAACTCGAGGCCAACACGCTGATTTAACGAGATTTTCGAGTTGGATGGATGGTGGGGCAGCGCCACACTATTGTACGCCGTCTGAATTATTGCTTCGGTAGCATCGGCGTACCCGATGGTAAGTGAATCACTCTAGTCACGGTTGCGCGTTGAGGCTTGGACGGAATATCGTCACACGAATTTAAGTGCGGGTGCGGGTGGGAAGTGTAGACCAAACTCAGAGGGCTAAGGGGCTGGCCGCGGAGTTGCGCGATCGGCTGCTCGAACTGCCGCGCCTTCAAAAACGAGTGCTGCTCGTAGCCACAGACTTCGCATTGATGTCTTTGGCGTTGTGGATTGTCCTGTCCATCCGCTACGGAGAGCCATTCTGGACCACCCGAACGGAACTGCAATTGTTGTTTGCCGCGGCCCCGTTGATCGGTGTGGCGACGTTTGCTTGGTCTGGCCTGTACCGGCTTGTCACCCGGTTCATCGGTTCAAGAGGTGTCACGCAGATTTTCCTCTCTACTGGCCTCGCCGTACTGATCTGGGCGACGCTTCTGTTCATCGCCGGGCAACCAGGCATTCCCAGATCTGTGATTGTCCCCTTTGCCTTGCTGTCAGGCTTATTGATTGCTGGGACGCGGCATCTAGCTGCCATGCTGTTTCGAAGCGCAGGCATACGTGTGCCAAACTTCGATCAAATGCTCGCTCGCAAACCTGTTGCGATCTTCGGTGCTGGCCAGATGGGTGCAAATCTCCTGCAAGAAGTCCGGCGGGCAGGCAACCGGAATGTTGTTGCATTCATCGATCCATCGCCAACCATTCGCGGGCAGTACGTCGGTGGCGTCAAAGTGTATCCGCCCGACAAGATCGGCAAACTCGTTGAACGCACGGGCATCAAAGAGGTCTTGATTGCATTACCTCATGGCTTGAAGCGCGAGCGGCGCACGATTCTTCGGGAACTTGAACGCTATCCCATTGAAGTGAAAGTGCTGCCGGACTTCGAAGATGTGGCTTCGGGTCAAGCCGGCATCAACGACCTGCGCCCAGTTGATGTGGGTGATTTGCTCGGCCGCGATCCGGTCAAGCCTGATGCTGCGCTATTGGCCCGCACGATCAAGGACAAATCCATCTTGGTCACCGGAGCGGGCGGCTCCATTGGCTCAGAGCTCGTTCGCCAAATCTTGCGCCAAGCGCCGGCCTGCATCGTTTTGCTCGACGTCTCGGAAGTCGCGCTGTACGAAATCGAGATGGAAGTGAATGAAGCAATTGCATCCTGGCCGGCGGAGCAGGTCAAGCCGGCTGTTCATGGCGTACTGGGTTCGGTGCTTGATGCGGCGTTGGTCGCCGAGACCATCCGGCGGTACAGCGTCAAAACAATCTACCATGCTGCCGCCTACAAGCATGTGCCGATCGTCGAGCACAACATCATTGCGGGCATTCAGAACAACACCTTTGGGGTGGCCGTCATCGCCGAATGCGCGCGCCGGTTGGATGTTGAACGTGTCATTCTGATCTCGACCGACAAGGCCGTACGCCCAACAAATGTGATGGGGGCGTCCAAGCGGCTGGCCGAACTGGTTCTACAATCCCTCGCCGACGAAAAGGGCCAAACGATCTTCTCAATGGTGCGGTTCGGCAATGTGCTCGATAGCTCAGGGTCTGTCGTGAAGCGGTTCCGCAAGCAGATTGCTGCTGGCGGCCCAGTGACCGTCACCCACCGCGACATCGTCCGTTACTTTATGTCGATCCCTGAAGCGGCCGAGCTGGTGATTCAAGCCAGTGCCATGGCGCGCGGTGGCGAAGTCTTCGTACTGCACATGGGCGAACCAGTGAAAATCGATGATCTGGCGCGCCTCATGATTCACCTCTCTGGGCTGGAAGTGCGCGATGAGGTCAACCCCGCGGGCGATATTGCCGTGACCTACACGGGGCTGCGTCCCGGAGAGAAACTCTACGAAGAACTGCTGATTGGGGCTCATACGACCGGCACAGAACATCCTCGCATTATGCGGTCGGACGAGCCGTTCCTCAAAGCCGCTGAACTGAAGCGGGAGCTTGATGTCCTGCAAGCCGCAATGACGATGCGCGACACCGAAACAATTCAGGCCGTGTTGCTGCGGACCGTCGAAGGCTACAGCCCTGAAGGCGAAACGGTGCCTGGTACCCCTGCAGTTCCCGCAACGGAAAACGCCGGCCCGAGGCCGCGAACACTGCACTAGCAAGATGGCCCACACCGGCACACCCGCCCCTCGTGCGAAACGCCTAGCGATTGTTGCATCATCGGCGAGTAACGTCTTGCGATACCGGCAAGGCCTGATGCGCGAAGTCATCGGGCGCGATCATACTGTGTTGTGCTTATCGCCACCGGCAAGCAGCCGTGAGCTGCGCGCATTCGGCGAAATCGGGGTACTTCACCAAAGATTTGATCCGCAGTCCTCTAAGCTGCCCTTTTTGGCACGCCGCCACGCCGCGCAGAGCATTCTCGATCAGCTTCGGGACTGGCGGCCCGACGCCATCCTCGCCGCTTCATCGGACGTCGCCCTGGATGCGGCCTTGGGCGCACGCAGCAGCGGCGCGAAGCGCTTCGTTGTCTTGTGCAATGATATGGACGCGATCTCCACAGTTCCAGCAAAGCCAAACGCGAAACTCGACCGCCGTGTTTTGGAGCAGGCATCCGCGTTCATCGCACACAACGCGTCGGCCGCAAAAGTCATCCGCGCGAGCGGGCAGCTACCGGTTCATGGCACTTTGGAACACGTGCCTGGCGAAGGGGTCGAACTTGAAGACAATCCTGCGCAACCCCTGCCAGACCTGAGCGCCGGCATTAAGTTTCTCATGATTGCCGAAACCAACCAGCACGCAGAGATCTCAAACTACATTGCTGCGGCGAACAGCGTGGCTCAACGATACCCGCAAACCAAATTCTCGTTGAGTCTGGCGCCTTGGGCCGTGCTCGACGGCATCTCAGGATTGGGTGCTGTACAGTTCCTCGGGCACGTGGAGCCCCTTCGACCCGCCCTGGCGGCGTGTCATGTCCCCGTTCATTTGTCAGCGGACGATGGTCTGCCGCCGACACTTCTGGCCGCGCTGGCTGCAGGCCGGCCGGTCTTGTCCTTGGATCTCCCCGGTTGCCGCGATACAGTTGACGAAGGCGTGAACGGCTGTTTGATCCCTGCGCGCGATCCTGCCGCCCTCGCCCCGGCGATGGAGAGTTTTGTGATCCGGTCTGAGTTGATCCCGTCACAGGGCCGCGCAAGCCGCCTGAAGGCCGAGCGGTGGTTTGATGCCCGGCTTGCGATGAGCAAGATGCTTGGTCTACTGGATCTCGCATAAGCCTGGATGTCGGGCCTGACGCAAGAGACCATCGTTGGAGACGGTATGAAGGGCACGGTACTCGTCACGGGCGCAACGGGCTTTGTCGGCCGTGCCGTCGTTCGTCATTTGGCCTCTACAGGCTGGCGCGTAGTCGCCGCCGCGCGCGGGGCCTATGGCATTGAAGCAACGGCTGAGATTACAGCACTTTCTCTGCCTGATTTGGGCAAGCCGATGCACTGGGCGCCCTTGCTCGCTGGCATCACGCACGCAGTGCACCTGGCCGGCATCGAACACGTCACACCTGAAACACCTGAGCAGTTGCTGATGGCGGTCAATGGACGGGCCGCCGGACAATTGGCTCTGGCAGCGCGGTCACGGGGCTTAAAGCGCGTCGTGGTGATGTCGTCGGTGCGTGCGCAATCGGGCCCGCGGAGTGACGTGACTTTGAGTGAGACGGACGATCCGCGGCCAACGGACGCTTACGGGCGATCGAAACTTGCCGGTGAGCGCGCCGTATCTGCTGCATTAGAGCGCTGTGCGACAGACTGGGTCTGTCTGCGGCCCGCTCTCGTTTATGGCCCCGGGGTCAAGGGCAATATGCGCTCACTGTTTGTCTTAGCGAAAAGTCCTTGGCCTATGCCGGTTGGCGGTCTCAAAGCGCGCCGCTCGCTAATGAGCATCAACAATCTCTGTTCCGCCGTTGCGCACGCGCTGGACGCCCAGTCGTGCAGCCGTCACGTCTATCTCGTCGCTGACGAGCAGCCGCTGACGGTCGCCAACGTCATTGGCGCGTTGCGCGCCGGGCTTGATCGCCGCCCAGGCGTTCTCCCCATTCCAGCGGTCGCTGGAGGCGCACTGGCCCGTCTTGCTGGCAAGGCCGACCAGTGGGCGCGATTGTCGGGCGACCTCGTAGTCGATACCAGCCGATTGATCGCCACAGGCTGGCGACCGCACGAAACCAGCGAAGCCGCCCTTGCTGCAGCGATCAAAGCGGAACAATCGCAACGTGGATAAGGCGCGTTCGACACGTGTCTTGTGGGTGGCCTGGGCCGGCACTGGAACAATCTTGCTTGGGCTCGCATGGGCTCTCAATTGGACGTCCAGCGCCTTTGATTACAATCGGGACCTGCGCGATCAGCCGGCCATTCTGCTGGCCGTTGGCCTGATGGTGGCGGGTCTTATCTACTGTTCACTCGTGCCACTCTTGCGAGCCTCCGATACCGCCGAGATCGGCAGAGACCACCGCTTGATTCTTCTCATCGCAGCATTCGGAGTGCTGTTCCGTTTGGTCCTATTCCCCAGCACACCCGCAATTGAAGATGATTGGTACCGCTATCTGTGGGATGGCGCGGTGACAGCGCACGGCTACAACCCCTACGCCCTGTCTCCCGATGATGCGCAAGGCGACGCGCAGGCCGATGCACTTCAGCCGTTGGCGCAGTCGTCCGGCGTGATCATCGAACGCATCAATCACTCTGATCTGAAAACGATCTATCCACCCGTGGCGCAGGCCGCGTTCGCCATCGCGCATTGGATTGAACCGTGGAGCTTGCGGGCCTGGCGCGCGGTGTGTCTTGCAGCGGAGTTGGCAAGTTTCTGCCTCCTGCTGGGGATTCTGAAATCTGTCGGCCGGTCACCGGCCTGGGTCGCGCTCTATTGGTGGAACCCGGTGGCGGTGAAGGAGCTGTTCAACTCCGCTCATATGGAAGCGGTCCTGATGCCGTTCTTGTTGGCCGCCGTTGTTCTGGCGCTGCGCAAATCCTTCATGCCATCGGCACTCCATCTTGGCATTGCCGCAGGTATCAAACTTTGGCCCGTCTTCCTGGCCCCGATCTTGTTGCGCCCGCTGTTGAGTGACCGGCGATTGCTCGCGGTCTGCGTTGGCATCCTAGCGGTGCTCGGTGCGTGTTGGGCCGTGCCACCGGTGCTCGGCGGCATCGACAAAACGTCAGGATTCGTCGCTTATGCGCAGTATTGGCACACCAACAGCGCTCACTACAAAGTTCTGGAGTCGATCGTTCGTGCGCTGATCGCGCCGCTGACCACAGTGCCCGGGGATATCGCACTGGTGACGAAGGGACTGCTGGCCGTGGTGTTAGGTGCTGTCGTGCTCTGGCTGGCGCGGCTGCCGTTACTCGGTGCCGATGATTTCATCAAACGCGTCTATCTCGCGGTCTTGGCGCTGCTGCTGCTCAGCCCGGCGCAGTTCCCGTGGTATCTCATTTGGCTACTGCCGTTCTTCGCAGCCCGGCCCCAGCTTGGGCCCCTCGTCGCAACGGTGCTGATGCCGATCTACTACGTGTCGTTCCACTATCTCGCGCAGGACGACTACAAAACCTTTCCCAATCTAATAGTCTGGGGCATCTGGTTGCCGGTCTGGGCCGCATTCTTTTTGGACTGGAAGCGCGGTTTCGAACCCCTCGACCAACCTGCGCGTGACACCTATGCGTAACGGAACACGCATTGGCGTCGTTATTCCCGCGCGCGACGAAGAGAACGCGGTTGCAGATGTCGTGCGCGGCATTCCTGGGTGGGTCGATATCATCATTGTCGCCGACAACGGATCGCGCGATACAACCGCCGCGCGGGCGGCAGCGGCGGGCGCTGTTGTCGTGACGGAGGCGCAAGCGGGATATGGTGCCGCCTGCCTCGCGGGGCTTGCAGCACTGCCGCCGGTCGATATTGTCGTCTTCGTCGATGGCGATCATTCCGACCACACCGAAGACATGGCGGACTTGACGGACCCAATCATCCGGAATGAGGCTGACTTCGTCGTCGGCTCGCGGGCGCTCGGCGATGTCGAACCCGGCGCCATGACACCGCAGCAGGTGTTCGGCAATTGGCTCGCCACTCGCCTCATTCGCTTGTTCTGGGGCGTGCGATTTACCGATCTCGGTCCCTTCCGCGCCATCCGCCGCGATGCACTTGATGGTCTCGGCATGGCCGATCGCACATTCGGTTGGACGGTGGAGATGCAGATCAAGGCCATCGAACAGGGGTTGAGGGTGAGGGAAGTCCCCGCCCGCTACCGCCGCCGCATTGGCGTGTCCAAGATCTCGGGCACCGTTCGCGGGACGGTCTTGGCGGGTACGAAAATTCTGTCGCTGATCGGCCGGCATGCCCTGCGCCGTCTCGCCGCCAAGGTGTTCAACCGGTAACCTCTGCCATCGATTCGCATCCGTCAGGGGTCCCGCATTCATGCATCGCACCCTTCACAACCTGATGGTATTCGCCGCAATCGCGGTGCCGCTCGCGCACGCCCGCGCCGGCACCGAAACGGTCGAACTGAAACTCGTGTCGCGCGGCGATCTGCAAGCGTTAGAGATCGAGTTTCCCGATTTCCGCGTCGCGCGCCCGCAGCGGCGTGAGTTGTCCGATCTCCTGCTGCAGATTTCGGCGCCCGGCGGCGCATCAGCCGCCTTGTCGATGGCCGATGGCGCGGGACCTGCGAAAGGCCGCAGCATCTTTTCAGCCCGCATCTTTCTCGTCTCAGAGGGCCGGCTGCACGCCGATGCAGCGGCGGCCTGCGCGCCTTGGCAGCGCGACGTCTCGAAGTGCACGATGGACTGTGACGGCGGGCAGTTCGCGATTCGCCGCAGCCCAGACAGCGGTGGCTTTGATCTCGTGATCGGGCCGTTGCCCGGCGAGGTCAGCGACGACGCCACGGCCGGGTTAACCTTGGCGCCCTGCGGCCCTGAGACAACCGGCAGCGCACGGCTTGTCCCCAAAGCCGGGCGGTCTCTCGTGGAACTTCCGCTCGGCAGCGATTGACCGTTTGCGGCGGCTCACCTATGTCAAGTTTATGTCGCTTTTGCCCATCATCACCCTGCCCGATCCGCTGCTGAGGAAAGCCTCCGCTCCCGTCGAACGCGTCGATGCGGAGCTGTTGCGCCTCGCCGATAATATGCTGGAAACGATGTATGGCGCGCCGGGCGTCGGGCTCGCGGCCGTACAGGTGGGCGTGTTGCGCCGCCTGGTCGTGCTGGATGTCGCGGACGAAGAAAAAGATGGCAAGCAGCCGCTGGTATTGATCAATCCGGAGATCATATCGCTGGGGTCAGAAACCCGCATCCACGAGGAAGGCTGCCTGTCCATTCCGGATTACCATGTCGATATTGAGCGGCCGTCGACGTTGACGCTGCGCTACACGAATCGAAGCGGCAAGCGCACGGAGTTGGACGCTGACGGTTTGTTGGCGACAGCCGTCCAGCATGAGCTGGACCATCTGGATGGCAAACTGATCATCGATTTCTTGTCGCGTTTGAAGCGCGAGATGGTGATCCGCAAATTCAAGAAACTGACGCGCAGCGACGTGTAAGTGAGGTCTCCCGCAACGGGAGGCCATCTCAGGATTGGATGTATCCGTCATGCCGCTGCGCCTTGTGTTCATGGGCACGCCAGACTTCGCCGCAGCCTCATTGGCAGCCGTGCTTGACGCCAAGCATGAGATTGCCGCGGTTTACTCGCAGCCGCCACGCCGCGCCGGCCGTGGGATGTCCGAGACCCAATCGCCGGTGCATCGCCTCGCTGAAGACCACGGCTTGGCTGTGCTCACACCAAAATCGCTGAAGGGTGCCGCGGAGCAGGACGCCTTCCGGTCTCATTGCGCCGACGCCGCCGTCGTAGTGGCGTATGGATTGTTGCTGCCAAAGCCCGTGCTCGACGCGCCGCGGCTCGGCTGCTTCAACCTTCATGCCTCGGCTCTGCCGCGCTGGCGAGGCGCCGCGCCCATCCAACGCGCGATCATGGCGGGCGATACGGAAACCGCTGCCATGGTGATGCGCATGGGCGAAGGGCTCGATACCGGGCCGGTTTGCCTCGCTCAATCCGTGCCGATCGGACCGGACACGACAGCTGGCGAGCTTCATGACGATCTCGCGGCCAAGGGGGCGCGGCTGTTGGTGAAGGCCTTGGACGCGCTGGAGCGTGGGACCATTACACCTATTGAGCAGGCCGCGGACGGTATCACGTATGCGGCTAAAATCGACAAGGCCGAAGCGCGGATCGACTTCTTCCAGCCCGCTTACAAGGTGCACAATCTCATTCGTGGCCTGTCACCGGTTCCAGGCGCCTGGTTTGAAGCCACCCACGCGGGGACGCCGCCCGAGCGGATCAAAGTTTTGCGGTCCAGTTTGGTAAACGGCCACGGTGCGCCCGGCACGGTGCTGGACGAGGCATTGACCATCGCCTGCGGCGGCGGCGCTGTGCGCCTCGTCGAAATCCAACGGGCTGGCAAAAAGCCGATGCCAGCGGGCGAGTTCCTGCGGGGCTTTCCGCTCACACCCGGCACGCAAATTAATCATTCCGCATGAACGCATCCCCACCGGAACTCCGGCGCGTTAACATCTGACCAGCCGTTCTCGTCTCAGCTGGAGAGCTTCAATGTTGCGTTCTGTTGCGACCCCTGCCTTTGCGGCGGCCCTTGCCGCGCTCCTGTCCACGCCCGTTGCGGCCCAAGGTTCCACCACCCGCATCGAGCCGCGCCCGTTCTACGGCGCAACGGTGACCATCGAAGAAGGCGTGCGCGTATTCCGCCCGCTGCCGCCTGAGCGCCATGTCATCATCAATCCAAACAACACGCCGTTGAACCTCAGCATCAGCGACACAACCGTCACGCAGAATTCGACATCGGTCAGCCGAAGTGACAACACGCACCGCCACTACGGCAAACATCGCCGCCACTTCATTCCAAGCGTCGGCGGCTATTAAGCCGTTCGGGGCTTTGCGGCCGTCAGGCTTGATGCTTTAAGGGTGCACGCGGCGCAACGCTGCTGCACCCTTCTTTTTGTTCTAGGCCCATGCCGCGCTTTCGCATCCTCATCGAATATGACGGAACGCCCTTCGTCGGCTGGCAGATCCAGGCCGAGGGCGTATCGGTGCAAGGCGCATTGCGCGAGGCAATCTTCCGCTTCTCCGGCGAGCGGCCATCGATCCGCGGGGCGGGCCGCACGGATGCGGGCGTGCACGCGCTTGGGCAAGTGGCGCATTTCGATTTATCGAAAGACTGGCCGCCGTCGCGCGTCGCCGACGCCATAAATTATCATCTAAAACCGTTGCCGGCTGCTGTGCTCGCGTGCGCGCGGGTGGACGACACGTTCGATGCCCGGTTCGGCGCCAGCGCACGGCATTACGTCTACCGGATTCTCACGCGCCGTGCCCCGCCGGTTCTGGACCGTGATCGCGTCTGGTGGCTGGTTAAGCCGCTGGATGTCACCGCGATGGACGCTGCCGCAGCGCATCTTCGAGGCCATCACGACTTTACAACGTTCCGCGCTGCGCAGTGCCAGGCGAAGTCGCCATTGCGCACGCTTGACCGGCTCGACGTGACGCAGGAAGGCCACGAGGTGGTGATCCGGGCGTCGGCGCGCGCGTTCCTGCACAATCAGGTCCGCTCAATGGTGGGTAGCTTAAAGCTGGTCGGCGAGGGCAAGTGGACGCCGTCCGATATGGCTTCAGCCCTCGCCGCTCGCGACCGTACACGCTGCGGAACTGTTGCGCCGGCCACCGGGCTCTATCTGGACCGGGTCGACTACGACGCCGCGGTGGTGACTGCGGGTCTGCCTGCCGAAAGCCTCTTGGAAGCCGACGACGATTGAGACCCGAAACCCTAGACCCAACACCCACTCTTTCCCGTCATGGCCGCGTCCCGGAGGGACGGGATCGGAGCGAGCACAGGCGGCCATCCAGACATGGGTCAGCGGGAAAAAGGAAAGGCACCTAGCTCGCTCTGACCTTTCACCCAGCCATCCGCCGGCCGTGCATGCTCAGCCAACGGGCGGCTGCGCGCCCGGGGTGTCCCGTGATACGTGCGCAGGCGCACCGGGGGCACGCGAACGGGGCTCAGCTTGCCCTTCCGGGACCCCCCTGCTATACGGCTCGCTCCTGGAGGCGCCCCGGCCCCTCCCGATCCGGCTTTGGGGGATCGTCTAATGGTAGGACTGCAGACTCTGACTCTGCCTGTCTAGGTTCGAATCCTAGTCCCCCAGCCAATGAAATCAATAGGTTAGAAAACTTTCAGGTTCTGCGCTTTGGTGTGGGTACGCACAGGTGACACACGAAGCGCAGCTATACGCTTTGACCGTCCTAGCGCAAGACGCAGCCGCACCGCCCGTTAATATTTGTCCGGGCCAACGCTAAAGCCTGCGAACCACAGACTTGGCTGCTAGAGTCTATCCGCATTTAATGGAATCACGGGGGATTCCCAAATCAGCTGGGATCTGATTCAAGCTTCATGCTGGGATCGGAGGCCAGCACGGATGGCTCGACCTTATTCCCTTGAT
>JANOFU010000007.1:0-4524 GCA_031413815.1 Hyphomicrobium sp. | reverse complement strand
CCCGAGCGAATATCCCCGACGACCTGAACCTTGAATTCCCGTTTGTAGCGGCGTTGCATCGGCCTTCTCCCTTCAAGAAGGCCCAGAAACCTGATCCATTCAAAACCCTTCCCCCGGTCCAGCCCAAGGGGGGAACTCCATTGGCGTCACGACCGTGGCCAAGTAAGTCTCCACCTAAGATTAAAGCAGATTGAAGGGAACGTAGCAGGAACTTAAGAGGCCGTCGATGTGGCCGGTTCGCCTTGCTGGCACCATTGAAGTATGTCCGCGAAAGATAACCGCCGGTGATAAAGCGACGTGACGAAGAAAAAGAAGAAGCACAAGAACAAGAACAAAGCCGTCAAGCCGGATGAGATTTTTGCGCAAGGCCCGATACGGGTGGCACGTTTCGGCAGCAACGTCCTCTTTCAAACCGATCTGACCGCCGAGGCCCACGCCGAGATGCTCGCGGGCCTTGCCGATCGATACCCCAAGATCGTCCAAGAAATCGATGGGTTAGTCGACTCGATCGCGAAACTCGTAAGCGAACTCGCACCTGATCAACTCTTGCATCGTGCTTGGTGGTCGTTCGCCAGCCGCGCCCTGACGTCGGGATCCGAAGGCAATTTCGACGCGATCGACCTTCGCATGATCGACTACATCCAGAGCGTTATTGTGTCGGTGAAACCCGCACAGCCGCAGCGAGATGCCGTCACTGATCAAGAGTGGGCGACACTGAAAGCATGGGTCGAAAAACTGTTCCGTGAAGTGAATCTCACCTATCAGCTCTGTCGTGCAGCTAAGGCCAAAGTAGAAGATCCCGATTTCGACGAAGAGGCCGAAGAGTTCTTCTTCCGGGCGCAGCTCTACTGGTCCAACGTCCGAGGCGCTCGCCATCAGGTCCACCAGATCGTACATCTACGCGATCTTCTTCTGCCCCACTCCGCGGTCTTCGAAGAGTTGTTTGGACTCACTGCCGAACAGTTCGTCGATGAACTGGCAAAGCTATGGCACTCGCTAACCTTCGGCGTGCCGGAAGCCTATCAGGAGTTAGACTCCTTTCGGAAGGAATCGTTGTCGGCACTGGAATCTGAGTTGGAGTTGGAGGCAGAGCACTCGCGCGATCCCGCGGACCTTCCCACGCTCATGCAGAAGGTCATTGCGGACAGAGGGTGGCAAGAGCGACAGAAGCGAGTGATGGGCCGTTGTCTAGGGCTCGATTTGTGCGACGTGCGAGCAGTTACCGCTTTGTCGCAAAGCTTGGTCGACGAGCTAACGTGGAGCCCCGGGGAAGAGACTGATTTCTTGGCCGCGGGTGAGTTCAAAGGTTGGCCACTGCGGATTTGGCCCACATTCAGGCGTCCTTTCATCCGGCTCGGCGACCGTGCGTACTGCTTCGACCTTCATGGTCTCTTCGACAACATATATCGCGTGATGCAGCGGATCATCGTGCGCCTCAAACCATCTTACCGGGACACCTGGAATAGAATTCAACAGAGCCAATCCGAGGAACTCCCGTTCAAGTATCTCACGCAGATGCTGCCGGGTGCGACGGTCTATCGTTCGGTCTACTACCGATGGCACCCGCAGGTGGGTGCCACGGAAAGGAGCTGGTGCGAAGCTGACGGCTTGCTAATCCTTGACGATCACCTGTTCATTATCGAAGTTCGAGCAGGTGCCTTCACCTACACGTCGCCAGCGAATGACTTTCCCGCTTTCGTGTCGTCCCTAAAAAACCTTGTGCTCAAGCCGGCCACACAGGGGAAGCGTTTTCTCGACTATCTAGGCAGCGAAGAAACCGTTTCGATCTTTGATCGGGATCACAACAAGATTTTCGATTTGCGGAAAGCGGACTACCGTCAAATCACAAGCTGTCCTGTTACGCTTGACCCTTTCACCGAGATGGCCGCGCAAGTCCAGCACTTGCGAAAAATAGGCGTCGATGTCGGCGACCATCCTGTGTGGGTGCTCTCGCTGGATGATCTCAGAACGTACGCAGACATCTTTGAAGATTCGTTGTGGTTTCTTCACTACGTCGAGCAGCGAATGCGAGCGTTTAAATCGGACCTTGTGCAGGCCGATGACGAATTCGATCACCTCGGCCTGTATTTCAAGCACAATAACTACAGCCTGCGTGCTGAACAAATGCGAGGAACGTCTGATGCTCGCATTACGTTTGGTGGCTACCGATCTGAGATCGACAAGTTCTTTGCGGAACGATTGCGCGATCCAAGCGCGCCGTGCCCGCTAAGACAGGATACTCCTCCGCGTATCTCAGAGATTGTCTCTTTCTTATCGGGGGGTGCAAAACGCGGACGCGCCGAGTTAGCCAGCTACCTCCTTGATCTCGATGGTGTCACAAGGCAGCAAGTTTCTGATCACATTGACTTAGAGCTTGCTGGACAACCGGTTAGTCGTCGACCGAAGCCGTTCTCGACGCATGGCGGAGTAGACCTGACTGTATTCTGCTACACCCCATCTTGGGCGCCTCGCGTTCCTGCGGCGGCCCTCGATCACGCCCGAGCGGTGATGTTGGTCAACGCCGAGGAGCGTCGATTACTCCTTGAGCTAAGTTACTCCGACGAAGGAGTGTTGAGCGACGTCGCCTGGCAGTGGGTGGAGCGAGCCCGCATCCCGCTTCAGGATCTTGCGCGCTTGCAACGCCACGCCGGCGAGTTGCGCGATCTACGGCTCGCTAAGGCTCGAGCGGATCGCGGCAAGATCGGACGAAATGAGCGCTGCCCATGTGGCAGCGGTCGGAAGTACAAATTTTGCTGTATCTGAAATGCGGTGACACCTTACATATCACACTGCCCCCTCGTTTAGTGTCGCGCGACGAGGTCCTTCTGGTAGGTCCGTGACGAGAGCCAGAAGAAGGCGGCTGCCGGGATGAAGATCAGGGCGGTGGCGGCCATCGATTGGCGCAGGCCTTCGCCGTAGGCTGCCGTGCAGATGGCTCTTTGGTCTTCCGGCAATTGGGCCAGGATGTCCTTCGCGCGGCACATCTCGTTTGTCAGGATGCCTTCCATGCCGTTCGCGGCGAGCTGCATGCTCATGAACATGTCGCTCATCCAGCCCACGAGCTGGGGCCCGATGCCGTTGCCGATGAGGGCGACGATGAGGAGCAGGATCGCGATGGCCGAGGCGCGCGAACGGGTCGAGACCACGCCCTGGCCGATCGTGTATTGCGCGCCGAGATAGGTGAAATGCAGCATCGAGGCCGCGCCCCAGAGCCACCAAGCCACGTCGAGGTTATCGGTCGGCATGAAGAACGCCGCTTCGTAGAACGGGATCGACAGGAATAGGCCCAAGGCCGGCAGCCAGGCGACGGCTGAGGGGAAACGCGGCGTCAGTTTCTCCGTCGCGAAGCCGCCGATGAACGTGCCCGCCGCCGCGGCCAGCGAGAGCGGCACGCCGAACTCGAGCGCGAACTCGCCCGGGCTTATGCCGTGAATGCGCTGGGCCATCGGCGCCTGAAATCCGGCGAGGCCGTAGCCTACGACCGCGGTGAGGGCGGCACCGGCTGCCATCATCCAAAATGTCGGCTTGGTGTAAAGCTCGCGCAGGGTTTGCATGATGCCGGCGCTCGACAGGCGCGGCATGTCGGGCGGATCGGAAAAGCCGCGCGGCGGCTCCTTGATGGTGAACAGCACGATGAGCGCCACGATCACGCCGGGCGCGCCGATGACGACGAAGGCGATACGCCAGCCCTCGACGTTGGACCAGTCGATCGGCATGAACGCGGCGAGGTTTTGCGCCTGCAGCCACTGTTCGACATTGGCGCCGGTGAGGTTGGTTGCGATCGGGCCGCCGAAGGCGTTGGCGAGGGCGGCACCGATGGTGACGCCCATCGCATAGATGCCGAGCGCGTTGGCGCGGCTTTGCGGCTTGAAGTAGTCGCCGATGAGCGAGTTGGCGGGCGGCGTACAGCCCGCCTCGCCGATCGCCACGCCGATGCGCGCGATAAGCAGGAAGGCGAAGCTGGTGGCGAAGCCGCACAACGCCGCCATGATCGACCAAATGGCGATGCAGAGCGCGATGATGACGACGCGGTTGTAGCGATCCGCCGCGATCGCAATCGGGATACCCATCAGCGCATAGAAGATCGCGAAGGGTGGCCCGTTGAGGAAGCCGTATTCGGTGTCGCTCAAGTTGAAGGCGTTGATGACGGGCTGGGCGATGACCGAGAGGAGGTTTCGGTCGATAAAGTTGAGGGTGTAAACGAGGGTTAGAAGGACCAGTACATAGGCGCGGTAGGACGGCGCGCCGTAGCTGCTCCCGGCGGCGTCAGGCGCCACCGCAGTTGATGCTTCCGCCACGTTCCCTGCCTCACTGACTTTTTGATTTTATCTGCTGTGGTCCGACCTTAACGGTATCTGGGAACCACGCAATCGCTCTGTGGGCATTGCGGATTGGCCGGCCATTCCCCTGCCCCATGTTTCTCGTGCTATGCCATTCGCATAACGGAGCACATCCATGTCACCGCAGAATACCGGCGCCTTGGCCGGCGTCAAAGTGGTCGATCTTAGCCGGGTACTCGCCGGG
>JANOFU010000006.1:0-22449 GCA_031413815.1 Hyphomicrobium sp. | reverse complement strand
AGCTTGGATTTGAACGCCTCTACGTGATCGGCACGCCGTGCTCGGACAACACGACGACGGCGCGCTTTCACACGTTTCTCGAATTGCTCTCCGACAAGCCGGAGACGATCACCTATCTCGAATTCCGCGCCGACTATCACGTCGAGCTGCGCTTCACCGACGGCCGCACCAAGGCCATTCCGTTCCTCATGCTGCCGCTGTCGAAGCTGCCGCCAGACTTTTTCCCTCTCACCTGCCGCACGTGCGTCGACTACACCAACGTCTTGTCCGACATCACGGTCGGCTACATGGCTGGCGAGGGCGAACAGTGGCTTCTGGTGCGCAATGAGCGGGGTGAAGAACTGCTCGGCCTCTTGGGTGATGAAGTGCGCGTGACTGAGCCCGGCAGCGCCGGCAAACGGCAGGGGCCGGTCAAAGGCTTCCTCAAAAATGTCGAACGCGCGGCAGGCGGCCTGCCTGTTCAGGGCGTGGCAGATTTTCTGCGGCCCCTGGTCGGCTGGCTCATGCCCAGAATTGGCCCGCGGGGATTGGAGTTCGCGCGCGCGCGGCTCGAAATGAAAGCCATTGAAACCGTGCTGCATCTGCGCCGTCAGTTGCCGCGGCGCATGCGCCACATGGTGCCCGCGCACGTCTGGGCTCTGGTGAAGCCCTATGGATTGACGCCGCACGACGATGAGGTGCCACGCAGCTAACCGGCACCTGCACGCGCTTGCACCGTATCCAGCACCGCATGGAACCGCCGCACCGCGTGAGCAATGTCACCGGAATGCGTGATCTGGTGACGGGCCACCCGCGCCGCCTGCCCGCTGCGCACGCCCGGGGCCGGATTGCCGTCGCCCAGTTTTCGAATAACAAGTCCGCCAATGGGCCGCGCCACATCGACCGACGATTGCAGCGCCACCACTTCGACCGCATGGCCCAGCGCCTGGAAGTCTTCAACCGCTTCGGCGGACGCAGCGATCACAACAACGCGCCCCGCCTGGAGGGCTTGCAGCGCCCCCATTGTTAAGCCATGGCGCGCGCCAAAATGCTCCCAAGCCACAGCGAACCCGCTTTTGCTTTCAATCTCGCGAAATTCGCGGCGGCTGACCGCGATGTGCTCTTGATCCATTTGCGGGCCGCGTGTCGCGACGCGCGCCGGAAACTCAATGCGCGTATCCCCCGCATAGCGATTGCGCGCCGCCGCGATCAGCACGTCTTTGCCGCGCGCCTCGGGTCCCACCAGCAGCACCAGAATTCCGGCAGAGGCTGCGGACTTCCGTGTTGGCCGCCGAAGGCGGCCCACCGGAGTTACGCTGATCGTTCGAACCTGAACCGCGCGACTGCCCCGCATTGCCGTGTATCCCCCAGGTGAGCGAACGCGTCCCCCGACTCGTTCGCTAATGCGTTGACGCTATCGCGCCGGGCACCCGGTCAGCCATTGCTCAACAGCCACACAACACCTGATTCCTGTGACAACGCATGATTGGTGCCGAGTTCTGGTGTCAGACACCTCTTAAAAGATGTCTGACACCGTCAATGGACACCAATCACACGTCCACATTGCGCATGATGGCCACTTTGTAGCCGGCCTTTTCCAGGGCTGACACCGCTTGATGCAAATGGGCGGCGTCGCGCGTCTCGACCACGAGATGCAGCTCCGTGCCCTTCGCCGGCAGGTCGGTGAATACGCGCTGATGGTGCACCTCGACGATGTTGGCCCCGATCCCCCCGATCGCCGCCGCGACCTTCGCCAACTGCCCGGGCCGGTCAGGCATGTCGATAATGAGCCGCGACAAGCGCCCATCGCGGGCCAACTCGCGCGTCAGCACGCTGGCCAGCAACCGCGCATCGATGTTGCCGCCGCACAGAACAAGGCCCACTTTGCGGCCCGCGAACCGCTGAGGATTGGCAATCACGGCCGCAAGCCCTGCCGCACCCGCACCTTCCACAACCGTCTTTTCGATCGAGATGAGCATGCTGACAGCCCGTTCGATTTCAGGTTCGCTGACCAACAGAATGTCATCGACCAGCCGCGCGATGATCTCGAATGTGATGCGCCCGGGATCCTTGACGGCGATACCCTCCGCCAGCGTGTCGCCGCCGACCGGCAGCGTTGCGCCCTTCACCCGGTTGTACATCGAGGGATAAAGCGCGGCTTGCACGCCAACCACTTTAATCGCCGGGTTCAACGCCTTGGCCGCAATCGCCATGCCTGAAATTAAACCCCCGCCGCCGATCGGCACCACTAGCACGTCGAGATTGGGGACCGCCGCCAGCATTTCGAGCGCAACCGTCCCTTGCCCCGCAATTACAACCGGATCATCAAACGGATGAATGAAGGTCAGCCCTCGCTCGACGGCGCTCTTGCGGGTAAACGCGGTGGCATCTTCTAGCGTTGCGCCGTGCAGGATCACCTCAGCACCCAGCGCGCGCGTGTTCTCGACTTTGACGGTCGGCGTCGTCTCCGGCATCACGATCGTCGAAGGGATGCCCAGTCGCCCCGCATGGTAGGCGACACCTTGCGCATGATTGCCAGCCGACATGGCGATGACGCCCGCGCGGTGCTCATCAGCCGACAGTTTCGCCAAGCGATTGAGCGCGCCCCGCTCTTTGTAGGCGCTGGTGAATTGCAGGTTCTCGAATTTGAGCCACAGTTCCGCGCCCAGCATGGCCGAGAGCGTGCGGCTCACCGCAAACGGCGTTTTGACCAGCGACCCATCCAGCACCTTAGCGGCAGCCTTGATGGCAGCCAGATCGATGCTCCCTGCGTGCGTTGGCGTGTGGTCCATGCCCATCCCTCACCTGCGAGCTGCGGCCTCAGGATGCGGGTGTAACGTCTGATTCGAAAGGACTAAATGGGCGGTCGCGATACTCCTTGCCCCGCGACCCTGGACCGGCATAATGCGCCCGCTCAGGCAATATTCCTGTTCCTCAACACACGGAATAGCGCCGGGGGGCGTTTCGTTACGAATCGGATTAGGGGAGCTTTCCATGTCGCGAGTTGTTCGTTTTCTGGCGCTGTCAGCGTTTGCTGCGTTCGGCGTCATCACCATCACACCATCTGCTGACGCGGCACCCAAGTGCAAAGCGCGGATTTCTGCCAAAGGCACCGGCCAGGGGATCCTGGGTGCCGGCACCATGAATGCCAAGGTCGCCGCCATCGAAGCCTTCGAAGGCAATGCTGCCAAAACCTATGGCCGCCCCTACGGCAAGTTCGACAATGCCAAGGGTGCGAAGTTCGACTGCCGCAGCGGCACGTTGAAAGCGACCTGTGTCGTCACCGCGCGGCCCTGCAAGTAGCGCGCGAGACCGTTGAACAGCGCGTCTGGCGGGCCGGTTGCAATACCGGCCCGTTTTTTTGTTTTGAAATGAATGCGAGAACTCAAAAGGTGCGGCTATGACCAAAGTTGCGTGGATCGGCTTGGGCGTGATGGGGTTTCCGATGGCCGGCCACATCCGCGTGAAAGGCGATTATCACGTTACAGTCTACAATCGCACAGCCACCAAAGCGGGCGCCTGGACAGCGAAACATGGCGGCATTTCCGCTGCGACACCCGCAGACGCGGCACGCGGTGCAGATGTTGTTTGCGCCTGCGTTGGCAATGACGATGACCTTCGTTCGGTCACCACCGGCAGCGACGGCGCGTTCCATACCATGCCACCCGGCGCTGTGTTCGTCGATCACACAACGGCTT
Source organism: Hyphomicrobium sp. (assembly GCA_031413815.1). Classification (GTDB taxonomy): domain Bacteria; phylum Pseudomonadota; class Alphaproteobacteria; order Rhizobiales; family Hyphomicrobiaceae; genus JAGVSR01. The sequence continues at coordinate 18,772 of JANOFU010000006.1, read as the reverse complement.
CTGCCACAGTGGCCCGCGAACTCTCAGCCACTGCCCAAGCGCGCGGCCTCCATTTTATCGATGCACCCGTTTCCGGCGGGCAATCGGGCGCTGAAAACGGCACCCTCGCGGTCATGGCTGGCGGTGACCAAGACGCCTTTGATCGCGCCGCTCCTGTCATCGCCCATTATGCACGCACCGCCCGGCTGATCGGCCCCTCGGGCTCTGGCCAACTCACCAAGATGGTCAATCAAATTGCGATTGCGGGATTGGTGCAAGGCTTGTCAGAAGCCATCAGCTTCGCCGAGCGCAATGACCTCGATGTCGCCGCCGTCATGGACACGATTTCGAAAGGTGCGGCCCAATCCTGGCAGATGGAGAACCGCTGGCGGACCATGCACGGACGTTCATTCGACTTCGGATTTGCCGTCGATTGGATGCGCAAGGATCTTGGTATTTGCATCGAACAAGCGCGCGTCAGCGGGGCCGCCATTCCCGTCGCAGAGCTGGTCGATGGCTTTTATTCCGACGTTCAGAAAATGGGGGGTGAACGGTGGGACACGTCGAGCCTCATCAAGCGCCTCGACAAATTGCCGAACGCGCGCCGCTAGTTGCTGTGCTCGCTTCAGTGATTTGTTGCGACATTGCGCACCTGCGAAGTCACACTCTCGACATGGCGCTCCAATAGCGTACCCTTGGGGCTGGGAGCTATCCAGTTTTTTGCAAGTGTTGAGGGACACGAGCGAAAGTGGAGGGTGTTTTTTATGGCTCTACCGACAATTGCGGTCCGCGATCGCAAAGTCATTTTGCTAAGTGGTTTTGACAAGGTTCCGCCAGAGCGGAAATCCGTTTCTGTTTTGGAAACACTCGTCATTCATGACGAGGCCAAGCTTCGCACATCCATCAAAAACGACAACGATGCGGTCGCGTTTGGCTACGTTGCTGGCGAATGGATCGGCGTTGCGTGACGGATGGTGAACACGTGTTTCCCAGCGAACTGCGTGCGGCGCGGCAGTTGGGCCGCGCTGCCGCACTCTTGTGAGCACTCACTCTGCGGCGGCTTTGCCGCCGGTCCGCGCAAACTGCAGTGGCAACGCTGTCGTGTATTTGAGCTGCTCCATCGCGAAGGCGGATGACACTTTCGCAATCTCAATGCGGGAGATCAGTTTTTTATAAAACGCATCGTAAGCGTGGATGTCCGGCACCACCACACGCAGCAAGTAATCGACATCGCCCGACATGCGGTAGAACTCGATCACTTCCGGAAAATCGTCGACGGCTTTGTGAAACTTGTCGAGCCAAGCCACCGAGTGCTTGTCGGTCTTGATCGAGACGAACACAGTCACGCCGGCATTGACTTTGTCAGGCTCTAGCACGGCCACGCGGCGGCGGATGACTCCCGTCTCTTCCAGCTTTTGGATGCGCCGCCAGCATGGCGTCGTCGACAATCCGACCTCCTTGCCGATGTCCGCGACCGCCCGCGTACAGTCGTCCTGCAGGATCGAAAGGATCTTCACGTCCATATCGTCAAGCATGACTGCAACCCCACTAACGTGCAAATCCATTCCTGTCAGCACGTTATACAGCCGTCACCGTTCTGTTGCACGCGACTTTAGTCTCACGTCTTGGGACTTTTTTCCGCGCACTTGCAAAGCGTGCAGTGTCTCAATCCTGGACGATCACGTCACAGGGTGAGGATCAAACCATCGCGCGCTAAGCTCACTCGCGGCTCATCGATTGCTCCGAGATTGGCAAGCATGTCCGGCCCCATATGAGTGAGCAAGATGCGCTCCGCTTCCAGCCTTGGGAGGTGGGATTCGATGGTCCGCCAGCTCATGTGATAGCGGGCGGGTGTTTCGAACGCGAAGCATTCGGCAATGAAGAGGGTTGCATCCTTAGCGGCTGGAATGAGGCTATCGACCCACTCCGTGTCGCCGGAGAACGTGATGATCTTGCCGCTGGATTCAATGCGCAGCGCGTAGGGCGGCGCGCCGGACGGGTGGCTGACTTCGAACGGCGTCACCGTCGCGCCATTGACGGTCAGGGCTGTGCGTTCGGCATACTCCAAAAACGTCATCTCAAACGGGCGCTTGGTTTTGGTCGATCCGGGAAACAGCGCTTCGGCCGCCGCTGTGAACCGGGCCTCGATGCCAGCCGGCCCCGTGATCGTCAATGGCGCGGTCCGCTTGGCCATGTGCAACGCATGGATCAGCCACCACACCAAGCCGGCAAAGTGATCGCCATGCAAATGGGTGATGAAGATCGTTCCGATGCGATTGGGATGCAAACCCTCGCGCTCCAAACCGAGCAGCGTGGTCGCGCCGCAATCGATCAGGAACTCGCCGCCCTCGTGGGTGACATGAAATGATGTCTGCAACCGGCCGCCAGAGCCGAATGCATCACTACAGCCTATAACCGTCAGCTTCATGCCTCTCCCCTCGATGCACGCGCTCAAAGGGGGCTACGGTAGAGCCTCCGGCGGCAGCGATCTGTTCCGCAGGTAACAGGTCCGCCCGTTCGCGACAATTGCCGCAAAGACGCGGCTATGCCCGGCTGCTGGGGCGCAGGGACATCTCGCCGAACCATCTGTGAATGTTCACAAATTCTTCTGGGACCTGGAGTTTGGCGGGTTTCATAAAGCCAATCGCGACGTAAGCGGTGATGTCGGCGATGGAGATGTTAGGCCCCGCAACGAAGGTATTTCGGGCCAGCTGGGCCTCAAGACGCTTCAGGTTCTCAAGCACCTTCGGCTTGTTGGCTTCGCCCCAAGCTGGCACCTGCGGCACTTCCAGATGTGCCATCTTCGGGTGCAGGTGGCGAAACACATGGGCAATGCTCTGCAGCAGCCCCAGTTCCATGCGCCGGTTCCACATCTCGACGATGGCCTGTTCGCGCGCTTTTTCGCCAAACAACGCCGGTTGCGGGTTCACGGCCTCGAAATAGCGGCAGATCGCAACCGTCTCCGCGATCCATGTCCCGTCGTCGAGCACCAGCACGGGCACGCGCTGCCAGGGGTTGCCCGCCGTAAATTCGGGCGTTTGCGCCCCCCCTTGCATCATGTCCAGTTCCTCGAACGGGACGCTGATACCTTTCTCGCTGAGGAACATGCGCACCCGCCGCGGATTGGGCGCTGACCGGGTTTCGATGATTTTCATCGCCTGCGATCCCGTTACGATCCTGAATTGTTGTCCTGGCGCCAATCGCGGGGCCGCTGGAACTCGCCGCTCCACACGCCGCGTTTGGCGGCACGCGCCGCGCGCTCCTCCGTCTCATAATCGCCGAACGCCAGCGCATACCCTGATGCGACCATGCCGGCATTGAGGTCGCGGCCGGCCGACGTGCAGTAGCCGAGCAGACGGCCGTGCTGATCTTTCTCGGCTATGCGGCATGAGATTGGCTGCCCGCCAATCAACTTCTGCAACTCGCGCTTGGCGTCCTCTCCGCACGGCCAGTCCTGGCCATTGCGCTGGCACATCTGGCGGCCCTCCGGCGCATCGATGCCCTTCATCCGCACTTCGGTCTTGCCCATGAAGAAGCTGTCGCCGTCGACCAGCCGCGGACGGCCCTCAACCGCATCGCCGGTGGCCCGATCCAGAGACGAGCGATCGCCAGACTTTCCATACACCGCGGCCAGCCCCAGCCCGATCGCGAGAAGTATATTCCGCACCCACTGCTGATTTCCCTTCAAACGCCTTCGTTGCATGTACGTCTCATTGCCCCGTTTCCACACCCAATAAACCCTAAGTTAGCGAATTGCAGCCAAATTAACGATGGTTGGAGCAGCGCACGGCGGCTTCCGGCCGGTCACGCTGTGCGCTCTTTGGCCCATTCGGTTGGGTGCGGGTGGACACGCGCCGATGGGGCCCAGATGGCGGACGGGATGGACGACAACAACGCCACATCGAATGATCTGCTCAAGCTGCGCACCAAACGCGACAGCCGCAAGAGGGCGTCTGAAGACCTCCGGGCGGCGCGTGCGCGCCTGGCGGGCGGGTCAACGATAAAGCCGGAGTTTGAATACGAACTGCTGGCGATGTTTGCGCGCAACGAAATCGGCGCGGCCGTCACTATGCCGGCGCTGTCGATCATCTTTGCCTTATCCTCGATGTTCTGGGCACCCATTCACGAAGCAGTGCTGTGGCTGTTGCTCGTCATCGGTGCCAAGGTTGTTCTGATTGAGCACTGCCGCCGCTTTCTCGCTCAAACCCGCGACCAGATCGACGTCAACGTCTGGCGCCGCCGCTTCACCATGGCCGAAGCGCTCAATGGCGCGACGTGGGCTGGATTTTCGTTGATCGGCATCATGGGCACGCAGGCCCAACCCAACACCATCATCTTCTCGTCGCATGTCTTCATCTTTGCCACGCTGATCGTGGTGCTGGCCGTGCGCATGTCATTCGCCTCGACGGTGATGAGCATTCTGTATGCCGGCACCATCCCGATGACCGCCGTTGTGGTCTGCCGCTTGCTGTCGCTTGGCGATCCGTTTTACTTCGCGCTCGCCTCAATGGCGGCTGGCGTCAACGTCTACTTCATCTTCCTCGCCAAGGGCCTGCATTCGACCGCGCTGTCGATGCTCGAATTCCGCGCCCAGAAAGACGCGTTGATCGCCGAGCTTGAAGAAGAAAAGCTTGTCTCAGATGAAGCCCGCCGCCGGGCGGAAACTGCCAACAAGGCCAAGTCGCGCTTTCTGGCCACCATGAGCCACGAGTTGAGAACACCGCTCAACGCCATCATGGGGTTCTCCGAGGTGATGCACGCGGAAATCTTGGGGCCCCTGAACAACAAGACCTACAAGGAATACGCCGGCAACATTCATGACAGCGGCCGCCACCTGTTGCATCTCATCAACGAGATCCTCGACCTGTCGCGCATTGAAGCGGGCCGCTACGAACTGCACGAAGAGCCGATCCGGGTGGCCGACGTTGCCGAAGACTGCCACCGCCTGTTGAAACTGCGCGCGCAAAGCAAGGGCGTGGAACTCGTCGAAGACTACGACCTCAACATCGCGCAAGTGTGGGCCGATCAACGCGCCATCCGCCAGATCTGCTTGAACTTGATGTCCAACGCGTTGAAGTTCACACCCAAGGGTGGCCGCGTCACCGTCTCCGTCGGTGCGACAGCCGACGGCGGGCAGTACATTTCCGTGCGCGACACGGGCCCCGGCATTCCCGCCGACGAAATCCCGAAGGTGCTGCAAGTGTTCGGTCAAGGCTCGCTTGCGCATGAGAATGCCGAAGGCGGCACGGGCCTCGGCCTACCGATCGTTCAGAACCTGATCGAACTGCACGGCGGCCAATTTGAACTTCTGTCCGAATTGCGCAAAGGCACCGAAGCCATTGTGACACTGCCCAAGCAGCGCGTGCTCGCCGCCATGCCACCTCTGCAGCCGCTCGGCCAAGAGCGTCACCGCGAATCGAACGTCCCGCCGATGCCGATCCGCGCGCCCCGCCAGCCGCGCATGAAAGCCCCTGGGCGGGCCGTGTCACATTAAGTCCCAAGCATCGCTGTGTTTCCTCCCGCTAGCGACGCGAGCGCGTCGTGCCGGACGGGGGAGGATTTTAGTGTCGCGCTCACCGCGCAGGTGCGGGGACATGACCCGAATTGCCTGCTCTCCAATTCGGGATCGTGTCCCCGGACAGCACCACCGCGACCAACGCACAGTTCCCCTCCCCCTTGCGGGGAGGGGTTAGGGGTGGGGGGACGACGAGCGACGGGACCGGCCGATTGAAACCGCGAACGGCGACGTCTCTACCTGCGCACTATTCGATCGATCAATCGGAATCTTCACCCCACCCCTGACCCCTCCCCGTCAAGGGGAGAGGGATTGCGGCGTCACGGCCGCAAGCTTCGGCGTTGGGATGAGAGATGCCCACTGCGACTTGATCCAGCGCGACCAACGTGCGGTTCCCCTCCCCCTTGCGGGGAGGGGTTAGGGGTGGGGGCAAAGTCAGCAACGGCAGTTGTGTGCATCACTCTTGCTTCACCACCGCTCCAAGAATGGCTAAAACCTCCGCCATCACGCCAATGATGTTCTGTTTGACGTCGCCGTTTGTCACCCGCAAAATGGAAAAGCCCTGCCAGTACAAATGTGCGTCGCGCGCGGCGTCTTTTCGCCGGCTCTCTGCCGTGTCGTGTTGAATTCCGTCAACCTCGATAATGACGCGATGACTGAGACAGGCGAAGTCGACAATGTAACTGTCGATCGGTGCTTGCCGGCGGAAGTGGTAGCCTTGTGGGCGCAGCTTGCGCAATTCCTTCCAAAGCCGCTTTTCGGCGATCGTTTCGGTCTTGCCAAGATGACGTGCAATTTGATTTGCCATCGTTGGTGGACCTTCACCCCACAGCACTTGCTTTACCCCACCCCTGACCCCTCCCCGTCAAGGGGAGAGGGATTGCAGGAAGGGGGATTACGGCGTCGCGGCTGCGGGCTCCCGCGCGGCGGGTGGACCTCCTCCCCCTCGAAGGGGGAGGACCGCGCGCCACGAGTTAGCGATCTTGCTACCTCGTCAGGCCGCGCCTAAGTGGGGGTGATTGCCGTCCCGTCACCCCCACCTCGGTCCGCCATCGCACTTAGCGCGCCTAGTTGTTTGCGGCGCTATATCGGACGGCGCGCTAAGCCCGTGGCGGCCCGTCCTCCCCCTTCGAGGGGGAGGAAGTCGGCAGCTCAGTCCGTGCTCGCGGTCATCACCGCAGCAAGTCCACCGCACGCTAAGATCATGGCGCAGCGTCCTCCCCCCTCGTCACGCCGCTCGCGCGGCGTTAGGGGGAGGATATGAGTTGAGCGCTCGCGGCGGGCTCCCGCGCGGGAAACAGTGACGCCCACTGCGCCGTGATCCAGCGCTGCCAACGCGCGAGACTTTGCGTGTAGTACTCCCAATGCAACGGCCCGCGGCGCAGACACGGGTTGCGGGCGATGGGGTCGTTGCGGTCGATAGAGGTGAGGATGGGGTCGGCGAGTTCTTCGTCGGTGAATTGTTGATCATTGGCGAGCGGGCCGGAGCAAAATTTGTCTCGGAGGTCGGAGCCGTAGACGGTCATCCATGTCACGTCCCAAATGCGCGCGACGTTGTCGTCACCGGCCGTGACGACGCGGCGACCATCGGGACTGAAGCTGGCGCTGCGGGCGCCGCCCACGTGCGCTTTCAAGACGGCGATCTCTTGGCCGGATGCTGCATCCCAGAGTCGAGCCGTCTGGTCGTCTGACGCCGTCACCACACGTTTCCCATCCGGACTGAACGACGCGGCCAAGACGCGAGCAGTATGGGCTTTCAAGACGGCGATCTCTTGGCCCGTCTCCCCATCCCACAGACGAACCGTCTGGTCGTATGACGCCGTCACCACACGTTTCCCATCCGGGCTGATCGACGCGGCTCTCACCCAGTCAGTATGGGCTTTCATAACGGCGATCTCTTGGCCCGTCTCAACATCCCACAGACGAGCCGTCTGGTCGTTGCTCGCCGTCACCAATCGTGTCCCATCAGGACTGAACGACGCAGCTCTCACCCAGTCAGTATGGGCTTTCAAGACGGCGACCTCTTTCCCAGTCTCAGCATCCCAAAGACGAGCCGTCTGGTCGTCTGACGCCGTCACCACACGTTTCCCATCCGGGCTGAACGACACGGCATTGACCGCAGACTTATGGGCTTTCAAGACGGCGATTTCCTTCCCAGTCTCGGCATCCCAAAGACAAACCGTCTGGTCGTCTGACGCCGTTGCCACATGCTTCCCATCACGGCTGAACGACGCGGCATTGACCGCCAAATCATGACCTTTAAAGATGATTGGTTCGCCGCCTCCGGCAGCAGTAATCCCTTTGCCCGTCTCGGTATCCCACAGACGAGCCGTGTGGTCGTCTGACGCCGTCACCAAAAGTTTCCCATCCGGACTGAACGACGCGGCATTGACCGCAGACTCATGGGCTTTCAACACCGCGATCTCTTGGCCCGTCTCAGCATCCCACAGACGAGCCGTCTGGTCGTTGCTTGCTGTCACCAATCGTGTCCCATCAGGACTGAACGACGCAGCTCTCACCCAGTCAGTATGGGCTTTCAAGACGGCGATCTCTTTCCCAGTCTCGGCATCCCAAAGACGAGCCGTCTGGTCGGATGACGCCGTCACCACACGGTTCCCGTCCGGGCTGAACGACGCGGCAAGCACTAACGAAGTATGGCCATTCAACACGTCGATCTCTATGCCCGTCTCCCCATCCCACAGACGAGCCGTCTGGTCGGTGCTCGCCGTCACCACACGTTTCCCATCCGGGCTGAACGACGCGGCGTTGACCGCTGACACATGGGCTTTCAAGACGGCGATCTCTTGGCCCGTCTCAGCATCCCAAAGACGAGCCGTCTGGTCGTCTGACGCCGTCACAACACGTTTCCCATCCGGGCTGAACGACACGGCATTGACCGCAGACTTATGGGCTTTCAAGACGGCGATTTCCTTCCCAGTCTCGGCATCCCAAAGACGAACCGTCTGGTCGTCTGACACCGTTGCCACATGCTTCCCATCACGGCTGAACGACGCGGCATTGACCGCCAAATCATGACCTTTTAAGATGATTGGTTCGCCGCCTCCGGCAGCAGTAATCCCAGTGCCCGTCTCGGTATCCCACAGACGAGCCGTGTGGTCGTCTGACGCCGTCACCAAAAGTTTCCCATCCGGACTGAACGACGCGGCATTGACCGCAGACTCATGGGCTTTCAACACGGCGATCTCTTGGCCAGTCTCAGCATCCCAAAGACGAGCCGTGTTATCCCATGACGCCGTTACCACACGTTTCCCGTCAGGGCTGAACGAGGCGGCTCTCACGATTTCAGTATGGGCTTTCAAGACGGCGATCTCTTGGCCCGTCTCGGCATCCCAAAGACGAGCCGTCTGGTCGTATGACGCCGTCACCACACGTTTCCCATCCGGGCTGAATGCCGACTCAAAGATCCGCCCCTCGTGACCCCGAAGCGTCTTCTGCAAGCGGGTCAAGACTTGCGCGCCAGCAAGGCGGCCCTCAATCACAGTTGAAACCGGCAACCAAGGTAACGCACCCGGCGGTGGATGCGCTTGCAGCGCAAACCGTGACGCTCGATCGTAGCGGTCATCGTTCATGGCATCGGCGGCCTTGCTTAAGAAAACCGCCTGCTCCCGCTTTGTTGTCTCGTTCTGCTGCCAGCCGATGGCAGCAAGGAAAATCGTTAGAAGAGCGAACCCTGCCCTGAGCTGCCGTAAATTCCGCTTTTGCAAGCGCAAGGCAGACCGCCCGGCTGCTTCAGCCGTTGCGATCGCTTCCTCTCTCGCGTACTGCGCCACCTCCGCCTGCTTGGCCGCCTCTTCAGCGCGCGCTGCCGCCTCCTCGCGCTCCCTGGCCATCTGCTCGCGCTCTTCGAGTTGCTTCTTTGCGGCATCCAGTTTCAGACCTTCCGCATCCTCACTCGCCTTGATGTAATCGAGATGCAGAGTGGTCAGTTCCGGCGCGTTAACAGGCCGTCGCGCAGCCCAGGCTTTTGCGTCGTCGATATCGCGGCCCGACATCAGCCGATTGTCCGCCTTGCCGCCGCGCTCCCATTCCAGTGCGCGCGCCAACAGCCGCGTGTGCTCGTTCAACCAATCGAGATCGGTGTTGAGCGCTTTGGCGAGCGTCTTTAGGCCATCCATGAACGAGCGCGGACGGCCATCGTCTTCCGCGTCGAAGCGGACATAGTTGAGGGCGGCAAGCCGCGCCGGGGCGTTGACCGGCCCCTCGGGCCACGGCGTGCCGTCATGCTGGCGGCCGAGCGGTGGTTCGCCAAGCCCGCGCCACAGCACCGGCATGATGCGCTTGGCGAGGCCGTGCGCGTGCTCGACCTCCCATTCGCAAATTGTCGAGCGCGCACTGTCCGGCGACAGCACGAACACGATCGTGCCCGCGTCCGTAATGAGATTGCCGAGCCGCAACTTCCAGTCCTCGCCCTTGCGGATCGACTGGCGGTCGATCAGCGGCTCAAAACCCATCACCTCAAGGCCGGCGGCCAGTTCGTCGGCAAACGCCAAATCCGCCCGCGAGTACGAGACGAACACTTTGAGCTTGGTCGGCTGCGCTTCTGCACGCGGCGCGGCCGCCGGCCCATCCAGCTCCTTCTCCGCCTTTGGGCCCCCGTCCGCCACGCCACACACCCTGGAAACACGAATTTATCTGCAATATCCTAAGTGCACCACGGGGACACGCAACAGGCAAGTGGATCCGCAATCCCTCCGCGATTGTGTTGCAACTGGCCCGGCACCGCGCGGTGCCTGGCACCAGCCCCCCCGCCTTAGTGATCGCCTGCTGAACTTGGGACCTGGTTCCTAGCACCGCCTTTTGTACGGCAGACGGTGCCAGGCACCGGGTGTCAGGCTTCGCAGGTCACTCGCCGTCGTCTGGTGGCCCGATGCCCGGCACAAACACAACCCTTTGACGCGTTGCGCTTTGCCGCCCCGTCCCCTACATCCTTGATCCGTGACTTCTGCCTCCGAGACCCCCACACACCCATGGACACGCCTTGCGTCAACATCTGCGTCATCGACCCGGCCACGGGCCTGTGCGACGGCTGTGCGCGCTCGCTCGATGAGATCGCGGTGTGGAGCAAGCTCACGCCCACCCAGCGCCGCCAGCCTTCGTTCCGGCAGGACGCTTGAGTGACGCCCATGCGGCTTCCGAATGCCCGTCAAGCGATTGTCGATGACCGCAAGATCACGCACTATCTGCTGTCCCGAAGCCACCCCGATGGGGCACCCAAGGCAGCCTTTTTTGAGAGCTTCGGATTCCGGGTAGAAGTCTGGCCACAACTGCGAGATGCGCTGTTCGAACATGCCCAGCGCAACAGCGTTTCGGCAAGAACGAAAACGCAATTCGGCGACGCCTTCGAAGTCACCGGGGGCCTTGAAACACCAGATGGTCGAAATCCTCGCGTCTTAGTGGTATGGTTCGTCCGAACCGGAGAACGAACACCGCGGTTGGTGACTGCGGTTCCCGCATAAGGTCTGGAGTGATGATCAACGAACTAGAACGTGTTGCCTTGACGCGCCCCTTACTCAGCGACGGGTTGGTGGCTGGCGACGTTGGAACTGTGGTCATGGTTCACGACGGCGGCAAGGGCTGCACGGTCGAGTTCATGACTTTGACCGGCACCACGCTTGCCGTCGTTACACTGGAGGCCTCAGACATCCGCCCGCTCCGCGAACGCGAGATTGCCAACGCACGGCAGGTGGCCTGACGCACACTGTGCCTGGCACCAGGCCCCCTCCTTAGTGATCGCACGCTGACCTTAGGACCTGGTGCCTGGCACCGCCTTTTGTACTGCAGACGGTGCCAGGCACCGGGTGTCAGGCTTCGCAAGTCAAACGCCGTCGTCCGGTGGCCCGATGCCAGGCACCAACACAACCCTTTGACGCGTTGCGCTTTGCCGCCCCGTCCCCTACATCCTGTATCCGTTACTTCTGCCTCCGAGACCCCCACACACCCATGGACACGCCCTGCGTCAACATCTGCGTCATCGACCCGGCCACGGGCCTGTGCGACGGCTGTGCGCGCTCGCTCGATGAGATCGCGGTGTGGAGCAAGCTCACGCCCACCCAGCGCCGTCAAATCATGGCGGACCTCCCCACCCGCAAGACCCAACGCAAAGCAGGTTGACCCATGCTGATGTGGCTCCTGCTTTTGCTTGCCGCGCTGGTCGCCGTGTTCTATCTGCTGTCGGGCAATAGCGGTGCGCTCTCGGGCCTCGAAGGCGGCGAGATTGCCGTGGCCGTCGTGCTGACAGCCCTCGTGCTGCTCTACATGCTGTCGTTGTCGAGTGACTATCGCGGCCGCGGACGCGACGCGTTCCGCCATGCTCTCATTTGGTTTGCCCTCATCGCCGCTCTCGTCACGGGTTACGCCTATCGCGATGACCTCTCTGGCGTCGCCCGCCGTGTCGCGGGCGAAATCCTGCCCCCCGGCGAAGCGATCACGATTGCCACCACCGAGTCCGGCGAACGCTCCGTCCGGTTGCGCAAGCACCCGAGCGGGCACTTCGTGGCGCGCGGCAACGTCAACGGCGCGAGCATCGACATGCTGGTCGATACGGGAGCCTCAAGCGTCGTCCTCAAACCGGCAGACGCGGAGAAAGCCGGCATCGACACCGCGTCGCTGTCGTTTACGGTTCCCGTCTCGACCGCCAACGGCGCCACCTACGCGGCCCCCGTCCGCCTCAAATCCATTGCCATCGGCCCGATTGAGTTAACCGACATCGATGCCCTCGTCGCCAAGCCAGGAAATCTTAACGAAAGCTTGCTCGGTATGAGTTTTTTAAGGCGTTTGCGTTCTTATGAGTTCTCCGGTGATTTCCTGACGTTTCGCGGCTGACGGGCGACGCTGCCTGATCGCACTTCGAAGCGTCACCAGAGACGTGTGAGGCGTTCTATGAGTCTATCGACAGGCACCCGTTCGCTGGTGAGTGAAGTTGCCGCCTGGGCCGTCGTTGCGGTCATGTGCGCTGGCATGCTCACCTATTTCACCGAACTCAAAACACTGGTCGCGGCTGGCCTTGGCGTCGACCTCCCGCAACAATCCGCCGATGCGTCCGCCGCGGCAAATGCCGGCACACCCCAAGCCCCGCCCAGCGGCTACAGCGTCGAACTGCGCGCCACCGACAACGGCCACTTTCATACCCCCGCCGAAATCAACGGCCGTGAGATCGAAGTCATGGTCGATACCGGGGCCTCCATGGTCGCTCTCACGTACGAGGATGCCGAACGCGCCGGCATCTACCTCAATGACGGCGATTTCACCGGCCGCGTCTCGACTGCCAACGGCACGGCCCGCGTCGCCCCCATCACCCTCAGCGACGTCAGTATCGGCGACATCACGGTGCGCAACGTCCAGGCGGTTGTCTCCGAACGCGGCAATCTGAATGTCACGCTGCTCGGCATGACGTTCCTGAGCCGTCTCGATCGCGTCGATATGCGGTCAGGCGTGTTGATGCTGCAGGACTAACAGCGTCATCTCCCGGCCACGTTCTCCAGGGTAAAGCTCGGCGTCACGGTGGCTGGCGTGACCGGTGCGCCCGCCCTACTCTCGCGCCAACGATTCTAAACCCAATAGAAGAGGCCCAGGATGCTGTCCAAGCCGCGCGCCGACTTGAAACTTAACACAGCGGACTTTGAACGCCAGCCGCTGGTCAAGCCAACAGGCTTCCGCGAATACGATGCGCGCTGGCTGTTCCCGCAAGAGATCAACTTGATGGGCCTCAACGCCATCGGGCTCGGGCTGGCGATCCTGTTCGACAAGCGCGGGGTGCCCAAACGCATTGTCACCGGCCACGACTTCCGCAGCTACTCAGGCGGCGTCAAGCAAGCGCTGATAAACGGCCTCCTTGCCGGCGGCTTTGAGGTCTATGACATTGGACTTGCACTCTCGCCGATGGCCTACTTCGCGCAGTTCGAATTGAACGTAGAAGGCGTCGCGATGGTCACGGCCTCGCACAACGACAACGGCTGGACCGGAATCAAAATGGGCCTCGACCGCCCCATGACATTCGGTCCCAATGAGATGACCGAGCTGAAAGAGATCGTGCTGTCGGGCGACTACGCCAAAGCCATGGAACACGGCCAGGGCCGCTACACGTTTGTGCCCGACTTATACGAACGCTACGCCAAGGCGCTCACCACCCGGCCGAAGTACACGCGCAAACTGAAAGTCGTCGCCGCCTGCGGCAACGGCACCGCTGGCGCGTTCGCCCCTCAAATCCTCGAAGCGCTTGGACTTGAAGTTGTGCCGCTCGACTGCACGCTCGATTACGCCTTCCCGCGCTACAATCCCAACCCCGAAGATATGAAGATGCTGCACGCCATGTCCGAAGCCGTCGTCAAACACGGCGCCGACGTTGGTCTTGGCTTTGACGGCGACGGCGACCGCTGCGGCATTGTCGATAACGAGGGTCATGAAATCTTTGCCGATACCGTCGGCGTGATGCTAGCCCGCGACCTCGCCGCCGTGCACAAGAACCCGACCTTTGTCGCCGACGTGAAATCAACGGGCCTGTTCGTGACAGACCCAGTGCTCCAACAGCTCGGCGCCAAAACGCTGTACTGGAAAACCGGCCACTCCTACATGAAGCGCTACACGTTCGAACAGAAGGCGCTGGCGGGCTTCGAAAAGTCTGGCCACTTTTTCTTCCAGCCGCCGCTGGGCCGCGGATATGATGACGGCCTTGTCGCTGCGATTGCGGTGTGCGACATGCTTGAGCGAGCGCCCGGCAAGACGATGGCGGACCTCAAGCGCGCACTGCCGAAAACCTATCAGTCGCCGACCATGTCACCGCATTGTGACGACGAAAAGAAGTACGGCATCGTCGATCAGATCGTGACTCAATTCCAGGATCTTGAGAAAAACGCCGGCACGGTTGCAGGTCAGAAAATCCGCGATCTCGTGACCGTCAATGGTGTGCGCGTCACGCTCGCGGACGGCACATGGGGTTTGGTGCGCGCCTCGTCGAACAAGCCTGAGCTTGTGGTGGTTGTCGAAAGTCCTGTCTCCGAAGCCAACAAAATCGCTATTTTCCGTGACATCGAATCGCGCCTCGCCAAATTCCCCGAAGTCGGCGCGTGGAACCAGAAAATTTAGCACCAACCGGGGTCAGGCACCTTTTGGGGTGCCTGACCCCGCAGCGGCTGACCCCGCAGCGGCCCAATTGACGGAAAATTTGCGAGGAGCGGGGTAGGGTTCCGGGTCTTCAGTCCGCGTACCTGCGAGCCTCCTCATGCCGGCCGTCTCCAAGCCTGGCTTTGGCCAACGCCAAAGCACCGTCGTCACTCGCAGCGGCCGCGGCCCTAGCCTTATCTCCGGGTTGCAGAGCCTGCCTGAACCGCGCATCCAGCCGGCGCGCAAACCCGCGATCTCGGGCCGCACCGGCGAGCGTACGGCCGATGCCGTCCGTGACACCGCCACCAGCTTCGCCACGTCCGTCCAAACCACCGCGGCCGCCACCACCATGACGTTCCGCGACAAGGTGCGCTGGTACTGGATCTACATGAAGGCCTGCGTCGTTGCCTTCGCCACGGCCTTGGGACTGGCGTCGCTTCTGTCGAGCGGCATCGGCCTGCCGCTGCCAAGTTTTCTCAACACCAACATTCTCGTTGCGATTGTCGTAGCACCCTCGATCTCGGCGGCGTTTTTCTGGCCAGCGATCATTGCTTGGAACGTCGTCGCGCTGTTCCGATTGCCGCGTGGCGTCGCTGATGTCGTCACGGGTGGGCTTGTTGGATCGCTGTTTATCATCGCACCGATCGTCGGCGGTGACCTGCCGAACGTCATGTCGGTCTGCTTCCTGTTCGGCGGCTGCGCGGGCGGCTTCGCCTACTGGCGCGGTCAAGGCTATCCTGGCCGAACATCAGGCGAAGCTGCAGCCCTCAATGCCGCGTTCAAGTTCTTCCCGCGATAGTCCCGACACACTCTGTCATCCTCGATGGCGTGGCGCCCTTCGCTGCATCGCCAATCGGGGATTCAGCGCAAGCCTCGGCCGTTGGCCGTCACGATTCTTTTCTGGTACCTTCGGACGGTGCCCGCACCCGACCATATGACGCTCGCTGCACCAGCAGAACCGCCGCAAAAATCAAAGCTGCTCCGCTCCAATTGATCCACTGTAGGCGCTCGCCGAGCAGCATCGCGCCGGCGAGTGCGGCAAACAAGTTTTCTGTCGAAAGTATGATTGCAGCCTCTGCCGGTGGGGTAAAGCGCATCGCAAATGTGAGCAGCGAAAACGTCAGCGCGCTCGATACCAAGCCGACGTAGGCAATCTCCCGCCACGCCGCGCTCAAGCCCGCCAACGAGACGGTCTCGTAAACCAGCGCACCCGCCAGCCCAAGCGCTCCAACCACGAGGAACTGCACCATCGTGTAGAGGAATGGCCGGTTATGTTCTGACGCAAGGCCAGTGACGATCAAGTGCAGAGCCCAGAACACCGCGCAGATCGCAAGCAGCGTATCGCCATCCGAAAGCTCACCAAACCCGGCTCCGCCCAGCAGCCAAGTGCCGATAACTGATATCCCTGCAGCCACCCAGACGAGCGGCGCAGGTGAACGGCGCAGTATAAGCCACGCCAAAAAGGGGACGAAGACTGCGTACAGCGCTGTCAGAAAACTTGCGTTGGTCACTGTTGCCGTAAGCAATCCGAACTGCTGGAACGCGGCACCGGCAAAGAACGCTCCACCCCCCAGCAGTGCCAACCGCCAGAATGACAAATTTACCGGACTATTAGCGCTGCGTGCCTCGTGGAGTGCAAACGGAACAATTGCTGTAAACGCCACCACCGACCGCGCCACGATAAACGTCAATGGCCCCACGGAGTCCATGGCCGACTTCTGAAACACCAACGCCATCCCCCAGATCGCAGCCGACAGCAGCAACAGAAGATCTGCTTGGAGACGTGTCATGAGTCTGGGTCCGGACGTCAGCGACGATGGGCATTTTAGCGTTCGCCTTATAGCGTGATCGCAGGCCGTGCGTACTGGATTCTCTATCGGGGCCAGCCCGTTGAAATCGTGCCTCATCCGAAAGCCCCCCACAGCGTACTTGATCCCACATTTTCCCGTCATGGCCGCCCCGCAGCGCGACCCCACCGTATGGCGACAGAGCCTGCCCTGGAACCGATCCGGGGCGGCCATCCGGGCAAGCGTCCATTGGAAAAGAAATAGGCACCTTGCTCGCTCTCACTTCTCGCCAAACCCTCAGCTTGTCGTGGGCGGCCGCCTTCGCGGCCGTGCCGGAAAAAGGAACGGCGGCACGTCCCACACCAACCGTCGCCTTTGCCCGCGAATTGTGCTAACATTAGCGTCATGAAGCTTACAATTGAAACCGAGCAAGAAGACGACGGCCGTTGGATCGCGGAAGTGCCGGAGCTTCCCGGTGTGCTGGTGTATGGCACCACGCAGGGCGAAGCGATGGTGAAAGCCGAGACGTTGGCCTTGCGGGTCGTGGCTGAGCAGTTGGAAAATGGTGAGCGCAAGGCCATGCCACTTTCCATTTCAGTTCCCGCTGAATGAGCGGCTGACCCGCAACAAAAGCAAGCCGTGTGTTGGCCGCGCTCCTGCGTCTCGGGTGGTCGATCAAGCGTCAGTCCGGCTCACATCGCACACTCGCACGAGACGGCTGGGCCGACGTCGTCTTTGCCTTTCGCGACGGCGAAGAAGTCGGCCCTAAAATGCTCGCTCGTATTGCCAAGCGAACGGGGCTAACGCCGGAACATTTGTGACTTGGCCACTTTCCTAAGCAATCATAGACCCGCTCTCACATTTTTCCGACATGGCCGCGTCGCAGCGCGACCCCACCGTATGGCGACAGAGCCTGCCCTGGAACCGATCCGGGGCGGCCATCCGGGCAAGCGTCCATTGGAAAAGAAGTAGGCACCTTGCTCGCTCTCACATCTCACCTGGCCAACGAACGGGGTCAGGCACTTCAAATCCTCAATCATCCGCGAGAGGACCCGCGACGTGCCTGACCCCGCTGCGCTACTCTGCCCATCCCACATCAATGCTGACGCACACGCCAATGAACGGCCAGTTGCACGCTGAGCGCCGCAATCACAATGATCACGGCACCGAGCCAATTGATCGCGCCCAGCCGCTCGCCTAGAAACACAGCACCTCCTAAGGCTGCAAACAGGTTCTCGGTCGACAGGATGATGGCGGCTTCCGCGGGCGGGGCGTGGCGCATGGCGACGATCATCAGCGTGAACATCAGCGCGCTTGACAGCAGCCCGACGTAGGCAATCTCCACCCACGCGCCTTGAAGCGCCGTGATTGAGATTGTTTCGGTCTGCACTGCCCACACCACGCTCACCATCGTGACCAGCCAGAACTGCAAGCATGTGAAAAGTACCGGGCGGTCATAGTTTGCGGCGTTGCTCGTGACAACAACATGGAGCGCCCAAATCGCGGCACTGACGGCCAGCAACCGGTCACCTGCCGATAGCGCCGCCAAGTCTCCACCACCCAGCAGCCACGTCCCTACGAAGGACAAAGCCGCGGCCGGCCATACGATGGCCGCGGGTGCTTTGCGTATCGCAATCCACGTGATGAATGGAACGCAGACGACATAAAGCGCCGTGAGGAAGCCGGCATTGGTTACGGTTGCCGTGACCAGACCGAACTGCTGCATGGCTTCCGCGACGAACAAGGCCACACTGGCCAGGGCCACAATGCGCCAAAATTCCGGTGTGAGGGGTTGGCTGTGCGCACGGCTTTCTCGCACCGCCAACGGCACAAGCGCCAGCGCGCCGACGAATGACCGCGCCGCAATGAACGTCATCGGTCCGATGGCGTCCATCGCGGTTTTTTGAAAGACAAAACCCAGCCCCCAGATGGCCGCCACCAGCAGCAACAGCAGATCAGCTTGGAGACGTGTCATGGGGTTGGGATCCGGGGGCGGTTGTGGCGGCCCTCGATACCCCAGACTGCGCGCAGCAAGACGCGGCCCGGACGGGTGCACGACAAGTTGGTATCAGACACCTTTTTTCGATGGGTGTCAGACACCATTTAAAAGGTGTCTGACACCGCAACACAACTTTTTCCTAAAAAAAACTTATTCCCCCGAACTTTTCCGCACCCATACTCAGCCCATCCCGCATCACTCGGGGGCGTCTTCGCGAGGCGTCGTGTTGATGCGATGCGGGAGCGGGATCGGAAGGACTTTCTCGGCTGACGCAGCCAACCCTTCCGCGGCGCGCGCACCACCTGCCGGAATGCAGGACCCGCCGGGGCTAAGGGGCGCGCGTCAAGAGGCCGGAGTGCAACCCTCCGGTTG
>JANOFU010000005.1:0-75808 GCA_031413815.1 Hyphomicrobium sp. | reverse complement strand
CAAGGTCTACCAAAACGCACGCCGCCTCGGCATGGGCACTCACGTCGCGTGGGGGTTTGCGGCCGCGATCTGGCTCTTCCTCGTGTTGGGCCTCATCCGCCCGGTGATGATGGGTTCGTGGAGCGAGTCGGTTCCATTTGGCATCTTCTCGCACTTAGACTGGACGAACGCGTTCTCCATCAAATACGGGAACTTGTTCTACAATCCATTCCACATGCTCTCGATCGTGTTCCTGTATGGCTCGGCACTGCTGTTTGCCATTCACGGCGCGACCATTCTTGCGGTGAGCCGTTACGGCGGCGAACGCGAGATTGAGCAGATCGTCGATCGTGGAACGGCTTCGGAACGAGCCGCCCTGTTCTGGCGCTGGACCATGGGCTTCAACGCCACAATGGAATCGGTCCATCGCTGGGCGTGGTGGTTTGCAGTCCTGTGCCCGCTGACAGGCGGCATCGGCATCCTGCTGACCGGCACCGTCGTCGATGATTGGTTCCAGTGGGGCATCAAGCATGGCTTGGCTCCGCCACTGCCACCGCCGGCCGTGATTGATCCGGCCGCAGTTGCACCGCCTGCAGGAGTTCCTGTCGTTCCGCCAGTCGCACCCCCCGTGGTGGTACCGGCTCCGGCACCAGTTCCAGCACCAGCGCCTTAATCAGTCGCGAGCCCTGTCACATGGGCTCGCGATGCCTCCCTGGCCTCTTTCTCAACACGGCACTCACTCTACGATCGATTCTTACTGTCCTCCCCTGACTGGCCGCCCGGTTCATGCAAATGAACCCGGCGGCCATTTTTTTCGTGCCATCGCCGCAGGCCGTTGACTGCGATACGTTGTGGCCGCGGTGGAGCATCCGGTACGCAAATAGGAAGGAGACGGACCCCAATGCCAGGCGACGTCGCCGTGCTGACCATTGTCGAGTGGAAGGAAGGCCAGCGCGGCAAGGGCTTGGCTCAACTCGCGTTCGGCCGATGGCTCGCCATGCGCAATATTCCGGGCCTGACGTTTTTCAAGTC
Source organism: Hyphomicrobium sp. (assembly GCA_031413815.1). Classification (GTDB taxonomy): domain Bacteria; phylum Pseudomonadota; class Alphaproteobacteria; order Rhizobiales; family Hyphomicrobiaceae; genus JAGVSR01. The sequence goes on along the minus strand of JANOFU010000005.1, from coordinate 74,797 downwards.
GCTCGGCAGCGGTCAGAACGGTGGCTTCCAGATTGTACCGGGACTGGGCTATCAGGGACTGTTTTGCGTGTTCATCGACGAGGCTGCGGCGGACCACTTTGTTGAGACGTCCAGAATGCTGCGCACCTTCCGCACCAACGGCCGCAAGGTTTTTCAAACAAAGCTGCGCGCCTATTCCAGCCGTGGCAGCTGGTCGGGGGTCACGCCGTTCAGTATTTCTGCCGAGGCGCCCGGTGCCGGTCCGATAGCGTCGCTGACGCGCGCATCGATCCGTCCGTCAAAAGCGTGGCGGTTCTGGCGGCACTCAGCCCCATCGGAAGCCTCTTTGAAAGCGGCGGGCGGATGCATCTTATCGATCGGCCTCGGCGAAGCGCCTGTGTTCCGGCAAGCGACGTTTACGATCTGGGAAGATCAGGCGGCGATGGACCGCTATGCGCGCTCGGGTGCACATCTGAACGCGATCCGCGCCGCCCGCAGCGAAGGCTATTTCTCCGAGGACATGTTCACGCGCTTTGTGCCCTATGGCATGACGGGACATTGGAATGGCCAGGACTTTGGGGTGGAAAACGCGCGCGAACAAGTGTTGAAGGAGGGCTGACGTCCATCGCCCTTGCGAGCTACGTTTCGCTGGCCATCACAGTCTGAACCGCTTTCGAAACCACCTGAGCATTGGCATGCGGCAGCGGCAGATAAACCGCCGCCATCGCACGGGCCAATCGCTCGGCCTGCGGCTGGGCATGCGGCGATGTATCAATCACCATCGCTTTCACGTTTAGCGCCCGAAGGTTGGCGGCCGCGCTGAGTGCTTCTTCTTCCGCGCGGCCACGCCCACCGGTGCCGTCTCGGGCGACATTCGCTTTGCCGTCGGTGAGAAAGATAACACTGGGCGTTTGCCCTTTCCGGCGCACGGCATCGGCCAGTGCGGCGGCGGCATCAACGCCAGCGGCCAGCGGTGTTCCACCTCCACCCGGCAGTCCGGCCAGCGAGCGCTTGGCTCGTACCAGAGAGCGCGTGGGCGGCAGCAGAAGTTCAGCACTTTTGCCGCGAAACGAAATCAATGCCACGCTGTCGCGCCGCACATAGCAATCCGCCAGCAACAATTCGATCGCGCCCTTGGCTTCCGCCAACCGGTGCAGCGCGGCCGATCCCGAAGCGTCGACCGCAAAAATCGCGGTTGTCTCTGTGCGGGTCTTGAAGCGCGTGATCCGGAAATCGTCGCGACGCACCTGAACGCGGGGACCCTGTCCCGGCGTCCGGCCCTCCCTGCGGCGGATCACTTGCCAGGGCGCGGCCGCGCGCAATGTCTCCACCACGTTGAGACGCTTTCCCGCGCGCGGGTCGCCCCGGCGCACTCCCGCTGGCCGCCCACGCAATGGCGACTTTTTCTGAGCGCCTGCACGGCCCGCGGACCCGCCACGCGATTTCGATGCAATCCCGGCCTGCAGCAGCTCCAGGAGTTCGGCCGGGATGGCAGCGGCGGCCGCCGCCAGAATGGCATCCTCCAGGGGCCCATCTAGATCGGTTTCAGTGTCGTTGTCAGCTTGCGGCGATGGCGGTTCCGGCTCAGGCGGCGCGGCCTCGGGCACCTGATCCTCGGGCGCCGGCAAGCGTGTGGCGCGGGGTGCCAGAACCAACTGCGCGGCTCGCTCGGCATCTTCCTGCGCAACTACTTCGCGACCGTCAAACGCGGCCGAGGCCCTTGCGACCCGCAACGCCAATAGCGTCGCGCGCGCCGAAGCAATGCCCAGATTGTACGCCGTTCCAGCCAAGGCATTGATCATGTCGTCCGGCACAGTGATGGTGCCCAGTCGAGACCTGGCCGCTATGACGCGATCGCCGAACTCGCTGATCACGCCGACATCGGCCAGAGCGACCGCTTCCAAATCAATCCGGAACGCGAGGCGATCCAGTAGCGAAGCTGGGGCCTGTTCGTCTTGATCACAGCCTTCATCCAGCGCGATGACACCGAACCGGGCCGCCGACCGGTCCGCAAATCCATCTCTCTCAAGCAAGACAGCACCCTGGTCCATGACAGCGCCGACACGCGCAGAGATGGCCGGGTCCAAGCGTTCGGCACTCGGCAAAATCACGACGCCTTGGTCCGCTGCGACGAGCAAGCCGCGTTCGGATACGGGGCGGCCCCGTTTCAAAGTTGCCGCCAAATCGAGCCCGCCCAACAGCCGGTCGTCGCCCACATTGAGCGGAAGTTTCTGCACGGGAGAACCGTTGGGAAGCAATCCACGAACGATCGATAGCCACGCGTCGCGAACCGGACCCGAGCGCGCGCGAACGGCGACACCACCACATCCATGCGGATCAATGGAAAATAGCGCCGCCGCGAGGAGAGCTTGGCTCCAAACCGCCTGGCCCTGCGCGGCGTCTTGCGTCATCCCACGCGGCGCTCCGCCGCCCCGTCGAAGAATTCAGATAGTGCGCGCTCCACCCGCACCGTCGATCCAGCGTCATCGAGGGGATTGCGGCGCAACCGGTGACGCAGTGCCATCGGCGCGACACGCCGCAAGTGCTGATCACCCACTTCGCGGGCCCCTTCGAGGGCTGCGAGCGCGCGTGCCGCACGCAGCAACGTCAGCTCGCCACGCAAGCCATCCGTTCCCAGCATCATGCACAAACTGGAGGCGCGCTCCAGCATCACATCCGCAGTCCGGATCGTCGCCACCGCGGACCGTGCACCGCTGATCCGGTCACGGATTTCGCTGTCTCCCAGATGCCAACGCTTGGTGAAGGCGGTGGCGTCGCGCTCAAAAGCGTCGCGGCGGCGGACCACCTCGACGCGCGTCTTCAAATCTTCGGGAGTTTTGACCTCAACGGAGAGACCGAACCGGTCCAGCAACTGCGGGCGCAGTTCCCCTTCTTCCGGGTTGCCGCTGCCGATTAATACAAACCGCGCGGGATGGCGGACACTCAAGCCTTCGCGCTCAACGACATTTTCGCCGGATGCGGCCACATCGAGCAGCAGATCGACCAAGTGATCTTCAAGCAAGTTCACTTCATCGATGTAGAGGAACCCGCGATGCGCGCGCGCCAGAAGCCCTGGTTCGAAGGCTTTTTCGCCTTGGGTCAGCGCCCGCTCCAAGTCGAGAGCGCCGACGACCCTGTCTTCCGTTGCGCCGAGCGGCAGATCTACGACGGGGACGGCCACAGTGATTGACTCTTGAGCGGCCGACCCAGGTTTCGCTCCGCAGCAATCGGGGACCGCACACCCCACGACCGGGTCGCTATGATACCGGCACCCGGCGATGGCTTGCATCGGCGGCAACAGACTGGCCAGCGCGCGAACCGCCGTCGACTTGCCCGTGCCGCGATCGCCGAACACCAGAACGCCGCCGACAGTCGCATCGACCGCTGCGATCAGCAGCGCCAATTTCATGTCATCCTGACCGACAATGGCTGAGAAGGGAAAGTGCAACGCCATCGACGGCCAGTCCTTTTTGGTCAGAGCGAAATCGCTTCAGGCCGCCACATTAGTCCGGCCAGTTGGGAACGCAAAGGCCCAACGCATCGCCGCGCCGCAGGAATTTGCTCAGCTGCGGTGGTCTTTAACCACTCGCATCTTGACAGCCAGCACTACAGAACGATCAGCGCCGCGCGATGGCGTAATCGCGCAGAAGGCTGGTCTCGAGTTGTATTTCCTCAATCCGGTACTTCAAGGCATCGCCAATACTGACCAGACCGACCAATGCTCCAGCATCCACGACCGGCAAGTGGCGGATTCGCCGCTGCGTCATGACCCGGGAGATACTAGAGACGGTGTCACTAGGACTGCACGTGATCACCGCGCGCGTCATCAACTGGCCGACGGTCAGGCCGGCGACCGCGGCACCGTGCTCCGCGAGTCCGTAAGCCAAATCGCGCTCCGAGAGGATGCCATCGAGCGCGCCGTTGGCACCCATCACCACCATGACGCCCATTTTCTCAGCGCGGAGCCGTTGAGCAAATTCAAGTATGGTGGCGTCGGACCGGATGGTCTTTACAGACGCACCCTTGGTGTCGAGAATATCGCTGACCTTCATGATGGCACTCCTTTCGACATCGCTGGACACATTCAGTTGACCCGCATGCAAGCGCTCAAGTGCATTCAACAGCGCGAGCCGCTGGTCGGCTGATAATGGCGGCACGGGTTTGTAGTCGCTTTCGGCAATGAGCGACAGGACATCGTCCGCTACACAAGCCGCCGCATCCAAATTGTCGCCAAAAAAGGCTGACCCGCAAGTCACAAGTGTCTTGACCCCCGCAGCCCCAGCGCTCGCCAGGCCCAAGCCGGTGGCCTCAATCGCCAGCGCATCGTCAGCGGCCACGTTGAGATTTGATAAAACGGCTTCATAAGCGCTCGCAACGGGCACCAGCGTGACACCCGGTTCGGCGCACGCGACGGCACCGAACATCACTGTATTCTGGTCTCCGAATAGTGACCGGAGCAAAGCGGTTACTTGACCGGACTTAAGAGTCGAAACGATTCCGATCTGGACGCCCTGGGCGTGAGCGGCCGCCACGAGATCGCGGATGCCTGGCCGCAGCTCGACTTCACCCGCCGACAACCGCTCCGCGAATAGCGTCGCGATGCGCCGGTGCATCACATCAATCAATGTCTCGATATCATGCGGCTGACGCTGGCTCTCGAGCAGCTTGCGGACGAGACGCGCAACATTGGCGCGCTCCAACGCCCGGAAGCCCAAAGCTTCGAACTGGGCGCGATTGCAGTGCCACGTGAACCCGGCTTCCGGGACGACGCAGTTCAGCACACTTCGTACCACCTCTCCGGTGTCGGCGAGGGCTCCATCGGCTCTGATAATGATAGCCCGAAGGGTCACAAGGTCTCCGCCAAGAACGATTGGACGCTATTCGAACCCAAACGTGCATGCGAAGACCGGTCGGCCGCCATGTGTCAGAATCGACGCCCGGGCCGGTGGCCGATACGCAGGCCCCAGTCATTTTTCGTGACATGAAACCAAACAGGAGGGATCCGCGCGCCCGGCTGTGTTCCGAGATTCGGACACATCGATCACAAGACGGCACCGGAAGCACCGGGAAGATGGACCCGCTGGCGATTGATGCCCATGTTGCTTGAGCGCGCCGGTTGGTGAGACCGTTGACTTATGACGTCAACAAATCGTCAACGGGTCCAGAGGCTGCGGCGCACCGACGCGGGCGGCTGTTGGGTTCGACCCACTCGGCCACTTACTGGTGTGATCAATGGCGCCATCGCACATACAGATCCGCGGCGTGCGCAGCGAGCCCGGCCAGCAGGCAGGCGGAGATCCAAGACCAATGCGCGCCCGTCAGCGCGCCGCGAAGAGCGAGAACCAGGCACAACCCAGCAGCCAGATTGCTGAGGATCATCGGCGCGGAGAGACCCTGCCCGGTCCGCTTGTGAACCAGCCACAGCACCAGCGCTTCGGCAAAGAGCAGCGCGATGATGATGTCGGCAGCGCGGCCCGAAGCAAACAGTTCGTGCACGCAGCTGGCCTCCTGCCGTGACGGCTTTGTCTTGACGGGTCCTACGTCGGCCGTGGGTTGGGATCGCGTGGTTCATGCGTCTCTGGTGCGGGCGCGACAAGCCCAAGCAGATGCGCCATGTCCTTGAAGAAGATCTTGATGTGGGCCAGCGGATCGGCGCGCACCAGTTCCTTGTTCATGTAGGACTGCCACGTCAAGCGCTGCACATCTTTGTCTTCGCACATACTCACGAACCGCTCGCGGCGCTTGTCGCTGCTGTACCAAAAGTACTGCATGATGCCGAGGACCATGAACACGCGGCCGTGGGCTTTCATGAATGTTTTGCGGGCCTGGGCCAGTTCGCGCGCTTTACCGGTGACCAGGAAGGCTTCGACGGCGTCGGCCGCAAGCCGCCCGCCGTACATTGCATAATAAATGCCTTCGCCGGACGCTGGTGCAACAACACCTGCCGCATCGCCCGCCAGCACCACGTCACGATTGTTGTCCCACTTCTTCAAAGGACGCAGTGGTATGGGCGCGCCTTCGCGGCGCACTGTTTCGCTGCCTTCAAGCCCAGCTGCACTGCGCAACTCGCCGACTGCTCCTTTGAGCGAAAATCCCTTGTTGGCACTACCGACACCGACACTCGTCGTGTCGCCGTGCGGAAAGACCCATGCGTAAAAATCCGGTGACAGCTGGCCTTGATAATAGATGTCGCAGCGCTTGGCATCGAACTCGGCCTTGCCGCCTTGCGGCGACTTGATGATTTCGTGATAGGCAAAGACATACGGCATCCGCTCCGAGCCACGCACAGTTTGGCGTGCCACAGCGGACAATGCGCCATCGGCACCGATCACGCTGCGGGCTCGCACTGACACGGTCGCCGCCGCTCCATCGCCACGTGTTTTGGGCATATAGTTGACGATCGCTGTCCCGTCGGTATCGCGCGTGATCGTTTCAAACAGTCCACTGCGGCGCTCGGCACCCGACGTTTGTGCGCGCGCGCGCAACCACTCATCAAACACATCGCGGTCCACCATGCCGACATAGCCGCCGTCGATCGGCATATCGACAACGCGCGATGTGGGCGAGAACATGCGGGCAGCATTGATCTTGGCGACAATCATGGTCTCGGGAATATCGAAATCGCGGATCGCGCGCGGAGGAATAGCCCCGCCGCATGGTTTGATGCGCCCTGCCCGGTCGAGCAGCAGAACGCTGCGGCCGCGGAGTGCCAGATCGTTGGCGGCGGTGGCGCCCGCAGGCCCGCCGCCAATAACAACAACATCGAATGTTTCGAGCTTGGACATTATGGCTACCCTGCTCCAACGCTTTGTTGAGGACGAAGATCAGTCGTGGTGATGTCAGCAGGCGCGATGGCACGCGCCGCGAGCATGGCAGCGGCCATGAACAGCATCGCTTCAGCGGCAAACACAGTGGTGTAGGCGGCGACCGGGTCGAGACCGGAGTAGCGCATGACATCGACGGCGGCCGCGCCAAGGAACCCGCCGAGCCCGAAGGCGATGGCTTGGGCCGCACCCCACATGCCCATCCGCACGCCCTCGCGCGACTTGCGGCCGGAAGCTGCCAATTCCATCATCGTGCCTATGGCCGCCACGGCGAACGCCCCGTTGGCGAGGCCCAGCGCAAACACGCTGGCTTTCAGAGGCCAGTCCGGCCCCTGCAGTCCGGCCATCACGAGGCCAGACAGCGCAACGGCCGATGCGACGCATCCGCCAATGACCCAGCTTTTGAGTGAGCCAAAGCCGAGCCCGCTACTGCTGGCGACGGCGACCAAGATCATTCCGGCAAACACACCACCGTGCTGCACGCCAGCAAGTTTCGTCGATTCCCCCGGCGTCATGCCGAACACGATGCCGGCAAACGGCTCAAGGATCAGATCCTGCATGCTGTAGGCGAGCATCGACAGAAACACGAAAATCGTAAAGCGGCGGGCTTGCGGTTCGTCCCAGACTTGGCCAAGCGCCTGAGCAAAACTAGACCGTTTGCCTGGTGCCGCCGGTGCGATTGCGGCGGCTGGCGCCGCGACGGACGTAGCAGGCCCTTCGATGTTCCAAATTCCGGCCAGCGCCATAAAAAATGCGACCACTGAAACCGCCGACGTCACAGCGACAAGACGCATGGGAGTAAAGGGATCAAGCAAGTTGCCGACGATGATGGTGGTCACGACAAAGCCTGCGATCATCATGAGCCAAACAATCGTGGCTGCCGCAGGCCTCCGTTCCGGCGCGACCCGCGTGGCCAGGAGCGCCAAAAGGTTAGTGCCTGCGGCGCCGACACCGATGCCGATCAGCGTGAACGCAGCAATTCCCAGCAGCACGCCAGCTGCCAAATTGGTACCCATCAAGGCCGTCGCGACAGCGGCGCCGATGCCGCCCACAGCGAGCGTGGCAATCCCGCCGATGATCCAAGGAGTGCGCCGGCCGCTGACGTCCGAGCCATAACCCCAGCGCGGCCGCAAGACTTGCAGCGCGTAATGGAGTGCAACGAGGATACCGGGCAGCATAGCCGGCAACGCCATCTCTACGACCATCACCCGGTTCATGGTGGACGTGGTCAATACGACCACCGCACCGAGCGCCGTCTGCACCAGCCCCATGCGGAAAATGCCAAACCAGCTGAGCGGCTTTTGGGTCATGCCAAGACCTCAAGAACTGGCCGGACGGCAAAGGCGCTGACCAACATGCCGATAACAAATAGCAAGACGCCCGTGCCATTGTACCAGGGTGCAAATTTGCGCGGGTCGGACAGCAACCGGACCATCAGCGCCAATTGCGCCATGATCAGCGCGGCAATGGTCAACGCTGCAAACATATGTCCCCAAGACGCCAGCATCACCATGACAACGAACTGCGGAACCGCCATCATGATGCACGCCACGCGGCCCGCGCGCTCGACGCCAAGCTGGACCGGCAGTGAGCGGATACCCATCTGGCGATCGCCCTCGACCGCCTTGAAGTCGTTCAGTGTCATGATGCCGTGTGCGCCGATCGAGTAGAGCGCTGCGAGCGTCAGGATTTGTGCATTGGGAAGCGTTCCCGACATCACGAGTGCACCCGTGAACCACGGCAAGCCTTCATAGCAGGCGCCGCACGCCGCATTGCCCCACCAGCCGTTCAACTTCAGCCGAAGCGGCGGCGCGCTATAAGCCCAGGCGAGCGCCAAGCCGACCGATGCAGCAGCAAAGCCCCACGGACCAAGCGCCGTCGAGACGAGGAGCGACAGCACCGTCCACACGATTGCGATGTAGAGACCCCATTGACCGGGGATGCGTCCAGAGGGGATTGGCCGGTTCGGTTCGTTGATGGCATCGACGTGGCGATCGTACCAGTCGTTGGCGGCCTGGCTGGTGCCGCACACGAGCGGCCCCGCGAGCAGGATGCCAGCAGCCACCATTGCCCAGCTTGCATCGCTCAGTGAAACCCCAGACGAGACGACACCGCAGCCGAACGCCCACATGGGCGCGAACCACGTGATCGGCTTCAGCAATTCTAAGACCGCTGAAGGATCCGGACGCGACGCAGAGGTGATGGCCGTTTGGGTCATGGCGCGAGCGTATCGCTCGCGCAAAAAGGTGTCAATCAGAGTTTACAGTAATTTCTGTCACTTTTGATTGCACACCTGTTTCTAGCGCAGTGTGCGCTCAATCGCTGTCGAGATCGCCCAGACCGTACCGGCGCAATTTCGAATACAAACCTTGGCGGCTGAGACCGAGCATTTCCGCTGCCGATGCCCGGTTGTCGCCGGTCAGTTCAAGTGCGGCTTCGATGCACAGCCGCTCAATCAGGTCGGTCGATTCCCGCACGAGATCCTTCAGCGACACGCGGCCGACAAGTTCGGTCAATTGCTCAACCGAGCGCGGCAGTGCGCGCTGACCATTGATGATGGAATCGGGCCGCCGCCCAACACTCCTCACGGTGATGCCAATACACGGCTGTTCGCCGCTGGTGACGGAAACTGCTGAAATCTCGACATCTTCGCTGGCGCCAAACTCGCTGCGCACCACGGTTGCGAAGTTTTTGAGCGACCCGTGCTCGCGCAAGTTCGTCATTAGAACATTGACATCGACAGCATGACGGCCCAGCCATCGGTCGATATTTTCGCCCTTCAGCTGCTCCTCAGACGCGGTCTGAGTCAACTCAACGAACGCCTGATTGGCCGCCAGAATTCGGCGGTTAGGATCGGTGACGACGAAGCCATCCGGCATACTTTCGACAACTTCGAACATCCGCGATTTCGTGCGGGCGACGAGCTCAGTCGAGGCAGGTCCTGACTTGGGCGCGAGCCGCACGAGGAAGTGCGCCGTCGAATCCTGGCGGAACACGGACGCGGAGATTCTAAAATCATCCCCGCTTTCTGTCAGCCGCGCGACAACTTCTTCAGAGTTACCCGACAACCGCGCCGCCGCCAGACTGTCAGCCAGCGCTTTGGCGCCCTTGCCTTCAAACAATTCGACAAAAGACCGGCCCGTTAGCCGTTTTGCGGCCTTGCCGAGAATTTCACCGGCCGCGGGATTGACATCGACGACTTTCAGCGTCGCCGCATCAACTACCATCACAGGCTCAGAGGCAATCTGGAATAGCAGTCGGTAGCGCGTTTCCGCGTGCCGCAGCCGCTGATAATCGCGCTCCATCGACTGCTGGGCTTCGACAAGCCGCTGTTGGAGCTGTGATAAGGCCCGCAGATCGCGGCCAACGGCGACGATGCGGCCGCTGTCGCCTATCATCACTGCGGAGTACCGGATCGGCACATCCATCCCGGTTTCGGACGGATGATTGACCTGCCGCCAGCGGGGTTGAACCGCTGCGCTCGCATCGCGCAGCAAACTCTCGATCTTCGGCCGGCTTTCGATGGTGACTGTCTCAACCCAAGGCTGCCCGATCCACTTATCGAAGTTCTCTTTGCCGAGTTCGTCATTGCCAAGCGCAACGTCGCGAACAATACCTTTCGCGTCGAGGATCAAGGCGACGTCTGCCGCGGCCGCAATCAAGGTCGCGGCCGCCTCAGTTCTGAGGTCGCCTAAGAGTTTCTTTGGGGCGCGGAATTGGTCCACGGATTTCTGAACAACCTGTAAGTCCATATTGGGGTCTGGGTTTTTCCGCTGCGCTTCGCAGCATCAATAGTTCAGTTATGCGCTCGCAACGTTTTCGCAGCACGCGCATATGCCACTTGGCGGACGGCTTGACGGCCATCAACTGCTGTCGCATCAGCACCAACCCGGGACACGAGGTCCGGTTGGCTTAGGAAAACTGGTCCACCGACCAGGATGCACACGTCGCGATTCTTCGAGGCTTTACGTATGTCTTCTATCGTGGATGCCAATCCCGGGAGCATCCCTTCGCAGCTTAAGGACAGGCCGATAACGTCAAAGTGTCGTTTGTGGACGAGGACTCTGAGCTTCGTGGCCTCAATGGACATAAAGGATTGAACGGACCAACCAGCGCGCTGGAAAAATTTCTCGACCATACCAATGCCGAAGCTGTGCTGATCGCCAGGCGCTGGCGCCAGCAGCGCGCGCAATCCGATGACTTGGTTCTCTGCTTCGTCTTCGAATTCCGGGCTGTACTTATGGAGCAATTGACGCAGCTGTGCCAAACCGACGGTCACATCGGAGAAATCGCAGGTATCTTCGATCCACATCTCACCGAGGAGGCGCGCGGACGGCGCCAGCAGATCGAGAAAGATCGACTCGACTGAAACATCTTGTTTGCGCAGTACCTCAATGTACTCTGCAGCCACCGACGGCTCACCATGTGCAAGGATCAACCGCGTAAATTCGGCAACGTCTGCGACGTCTGGCTCAGCGTGAACGGGCGGACTGGTCTTAAAGCGCATCGGACCTGCCCGGTGCGCCAGCATCAACCTCGGGATGACTTCACTCTCTATCGTGCGTCGCAAGGCCAGTTCGCCAGCCTGCCGCTTGGCCAGTCTGCGGGCGGCACCACGTGCCCCATATCCCGCCTCCCCATCAGCAACTGCCTGATCCGAGCCCCCGGACTGGGACATCGCATCTGCAAGCGGTCTTGAGCTGCTCATGAGAGACACTCCCCTGCCGGCACTTGTCTCCGCCAGACGCGAAAACCAACCTTCGGGCTTTGGACACTGCCGGCAAAGCGCTCTCGACTTCGAGTGGGCTTGGGTGCCCGATGCAGCGCCTAAAACGGCAGTCTGAGGTTGGCGTTCGGTTGCCCGCCATCTCGGTGAGCTTATAGAACCCCGATCACAAATTTTGTAAAGCACAATTTACGTCTATTCAGGTTGACATACTCCAGGATGACGTCTTAGTCTCCGTCTTGTGAGCCCGCCGCAAAGCGTCGCGGGAGCACACCGGGGAGGACGAGCGCGATGTCAAATCGCCGGCCGATTAACACTCAAAGCCAGCCACTTTACACGCCGGACGAGCGCCGCCGGCGCGACGCCTCTAAGTGGACGCTCGTGCAGGGACTTCTCGCCCCATTTCAATTCGTCGTCTTCCTCGTAAGCCTCTGGCTTGTCTTGCGTTTTCTGCAGACAGGCGAAGGCGAGGCCGCCGCGACCCTCTCGATCGTGATCAAGACTATCGTGCTCTACACGATCATGATCACCGGCTCGATCTGGGAGAAGGAAGTTTTCGGAAAATATCTCTTCGCGCGCGCATTCTTCTGGGAAGACGTGTTCAGCATGCTCGTGCTGGCACTGCACACGGCCTACCTTGTGGCGCTGTTCGGCGGATATCTCGGCACCCATGCTTTGATGACGCTAGCACTCGCCGCTTACGCCGCCTACGTCATTAATGCCGTCCAGTTTATCTTGAAGCTGCGCGCCGCCCGCCTGCAGAAACCACAAGACACTCTGGACTCGTCCGGCATGGCGGGAGCGCGCTCATGACCGTGCATGTTCCGGCAACCAAAACCCTTGACGGCTGCAGTGACCGCCCCGTGTTGCGCCAGCGCGGACAGCGGGAAGTTTTCTGTGGATTGACCGGGATCATCTGGTTGCACCGGAAAATTCAAGACGCGTTTTTCCTCGTTGTGGGCTCGCGCACCTGCGCGCATCTAATTCAATCGGCAGCTGGCGTGATGATCTTCGCCGAGCCGCGCTTTGCCACCGCCATCATCGACGAACGCGATCTGGCCGGTCTGGCGGACGCCAACGACGAACTCGACCGCGTTGTGAAGCAATTGCTCGACCGCCGTCCCGATATCCGGATGCTGTTCCTCGTCGGCTCGTGCCCGTCCGAAGTCATCAAGCTCGATCTCTCGTTGGCTGCATCGCGCTTGTCGCGTGAGCATTCGCCGATGGTCCGCATTCTCAACTACTCGGGCAGCGGCATCGAAACCACGTTTACGCAAGGCGAAGATGCGTGCCTTGCTTCGCTCGTTCCTGAATTGCCGCGCACAGCATCAGACGCCCCGCAATCGCTGCTCGTTGTTGGCGCGTTGTCGGACGTTGTCGAAGATCAGTTCAAGCGGCTGTTCCAGGAAATCGGCATTGGGCCGGTCCATTTCCTGCCGCCGCGCCGGGCTAGCGACTTGCCGCCCGTAGGTCCCAACACATCGTTCCTTTTGGCCCAGCCATTCCTGACAGAGACGGCGCGCTTCCTCGAAGACGCCGGCGCTACGCGGTTGCCGGCTCCGTTCCCCCTTGGCGCCCAGGGAACCACAGGTTGGTTCCAGGCCGCGGCCAAAGCCTTCGGGATCAGTGCCGATCATGTCCGTGCGGTTGTCGCTCCGGCAGAGGCCCGCGCCGAGACCGCTCTCAGCAAGCTTCGCCCGCAACTCACCGGCAAGCGCATTTTCTTCTTCCCCGACAGCCAGCTTGAAGTGCCACTCGCGCGCTTTCTGGCCACCGAACTCGGCATGGACCCAATTGAAGTCGGCACGCCCTACCTCAACAAGCAGCACGTCGGCATTGAACTCGACCGCTTGCCGGAAACGACACTCATCAGCGAAGGCCAGGACGTCGATCAGCAGCTTGATCGCTGCCGCGCCGCCAAGCCCGATCTCGTTGTCTGCGGCCTCGGTCTCGCCAATCCGCTGGAAGCGGAAGGCTTCACGACAAAGTGGTCGATCGAGCTCTTGTTCACACCCGTGCAGGGCTACGAGCAGGCTGGAGACTTGGCCGAATTGTTTGCCCGCCCGCTCGTTCGCCGCATGCGGTTGGAGGTTTGAGACAATGCAGTTGACGGTTTGGACATATGAAGGCCCGCCGCACGTCGGTGCGATGCGCATTGCGACCGCGATGGAAGGCTTGCATTATGTTCTGCATGCGCCCCAAGGCGACACGTATGCCGATCTGCTGTTCACGATGATCGAGCGGCGGTCTAAGCGCCCGCCCGTCACCTACACAACATTCCAAGCCCGCGATCTCGGCGCTGACACGGCCGAACTTTTTAAAACTGCAGCACGTGACGCGTATGAGCGCTTCCGCCCAGAGGCCATGATCGTCGGCGCGTCGTGCACGGCCGAACTGATCCAAGATGATCCCGGCGGGTTGGCAAAGGCCCTCGCGCTACCCATCCCTGTCATTCCCCTTGAGCTGCCATCCTATCAAAAGAAAGAAAACTGGGGCGCCGCCGAGACTTTCTATCAAATTGTGCGCGCCTTCGCCGGACCGCACGCGCCGGCTCCCGGCACCAAGCGCGCACCACGCGAGACCGGTCGCCGCCCAAGCTGCAACATCTTGGGCCCGACCGCCCTCGGCTTCCGCCATCGCGACGACGTCCACGAGATCACCAAGCTGCTTGGCGAACTCGGCGTTGACGTCAATGTCACCGCTCCTATGGGGGCCCGCCCGTCCGACCTTGCCCGCCTTGGCGAAGCCGATTTTAACGTCGTGCTCTATCCCGAAATTGCAGGCGTCGCGGCCCAATGGCTGCAGCGCACCTTCGGCCAGCCGATGGCTAAGCCCGTGCCGATTGGCGTGACGGCGACACGGGCGTTCATCGAAAGCGTTGCCCAACTCGCGGGCGTCGACGCGTCTCACATGCTCGACAGCGAACGCTCGCGCCTGCCGTGGTATTCGCGCTCGGTGGATTCAACTTACTTGACCGGCAAGCGGGTGTTCATCTTCGGCGACGCAACGCACGCGATTGCGGCCGCCCGCGTCGCCACTCACGAACTGGGTTTCAAGGTTGTTGGGCTCGGCACCTACAGCCGCGAATTCGCCCGCGACGTGCGCGAAGCCGCTGCCGAATACGGTGTCGAAGCGACGATCACCGACGATTATCTCGAAGTCGAAGCTAAAGTTCAGGAGTTGCAACCCGAACTCGTGCTCGGCACGCAGATGGAGCGCCATATCGCCAAGCGTCTTGGCGTGCCGTGCGCGGTCATCTCGGCGCCCGTTCACGTTCAGGATTTCCCCGCGCGCTACTCACCGCAGATGGGTTTCGAAGGTGCCAATGTACTGTTCGATACCTGGGTGCATCCGCTGATGATGGGGCTTGAAGAGCATCTGCTCGCGATGTTCCGCGACGATTTCGAATTCCACGATTCTGCCGCACCCTCACATCTGGGCAGTTCCAAGCAGCGCCAGCCAGTACCGGCGATGGCCGAGGTCGCAGCTTCGGTTGTGCCAGCCGCCGCCGAACCGATCACCGCTCCGTCTGCTCCGGCCTCGCAAGGCTGGACCACCGACGCGGAAAAAGAACTGTCGAAAATCCCGTTCTTCGTGCGCGGCAAAGCCCGTCGCAATACGGAACGCTACGCAACTGAACACGGAATCGCGACCATAACCATCGAGACCCTCTACGATGCAAAGGCCCATTTCAGCCGTTGAAATGACGCCCATCCGGGTTGTCATTGTCACCATGGACGATCACCTGACGGGTGCGACCGTGCGCGCCCAGCAGCGTCTCCGGTGGGATTACCCGGGCTTAACGATGAGCGTCCATGCCGCGGCCGATTGGGGCAGCAATCCAGAGGCCCTCGAACGCTGCCGCGCCGATATCGCCACGGGCGACATTGTCATTGCGTCCATGCTGTTCTTGGAAGACCAGATTGAAGCCGTGTTGCCGGCCCTGAAGGCACGCCGCGAGTCGTGTGATGCCATGATCGGCATCATGTCCGCTCCCGAAGTGACCAAGCTGACCCGCATCGGCAGCTACGCGATGGGCGGCCCGGAAAACGCCGCGACCGCACTGCTCAAGAAACTACGCGGCAATACCAAAGGCGCGGCCGGCGCCAAGCAAATGAAGATGCTGCGCCGTCTGCCGCAGATCCTACGATTTATTCCAGGTGCCGCTCAGGATGTGCGCGCCTACTTCCTCACCATGCAGTACTGGCTGGCTGGGTCTGAAGACAACGTCGTCAACATGGTGCGGTACCTCGTCGACCGGTATGCCGACGGCCCGCGCCGGCAGTTGAGGGGCAAAGTTATAGCCGACGCTCCGGCGGAGTACCCGGAAGTAGGCGTCTACCACCCACGCATGACGGGCCGGCTGAGCGAAGACCTCGACCAGTTGCCGGAGCCTGCGGATGGCTCGACGGGAACCGTCGGCCTTCTCATCATGCGGTCATATCTTCTCGCCGGAAATGCCGCTCACTACGACGGCGTGATCGCAACTCTAGAAGCCCGCGGCTTTAAGGTGATCCCGGCATTTGCCTCGGGTCTCGACGCCCGGCCTGCTATCGAAAAATACTTCGTCAAAAACGGCCAACCAGCCATCGACGCGCTGGTGTCCTTGACAGGCTTTTCTCTGGTCGGCGGCCCCGCATACAATGACGCCAAAGCCGCTGCCGAAATTCTGACGCGCCTGGACGTGCCGTACATCGCAGCCCACCCGGTCGAGTTCCAGACACTCCAGGAGTGGGGCGCTTCACACCGCGGCCTGCTGCCGGTGGAAGGCACCATCATGGTGGCGATCCCCGAACTGGACGGCGCAACCGGGCCAACGGTGTTTGGCGGCCGTGTCGATGGGGGCGGCGGCGCGTGCACCGGCTGTGAACGCCGCTGCACGTTCCACAGCGCCGATGCCGCCCGCAGCATGCACGTCTGCATCGACCGCGCGGAAATGCTGTCAGCGCGCGTCGAAAAGCTCGTGACGCTGCGGCGCACCGAGCGGGCGCAACGCAAAATCGGCGTGGTTATTTTTAACTTCCCGCCGAACGCAGGCAACACCGGCACTGCGGCCTACCTCTCCGTCTTTCAGTCGCTGATGAATACGCTCACGGCCATGAAGAAGGCCGGGTACACCGTCGACGTCCCCAGCAGCGTCGATGAATTGCGCGAAAAGATCGTGACCGGCAATGCCTCGCGGTTCGGGGCCACCGCCAACGTCCACACGCGCATCGCCACCAACGACCACGTCCGCCGCGAGCGCTGGTTGAATGAGATCGAGCAGCAGTGGGGCCCTGCCCCTGGCCGCCAGCAGAGCGATGGCTCGTCGATTTTCGTCCTGGGTGAACGCTTCGGCAACGTTTTCGTCGGTATCCAGCCGGCATTCGGCTACGAAGGCGACCCCATGCGCCTTCTGTTCGAAAAGGGCTGGGCTCCTACTCACGCATTCTCCGCATTCTACCGCTGGCTGCGCGAAGATTTCGGCGCCAACGCCGTCTTGCACTTTGGAACGCACGGCGCGCTTGAGTTCATGCCGGGCAAGCAGATCGGTCTGTCGGGCGCCTCCTGGCCTGACCGTATGATCGGCGACCTGCCCAACATCTACCTCTATGCCTCGAACAATCCATCGGAAGGCACCATCGCCAAGCGGCGGTCTGCCGCGACGCTGGTCAGCTACATGACGCCGCCGATCGCGCATGCCGGCCTCTATCGTGGCTTGCTCGACCTCAAGACGTCCATTGAGCGCTGGCGGAACCTCGGCCCGGATGCCGTAGGTGAGCGCGCCGAACTCGCGCCCATGATCCAAACTCAGGCCGTGGGCGTCGATCTTGCAACCGCGGAACCCGTTTGGGACGCCACCTGCGAAGCCCACATCCTGGCACTCGGGACCGCCGTTCTCGAACTTGAATACACGCTGATCCCGCATGGGCTGCACGTGGTCGGCGAGCCGCTGTCGCAGGCTGAACGCGTTGACATGCTGATGGCCATTGCCGACGCCTCACACGGGCTGCAGCCGGATCGCGCCGCGATCGAAGCCCTTGCACTCGGCGCGACACCTGAAAAGGCCATCCAGCTTGATGCGGCACGCACGGGCAACGAGAAGACGCTGTCCGCACTTCGGGATCTTGCCGGCGTTAATGTCCTGCTGTCCAAGGACTATGAAGCCGAAGCCATTCTCAAGGCCCTTGATGGCCGCTTCATCGCTCCCGCTCAGGGTGGCGATGTTCTTCGCACACCCGCCGTCCTGCCCACGGGGCGCAATCTCCATGGCTTTGACCCGTTCCGCATCCCGAGCGCCTTTGCAATGGCTGATGGCGCGCGCCAGGCCACCCGCATCATCCAACGGCATCTGGCCGACGGCAATCGTATGCCGCAGAAAGTCGCAGTCGTGCTGTGGGGGGCAGACAACGTCAAGAGTGAAGGCGGCCCCATCGGCCAAGCGCTCGCACTCATGGGCGCGCTGCCACGCTTCGACGGCTACGGCCGGTTGGTGGGGGCGACCCTGGTCCCACTCGCAGTGCTCGGCCGGCCACGCATCGACGTCATCATGACGCTGTCGGGCATCTTCCGCGATCTTCTGCCGTTGCAGACCAAACTGCTCGCCGAAGCCGCATTCCTTGCCGCCAGCGCGGACGAGCCGCTGGAGATGAACTTCATCCGCAAGAATGCACTCGATTACCAAGCAGAGCATGGATGTGATCTGGAAACGGCCTCGTTGCGCGTCTTCTCGAATGCTGACGGAGCCTATGGGTCCAACGTCAACCACTTGGTCGAAAACGGCCGCTGGGACGATGAGGATGAACTTGCAGAGACGTATACCCGGCGCAAGTGCTTTGCCTACGGCCGCGGCGGCGAACCGGTACAGCAAACCGGTCTGCTCAACGGTATGCTGGCGCGCGTTGAGCTGACGTACCAAAACCTCGAGTCGGTTGAAGTCGGCGTCACCTCGCTCGACCAGTACTTCGACACGCTCGGCGGCATCACCCGGGCGGTGAAGCGGGCCAGCGGCACCGCCGTACCCGTTTACATTGGCGATCAGACCCGCAGCGAAGGCGTGGTGCGTACGCTGGGTGAGCAAGTGTCGATCGAGACCCGGACGCGCATGCTCAATCCCAAATGGTACGAGGGCATGCTCAAGCACGGCTACGAGGGTGTGCGCCAAATCGAAGAGCACGTCCGAAATACGGTTGGCTGGTCGGCAACAACCGGACAGGTCGCGCCCTGGGTCTACCAGCAAATCACGCAAACCTACGTGCTCGACGAGACCATGCGCGAGCGCTTGGCCACTCTTAATCCTACGGCATCGGCGAAAGTCGCCAACCGGCTGATTGAAGCCTACGAACGCAAATATTGGACGCCGGATCCCGCCGTTCTCGAAGCCCTGCGCCGGGCCGGAGAGGATCTCGAGGACCGCTTGGAAGGCATCGAAGTAGGAGCCGCCGCATGACTGTCACCCTGAAGACCCGCCCCGATTTGAAGCCGCCGGTACCGACCGGCAAGGGCAACGGCGAAGGCTCCGTTCAAGTTCAAATGAAAGAACAGATTGACGTTGGCAGCGCCAAGGTCTTCGCCGTCTACGGCAAAGGCGGCATCGGCAAGAGTACAACGTCATCGAACTTGTCGGTGGCCTTCTCCAAGCTCGGCAAGCGCGTGTTGCAGATCGGCTGCGACCCCAAGCATGACTCCACCTTCACGCTGACCAAGGAGTTGAAGCCAACCGTCATCGACGTGCTCGAACAGGTTGACTTCCACACGGAAGAACTCAAGCCCGAAGACTTTGTCTTCGAAGGCTACAACGGCGTGCTGTGCGTGGAGGCTGGCGGCCCACCTGCCGGCACCGGCTGCGGCGGTTACGTCGTCGGCCAGACCGTCAAGCTCCTCAAAGAGCATCATTTGCTGGAAGAGACCGACGTCGTGATCTTTGACGTACTCGGTGACGTGGTGTGCGGCGGGTTTGCCTCGCCCCTTCAACACGCCGAACGCGGCCTCATCGTCTGCGCCAACGATTTCGACAGCATCTTTGCGATGAACCGCATCGCGGCAGCCATCCAGGCGAAATCCAAGAACTATGGCGTCCGCATTGGCGGCGTCATCGCCAACCGCAGTGCGGCCACCGATCAGATTGACCGGTTCAACGACGCAGTCGGTCTCAAGCGGCTGGCGCACTTCCCCGATCTCGACGTCATCCGCCGCTCGCGGTTGAAGAAGTCAACGCTGTTCGAAATGGACTCCACGCCTGAGCTTGAGAAAGTTCAGAATGAGTATATGCAGCTCGCGGCTCAACTCTGGGCTGGCACTGAACCCCTCGACGCCAAGCCGATGAAGGACCGCGATATTTTCGACTTTTTGGGATACGATTGATGCACACACTCTCCTACAGCCAACGCCGCGGCGAACTGCGCACCTACTTCGACCGGACCGCGTCGGAAGCCTGGTCGCGGCTCACGTCGGATGCGCCTGTCAGCCGTATCAGGTCGACAGTGCGGGCCGGCCGCGACCGCATGCGCTCAACACTGTTGGATTGGCTGCCACAAGATCTCACCGGCAAGCGCCTGCTGGATGCTGGCTGTGGGACGGGCGCGTTGTCGGTTGAAGCGGCGCGCCGAGGTGCCGACGTCGTCGCGATTGATATCGCGCAGTCGCTGGTCGATCTGGCGCGCGAGCGCAGCGACGATCTTCTTGCCCAGGAAACAAAACCCCACGGCAAGATCACGTTTCTCGTCGGCGACATGCTCGACCCAACCTTAGGCCGGTTCGACCATGCCGTCGCCATGGACAGCCTCATTCACTACGAGCAGGGCGACATGGTCGCCATGCTCAGCCGCCTTGCCGCCAATACGGAGAGCTCCGTGGTCTTCACCTTCGCTCCCCGGACGCCGGCTCTGACGATGATGCATGCGGTCGGCCGCTTCTTCCCCAGGCAAGACCGTGCACCGGCCATCGAGCCGGTCGATGCCGGTGCTCTGCGCCGTCATCTCACGGCAGAGCCGGCACTGGGCGCGTGGCGTGTGGACCGCACCGCGCGTATCGACAGCGGATTTTATACGTCCCAAGCGATGGAGCTGCAACACACATGATGCAGGCCGGCGACAGGTTTGTTCGCAAATGGGCCCAGTTGGGGCCGGAGTGGCTGCCGTTTGCGGACGCAGCAACCCCGGAACTGCCGCTGGGACGACTGTTGCGCCTGTCTTTGTTCCAGGTCTCCGTCGGCATGGCCATGGTGCTGATGACCGGCACCCTCAATCGCGTGATGATCGTCGAACTCGCCATGCCGGCCTCGTTGGTGGCGATCATGGTGGCCCTGCCATTGCTGTTTGCGCCGCTGCGCGTGCTGGTCGGCTTCAAGTCGGATCAGCACAAGTCGTACCTCGGCTGGCGCCGTGTGCCCTACATCTGGATGGGCACTATGTTGCAGTGGGGCGGACTCGCCATCATGCCGTTCGCACTTCTCATTTTGTCGGGTGACACGCACGGACCGGCTTGGGTTGGCTACATCAGTGCAGCTCTGGCCTTCCTGCTGGTCGGTGCGGGCCTTCACACCACGCAAACCGCCGGCTTGGCGCTCGCCAACGACCTCGCTCCCGAACATGTGCGCCCGCGCGTCGTCGCTTTGCTCTACGTCATGCTACTCGTTGGCATGTTGATCAGCGCCTTCCTGTTGGGTGCGATCCTTGCTGATTTCAGTGCCATCAAGCTCATTCAAGTTGTCCAAGGCACAGCCGTCGTCACCATCACGCTCAACCTTATTGCCCTGTGGAAGCAAGAACCTCGCAATCCAGAACTCACCGCGCCTGACAAGCCGCGGCCGTCGTTCCGGCAGGCTTGGAGTGAAGCCTTTGAGCGCAGTCAGCCGGGCCGCTTGCTTGTTGCAATGGGCCTGGGCACAGCGGCCTTCAGCATGCAGGACATTCTCTTGGAACCCTACGGCGGCGAGATCTTGCGGCTCAGCGTCGGCAGCACGACCGCACTCACTGGGTTGATGGCCGTCGGCTCACTTGTGGGCTTCGGATTGACAGCACGCGCTCTTCAAAGAGGCTCGGATCCGTGCCGCTTGTCAGGCTATGGCGCATTGGCTGGCATCGTCGCGCTCGCCGCGATCATCATGTCGAGCCCGCTCGACAGCCCCAACCTGTTCCGTTGCGGCGTTATCTGTCTCGGATTTGGCGGCGGATTGTTTGCTGTCGGCACGCTGACGGCCGCCATGGCTCAAGCTCAAGACGGACAGAGCGGCCTGGCGCTCGGGTTGTGGGGGGCTGTCAACGCCACAGCAGCCGGTGTGGCCGTCGGTCTTGGCGGCGTGTTCCGTGACAGTGTCTCGCATCTGTCCTCAAACGGCGCGCTCGGCGAAGCGTTCTCAGGTCCCGCTGCCGGCTACCTGTTCGTCTACCAAATCGAAGTTGTACTGCTGTTTATGGCCTTGGTTGCGATCGGCCCGCTCGTGCGCAGCGCGCGTCCCACCGTGATGCAACCACACTTGAAACTGGGCTTGGCAGAAATGCCGGGCTGATTTGAAAAACACTGGAGGTGACCTATGAAATTCATTCCACTCACGACCTACCTCGATGTGACGCAAGTCGTGCTCTACGCATTCTGGGTGTTCTTTGCAGGCCTGATCTTGTGGATCCGGCGCGAAGACCGCCGTGAAGGTTATCCGCTGGTCGATGACATGACCGGTGTCCAGCGCGATTTCAATCCTGCTTTGCACGCTGATCCCAAAACCTTCCGTCTCGCCAGCGGCCGCACTGTGCAGGTCCCTGACGCATCGCGCGACGACAACCGTCCTGTGCGTGGCACCAAGACCGAGAATTGGTATGGCGCGCCACTGGTCCCCACTGGCGACGCGATGTCAGCCGAAATCGGACCTGGTGCGTATGCGGTCCGAGCCGATATCGCCGATGTCACGTTTGAGGGTCACAATCGCATCGTGCCGATGCGGGTGGCGACATCGTTCTCGATCGACAGTAACGACACAGACCCGCGCGGGTTGCCAGTCTATGCTGCTGACACCGAGCAGGCCGGGACCGTCAAGGACGTCTGGATTGACCGTTCGGAGTACCTGATCCGCTACCTAGAAATTGAAACCACCGGCGGCAAGCGCGTTCTGTGCCCGATGAACTTCGTCGATAGGATCTGCGGGGACCGCAAGCGGATTGATGTCGACTCGCTTCTGGCCAAACAGTTCGCGGGCGTCCCAACGACGAAGACCGCAGACAGCGTCACGCTGCTCGAAGAAGACAAAATCGCAGCGTATTACGGTGCCGGCACGCTGTATCGCACACCTGACATTCAGGAGCCCCTGCTGTGACACACACAACTGAATACGAATTCGAAGGCGTGCCGGGGCTTCCCGGCCACCTTCCGCGGGACGAGAAGGTTTTATGGCAAGGCTCGCCATCCTGGACCCATCTGGCGATCCGAACGCTGCACGTTCGTAAGATCTGGATTTACTTCGCGCTGCTTGCCGTTTGGCAAGCTGCAACGCTGCTGCAAGCCGGCGAAAGCTGGCTAACGGCCCTTGCTTCGACCCGTTGGAGCGTGCTGGCCGCCGCCCTGGCAACAGCGATCCTGTCGCTGCTGGCGTGGAGCATGGCGCGCGCGACGATCTACACGATCACCAACAAGCGTGTGGTTCTGCGATCGGGCGTCGCCCTGCCAATGGCGATCAATATCCCGTTCTCGGAAATCGAAGGCGCCAGCGTGCGGCAGTTCAGTGGTGGCAACGGCGATATCCCGCTGCAGCTCACCAACAAGCAGCGGCTCGCGTATCTCGTGCTGTGGCCGAACGTGCGTCCCTGGCTCGTCAATCATCCGCAACCTATGCTGCGCGCGATTGACGGCGCGAACAACGCAGGCCGCATTTTAGCGGAGGCGTTAGCGGCGGATGCCCAACAGCCGGCCGTCCGGCTGATCGACGCGCAGCGCGCAGTGCGGATGCCCAGTGGCGTCGCATCAAACCAAGCTGCAACGGCTTAACAGGAGAAACGACAGTGGCAGTCCGCATTGGAGTTCACGCCGCGCAAGTGCCCGATGAGCAGGTCGCACCGCCAGCGGTTTCAGACCGCTTGCCACCCGATCCGTTCCCCAAGAGCGTCTTGCTGGGGGCCGCTACACTTATGGGACTCGCTTTGACCTTCGCAATGTTCGGCAATCAAGAACGCTCAAATGACCCGGCCGTGCTGCGGCCCGCGATCACCGAGCAGCAGGCGGTGCGGTTCAATGATAACCCGGACGGCAGCATCACCGTTCTCGATGGCACGAGCCGTGCGGAACTGCACACGCTGGCACCTGAAACGAACGGGTTCTTGCGGGTCGTGATGCGCAGCCTTGCGCGCGAACGGCGCCTTGCGGGCTTGGGCCCTGAAGAGCCGTTCCTGCTGTATCGGGCCAGTACGGACAAGAGATTAATTCTCGAAGACCCGGCCACCGGACGCACCGTCGGCCTTGATGCTTTTGGGCCTAGCAACGTCGGAGCTTTTGCGGCACTACTTGTTACAAAGTAACGACCTGGAGGACCCTGTGATGAGACGAGAATGGCTCGTGGGGAAGCGATCCATGACTGTCCCCTGTACGATCGAGATCGAGAACACGTTTGACAGCTTGCACGCTCATGTCGAGTTGCATGGCGGTCACGAGATCGAAGCTGGAGACGAAGTGCTGGTTCACGGCGACCCGATCCGTGTGCCATTCGGTGAAAAACTCACCTTGCAGCGTGAAGCGACCGTCACCCGGGCGAACGGCTTGCAACGATTGCTGACCAAACTTGCCGCCCGCTTCGAACTCACCGAACTTTATGAAGTCAGCTTCTCGTCAGGGAAAAAACTATGACCATCGAAACCCTTGGCCGGACACCCAACGAAACAACGCGCATTGCCGCAGATGACGCGATGCTGTCGCCGCGCTTCTACACCACCGATTTCAAGGAATTGGACCGGCTCGACGTGTCATCGGTTCGCACTGAGTGGGATGCGCTCATCGCCGAAATGAAAAGCGACCCGAACAAGGGCCACTTCCGGCGCACCGACGCTTGGGATGCGTTCGACCTCAACGACCTGCCGGAGGGCTTGCGCAAGGAATTCGTCGACTTCCTGGTGAGTTCGCTGACGGCGGAGTTTTCGGGCTGCGTGCTCTACGCGGAAATGAAAAAGCGCGGCACGAACCCCGACATTGTTGAGCTGTTCAAATATATGAGCCGCGACGAGGCGCGCCACGCCGGCTTCATCAACGACAGTCTCAAAGATCTTGGCATCGGCATTGACCTGGGCTTCCTGACCAAAGCCAAGAAGTACACGTTCTTCAAGCCGAAGTTTATCTTCTACGCCACGTACCTTTCAGAAAAGATCGGCTACGCGCGCTACATTACGATATTCCGCCATCTGGAGCGCAACCCAGACAAGCGCTTCCACCCGATCTTCAAGTGGTTCGAAAAGTGGTGCAACGATGAGTTCCGCCACGGCGAAGCGTTCGCGCTGCTGATGCGCTCGAACCCGCAGCTTTTGCAAGGCGTCAACAAGCTGTGGGTGCGGTTCTTCGTGCTCGCCGTGTACGCCACCATGTACGTACGCGATCACGCCCGGCCAGAGTTCCACAAGGCGCTCGACATCGACCCGACCGAGTATGATTTCAAGGTGTTCCGGCTCACCTCAGAAATTGCGCGGCAGGTGTTCCCGGTCGAACTGGATATCGACAACCCAAAGTTTCTCGCTGGCCTCGAACGGCTGCGCCAGATCAACGACCAAGTTAACGCGGCGCAGAAAGTCACCGGACTTGCCGGACGCGCCAAACGGACGGCCCTTGGCGTGTCGGCGCTGACGGCGTTTGCGCGGCTGTTCTTTATGCGCGCCCGCAAGAACGAATTGCCCCAGCAGATCCGCCTCGAACCGGTCTGGTAAAGCCCAAGGAGACTGCTGGTGTCGCTCTACGGGATGCCCATTTTATACGCGTTGTTTGTCTGGTGGTTTTCCACCGGAGCGGTGCTGTACGTAATCGGACTGCCGCGCTCAACGGCCGCGCGCAGCATGGTGGCGGCAACCGCCGTACTCGCTGCTGCGCTTTATGGCATTGGCACCAGCGCAACAGATGCCAGTGTGACCGGCGCCTACATCGCCTTCACCTGTGCCATTCTGGTGTGGGGCTGGCATGAGATGAGCTTCCTGATGGGCTTTGTCACCGGCCCCCGGCGCACCGAGATGCCCAAATCAATCGAGGGCATGAGCCGCCTCATGCCCGCAATAGAGACCGTGATTTACCATGAGATCGCAATCTTTCTCACCGTGATTGCGCTGGCTGCGTTGACTTGGAACGCACCCAATCAAGTTGGCCTTTGGACGTTCGTGATTTTGTGGCTGATGCGGCTCAGTGCCAAAATCAACGTGTTCCTTGGCGTGCCTAACTTGACGGAAGAGTTTCTGCCGCCGCATCTAACGTACCTCAAGACCTACTTCGGCCGCCGGCCTATGAACCTCTTTTTTCCGCTTTCAGTGAGCGTTTCGACGGCGGTTACCGTTCTCCTGGTCGCGGCCGCCCTTCATCCCGCAATCAGCGGCTACGCAACAGTCGGCATGACGTTCCTTGCCACCCTCATGGCGCTCGCCGTTCTCGAACATTGGTTCCTAGTTCTGCCGATCCCCGCCGCCGACATGTGGGCGTGGGGGTTGACCTCGCGCGATGCGCCAGCTCAGGCCCCGTCGAATGACGCCCCCGGGTCCGACCGCCAACCCCTTGAAAAGGTTCCCGCGTAGGCCCTGATGCCATAGAGAGGGTCCGGAAACAGACCCAAAGGACGTGTATTGCCCAGCCAGGGAGTATGAAAATAACTCCCCGGATATGTGTGAAGTTAGCTTGACAGTTGCTGCTGTCGTTGTAGATTTACAGTCAGTTAAGAAGCCCGCAGTCCAAACCCCGTATGCCCGCTGCGGGGTGCCACTTGGGAACCGGAGACGCGAATGACCTACGACAGCATCTTCCGCCAGCAGCTCGATTCCTTGCGGGCAGAAGGCCGTTACAGGGTCTTCGCAGACGTCAAACGCCACGCGCGCAACTTCCCATCCGCCACGCACTTCACCGCCAACGGCACGCACCCGATCACCGTCTGGTGCTCGAACGACTACCTTGGCATGGGCCAGCATCCCAAAGTTCTGGCCGCCATGCATGAAGCGATCGACATGGTCGGCGCGGGCTCCGGCGGCACGCGCAACATCTCTGGCACCACGCACTACCACGTCGAACTCGAAGTCGAGATCGCGGATCTGCACGGCAAAGAATCCGCACTCCTGTTCACGTCGGCCTATGTCGCCAACGATGCGACGCTCTCAACCATTCAAAAGCTCATTCCCGGCCTCGTCGTGTTCTCCGATGAGAAGAACCACGCGTCGATGATCGAAGGCATCCGCCGCGGCGGCAGCGAAAAGCGCATCTTCCGCCACAACGACATCAACGACCTCGAAGCCAAGCTCGCGAAGTATCCGCGCGGCACGCCCAAGCTGATCGTGTTCGAAAGCGTCTACTCGATGGACGGGCACATCTCGCCCATCTCCGCTATTTGCGATCTCGCTGAAAAATACGGCGCGATGACCTATCTCGATGAAGTGCACGCCGTCGGCCTTTATGGACCCCGCGGCGGCGGCATCGCCGAGCGCGAGGGCGTCATGCACCGCGTCGACATCATCAACGGCACGCTTGCCAAGGGCTACGGCGTCATGGGCGGCTACATCGCCGCCTCCAGCGATATCTGCGACGCCATCCGGTCGTTTGCGCCCGGCTTTATTTTCTCGACATCACTTGCCCCTGCGATTGCCGCGGGCGCGCGCGCCAGCATCCGCCATTTGAAGGAGAGCCAGACCGAGCGTGCGGCCCATCAGGAGCGTGCGCGCACCCTCAAAGCCATGCTCAAAGCCGCCCGCATCCCTGTGATGGACAACCCGAGCCACATCGTGCCGATCCTGGTCGGGGACCCGGTGCACTGCAAAGCCGTCACCGACACGCTGCTTCACCAGCACGGGATTTATGTTCAGCCGATCAACTATCCGACCGTGCCGAAGGGCACAGAACGGATGCGGCTGACACCCTCGCCGCTGCACACCGACGCGCTCATGGAAGCCCTCGTTGGCGCCATGTCGCAACTGTGGGCGCGCTGCCCGGTTGCCAATGGACAGTATGTGCAGCTGGCCGCTGAGTAGGGGCTGGCTGGCTTTCTCCTTTCAGCACGGAGCCCGCATTACGTCGCTCAGTTTGGCGTCAATAGGCTCGCCCCTTGCGAGCCGTATTGCGCCGGGTTCATGAGTGCAGGCGGTGCCAGGCACCAGGTGTCGAGTGGTCGCGAAGCCGCTGAACCGGTGGCCTGATGCCAGGCACCCTTGCGCGTCCGGTGCCTGGCACCGCGTTGAAACGCATCGGTGCCTCGACGCCATCCTACAAGTGATGGCGCTTTTGCCACTCAACCTTCTGCTTCAAGCGATCGGCGTCGATCGAGCATATTCCGTCAAATGCTCTTCACTGACGTATCCCGACCAGACGGCCGCGGCGCCCCGCAGCAATTGCGACAAACCAAAGCTGATCGATGACGGTTGGAATGGATCGCGCAGGTCAGGCGTTGTCACCCCTTGTTGGTTCAGGAGGAATGACATGCAGACCCCTTATGCGTGGAGAGCCATAGTTGCAGCCGTGGTGTTGGCGTTCGTGCCCATTCATTCTGCTCACGCTGAGAGCTACGTCTTCGACAGCAAACACTCCGAGGTGCGCTTTTCCTACGTGATGGGAATTGCCACGCAACGCGGCCGGTTCAGCCGCGTTGAGGGCGACCTGCAGTTCGACGAGAGTGCACCCCAGAACAGCGAAGTCTTTGCCAAGATCGCTACGGCCAGCGTCGAAACCGGCCAGCCGATCATCGACGACGAACTGAAGGGCATCAATTTTTTCAATGCCAAGGCTGAGCCGCAGCTGACGTTTCGCAGCCGGTCGGTGAAAGCCACGGCTGCAGACGCGGCTGAGATCACAGGCGACATCACCGTCAATGGCATCACGAAATCCGTCACCCTCGACGTTACGCTTGCGGCGCATGAAGACCCGGCGCTCAAATACAGCGCGGGCCGCAAGAAGTTCGTTGGGAAGACCAGAACCTCGCGCAGCGCGTTCAAGATGGAGTCGTATGCGGATATGGTCGGCGACGAAATCAGCATCGAAATCGATGCCGTTGTGCGGCCAAAGCGTTAGGCTTGAGCGCTCTTGAAGCGCGGGTGGCAGGCACCCCAAAAGGTGACAGACACGCCGTTGGCACCTGTTCAGCAGGCGGTTGGCGGGCTTGACGGGAGAATTTTTGAACGCGATTGCAAAAGAATTCATAAAATGGAATGAGCAACTTGCAAGCAATTTAACAATTTGCGATGGACCCAGTAAAGATGCATGTGAATAGGATTCGCCGAAAAAGATATTGATTTCCAAATGCCTTACAAACAATTGTATTGCAATTTTATTTTGTCCTGCTTAATAAATAGGCAGGAGAAAATACAATGGGACAAACACACAAAGCCAAAGCAGGAATATTAGAAAATCCGAATTATAAGTTGATAAAGCGCGAGCAAGAACCCCAAAGCGATTTAACTGACATCAGAGCTTTCGTGATCCAGCAGTTTAATACGGCGAAAGCAGAAGGTAATGTAGCACTAGCAATTGCATGTGCAAATGCTGCAGCGACCATCAATTTGTCTTTACAGTCCGACTATTAGAAATAAGTCTTATTTGTAGCTCCGGACAACAAAATCTGGCATAGCGTTGATCTTAAGCATTGGACGCCACCTCTATTTACCGCGTTTAATGGCGGAATAATTTGGCTTCTTGGCTTTGCCAGCTTTCGCACGGATTGTTATAGGCTTTTTTGCTGCCGCTTTCTTTGCTGGCCGCTTCGCCGCCTTTTTTGTCGCTTTTGCCATTGAAGGACTCCTTAGTTTGGAGGGGTTGCGTCAAGCTCTTCGCCCAAAGACTTTTCAAAGAAAAAATGCACTAACTTAATTTCATCCGCCGGGATCCAGACGCCTCTGACTGGTTGACAGGGCTTATAGCCATCACCATCAGGATCGTCCTCGTAAACGGTTTCGATAAATAGATCGAGAGGTTTACCATCCTCAGATAGTGAAACCGTGTGATATTGACCGAGAACGCCTTGAATTTTTTCCCCCGATTTCAGAGTAACTGATACAAAATCCTTATCAGTAGCCAATTCACTGAAGATCTCCCACCAGGCACTCGGAAAACTTCTTGCGAGAACGGGAGGCTCTAGGCCAAGAAATTTGAACATATGTCTTATAAATTTGGCCAGCCATTCTTCGCGCTCAGCATAGCCGTAGAGAATTCCGATAAGAAAAGGCGGGATAACAAATATAGCGCTGGCAACGGCGCGCGCAGAAGCGGAGTTCAGCGCTTTGATGTGGTCTGATGGATTGCCGTAAAGCATCCAGAAGATCAAAACATAAAACAGAGAAGCGAGGATTAAGGGTCCGATGCCATCCTTCGTGGCAATATCGGACGGCGATGACAGGAATATGTTCCTGGAATATAAAAAGATTGCACCTGGAAGGACGAACAGCAGAACAGCCTGTAGATCGACTATATCCCTAAGGCCCATTTCGGACTCCGAAGCGAATTGCCAAAAAGCAAAACTGTGGGGCCCGGAATCCAAGCCGCCACGTATTTAACAAATTCCTCGCATCCCGACAACGAGATCGTGTGACGCCTTCCCCATTTATGCAAAAGCATGCTGCCAAGTTGGTTTGTTCTGATGTTCCGCAACACGCAGCCACATCGATCCCCCACGCAACCACAAAATTGTCTTCCGAAACCCGCCTTAAGTTGTTCCGCCAGATGTGTGCTGTATGACAGCACATCTGGCTCGGCGGTCTTCCGCCCGCCTCGGCAAGGGGGCCCGCTGCGCGCCCCCGTTGCATTCCCCCGGGCAAATGCCGACTTGAAATGATGCGGGCAAAGCCGCCAAACCAAAATCCGGACGGCGATAGCTCGCCGCATTGCGCGACTCCGACTAGTTCAAATTCCAGCTCACTAGACGCCCCTCCCAGTATACGATTTCCTTGCCGTCGATCTCCCAGGCAACCTCACCCGCGAAGGGAATCCATCGGTCATTGTGGCAGCGATACTCGGAGAACCGGCCCCGCCATGGCGTGACGAGAATTGGTGCTGTCGCTGAACGCGGCCGATCGGATGCAAACGCACCAGCGATTCTTCCATCACTATCGAGGCTCAGCAGCACTTCGCTTTTGGTTTCACCTGATCCGGCTGATACTGCCAGCGCATCCGGACCATCTCTGCGCCACCGCAATTCGGCGTTGTGCAGTATGGCGTCCGGTGCCCAGGGCAATTCTGCCAGATAGCGCATGAGCTCTCCACGCACGAGCGCAGGCGTGTGCGCGGCGCGGGCGATTGGAATGAAGCCAAGCGCCGTCACATCGAACCGGCCTTCCCCAGCCGCCAGCGCGTCCTGCGCCGAAATGATGCCAAGCGGCCCAGCACGCGCCAGCCAATCGAATTCGCACTTACGTGCCGAGATCGTTTGCGTAGCCGTGAATGACATCCACGACTTGGCGTCCAATGCGGTCTTCATGCGACCTGTTTGCGTGAGGCGAACGTCTCGCGGTTCGGATTTCGGGTCAGCGCCGAGCCGCAAGGCGAGGTCATACACCGAAGCAGGCAATCGCGTCTGGTCGTGCTGATCGGCTTTAAACATTCGGTTGAGCCTTTACGGAACTAAAACTCTTGGCGGACCGTCACCATCGATGTCGTCGGCCAGCCCGATGGCGTTTTCGAGTTCGACCGAATATCAAACTCGCTGGATGTAGAGGTTCGCGTCGAACCTGTATTGCGGCATCACTCCGCCGTCTGCGCGTCGGCCTGCGGCTATCACCATCACCACGCGAGCGGCTCGCGGAAGGCCCAAGAGAAGCTTTACGCGGGGCTCGTCAAATCCCTCCATCGCGCAGCTGTCAAAACCAGCTGCACGCAAAGCGAGCATCAAGTTCTGGCAGGCGAGTGCGGCGGTTTTTGTCGCCCATAGCTCCTGCCCCGCTCGCCCGACATCAACGCGTCAGAACGGTTTGAAAAGTCCAATGCCCCAAAACGCCAGTCGCTTGAAAGGCGCCAGGATATGAAAGGGACCATCTTCAAATATCAGTGGAATGAAGGTTCGGTATTTCTGCACCAATTCAGGCGCAGCGCCGTGCTCTTTCGCAAGCGCTTCCAGCATCAATCGGCGACCCGGCCGCCAGAAATCAGGCCTCGCGACCGCGACGATGAGGGTTGGGGCTTGCATGGCGGGCGGCTGGTCCAGGCAATAGTGACGAAGCAAAGCGAGTTTTTCCGGACTGCGCACATCAATGAATTGCCAAGTCTCCAAATTATGCGACGTCGGTGCCAGCAGTGCCAATTCAAAACAGGCATCCAATGCCGCATCCGGGATCAATTCTGGCAGATAGGCGCGCACTGAGCGGCGCGTGCGGACAACTTTCGCAAACGCATCAAAATCGCAGGCAATCTCTGAATCACTCACGGGTGTCTCCAACTTCTTTTGGTTTGCTGCGGGCGACCAGCATCACCAAACCCCACAAGGTGAGTGCAAGCATGGATTGCCAAAACAGGCTCTGTGCCGGTGATGTCGCAGGAAACAGAACGAGTAGCCCACCCGTAAAACTCGCGTGCATCAGTATTCCCAGCAACAGACTCTGTGTGTGGTAATAGACCCACGTCATGAGCATTCGATACGGCGTCAGTGTCGCGAGATAGACGATGGCGAATTCGAGCGGCCAAGTGACCCCCATCGCATCGAAATTATAGCGAAAATCGACAAGCAGGTGCCACAACGCCCAAATGACGCCAAGCAACAGCCCGGCCCACCAGAGAGTGTGGCGGGCCAAAAGCCGAGGCGTTGCAAATCCTGTCCAACCGATTTCCTCAAAGCCACCAGCGACGAGGCCGACTGCAAATAGCGCCCATTGGAAACGGGGTAAAAAAGCTGGATCGAAAATGGCACTCAAGGTCCACAGAATTGTCAGCAAGAGCGTCGGCATTGTCAGCAGTGCGACGGCGTACCACCAAGCGTTCACCCGCCATACCACCAGACGCGCGACAAGTTCTTGCAACCCGGCGCGTCCGTCCAGCAACGCTACAAGGGTGATGCCACTCACGCTCGGCCCCAACACCATGGCCAGAAAGATTAGACCGGCCTCCAGGGGCTGCATTGGCGAAAGATCGAAGCCCCTGGCCGCGAGGACGGCAAATAGGCCGCCCCAGCTGATGGCGAAGGCCAGTGTGAAATAGCCAAGCAATGGGCGGCGTTGGACCCATGGGGTAAGCCTCATGGTATGGCCCGCTCGTTAACCAACATGAGCAGCTTCGCAATCTCGGCCATGACTTCTTCGTTGTGCCCAACCCAGGTGTGGCCGCCGTGTGCGAAACCAATGAATTTGGCCCCGGCAATGCGACCAGCGGTGTACTGCGCACTGGCATAGGTGCCGTATCGGTCGTCACGCGCGGCAATGACCAGCGTAGGCGCGCGAACGGTTTCAAGTGGTGAAGACAAAAGACTCTTTCCCACAGCACTGTCGCTGCGCAGGCCTTCCGCGCGGGCACGTACAGGCAGGATGTTGTCGAGCATCGCGTTGATCCGCGCCCGCTCGGACTCGCTCGCATTCGCCAATAGCGCGGGCGGTGTTGCGAGCACTGTATTGATCATTGAATCGCGCGACAGATGCATTGCCGACCAAAACAGGAAATCCGATCCGATGACCGCCATCATCGTGTTCTCGATCCACGGCGCCATCGGCGGCGCAGAATTGGCTTGCGTAGGCGGCTTGTAGGCGAGTGGTGCCACAAGGATGAGGGCGCTGATGCGATCAGGGTGTCGGATTGCCATCTGTAACGCTGACGGGGCGCCGGCCGAACCGCCAAGAACGGCGGCTTGTTGGATACCCAGCGCATCCATGAGACAAACATGCGCATCGGCCTGCGCGTCAGCGCTAGCATCCGCGGGCATCGGCGTGCGCAGGTAGCCGAAGCGGGACATGGCGATCACGCGAATGCCTTGACGCGTCAGCGGCGCGGCGAACGCCATGCCTTGATCGTATCCGCCACCACTGCCATGAACCGCGAGCAAGGGAACGCCGCTGCCTGCTTCCTGATATTCGATTGGACCGCAGGGCGTTGCGACAACCGTGCTGCCGTGTGCAACGCGAGCGCGGGCTTGTTCGATATCGGTTTGGAAACGCCACGCAACAAACACACCCAGTGCGACTGTTCCAAGCGTGACGATAACCAGCAGCTTTTGAAGTCTGGACATTGACGTCATGGTTGACGCTTTGGCGCTTCTTCTGAAGAAGCCAGTTTGCTACGCCCATCTGCACCTTTGGTCACATAGACCGCCGCCACGACAACCCAGAGTGCGGCGGCGAAAGCGAGATCGAAAATGACGGCGCTTTCGTTCGAAATCGCCGAAGGGAGGAGGATCAACTGACCGGCCGCGAGAGGCGCATGCATTAGCATCACGACGAGGACGCTCTTGGTGCGCTCATAGAGCCACACCATGAGAATTCTGAAGGGTATGAGAAAGGTGAAGAGCAGCACGCCGATATAGAGCGCTGGCGGGATCGCCCCCGATGCGCTTCCAGAAAAGAGAGGGTAGTGCCAGGCGCCCCACACAAGTCCAATCACCATCCCAGCGGGAAGAAACCCATAGCGTTTTCGGAGCTCTGGCGTCGCGAAACCTGTCCAGCCAATCTCCTCGAAAAAGGACACCACCAGCCCAAGCACGATGCCCGAGATCACAAGGCCCACCCTGTCGTCGGTTTTGACAATAGCGGGGACAAATACCGGAGATGTCAGCGAGAGCGCGAAGATGACCGCCGCCATTAGGATCGGAGCCGTCAGTAGCGCGACCAGGTACCAGCGCACGTTTACCCGCCAGTGGAGCACCCGGGCGAGCAGGTCGCGAAGGCCTGCTTTTCCGTGAAGGAGGCCCGTCATGGCAACTCCGGCGACGCTCGGCCCCGCGAGCGCCGCAAAGTATATAAATTGCGTCAGCTCTTCGGGGTTGGCCTTGGAGTTGAAAATTCCGCTCGGGCCGACCACCAACAGAATGCCGCCCCAAGAGATGGCGAATACCAAGGCGTAGTAAGCCAGCACCGGGTGCGATTTGAGCCAGGAATTCGTCATGGCGTTGCCTGCGATTTGGCGTGAGCGGGCTTCAACTGCAT
Organism: Hyphomicrobium sp.; assembly: GCA_031413815.1. Taxonomy (GTDB): domain Bacteria; phylum Pseudomonadota; class Alphaproteobacteria; order Rhizobiales; family Hyphomicrobiaceae; genus JAGVSR01. The sequence goes on along the minus strand of JANOFU010000005.1, from coordinate 40,040 downwards.
GGACGCTGTCTTGGGTCCTGGCACGACCACCGCAAACAGTGCGATCAAAATCGCTAAGCTGGCGACCAGGGAATAAGCCTGTGAATCGGCACCAATCGGCACGATCACCGACCACCAATTGATTACGCTGTGGAGCAACAGCGCGGGCAGCACGCTAAAGCCGGCGTAAACCCCGAGGCGCGCCATGATGACAGACAAGCCCACGGTACTAATCAGAAAGAGTGCGATCGGCAGGTCGGCCTGCGCTGTGTCTGCCATGAACAGCAAGGGTAAATGCCAAAGCGCCCACGCGAAGCCGATCAAGGCACCAGCGCCGCGCCAGCCCATGCGCGCGCTCAGCGCCGGAAGCGCGTAACCACGCCAGCCAAACTCCTCACCCAACGGGCCGCCGAAGATTGCGATCACCAGAAATTGCGCGGCGGCAATCAAGACGCGGTCGGCATAGGGTGACGCGGGCATAGTGCCGCCCAACGCTAGATGCAGGCCGAGCGCCACCAGCAAGATTAGCGGTGGCACGATGAAGGCGAGCGCGTACCAGCGCCAACCAATGCGCCATCGAAGGCATTGTGCAAGCCAGCGCCGCAATCCCGCGCTGCCGGTAAACATCAACGTGACGAAGACGGCAGCAAAGGTCGGACCAAAGGCCCCTGCGAGATAGAGCGCTTTTCCTAGGTCAGGCACCTGTTCACGAACTAATGTGACGATGCCCCAAAGGCCCCACGTCCAAACAAAAGTCAGGATAAAGAACGTGAAGATGGCGCGGGCAGATTGAGCGGGCGATCGGACTGGCGACGAGGATATATCGGCTTTCAGAAGAGCGGTTGCGCGGGTCACTCCGACACCCGCGCATCAGTTGGTCCCATTACAAGGCCAGCCAACTTTCTGCGTCGTTCGCCTAGCATGATGTCCACAACCAGAAAAACAAACAGCGCGCCGCCCGCGACCGGAAGCCCAAAGTCTTCGGGAATGCCCAGTTGCAGTGCCGCAGCGAGGCCAACTACCGACCATAGGATCGGGATGACTGACAGCCAAACAACCCACTTGCCGCGCGCCAGGAGCAGGATGCCGATGGTGAAGATCGTTGTGGGACAGGGCGCTACACCGAACATCGGCCCCTCCATTAGACCGTGGCCGGCCCAAATTCCGATAATCGGATAGATCGCCATTGCATAGATGATGCATCCAGCGCCGATCAGCGTTCGGAAATCCCGTCCGGTTTCAAATCGCAGGCTTGTCGCCGATATGGCACTGATTGCGAACAGAATGGCCTGCGCCACGAAGAAAACGGCGAACACTGTCGCAGCCGGATTGATCGTGGTGAAGAACAGGAATTGATAGCCAATCCCGTTCACCGCCCACATGAGCGCGAGGATGGCCGGGATCAAACGTGCTGCGATCGGCCACTCTCGCCAGAGGGCTGTGATCGCAATGAGCCCCAGCAAAAGCGCGGCCACTTGCATCGGCCAAATCGCTGTATTGTACGTAACGAAGACTTCTAGAAACTGCTCGATTGTGAAGGGCGCTGTCAAACTAGCACCGCTTCCACCGGCCTGCGTGCGGAGTATGGAAGTGCCGGGCCGTAACCAAAGCGCATCACGATATCCGGTCGGCGTCCCGGCATGCCAACCAGGGCTGCCAGATCGGGCCGCAGGCTTGGAACTTCGACGGGCTGGTTGATGAAGGCGTGCTTCATGCCGAGCGCGGTCGCCTTTAATGCAAAGCGCTGGCAGGCGCGTCCGGCGAGCACCCAGTGTTCTGGATCGTCCTTCTGGGCCACAAACACGGCAACACCTGCGGACGATGCCATCTGCCCAGCGTATTTGTCGTTTTCAGCATCCGCCTTGAATACGAAGCCCAGCATTGAACGACCTAGCCAGTCCGGAAGCGTAGGATTGCCGGTGGTTGCGCCGAAGAGGCCATCGCCAGTTTGCATTGCTCGACGCGGACTGAAGCGCAGCCATGTTTCGAGCTCTCGCATGAAGGCGGGGTCCGCCATCTGCGCGGTGTTGCCCGCGATCACGAGATCCCGGACTCTGTCCATCTGTGTTCGGTTAGTAATCAACACTAGATCAACGCCCGGCATCGCCGCACTGTTGACGAGTGCAGTCAGATCACCGGCGTTGACAGGCCTTCCGTCATATTCGCCGCGCGTCGATTGCCGCTTTGGGATCGCATCGAAAAGCAAGCGATCATCGATCAAACTTGTTCCAAACACAAATGAGATGGACCCCTCATTCTTGGGATCGAAGATCAACGTGCCCGTCTTATTGCTGGCGGCCGCTGCGATGCTGAGATTTTCTGCCGCACAGCCCAGACTTGCAAATAGATGATGATTGTCTGGATCGACGGCTGCAAGGCGTCGCGTGAAGTCTGGAATGATCGTGATGGCGCGTTGTTCGACCTTAAATCGCCAAGGCTGTGAATTGTGACTGTTGGCTGCGAGCGTGGCGTAACGGATTAAATCGCGCGTCTCGGGCATATGGTTGGGCGTCGCACGCGTTGCAGCAACGAACGCTTCATATTCCTCCATTGAGCCTTGGTCTTTGAGTCCAACATAGGCGGCACCTGCCAAAGCTAGGGCCGAACTTCCACCACCCCAAAGAAACATTCGTCGATTGATCATTGCCAGCCTCAGTTCTAATATTGAGCCGAACGTTTGGCATGACCACGCGCACGCTACTTACAGCAAGTTTTGGTGCGAAGCTTTCGCTGCGGAATTCAATCAATTATTTAAAAAAAACGCATCGAGCGTTCAAAAAGTTCCACTTGGTCCCAGTGTCTTATCAGTCACCCGGCCGTTGAGGGCTCCTTCCAAATCGGCGCTCGCCCCTCAGGCACAAGCAACACTCACTGCTTTTGTCGCCGTAGGTGGCGGGTACCGGCGCATCCCGCTCTCAACAACGCGACCAACATTCGTCTTCAGGCGTCTCCCCGTCTCTGCGAGCCGGGGCCAGGCTCTCGTGAACCGAGCCCTCACGTGCAGAGCGGTCTCGGCCCTGCGGGCTTCGATCCTTGACGCAAAGGGAAGAGGCTATGGGGCTCTGCCCCACGCGCGCGCAAGGCATCCAAACGCATCCCCGCTTTTGCAAAGCGGGGCCCCTCGTTCGGAGCCACCTTGCGCTTGCTACCCCCGCTCTCGCCGAGGGGCAGGGGTGCATGCGCACCCCCTTTTCTATTTCTAGTGATCCTAGTGCTAGCGCCATCTTGAGCGCTTCCACCCAAGCAGAACCGCTAGCGTTGATAAATTGGCGCAGAAAGGAATGCGCCATGCCTCACACGTCATTCGATCCACAAAACTTCCTCCATCACCTCGATGGTATGGATCTCAGCGAGGCTGAGAAAGCCGAGTTCATCCGCACGCTCTGGCTCATTGCGCAGTGCTTCGTCGATGATGCGTTCAGTGGCAGGGCGGAGAGCGCAAAGCCTCATATTTCTTCACTAAAATCGGGCTTTGACGCGGCCAATGTGATAAGCTTTCCTGCCGTCAAACAAACCAGCGCCACAGCCGCGAATGACAACGCCGCATTGCGAGCCGAGAAGGAGCCGGAAACACGAGGAAGGAGAGCATGAGCGCCAACGACAACGCAAAATCACAGACCACACGGGCTGTCATCTATGCCCGCGTTTCCAGCGCCAAGCAGGTGGAGGAGGGGCACGGCCTCGAATCCCAAGCCATGCGCTGCCAGGAATATGCCGAGCGCAAAGGCTATGAGGTCGTAGAGACCTTCTTCGATAAAGCTATCTCCGGCTCACTCTCCGAGCGGCCCGGCGTAATGGCGATGCTTTCCTATCTCAAGCACCACAGCGGCAGCGGCGAGATTGCCGTCATCATCGATGACATTAGCCGCCTTGCGCGTGACACGCGCGTTCACACTGACCTGCGCTTGGCTATCAGCCTCGCCGGCGGCAAGCTGGAAAGCCCTTCCATCACATTCGGCGATGATTCAGACTCCATCTTCGTCGAGAACGTGCTGGCGAGTGCTAGCCAGCACCAGCGCCAGAAGAACGGTGAGCAGACCAAGAACCGGATGCGTGCCCGCGCTATGAATGGCTATTGGGTGTTTCATGCGCCCACCGGCTACGCCTACAAGAAGGTTGCCGGGCACGGGAAGCTGCTCGTACGCGATGAGCCGTTGGCAACAATCGTGCAAGAAGCCCTTGAGGGCTATGCGTCCGGGCGTTTTCAGACACAAGGCGAAGTAAAGCGCTTCCTCGAATCCCAGCCGGAGTATCCGTGTAAGGCGCAGAACGGCAGCGTCAGATATGAGGAAGTGCTGCGCCTTCTCAGCCGCCCGCACTATGCCGGATACATCGAAGTGCCCCATTGGGGCGTGCCCTTGCGCAAGGGCCATCACGAGGGCCTGATCGACCTATCTACCTACGAGACCATCCAGCGCCGCATCAAGGGCGGGCTGCGCGTGTTTTCCAACCAAGATATCGGCGAGGATTTTCCGCTGCGCGGCTATGCCGTGTGCGCCGAGTGCGGCGGGCCGCTCACCGCAGGCTGGTCGAAGAGCAAGACCGGGAAGAAGCACCCTTATTACTTCTGCTTCAACAAAGGCTGCGCGTGCCGTGGCAAGTCCATCAAGCGCGATATGATCGAGGAACAGTTCGGCACGTTGCTGGAAGGCCTGCGCCCCTCAGTGGAAACGGCTGACCTGTTCAAAGACCTGTTCTTCAAAGCATGGGAGCAGCGCGCCAGCCGCACCGAGGAAATCGCCAAGGCCCTGCGCGATGATCTGCGCAAGACCGAGCAGCAGATCGAGCAGATGCTTGACCGGATCGTGGAATCCTCCACGGCCTCGGTCATCGCGGCCTATGAGCGGCGCATTGCGAATCTCGAAAGAGAGAAGCTGGTCATCATCGAGAAGCTGCAAGCGAACGCCTTCCCCAAGCGCGGCTCTGCCGAACAGTTTGAACTCGCCTTCCGCTTCCTCGAAAACCCGCAAGAACTATGGGTTTCTGACCGCCTAGACGACAAGAAACTGGTGCTGAAATTGACCTTCGCGGACCGCTTGGCATACTGCCGGAATGGAGGATTTAGAACCCCAAAAACCACCTTACCTTTCAAGGCTTTAGAGGCGGTTCAGGGCGGGAAATGTAAAATGGCGGAGACGCAGGGATTCGAACCCTGGATACATGTTTCCACGTATAACGCTTTAGCAAAGCGCCGCCTTCAGCCACTCGGCCACGTCTCCAATATCGGCGAAGCACCCGTATAAGGGCGCCCCTACCCGATTGCAAGCTGAACGCCCGCGGCTGTGGACCCTATTTCCGGGCGTTCCAGTGGTTCTTCTGGCCTTGCCCGACGAACGCCCTTATCCACTCCTATGACAGGTTATGATGTTTGTGGGTGGGACTAGAACATGAGTACGCAATGGCTAATGCGCTTAGCGCTGGTGACGATGTCCGGCATCGCTGCAACCGCAGTGAGCGCCAACGGCTATTGCGTCGCCTGCTCCGGGCCGGACGCAACGTACCGCTGCACGGTCAAAGGCATGCCGGAGGGAATGCCGGCGGACCCGGTGAGCCAGATCGCGTGCGTCAAACAGCTGGCGACGGCGGGCGGGCATGAGCGCTGCAGCATCGAGAAGTTTTCGCAGGAGAACTGCAACGGACCTGAAAAGGTTGTGGCAGGCCGCAGCGTCTCTGATGGGCCTGTCGATGCACCCCTCGCCACGCCGTCCGGTATTGAACCAGCTGAGCAGGCAGCTGCGCCTGATAAGCCCGATACGAGCAACGCTGCCAAGCCTGACAGGGGCAAAGACCATGCTGAGAAGCCCAATCAGCCGCCGCGAACCGTCGAGGAATTGACAAAGAACTCCGTCGAGACGACCAAGGAGAACTTGGGCAAAGCGGGCGAGGCGGTGTCAGACACCGCAAAAAAGACCGGTGAGCAGATTGAAAACGCCGGATCTGCGATCGGCAATGCCGCCAAGAAGTCGTGGACGTGTCTCGCCTCGCTATTCAGCGACTGCTAGCACACGCCCCTGTTCACACTAGTGAACCGACAACCACTGGCGCGCCTGCCGCTGCGCTTCCGCGATCTGCAGCTTGGTCATCTCGCTGGAGATCTCAAGACGGTAGCGCTTCGCTTCGTCGTTGCCCCGCATAGCTGCGAGGTTGAACCACTTGTGGGCCTGAACCAGATCGAGTGGCGCTTCACGGCCGGAGCAATACATCAGCCCCAACTCGAACAATGCGTCTGGTGCACCACCTTGGGCAGCACTCTCGACCATATCGTGCGATGTCATTTCCAATCGCGCCATAACAAACTCCATTCGACACATCCCTACCGGCGATGATGGCAGGCCCGGCTGGCTCTGCTGAATCAAAATTTGATGCCGTCTTGCGTGCGGCTCCGGTGCGGTAACGATGTCAGTATCCGGATTAAAACTCGTAAATTGCGCAAGGGTTTGGAGTGAAAATGTTCAGGCGAAGCATGAACATCATTGCACATCCTTGCCCCATACTGGCGCAATTGTGTGGCCGACGAACACCGCGAAATGAGCAGTTAAGAACTCCGCTAACGCCTGCCTAACCACGATTGAAAAATGCCAGACTAACGCCGTTCAGACACGGTTCAGGCAACGACGTCTAAGTCTCACCCCATGGCCGCCAAAATTGGGCAAGGCGGCGCGGGTTTTTTTGAGGGAGCGGGGACGTCCATGATCGGGCGATTGGCAAGTCTCGCAGTGGCGCTGGCCTGCAGCGGATGCGCGAGTGACTCTCAACCCGCATTCAGTCACGCCTCGGCGGCGTATCTTGGTGGGCCGGTGCCGCCGCCCAGCCTTGATCCCCGGCAAACAAAGGTGCCGAACGTCAAGGCCAGCAAGGTCTTATCAGCCATCGCGTTCGAACGCGTTACAGGCCGCGAGGTCGATCCTGCGCGATTGGTCGATTGAACCTCTCAAACAGGCGGGCGGATTATAATGCACCGACCTCGCCACGTCAGGGCAGTAGAACCGTGGAGCCTGTGGTTTTGCGCGCTTCCAGATCGCGATGCGCTTCGGCCGCATCGCGCAAGGCGTAGGTCTGGTTGACTTGGATTTTGATCGCGCCGCTTTCGACCATCGACAACAGTTCAGACGCGTTCGCAGCAAGATCAGCTGGACGCGAAACGTAGGCCATGAGCGACGGACGGGTCACAAACAGCGACCCTTTCAGCGCCGAGAGCTCAAACGGCGGCACCGGGCCAGACGCATTGCCAAAGCTGACCCATAGACCTTTCGGCTTTAGGCACTCGAGTGATGCGGGGAACGTATCCTTGCCGACCGAGTCATAGACGACGTCGCAGCCAGCGCCACCGGTGATCTCGCGAACACAGGCGGCGAAGTTCTCGGTTTTGGAGTTGATCACGTGCGTGCAGCCATGCGCTTTGGCGAGGCCGGCCTTCTCAGCGGAACTGACCGTGCCAATCATCGTTGCACCCAGCGCCTTCGCCCATTGGCAGGCGATCAACCCGACGCCACCCGCGGCCGCATGGAACAGCATTACAGTTCCTGGTCCCACCTGAAACGTGTCGCGGAACAGATAGCGCACCGTCATGCCTTGCAGCATCATCGCGGCGGCCATCTCGTAACTGACGCCCGCTGGCAGTTTCACGACGCGGTCGGCGGCGATCACCCGATCTTCAGCGTAGCCGCCCGGCTCCGTGCCATAGGCGACGCGATCGCCAACTCGAAGCGCCGTGACCCCTGGACCGGCTTCAACCACGTCGCCCGCGCCCTCAAGGCCCAGAACGGCAGGCAGCGCCGGTAACGTGTAGAGACCCGACCGCTGGTAGACGTCGATGTAGTTGAGACCCACCGCGCGCTGGCGCAACCGGACCTGGCCGGGACCAGGTGCCGGAACGTCAACTGGGTCCCACCGAAGAGCCTCAGGGCCGCCGTACTCATGCAACCGAATCGCATGTGTCATCGCTGCCTCCGCTATCGAAAACCAGCCAAACCGGCCCGTGCTGTGGCACGTCGCTTTGCGCTATCTCACGCTCACATAACAGCAATTTTCAAGGCCGTAAGGTGTGCCTTGACCCCGCCACTCGGCCCCCCTAAGCGCTCACGATCGATACGCTCGAGGACCGCAATGATATCAGACAAAAAACCAGCCGTTTGCGCTCTCCTCGCCGTGATGCTGCTCGCTGGCTGTGCGGTCGGCGAAAACACCGAGCCCATTCCGCGCGCGGGTCTCGGCTGCGTTGACGACAGCCCGGCCTGTGTCAGTCAGCGGCAGGCGACACTCAAAACACTGGTGCAAGATCAGAGCCGCGGGTGGATCAAAGAGCCAGTCAATGCCGCGGCATACGCCTCGGGCGTGCGGCTGTTCGCCTTCAAAACCAAAAAGAAAGACCTGTCCTGCACCGAGTTGCAGCAGGGCCGCCAGGAAGCCGATGGGGCGCCCTCGTCCCTGCGCGGCAGCGGGACCGGCCTGACACCGGCGCAGGTGTCACGTGGCGTTATGCTGGCCGCAGAAGTCGGCCGGGAGCTCGGCAACGAATTCAACCGCCGCTGCAAGAAGGGCTGAGCGGCCATCTAGCCCCTTTTCAACACAGCCCTTGGCAGGCACGATAGTTCGTCCCACCTAAGACCTTGGCCCCACTTGACCGGGCCCCAGCCGAAAGCACGTGCATGACCGTTCAGGATTTTGTCCAGATCATCGTGACCTTCGTCAAAGAGCACGAGTCGTGGGCGGTGCCCGTGGCGTTCCTGGTCGCATTTGCCGAGAGCTTCTGCTTCCTGTCGATCCTGTGGCCAGGCACCGCCATTCTGGTGGGCGTCACTGGACTGTTGGCTGCCAGCGGCGCGGACATTGGCATCCTCTGGCCAGCGATTATTGCGGCCGGGGCCGGCGGGTCCCTCGGATATGCCATCTCCTATTGGATCGGCCTCTACTTCAAAGACAGCATCCCCAACATCTGGCCGTTCAAATCGCAACCTGAACTGATCGCGCGCGGTCAGGAGTTCTTCGAAAAGTATGGCGCGTGGAGCGTCTTTTTCGGCCACTTCTTCGGCCCAGTGCGCGCTGTTATTCCAGTGGTCGCTGGCATGTTCCAGATGCGCCAATTGCCGTTTCAGATCGCCAACATTGTCAGTGCGTTTATCTGGTCGGCGGGCGTTATCGCACCGAGCTTCTTTGCGGTGGTGTTTAAGGATGAGCTGCTCGCGTTCGTGCGCGACCATCAGGTCATTGCCAACGTGCTGCTCTTTGTGATTGCTTTCCTGAACAGCGTCCCAATGCTGATGATGGCCATCCCGACGCTGGTGTTGTTCGTCGCTGTTGGCGGCTTGTACATGTTTGCCGGTGGCGAGCCGTACTTGGCCGTACTGGCCGGTGCAGCTGGCGCTTGGCTTGGCGATGTGTTGGCCTACACCAATGGCCGCAAACACCAAGCAGTCCTGCAGACCGCATGGCCCAGCAGCTGGAGCCGGGAGGCGGCGGTGAAGGCGGACTCGTTCGTTAAACGATTTGGTGTTGCGGCGCTCATTCCAAGCAAATTCCACACGTCCTTGCGCTCGCTCATCCCCTTGGTCTCGGGCGCGCAGGGGCTCAGCTTCGGTGGGTTTGCGGTTGTCAGCCTGATCTCGGCCCTGCTATGGGCGATTGTGCTGTTGTCGCCGCGCTATCTGCTCAGCCTGCTCGGCTACTGACAGCGGCGCGTTGCGCGCCCGGCTTTTGCACGACGGCCAATTGCGCATAGTCACGATAAAGCCGTGTGAAGCGAAGATCTGCGCCCGTGACTAAGGCCACCTTGCGAAGCTCTGCTTCCAAATCAGCGCGTGGCTCAACTGAGAATTTCGCCAGCCAAGCGTGCAAGCCGCGGTGGAACCAACGGGGCAGCCGGTCCTGCTGGCCAAAATCGACGATATGCAGCGATCCACCCGGGGCCACCGCAGTGAGCGCCGCCCCAATGGCGTCCCGCCAGGGCGGGATCATCGACACGGCGTAGGAAATGAACACGCGATCAAACTGCGCAACACCGAACATCTCTTGACCGGAGAACGCCGCTGCGTTGCCTTGCGCGAGGCGAACGCGTCCCTCAAGCCCGGCACGGGCAAGCGACTGCTGAGCCGTCACCAGCATTTCGCGGGAAATGTCGAAGCCAAAGTGCTGTGCGTTCGTATACTTGCGGGCGGACACGATCAAGTTGCGCGCGGTTCCGCAACCGACCTCGAGCACAGTGCCGCCCGGCGGCGGCTGCAGCCCATCCAGCATTCGGTCGCGGCCCAACAGATAATACTTCCGCGTCAGATCATAAACGTGCCTCTGATACCGGTAGATGCCGTCCATGTGCTCGGCTGCACCAGCCCGCGGATCAGCCTCGTGTTTGGCCATCCCACTAGCCTTGCAGAGTATAACAATGGAACCCACCGTAGATCGACGAACGGTCCCGATCGGTCCATGCGCGGCCCTGCGCCGGATCGTAGCTGAAGCGATCCAGGATCGTTGACGGCAGACGGCCTGGCAGGATCGTTTCTTCCCCTGCCGTCCGGAATATGACCCGGGCACCCGGCCGTGCCGTGCGCACGATCTCGGTCCACAACGCCGTCAACTGCTCGTCGGTCATCCAATCCTGTGCGTCGAGCAAAGAATAGGCATCGCACGATTCTGACGGCAGCGACGCCAGATGCTCCGTATAGGACGCGTGCAACATGCTGACGTTGCCGATGCGGGCCTTCAGCGTGTCAAAGTTCTCCCGCTGCAGATACGGCGGCAGGGGGCCATTGCCACCGCTGCGATAGCGTTTGCCAAAGGCTTGCCACGCAAAATAGTTGTCCTTCAGATCAAAGCCGCAAGCCAGACGCTCCAACCGCGCCTTGAGCACAGTCGCCATCTGCTCTTCGTTGCCTTTAAGAGCGTGAAATTGCGCCGGCGGAATGCCAAGACCGAACAATGCCGTCGGGTTATTGACCACCCATTTAATGTGCTTTTTGTCGAACAGCGGTAGCAGCTCCGTTTCAAAAATCCGGCGCTGATCTTCGAGGGATTTCGCCGTCAGGATCTTGCGAGGATCGCGGCCGTGCGCGCGGGCGAACATGTGGCCTGCACGAATGAAACTGCCCAGGAGACCCTGCGCATAGACGTTGCGGCTGAAGTAGGTGATCCGCCGGCGGCCCAGACCATCGCGGCTGTCCCAATAGCGGCGCGAGACGGGATCGAGGTGTGGGGCAAGATAGGTCGTGTAGGCGTCGATGTTCGCTTTCGAATCCGCTTCCGCAAAAAAGCGATGGAACGCCGGATAGTCCGGCAAATGGGTGACTGCCACGTGCTTCAGCTGGTTCAAGGCGACATGCGCGGGATTGAGATCAATGCCTGTGATCTGAACGTCGGCTGCAGTCAGATAACTGAGAAGATTACAGCCTCCCGATGCAATGGCCACGACGTGCTGCCCCGGTGCCAAGGCCATTGCTTCCAAATCGATAACCGGGTCTTCCCATATCTGGGGATAGACCAACCCTGAAAATGCGTAGGTAAAGAGGCGCTCTTGCACCCCCAAACGGCTCGCGGCCTTGTGCCGGTGAACCGCCGACTTGAGTCGGCCGTTGAGATCGACTTGATCGTTTGCGGTGCGCGCGACGTGAGTTGCAGTCATTCGACCCTCTGTCGATCAAGTGTTGGACGGCGGCCATGGGCCACCACATTCATAGACATTCGATTCGGACGCTGAACCCCGGTTGCATGCGTTATAACCGGCATATTGCAGCTCTGTGACACAATTCTGAAGCATGAAGCTGTTGGGATCCGGCGATTGTTCAGTTATGAACGGCAACACACAACGCAGGAAGCCGGACCGGCATGGAATTTGTCGTCGCGATCAAAGACTGGGTGCTCACGTTTGCGCGTGATCATGCCGCACTGGTTAGCCTTATCTGTTTTGCCCTTGGTTTTGCTGAAAGTGTGGCGGTCCTGGCATGGGCTGTGCCCTCGTCAGCCATTCTGGTGGCTCTTGGCGCTGTCCAATTCGTCAACGGCGGTTCGATTACCGAACTATGGATCGCCGCAGCCGCCGGTGCATTCCTGGGCGACGCGCTGTCCTATGCGGCAGGCCGCTACTTCAAATCCAACATCAATGGAATCTGGCCGTTTTCTGCCCGCCCGCGCTGGCTGGCCATGTCCCGGCTGTTCTTCAGCCGATGGGGGGCATTGGGCATTATCGGGTCAAAGTTTTCGGGCCCGTTGCGATCGATGGTACCGGTCGCTGCTGGCGCGTCAGCCATGAGATGGCCGGTTTTCCTGCCAGCGAGCGCCGTGTCCTGCGTCATTTGGGCCGGCGCGTTCCTCGTCCCTGGTTATGGTTTTGCCGGACTTGCCACCTGACCCGCTTGCCACCTTGTCCCCAATCGCTTAGACCGAGCTCTCCGATTATGACGGTCGCGCACAGAGCGCCCGAACTTGAGGCTCACCTATGACCGCACGCACCGCCCGCAAGGTCGAAATCCAGAAGAAGAAGGCCCGCCGCGCCATTCCCCGCGCGAAAGTTACGCGCATTCAGGGCAATACGGCGGCTGTGCGCAAGCGCCTCAAGAAGATGGCTGGCAAGGCCCGCTCGGCGAAGGCCAAGGCCTAACCTTTAGGTGTGCATTTCTGAATATTTGCGCATCGTCCGGGCTAGAGGTCGAGGCCTTTGGCCGAGTCGGCCACGCGCTGTTTCATCAATTCCAACACTTGATGTCCGTCGAGAACGTGGACACTGGATCCGCCCGGCGGGTCGCGAACATCATTGCTCATACGCGCGCCAGTCCCAATTACCCGGCCAATGCGCGCCCACACTTCAGCATCGACGCTGCCGTTCTGGCTCCACATCCCCGATAGGATGTAGCGGAATTTCTCGCTGCGCTGCGCCAACGCCTCGACGCGATCAATAAGCTGCGGCCCATGCTTCACGATCGCGTTTTCAACGAGACCCGCCGCTAGAAACGCGGCATCGCGGGGTGTCTCGCAGGCATCGGACGCCGCGATGATCAGCGGCAGCACCAACTGCGCGTGATCCTGCACCAACTCGTATTCGCAATCGGTAATCCAGGCGATGGCGTCTGGCACGTCTGGCGGCTCATCGGTACCGCTGGGTTGCATATCAGCGTACAGCCGCCCTACGGCAATGATCGCCGCGCCCGCCTTGTCGAAATCGAATGTTGAATCGCTCTTGCGGCATGGAAACTCTCCGCCGCCGTACTTGCAATCAAAACAATCGGGAAGCGGCATGATGGGTCGAACCCTTATCGGTCTATCAGGCGTCAGACCCGCAGGGTCTGACCCCGGATCGTTATTCAATCCCGAGCTTTGACTTGAGCAGTTCGTTGACCGCTCCGGGCGCGGCCTTGCCGCCCGAGGTCTTCATCACCTGACCCACAAACCACCCCAGAATGTTCGGCTTCAGTTTGGCCTGCTCGGCTTTGTCTGGATGGGCGGCAATGACCTCATCGACGGCTTTCTCAATGGCGCCCGTGTCCGTCACCTGCTTCATGCCGCGCTGTTCGACAATCGCAGCCGGGTCGCCACCCTCGGTCCACAAGACCTCGAACAGGTCCTTGGCGATCTTGCCTGAAATGACGTTCGACGAAATGAGTTCGACCAACCCGCCGAGCTGTTTGGCCGATACCGGCGAGTGTTCGATGTCCTTGCCTTCTTTGTTGAGGCGGCCAAACAACTCGTTGATGACCCAGTTGGCGGCGATTTTGCCGTCGCGGCCCTTGGCGACAGTTTCAAAGTAATCCGCTGACTCGCGCTCCGCCACCAGCACGCTCGCGTCGTATCCCGACAGCCCATACGCCGTGACAAAGCGCGCGCGCTTCTCATCCGGTAGCTCCGGCAGGCCCGTCTTCAAGCCATCAACAAACTCCTGTGTCATTTCCAGAGGCAGCAAATCCGGATCGGGGAAGTAGCGGTAATCATGCGCCTCTTCCTTCGATCGCATCGAACGTGTCTCGCCCTTGACCGGATCAAACAGCCGGGTTTCCTGCGCGATAGTACCACCGTCTTCGATGATGCCGATCTGGCGGCGGGCTTCGACGTCAATCGCCTGGCCAATAAACCGGATCGAATTGACGTTCTTGATTTCGCAGCGCGTGCCGAGCGGCGCGCCCGGTTTACGCACAGAAACGTTGACGTCGGCGCGTAGATTGCCTTTCTCCATGTCACCGTCCGACGTGCCGAGATACCGCAAAATCGTGCGCAGCTTGGTGACGTAAGCCTGGGCCTGCTTGGCCGAGCGCATGTCCGGCTTCGACACGATCTCCATCAAGGCGACGCCCGACCGGTTGAGATCGACGTAGGAATAATCGGGATGCTGGTCGTGGATCGACTTGCCCGCGTCCTGCTCCAGATGCAGCCGCTCGACGCCAACGGTCATTGTCTCGCCGTCGGCCTCTATCTCAATCTGGCCCTCGCCGACGACGGGTTGCTTGTACTGCGAGATCTGATAGCCCTGCGGCAGATCCGGATAAAAGTAGTTCTTCCGGTCGAACACGCTCTTCAAATTGATCGCCGCCTTGAGGCCGAGCCCCGTGCGCACGGCCTGCGCCACGCACTCCTCATTGATTACGGGCAGCATGCCGGGCATGGCCGCATCAACGAGGGAGACGTTGGAATTGGGGTCGTTGCCAAACACGGTCGAGGAGCCGGAAAACAACTTCGAGCGCGAGGCGACCTGCGCGTGCACTTCGAGGCCGATGACGATCTCCCAGTCGCCAGTGACGCCGGAAATGAGTAGGTTTGGCTTGGCCGCAGCCTTAGTCTTGTCCTGCATTCGATATCCTGTCGGGGTTATGCGCTGTGGTTAGCTCACATGGGGGCGGGCCCGCAACTGAAAGGGGCATGTCATTCGAGCCGATTGGTTGAAAAAGGCGCTCTTAGGCCTCCTGACGGTTGGCCCGCTCCGGGCACCGATGCCGCGGGCAGGGGTCGTACGCGGGAACCGCTGATCCTTTCGCCGTTCGAGACCGTTTCTAGTGTTAAGTCACCTTCAGGATTCAAACCATGCGCTCACTTGCTGCCAAGGCGTTTTCGCTCGCCCTCCTTGCCGTTGTCCCCGCCGCCGTGAAGGCCGCCGGTCCGCAACAGGGAAACGCCTTCGATTTCGAATTCACCTCGATCGATGGCAAGCCCATGCCGCTGACTGCCTACGAGGGCAAGGCGTTGCTGGTCGTCAACACGGCCTCGTTCTGCGGCTTCACCCAGCAGTACAAGGGTCTGCAGGCCCTCCATGAAAAATATGAAGCCAAAGGTTTCGCAGTCATCGGCGTGCCGTCCAACGACTTCGGCGGGCAGGAGCCAGGCAAGTCAGAAGACATAAAAAAGTTCTGCGAGGGCAACTTCGGCATTACTTTCCCTATGACTGACAAAGCGGTTGTCAAAGGCGACGGCGCGCATCCGTTTTATCAGTGGGCCGTCAAAACGCTTGGCACCGACGCGGCACCCGGCTGGAACTTCCACAAATACTTGATCGGCCGCGATGGACGCTTGGTGCAGTCGTTTTTCTCAGGTGCCGCGCCAGACTCGAAGGATGTCATCGCCGCCGTTGAAGCCGAACTCGCCAAGCCGGCTGCAACCGCTGGTCCGTGACAGTTACTGTGACGCTGGCTGCTTGGGGAAAATGAAGTAGCCGAGCATCGCCCACGCCAGACCGAGCACCAGACCCATCATCACCATTCCAGCCTCGCCCCCCAAGGCGTGGACGCGGAAGATGCCAATGGCAGCGGCGATCCAATAGAGAATGAACCCCGAAAGTGCGGCCGCCATCGCCGCGACCAGCAATTTCTGCCACTGATCGGCACGCTGGCCCATCAGAAAACCGACAGCAATTGTCGCAGGATTCAACAGTGCAATTGCAACCAGCGTCATCGGTTCAAACGGGTTGATGTCGATCATGACGTTGTGCCGCCGTTGCCTTCACTTTGCTTGCGCAGTTTCTCTTCTTCGTACTGCACAAACCATCCGATCATGTTGCGCCATTGGGCGCCGACCATATCGACCATTTCGGGGGGCAGTTCCTTCTCGGCAGCGCGGGCTTTGACCTTGTCGATCACCTGCTGAATGCGCCACGGCACAACTGCGCCTTCGGTCGAATTGACCTTGAGCTGCCACGCGCGGTCGACATATCCGAACCGCTCGGCGATGAGATCAACAAGCGCCGCGTCGATCCGGTCAATCTCGGCGCGCACTTCGGGCATTTCGGCGCAGTCCCAGGGGCGTTTCGGGTTCATGTTCCGTTCCGTTACTTGTCAGACTGACGAGCGCATAGCATGGAGCGGGGGGTAAGGACAGGGTGGGGGGTAGTCTGGAAGTTGACACCAAGCTGTCGCGGCGGCGCACGGCACCAATCCGCTCTTCCCGCGAGCGGGGAGAGAGCCGTCGTGCATTCCCTCGCCCCGCAAGTGGAGCGATGCGGTGAGTGGGGAATGGCGCTGACATGAGGGCGGCTCGGGAACCGGAGGGCACGAAGCCGCGCGCTTGTCTCACCTGTGTTTTGCAGGCGTGCAGGGGCTTTCAAGATCGCCCAATCTTCAGCTTACGATCATTTTTACGTGCGTTCCGTAACATGTTCTGTGCGAGCGGATTAAGGGTTGGAGTTACCCGTTGTGTTGACAGTGTTCGGGTTGGTCGCGGTCGCTTTGTTGTTTGGATGGGCCCTGCGGGCGAAAGCCTATCGCTGGCAATACTTGGCGAAGATCTACGCCGGGGAAGCCGGCCCAGTTATAGACAAGCGCAACAAGCGCAGCGCTGTTCTGATCGGCCTGGGCGCGTTCAATTCGCTGACGGGGATCATCACGATCGGCGTGCATAAACGCGGGGTATCGTTTCGTGTGATGCCGATTTTCTCTCTGTTCCATGATCCGTTCATAGTGCCCTACGGGGATATCCACGGTTGGAAAACGACCTGGTATCTTAATGCCCGCTCGAGCGAGCTGGAGTTTCGTTGCGCCCCAAATGTCAAATTGGTCTTGCCGACAGAGGATGCCGAGTGGATCCAAAGCCATGCGGGCCAAGACATGATGCTGAGCGACAATGTTCCGCCAAGAGGCAACGCAGGCCAAGGGTGGCATGCCGTTATGTTCGTGCTTTATGGCGTGCTTGCTCTTGCTTCGCTCGCCATGATCGGGGGGCTATTGGCTTACTATTTCCTGCACTAGGATGATTAATGCCAATATGACGCTTATAGATCGATAGCTACTGCTATCCTGGACTACGGTCCGCGCATCGCTTGGCGCGGCTCATAATCTCGACGGGCGGGTTCGTTTCGATCAAAGTCGCGCGGAGTGACTTCACCTGCTCGAATGCTTCAGCTTCCTTGATGCGTTTAGGAATGGCGTAGGCATTCAGATATGTCATTGAGCTGACTAGAGCGCGCTTCGCCAAGACAGGATCTTTTTCAGCCGAACCGTTTCTAACCAGAACGTCCGCCGCACTGATCAAGGCTGCACATTCGAGGTTGGATTCGACCCCACCTCCTCCGCCGGGATCGCAGCCCGACACCGCAAGGCAAGACAGAACCACCAGAACCTTCGATGTGTTGGACATCCCATTCGCCCTCGATGCAGATCAAGGACTTTTGCCCGAATAGCTTTAGGATGTCGTAAACAATGCAACTCTCATTGGAAGGAGATTGTCACTTTCTGGGCTGCGTCGATGCGAAGAATCTCGGATCGCACCTGGCTCATGTCGGCGCAGTCCCACAGGCGTTTCGGGTCCATTTTCCGTTCCGTTACTTGTCAGACTGACGAGCGCATAGAATGGCGCTGCGGGTAAGGACGGGGTGGGGGCAGGGAGCAGAGAACCGGGCGCTCGGAAACAGTGTTGCGGGCGTGCCCGACGCGTGTTCCGGGGTCAGGCCGTGGGAATTTGGGTGGAGGCTGGGACGTGGCGCGAAGCTATCTGGGCGGCGCACTCCACGAATCCCCTCTCCCCGCTTGCGGGGAGAGGGTTAGGGTGAGGGGCAGCCGCAACGGCAGAGCCTCAGACAGCCATCACCCAGATCGATCCTCGCCCCAGCCCAAGCGTCCTTCGAGGAGTGCTAATAGCTTTTCAAGCACGCCATCGATGTTGTCGTAGACGTCGCCGTTCCAAGCGAGATAAACCCGATAACCGAGCCGCTCCAGGTCCTTCGTACGTCGCCTGTCGGCTGCGATCTCATGAGGCTCACTGTGTGTACCCCCGTCGATTTCGACGATGACGCGATGTGTCCGGCATACAAAATCAGCGAAGTAGGGGCCAACCGGAACCTGGCGGACGAACTTGAATCCGCCGAGGCGGCGACTGCGCAGTTCGCGCCAAAGTTTGTCCTCGGCCGACGTTGCGTTCGTGCGAAGTTCTTGGGCCCGGGCCGTTCTGTTATGTTGCGGACCGCGCATCAAAGCCGACTCCCGTTCATTCACTCCACAAACGGATGAGCCGGAAAAATCCGTCGCAGATTGCAAAGACTGAGCCTGGGGCTGCCCCTCACCCTAACCCTCTCCCCGCAAGCGGGGAGAGGGGATTGGCGCTGATATGAGGGCGGCACGTGACCCATACCTGCCCTGAGCAGTTGCATCATGCGGACACATTGAGCCTGCCGCTTTGGGCTGATTTCGAGAAAATTGCCGTTCCAATTGGCCTGGCAGCAGTCGCCGGTTGAGAAAGTGGACCGCAGCCCGAACTTTCACCGGGTGGAAGACCTAAGCCTCCGGGATAGCGCGTGCGTACCGCGCCAACCCGGAACTGCCTCCGCCTCACGTTCGCAAGGGGATAAGGAATGTGACCAGTGGCCAACTTTGGCGTTGCAAGCACTCAGGGCAAAAGTAAGCTATCGAAACTCCGTCTTTTGTTCAAACGAGCGTTCACCAGTGTCAGGCCGCATTTTCATCAGTTACCGCAGAGACGACAGCCGTGCTGATGCGCGCAGTATCTACCAGCACCTAAAGGAGGGCTTTGGAAAGTCCAACCTGTTTATGGACGTTGACACGATCAAGCATGGTGAGGACTTCACGCAGGCCCTTGATGCTGCTTTGAAGGCAACGCGCGTAATGCTGGTCATCGTCGGGCCTAGCTGGGCTGGCCCGCGAGACGATTTTCGACACAGCCGCATTCATGACGCCGACGACTTCGTTCGCCAAGAGGTCGCCACGGCGTTGAAACGGTCTATCCCGGTCATTCCAGTTTGCGTCGATGGTGCAGCCCTTCCAGCCACCAGTGACCTTCCTGAGGTTCTCAAACCCCTCGCGCACCGGCAAGCCATCCGTGTCACGCATGAGAGTTTTTCGCGCGACATGCAAGAATTGTCGGGTGCCTTGAAACAGTACGTCAGCCCGCACAAACCAGAGCGGCGCTTGGCCGGTGCAATCCTTGTTGCCCTGGTGATAGCATTGACCTCGGTTTACGGATTCAAGGATCGCTGGCGGCCATCTAAGCCCGATTCCAGCAACATAGAGGTTTGCATCAATCAGATATTTCCGGTGGACGATGCCAGCGGAACTGCACGCGAATACGCCGCAATAGTGTCCCGGCACAAGGATCAATTGCTCTATCGCTGGGCCGGAGGTGTCGCTGAGCAAGAAAAGGGACTCCCGGTCGGTGGCAATATCATCGACGCGGTAGTTGTCGGGGATCGGCTCGTCATCAGATATGACTGGCAAAATGGTGTCTTGCAGCTGCGAGCGACCGCGGACGGACTTTCCACGCCATATGTGGAATTCACCGGCACCTGGTCGCAAAGAAATGGCCGCGGGTGCGCACAACTCCGAATTGCCCTGCCGCAGCTCTGGGCGTCGAGACTGGAAGAACGACAAGATGTTGCAACGGGCGTCTGGAGCGACGCGATGAACTTGGACCCGGCACAAATCCGTTCGTCAGAGATGGCATGGCGCTAGTTCTGACCGGCATGCAAGTGCACTATGTCGTATATGAGGGCCATGACACACACCTCCACAAGTGGGTGCGTTGCGCCGTTGGGAGCTGAGGCTGCTTTCACACCAACCTGCTCCCCACCGACGGCGATAGGGAGACGGGTGAAACTGGATGACGCAATTTTGTGCGGTGCACTGTCCGAATAGATTGGTAGGACACTATTGGCCCTGAGCTGAAATCGCGGCATTGCCCGCAGGAGGGCAAGGGGGCCTCGTTTCCACTACCCTACGTCTTGCCCTTCACTTTCTCAGCTGCAGCCCACCACGCATCCGGAACCGTGAACCGCCCCGCTGCATCTTCGATCGCCTGCGCGGCGCGGAACAGCGTTTCTTCGTCAAACGGCTTACCGATCAACTGCAATCCCAGCGGCGTGCCTTGGCTCGATAGGCCAGCCGGAACGGACATGCCGGGCAGCCCCGCCATATTGACCGTCACCGTGAAGATGTCTTCCAAATACATGGCCAGCGGATCGCCGGTCTTTTCGCCTTGCGCAAACGCGGGCGATGGCGTCGTCGGGGTCAGCACAACATCCACTTTATTCCACGCGTCGTCGAAGTCGCGCTTGATCAACGTGCGCACCTTCTGGGCCTTCAAGTAGTAGGCGTCATAGTAGCCGGCCGACAGCACATACGTGCCGATCAGGATGCGTTTGCGCACTTCACGGCCAAAGCCTGCCGCGCGGGTCTCCGAATACATGTCAGTCACGTCGCGGCCCGGCACGCGCAGGCCGTAGCGGACCCCATCATAGCGCGCGAGGTTTGATGAACACTCCGCTGGAGCGACGATGTAGTAGGCGGGAAGCGCGTACTTCGTATGCGGCAGCGAAATCTCGTGGATCGTTGCGCCTGCCGCCTTCAGCCAGTCGATGCCCTTCTGCCAAAGATCTTCGATCTCTTTCGACAAGCCATCGACCCGGTACTCTTTCGGCACGCCGATACGCAGGCCTTTGACGCCTTTGTTCAACGCGGCTTCGTAGTCCGGCACAGGTGCATCGACGCTGGTCGAGTCTTTCGGATCATGGCTCGCCATCTGGCCGAGCATGATCGCGGTGTCGCGCACGGTCTTTGCGATCGGACCCGCCTGGTCGAGCGAGGAGGCGAACGCGACGATACCCCAGCGCGAGCAGCGGCCATAGGTCGGCTTGATGCCGACGGTTCCTGTGAGTGCGGCTGGCTGGCGGATCGAGCCGCCGGTGTCTGTTGCGGTCGCTGCTAAGCACAGATTGGCTGAGACGGCTGCCGACGACCCGCCCGACGACCCACCGGGCACCAGTTTCACGTCCGAGACTTTGCCGTCCTTGCCCTTGCGCCGCCACGGCGACACGACGGGGCCGAAGGCGCTCGTTTCGTTCGAGGAGCCCATGGCGAACTCATCGTTATTAAGCTTCCCGAGCATGACCGCGCCGGCATTCCACAAGTTGGCGCCAACGGTCGATTCATACGGCGGCTTGAAATCATCGAGGATCTTCGAGCATGCGGTTGTACGGATGCCGTTCGTGCAGAACAGATCCTTGTTGCCGAGAGGCAAGCCTTCCAGCGGGCGCGCTTCGCCGCTCTTCAACCGCCTGTCGCTGTCTTTGGCTTGCGCGAGCGCATGGTCCGGCGTCACAAGAACATAGGCATTGAGAGCGGCATTCCCGGCCTCGATGGCCGCGAGATGCGCCGTGGTCAGCTCCGTTGCGGAGAACGTCTTTTTCTTAAGCCCGTCGCGCGCCTCAGCGAGCGTCAGAGCGGTCAAATCGGTCACGATCGGATTGTCCTTCTTGGCATCGCAGCGCCGCTGAGCCGCTGCATCATTCGTATGAGAGCTGTACGGCACCTGATCAAACAGGCCGCCCAATCTTCGCGGCCTCGGCCCGGTCCTTGTTCACCAGGTACGTCCGGCGCGAATAGAACAGGCTGACCAATCCGCACAGAATGGACAGCGGCGCATTGACCGTCTCGGCGATATCGCGCGCTTGATTGACCAGCGATGGAATGACGATCGCTTCCGGTGCGAGCCCCCGCGTCGCGGGCGCCTCGGCGCGCGGTACCGCCAGCAGGACGACACCGGTGATGATCAGCAACACAGCCAGGACGGCGAGAATTTTCGACATCGGACACCTCTGAAAACGACGGCAAACGGCCAGAGCTCAGTCAATCACCTTGGGCACCACATAGAAATGGTCTTCGGTTTGCGGGGCATTGCGCGTGACGTCTGCGGCGATGCTCCCGTCCGTCACCTCGTCTCTACGCTTCTTGAGACCGATCGGGACAACGCGCGTCATCGGCTCGACATTGGCGGTATCGACCTCATCGAGCTGTTTGACCCAATCGAGAATTCCCGACAGCTCTTTTTCGAGCCCCTTAGCCTCTTGGTCGCTGACCTTGATGCGGGCGAGCCGCGCAATGCGCAAGACGGTCGCTTTATCGACTTGCATGGACTTCCCCTGGGAGTTGGGCGGCCGGGGCCGCATCGAGGGCTGTCATAGCTGCCCCGGAGCCGCTTGCGCAACCCGATGCTGCCGCCAGGGGCAGAAAAGGCAAAAGCCGCCGGGTTTCCCCAGCGGCCTCACGTGTCTCAAGACGCCATAGGGACCCTAAGCCTCATTTGCGCAGCAGCTGGCCGCGTTCACTTCCGGCGGTAGGTCGATCGCCGGATTGCCGTCAAAGAAGCCGGACGGCATCAGCCGGAACCCGGTATTGATGCACGGCTGCACGGGGAAGTCCTCGTGCCGCACGGAGTGATGCAGGCCAAACACGTGCCACAGCACGATGTCGGTGTTTTCGATCGGCCGGTCTTTTCTGATGAAATCCGCCAGACCACCGCTGCCGTCGGAGTGGTTCATGAACTCGCCGCCGGGATAGCGCTCTTCGGGATCGAACGCTGTCACCCAGATATGGTTCTGCACAAACCCGGCACGTTTGCCGGAGTGCGTGTGCGGGCGGATGAAGGCGCGGACACAATTGGGCGCTTCGAGCCGGTAGCCAACGGGCCCGCCGGTGAGATTGGTCTTGTTCGGGTTGATGACCTTCCAGGACCGCTGCGTTTCGAAATTGGCACGGCGGGCGGCTTCGCTTTCGCGCTTCAAGACGGTCTCTTCTTCGAAGTAGCAGTTGCCATACGGATTGCCGGGCCCTTCCGGTTCCTCATAAGTATTGCACTCCACGACACTGTTGGTGTCGCCGTCGACGGCCATGTCGAGCCGGGCGCAGAAGATGTGCTGGTGGATCTGCCCCATCACGCCCGGCGAGACTTCGCGGCCATACTTGTTCTTTTGCCCCGGAACGCAGCCGACCGTGTTGATGATACCTGTGGCCTTCACCTCAAACTCGATTGAGCCGTCGATGTGAAAATACCAGTACTGGGCGTACTCATAATTGCCGACCGAGCAGATGGTTGATACAACAAGCTTGCGCGCGCGCCGCGTTTCAGCCCGGTCTGTGCGGAAATCCCAGTGCTTCCAAAGCAGCCCGGAATCTTCTTCGTGGATGCAGATGGCCTTCTCGATCGTCAGCAGATCACCATCCATCGTGTTCATATGAACATCGAGATACTGAATCGCACCGAGGCAATCGCAGCCGAGCTTCAGGGAATTGGCGAGTTTACCCAGACCGTATTCGCCGACGTCGAACACATGCTTGCGGAAGTGTCCGTTGTCGGGACTGCCGTAGGGCACGACCATTTCGACCAACGAGGCGCGATGTACGACGGGACGGCCATCGTACTGAATGTCATGGATCGTTAGCGACTCTCGCGCATTGAAGCCAATAACCAACGACCACTTGTCCCAAGTCAGCGTGTGGCCATCGAGCTTGAAGCTCACCCCTTCGGGCTGGGTCACATTGATGGGTTTCAGCCGCGGACGCTGCGACTGCACCAAATCCGCCTCGTAATTCGCTTCGCGCATCGGGATAGGGATCACACCATAGTCGTCGACTCGAATCACTTCCCAGGTCTTGAGGTCGATGACGGCATTCAGACCCTCGATGGGATGGGCGTAAAAGTTCTCGTTCTCACGCAGGCGCAGCCAGGCAAACACGTGGCACAGGTGGCGGCCATCTTCGCCGGGTATACCGAACTCGCCGGCCGACCACGGATCGATGCACACTTGCTCCATGTCAGTGATGCCGCGCTTGGCGCATCCGGCAATGAAGGCGGGGTCCTTGCGGATAATTCCTTCGACCTGCAGGAATTGTTCAAGTTGGATCATCGGGCGCATGCCCGGAAGCTCTTGCCGCGTCAGAATCCGGCCGCTGTCGATGCACACCGTCATCCGCGTGACGCCAATCGCCGTGGCACTGAACACATTGACCCGCGCCTTGCGCGCGATGGGATCGCCAGATTTGAATGCGCGCACGATAGCCTTATCCGGCTCCAATAGCTCCATGGTCTCAAAGCGCGTATCAATACCGTATGGCGCGGCATTGATGACAATAGCCGCCACCTTGCGGATCTCGTCCGGCGTCAGGGATTCCAAAGGATGGCGCACGACATCACTGCGGACGGCAGTCGGTTCGGGTGTCGAACAGCAGTCTCGTTGAATCTGAGCGACAGACATCATCTCACCTCTTGAACGATGGGGAAATGCGCGGAAAGCCGGCGGCTCTCCGTGAGACCCTGTTGGCATGCTCCGTGTCTCATCGTGTGCGGCTAGGTCCGCTGATAAGCAGCGCCTAGCCTAGGCGACCGTGGTCATGACCCGCAAGATTGAATCGGGTCCCGCTGCGTTCTTTTTGGGACACCGGTCCAAGTCATAGCAAGACTGCAGACGACGTGCTGCGCGCCGCGTGCGCGAGAGCACTGCTCAACGCGCAGACTTCATCTCAGAATTGGACCAATTCTAACCTACTGATCTCGCGCAAAAATAACTTGACCGCACTGCCCGTGTCGCTCACCTTCGCGACACAGGCATTCGTGTCTGCCGATTGCGGGACTTTGAACCTCGCCTATTGGAGCCAAGACCATGAACATGACGTGTCCGTCGCTCAGGCCGCGACGAGAGCCGATTGAAGCGGACGCCACGTGCAGTCCGTTGACGGTGCCCCACCCAAATAACCCGTTGCACCAAGTTGTGAATGCCCCGCCGGACCTCTACTCAGGCGGGCTCCACACGCTGCGGGCTCGCTCACAATAGCACTCTTTGTGCAGTTTTTCAGTGCGCGCTCTCCACCGCGGGAACTCGCGCGGCAGTTGGCGCGTTAAAACTTTGATCGGACCCCGAAATGAAGAGTAAGTCCAAGGCACTCGCGACCGGACACGACGGATCAGCAGCTAGGGGCGAATGCGACTGTTGTCATCGGCTGCACACTCGTGCGGCTCTGGGTCTCAGTAACTTAGAAAATTTGCAGCTCGATGTCGTGCGGCTCTACTGCACGTCTATAGCCTCAAATGACGTCACTGCTCTGGATGCAGCCCACGACCTGGCCATCAGGCGTCTCGGAGCGGTCGATGGATCGCGATGCGTGGCAAGCATCACGAGGTTAATGGTGGCTATCCAGCGCCAGCGTCAGGGACATTTCGGATTTCTACCAGCCTGCAGCGCCGTCGTGTGCGACGACGAACTCGACATTCTCTCACTCCTGCGGTCCTGCCGTTTTCCGAATGCGCGCGTCACGCGAGCGCGCGCCGAGAAATTGCTGAACGGCGGAGACGCCTCAGCCGTCATCACTGCAGCGCTCGATCTCGTTCAAGCCGGTCCGTCACTGAGAGTAAGACCTGAAAGTCATGAAGGATGCGCCACGACCATCGACCTCGATCAGCCGCGCGTCTTGCATTGAAACTTTAATAGAGAACACGCCGATGGGCACCAGAACTGCACAATGGCTTAACGCTGAACTCAGCCGACCGGACGCTATCCCAGCTCGTCAGTGGCTCGTTCCGGTTCCGAGTTGGGCTGGCTGTCAGCTTGAACGGCTCGTCGGGCTTCTGCTCAGTCTTACGATTGCCGATCCAGGTGCGGCCGGCGATGACCGCCTCTAACGCCGCCCGGCAGGCGGCCTACGAAATCCCTGCAGGCATTTGCTTGCTCGCACAGCCCCCGCCGAGCGTGGTGAGCGAATGTTTGCAGGGTTGAGACACAGACACGCGAACAGACTTCGCCCCGCCGAACCGCTGCTTCAGCAAACTGCAAAGCGTGAGGTCGACCAAAGACGCACTCGCCTATCAATATCCTTTTGGATATAGCTTAGACTTTCAACGCCTGCAAGGCCAGACGCTCGCTCCGCGAGATGCACTTGGCCAAAAAAGGGAGTACACCATGATCCAGCAAGCCATCAATGAACTGTCGCAACAGATCCGCATCCGTCAGAAATACGACAACTTTATCGGCGGCCAGTGGGTGGCCCCCGTACGCGGCCAGTACTTCATCAACCCAACGCCCGTCACCGGCAAGCCATTGTGTGAAATCGCGCGGTCAACATCGGAAGATATCGAGTTGGCGCTCGATGCCGCCCACAAGGCGAAAGACGCCTGGGGCCGCACATCGGCCGCTGAGCGCGCTAAAATCCTCAACAAGATCGCCGATCGCATCGAGAGCAACTTGAAACTGCTCGCCATGGCCGAAACGCTCGACAACGGCAAACCGATCCGCGAAACCACGCACGCCGACCTGCCGCTCGCCGTTGATCACTTCCGCTACTTTGCCGGCTGCGTGCGCGCCCAGGAAGGCTCGATCTCCGAAATCGATCACGACACGATCGCGTACCACTTCCACGAGCCGCTGGGCGTCGTCGGCCAGATCATCCCCTGGAACTTCCCGCTGCTGATGGCGATCTGGAAACTTGCGCCGGCTCTCGCTGCCGGCAACTGCATCGTCCTGAAACCCGCAGAACAAACGCCAATGAGCATCATGGTGTTGATGGAGCTGATCGGTGACTTGCTGCCAGCCGGCGTCTTGAACGTCGTCAACGGCTTCGGCATCGAAGCTGGCAAGCCACTGGCCAGCAACAAGCGCATCGCCAAGATCGCATTTACGGGTGAAACGACGACTGGCCGCCTGATCATGCAGTACGCTTCTGAAAACCTCATCCCGTGCACACTCGAATTGGGCGGCAAGTCGCCCAACATCTTCTTCGCCGACGTCATGGACGCCGACGACGACTACTTCGACAAGTGCCTGGAAGGCTTCGCCATGTTCGCGCTCAACCAGGGCGAAGTGTGCACTTGCCCGTCACGCGCCTTGGTTCACGAAAAGATCTACGACCGCTTCATGGAACGCGCCATCAAGCGCACTCAGGCGATCAAGATGGGCCATCCGCTTGATCCCACCACCATGATCGGCGCCCAGGCCTCCAACGACCAACTGGAAAAGATCCTCTCCTACATCAGCATTGGCCGCGAAGAAGGCGCGAAAGTTCTGACCGGCGGCAACCGCAGCCAGTTGGCAGGCGAGTTATCGGACGGCTACTACATGGAGCCGACGATCCTCGAAGGCCACAACAAGATGCGCGTCTTCCAGGAAGAAATCTTCGGCCCCGTCGTTTCCGTCACGAAGTTCAAGGACGACGAGGAAGCCTTGTCCATCGCCAACGACACGCTGTACGGCCTCGGTGCTGGCGTATGGACCCGTGATGGCACGCGCGCCTACCGCTTCGGCCGCGCCATTCAGGCTGGCCGCGTGTGGACCAACTGCTACCACCTCTACCCGGCTCACGCGACGTTCGGCGGCTACAAGCAGTCCGGCATCGGCCGTGAGAACCACAAGATGATGCTCGATCACTACCAGCAGACCAAGAACATGCTGGTGAGCTACAGCCCGAAGGCGTTGGGCTTCTTCTAAGGTCTAGAATTTCGAGTTTGCTTGGTGCCCGTCCCTTGTCACGGGGCGGGCACTGGCGTCTTTGATTTCAGACTACCGAGTCTTAAGATGTGCCTATGTCGCGTCGCAATTCCGAACCCGCATCAAAAAAAATGGATCACCCAAATGGCCAGGCCAACCCTTCGTTCTCTCTTGGCCATGCCAACCGAACCGGCGCCCTTGTCGAAGTCCGTTCTGGTCTTGATTGACTGCCAGAATACCTATCGCGAAGGCGTGATGCAGCTCGAGGGTGTCGAACTGGCTCTAAAGGAATGCGCCACGCTTCTGGCGCGCGCACGCGCTGCGGGCACACCCGTTATTCACATCCAGCATGACGCTGGAGCGGGCGGTCCTTACGACACCAAGGCACGCATCGGGCAAATCGCCGATGTCGTCGCCCCGGCAGCTGGTGAAAAGGTCATCACCAAAACCTATCCCAGCTCGTTTGAAAAGACGGATCTCGACGCCGAATTGAAGCGCTTGGGAGCAACAGATCTGGTCATCGCTGGCTTCATGACACACATCTGTGTGAACTCGACAACAAGGGCGGCCTTCAATCACGGCTACCGCTCAACCGTCGTCGCGAACGCAACCGCCACCCGCTCGCTGCCCAATCCCGTCGGCGGAGAACTCTCGGCTCAAGAGGTTCACAACGGAGCCTTGACAGCGCTCGCTGACATGTTTGCCATTGTCGTTCCCGATGGCAGCAAGGTCCCAGCATGATTTCAAACAGAGTCACTCGGGTCAGCGCCACGCCTGCAACTGAGACGCTGATCACCAAGCTGATTGCACTCCATGGAGTGCTGCTGTTCCATCAGTCGGGCGGCTGCTGCGATGGGTCAGCACCGATGTGCTACCCGCGGCGCGAGTTCCGCGTCGGCGCCCAGGATGTCTATATCGGCGAAATCGCCGGCCAGCCGTTCTATATGGGCAAGTCGCAGTTTGAGTACTGGCAGCACACGCATCTGATCATCGACGTGGTGCCTGGCCGCGGATCCGGGTTCTCAGTTGAAGCGCCCGAGGGCGTGCGCTTCCTGACACGCTCACGCGTCTTCACCGGCGCTGAAACGGAAATCCTCGACGCCATGGGCCCGCCGCCGACAGGCGCCGACGTCCAACCCGCTTTTTAGAACAGGTGCCACGACTCTTCGGTTGAAGTTTTTGTTCCCTCTCCCATCGGGAGAGGGCAGGTTCGCCACGAGTTAGCAGCCTTGCTCACTCGTCCTTGGCGAACCGGGTGAGGGGTTTCGGTTTTCATTGCTGGGACTTTAACACCTCACCCTGACCCTCTCCCGACGGGAGAGAGAATCATGTCGTCGCTCACCAACCTGAGCGGTTTCGGTAATTCAAACATGATGTCGTGTCTGTCAGTGAAGGTCTGAACCGGACAGCCGTGGGCAGCTGGCAAGCACTTGGCCCTACCCGGGATTGCGGTACCGCGAGATCAGCGGCCCCAAAACGTCAGAGCTGTCGTCGGTCCATGGCGACAGCGCGCGATAGGTCAGTGTACGCCCACCACGCGGACCCAACAGCCGCATCGCATTCTGCGGGTTCTTGGAAAAGATGATCGCCGTTGACCGCATCACGGCGTAGCCACGCGAGGCCGACCGGTCCTCGACGGTCACAGCCGCAATCCCTGGCACAGCCGGGATAGTGGCCTGCAGCACTGCTTCCAGATCGAGATAGCGATTGGAGATGTGCAGCACACCCAGCCCATCGGGCTTCAGTTTGGCGGCATACATCGTCAAGGCTTCGACCGTCATTAAATGCGTCGGCACAGCATCCGACGAGAAGGCATCCACCAACAGATAGTCGAAACTCTCATCCGGCTCCTTGGCGAGCGTCAATCGCGCGTCGCCCATGACGATGTCGGCATTGGGCAAGCAGGACTTCAGGTAAGTAAATTTATCTGACTTGGCGATACCCGTGACGACCGGATCAATTTCATAGAACCGCCACGTCTCCCCTTCTGCCGAATGACAGGCGAGCGATCCTGATCCCAGTCCGACAACGCCGAACCGGCCTTTCGCATCCTTCGGCACGGCCACGCGCGCCCATAGCACCGACTGCGCCATGGGGCTCTTTGGGTGATAGTAGGTGACGGGCTCAGTATCGTTGACGGGTTTGCCTTCTTCGTCGCGCACGCGCTGCGCCCCATGCAGCGTCGTGCCATGTTGCAGCAGGTTGAACACGCCATCTTCCGACTGGATGACGCGATGAACGCCGAAGTAGCTGCGCTCGGCCTCGCCGCGGCGCACGCTAGAGGGTTGCGTAATGATCGCCAGGCCCATCAGTGCGCCAACCACGAGCTGCGGCGTGGGGTATTTCCAGAATGCCACCGCCGCAGCAGCCAACGCGATGACTGCAACAGCGGTCGGCCCCCAGACGCCAAACGTCCAACCCATCTTGTCTGACACAAGCGGCACCAGAACCACGAGCGCCGCGCAGGCGCCCAAAACAGGGAGGATCCAGGACCGCTGCCGCAGGGCGCTCCAGTCCAACGCGCCAGGCCGGCACGCAAACGAGAGGGCGAGCAGCAGCGGATACTCAAACACCTGCGAGAAGATCTGGGGCGCCACGAGAGCTGCAAACGTGCCGCCCAGCGCGCCGCCGAGCGACATCCATAGGTAGAACTCTGTCAGATGGCTGGCCCCTGGCCGGGCTTCATACAGCGTGCGATGCGCCACGAGTGCCGACGTCACAAACGCCGCAATTCCAAGGAACCCCGAGATGTAGAGACTGTCGGACTCCAACCGTGACAGCTGTACGAGGCAGGCCAACACAGACACCAGATGCACAGCGAGAAGGACCGGCATCGGGATCAGCGAGCGTTCACGAAACACGATCACAAATGTCAGCAAATACAGTGCGAGCGGGATCACCCAAATCAGCGGCGCTGAGGCCACGTCGGTGGCGACATGGGTGGTAAAAGCCGTCAGCAGCGCGGAGGGCACCAGCGACAACCCCACCCAGCGCAGCCGGTCCACCCATTGAGGTGCGGCATCGTCCAGCGTCCCAGCCGTCGCGCACGTGTCGCTGTCCGTCCAGCCAGCGCGTACCATGAAGACACACAGTGCGAGCGCGGCTATCAGTGCCACGAAGCCGGCCGCCCAAACTTTCGCCAGCGATGACAACCCAAATACGGGTTCCAACACCAATGGATATCCCAGCAACGCGATGAAACTGCCAAGGTTGGACGCGGCATAGAGAAAGTAGGGATCTTTGGCCTGGGCATGCCCCGTGCGCGTGAACCACGCCTGCAACAGCGGCGCGTTGGCCGCCACTGCCACGAACGGCAACCCAACCGCAAGCGCAAACAGACCCAACTGCCAAAGGTAGGGTTCGCCCGGCGGCGGTTCTGTCCAGCCGGCAGGCACCGCGATCGGCAGCGCCACGATGGCGGCAGCAGTGAGCCCCAAGTGAATGAGCCCCGTTGTCTTGACCGGGACGTAGCGGATCAAAGCGTGTGCGTAACAGTACCCAGCCAGCAGCGCGGTCTGGAAGAACACGAGGGCCACGGCCCACACCGATGGCGCGCCACCGAGCAGCGGCAGCACCATTTTTGTGAACATGGGCTGCACAGAGAACAGCAGCATCGCCGAAAGGAATGTGGTCAGCGTAAAGACGGCCAGCACCCCGCCGATCCCGCCCGCATATGTGCCCGGGCCGGTCCCAGCTTGTTCGTCACTCACGCTATCCTCACTTCGCCTGTCCCGCGTTACGGGACGGTTTGCCTGAAATCGCCTCGTTTGCGAGAGACAGCGCAGCTGCGGCTTGTATAAAGAGGCCCACCAGGGTCAACAACGGTGAATCAGCAATCCATGACGGCCGGCATGCAAACCCCGGTGAACGGGCAAACTCTGGAGGATGCCTTGGCCTTCCGGGACATGCTGGGCCCCGGCCGCCGTCTCATTGGCATTGACGCAGGAATGAAAACGCTTGGCTTGGCGCTTTCTGATGTCAATCGAACGGTGGCATCAGCACTCGAAACGATCCGCCGCATCAAATTCAGTGTTGATATGGCACGCCTTCTCGCACTGGCTGCCGAGCACAAAATCGGCGGTTTCGTGCTCGGCCTTCCCGCCAACCTCAATGGCAGCGAGGGTCCCCGCGCGCAATCGACACGCGCTTTCGCCCGCAATCTCAACAAGCTATCGGACTTGCCGGTTTTGCTGTGGGACGAACGCTGGTCGACTGCCGCCGCCGAGCGGATGCTCATTGACGCGGATCAAAGCCGCAAGCGGCGCGCGGAAGTGATTGATAAACTCGCCGCGACGATCATTCTGCAAGGTGCGCTCGATCGGATGCGCACGGCTGCGTAACAGATTTGCAGCTCCATTCGCACGCGC
Source organism: Hyphomicrobium sp. (assembly GCA_031413815.1). Taxonomy (GTDB): domain Bacteria; phylum Pseudomonadota; class Alphaproteobacteria; order Rhizobiales; family Hyphomicrobiaceae; genus JAGVSR01. The sequence goes on along the minus strand of JANOFU010000005.1, from coordinate 8,039 downwards.
CTTGTCGCAAATCCGAAACAGTCCTGTTCTGTTGCGCACTCTTGCTGCGATGCCACATCGCAGCATCGGCTCAAACCTGTCGTATCCACGCCTCATTGAGTAAACACACTCCAACATCGGCACGGGTGTTTTTATGAGACTGCAATGAGCGGTCTGGAGTTGAAGCCGATGCACGCGACGCAGAAGTCAGCAGAGCGGCCAGCAGTAAGACCACGCAAGGCGGCCCGGCCAAAGGCAGCATCGGCGCCGAAACTGCCGGTTGAACTCGAATCCGCGATTGACCGCTTTAACGCGACAGTCCGCCGGTCAATGCGGCAGCATGTTCGCGCCTCCTCCAATGTCGCGGATCTGGCAACGGCGTTCCCTGCGGCCCTGTACGCTATCGCGACGCGTCGCGGGCCTGTTGCGAACCGCCGCAAAGCACTGGAGCAACTTGAGAGCGGCGCACAGCTGCGCGATGTCGCGCGCACGCTCGATCTCGCCTACTGGCTTCGCCGATTGCCGCCTGAAGCCTTTAAGGGTCCGCTTGGCACGCTACCGTCGTCTGACCTATTTTCCAGGCGGATCGTCAACCATCTGCCAACGGGCGAGGCCGATCCCGCCTTTTGGCTTTCAACGATCGATTTTGCCGCGCAGTCGGCAGACGACTACTTTGCCATCTGGCTGGCTGAGAAGCGAATCTTCGCAGAAGGCGGCGACCCGCAACGGCTGCTGACCATTCTGGCCGCCTACGCCTGGTACTCGTCCGCGGACCAAACACGCGCGCGCAACCTGATTGGCGTGCCGTGGCGCCCCGAGATGGCCTTTGACACGGCCGTCTGCGCCGCCAAGAGCTGGCTTAACCGCATCCGGCTTGTTTTGCAGTTGCCGGCCGGCGTGGTCACTGATGCGTGGCTCGTTCCGGGCGATGCGGGCGACTTCACATTTGTGCCCTTGCTGAGCGACGCGGAAATCTTGGCGGAGTCCCACGCCATGCAGAACTGCGCGGACCAATACGCGGACCGCATCGGCCGCGACAAGTGCCGCCTCTATTCGATCCGCCGCAAAGGCGCACGCGTCGCCACGCTGGAAATCGGCCCGCATCCGCGCGAGGTCAATGTGCTGGCGATCACGCAATTGAAAGCGCGCCACAACCTCGGGGCATCGGCCGAAATCTGGCAGGCAGCGCATCTTTGGATGTCGCAACAGCGGGAAATCAAGCGCCCGTCGTTGCTACCCGCGCCTGACCGGCCGTTGTCGCAGACGACGTGGGAAAGTCTGATGCTGCCCTACCGGATGAAAAAGCGCGGGGCACCATGGCTGCCCGAAATTGCAACGCATTCAACGTTCGCCGCTCTCGACCATGACATCGCCGACCTTGCCCGCCGCGGCGGCGTCACCAGCTGGCTGTTCACATAATCGCAACGCGCCAGTCTATCTATTCGGTGTCGCGCGAGCCAGGATCGCCGTCGTATCCGCCCAATCGAGCGCTAGGCCGTAGGTTTGCCGCGGCAATTGGCCAAGCCGGGTCGCAATAAACGCATCGGCGATGGCCGTTGGAGCATGCGCCCGCAGGATGGTGCCAGCGGCAAGAAGCGCCAATCCTTCCACAAGCGTTCGCGCGCGCGCATCGAGCAACCGTGGCTCGTGAAGTATCGCTTCTACGCGGGTGTGTGCCGCCTTCAGATGCGGGTCGCCAGCACTGACCACTCCCAGTTCCTGCATTACAAGTTCTGCGACCTCCGGTTCCTTTTGCAAAACGCGCAGCACGTCGAGCGCCATGACATTGCCAGAGCCTTCCCAAATGGCATTGACGGGCACTTCGCGATAGAGGCGCGCCAAGGGCTGTTCTTCGACGTAGCCGTTGCCGCCCATGCACTCCATCGCCTCAGCTGCGAGCGGCGGCGCGATCTTGCACACCCAGTACTTTGTCACGGGCGTCATGAGCCGCCGCCAAGCGGCCGCGCGCGCATCCGACGCCCGGTCAAAGGCGCGCGCCAAGCGGAACGACAATGCCGCCGCCGCTTCGGCATCCAACGCCATGTCCGCCAGAACCTGCCGCATCAACGGCTGTTCGATCAGCGGCTTGCCGCCCACGAGCCGGTGCTCGGCATGATGGATGGCATGCGCCACGGCAAGCCGCATCAGGGCCGCCGATGATACCGCACAATCGAGCCGCGTGTAGGTCACCGTCTCGATGATGGCCGCGACGCCACGGCCTTCGTCGCCAATCAGATACGCATCGGCCTCACGGAACTCGGCTTCTGACGATGCATTCGAGCGATTGCCGAGCTTGTCCTTCAATCGTTGGAACTCAATGGCGTTTACGCTGCCGTCTGGCCGGAACCTGGGCAGGAGAAAACATGACAGTCCGCCCGGCGCTTGCGCCAGCACCAGAAAGGCATCCGACATGGGCGCTGACATGAACCACTTGTGGCCCGTCAGCCGGTAGTGGCCGCCGGTGACGCGCGCAGCCTTCGTCGTGTTGGCGCGCACGTCGGTGCCGCCCTGTTTCTCGGTCATCCCCATGCCGAGCGTGGCACTCGTTTTGCCAGTCACCGGCGTAAAGCGCGGATCGTAGGTTTTGGACAGTATTTTTGGCAACCACTCTTGAGCAAGATCGGCCGACTGAACCAGCACCGGCACGGAAGCGTTGGTCATGGTCAGCGGGCAGCAGTGTCCTGCTTCCATCTGCGCGGCGAGATACAATGCGGCCGCGCGCTCGACGTTCGCTGTTGTCTTGGCAGGTCCGCCCTCCGGCCCAAGATGGCCCCAGACTGACGAATGCAGCCCGTGGCCAAAACTCGTCTCCATCAACTCATGATAGGCGGGATCGTACTCGACGGAATCGAGCCGCCGCCCTTGCCGGTCATGGGTCTTGAGACGCGGCGGATGCTCGTTGGCGCGCCGGCCCAACTCGAACGCCTCACGTGAACCCGTGGCGAGCCCGAACGCAATCAGGCTCTTGACCGCTCCGCTACCACCTTCTCGCGTCACAGTTTCCGTCAAAACCGCATCCGACGTGAACAGGTTCACGTCCTCGAACGGCGGCGGCTGATTTGTGACCTCATGGGTCGAGAATCGGTTGGTCATGTGCCCCATCTCGATACGCCCGCGTGCCTGTTAAGCACATCGAAACCTTATCAGCACGCGATTCGCGCCAGACTGTGGACGATGGCTTGCGGGGAGGCCGGGTTATGCTTATAGACACCACTTTAATGACACGCTCCGCACCGAAGCCGAAACCGAGCTTCCCGCACCGTCACCTTCTCTCGTCAGAGAAGCTCACGGCGCAAGAGATCAATTTTCTCCTCGACATCGCCGATCACAATGCTGATCAGGTGCCGCAGCTGGAGAAAAAGCGCGACCTGCTGCGCGGCCGGACGCTGATCAACCTGTTCTTCGAAAGCTCAACGCGAACACAATCCTCGTTCGAACTTGCCGCAAAACGCCTCGGTGCCGACGTCTTGAACATGAATGTGGCGACGTCGTCGGTCACCAAGGGCGAAACCTTGATCGACACCGCGATCACGTTGAACGCGATGCGCCCCGATATCATCGTTGTGAGACATCATTCCGCCGGCGCGGTTGAACTGCTGTCTCAGAAAGTCGATTGCTCGGTCATCAATGCGGGCGATGGCGCACATCAGCACCCGACCCAAGCGCTGCTCGACGCCCTCACCATCCGCCGCGCCAAGGGCCGCGTGGCTGGGCTGACGGTCGCGATCTGCGGCGACATCCTCCATTCGCGCGTCGCGCGCTCCAACATTGATGTCCTGAACACACTCGGCGCGCGTGTGCGGATCGTCGCCCCCTCCACGCTGCTGCCTGCCCAGCCAGACCGCCTCGGCGCCGAAGTGTTCACCGACATGAGGAAGGGTATCGCGGGGGCGGACATCGTGATGATGCTGCGCTTACAGCTTGAGCGCATGGAAAGTTCCTACGTGCCGTCCACGCGCGAATACTTCCACTTCTTCGGGCTCGATCACGAAAAGCTCGCCAAAGCCAAACCCGACGCGCTGGTCATGCACCCCGGCCCGATGAATCGCGGCGTTGAAATTGCCTCGACCATCGCCGACGACGCCCGCAGCGTCATCCGCGAACAGGTCGAAATGGGTGTCGCCGTCCGCATGGCCGTGCTCGAAGCGCTGGCCATGAACCTTCCAACCCATTGAGCGGTCCAACGTGATGATCTTGCTCCGAGTGAAGACGCACCCTGCTCCTCCCCCTCGACGGAGGAGGACGGAACGCCACGGGCTCAGATCGCCCAAGCAGGTATCCATCACAATCGACGCGGGCGAGCTAAGTCCAATGGCGTTCCCAGGTGGGGGTGTCGCAATCCGCTCGGCAGCGTCACCCCCTCCTAGCCGCGCCAAGGATGAGTTAGCGCGCGAGGCTAAACAGTTCGCCTCAACCAAATCAGGACAGTCGCGCCCTAACTCATGGCGCGGCATCCACCCCCTTCGAAGGGGGAGGAGTTTCAGAGGCGGCGGCATTCAATGAACGCAAAAAGCGCCCATGGCAGCACCGCTGTGAAATTGCAGTCGACTGTTTTCATCAACGCGCGCCTGGTCGATCCGGGCAGCAACCGGGATGAACCCGGCGGACTGCTGGTCAAAGACGGCGTGATTTCCGACTTAGGATCTCACCTGCGCCGCAATGCGCCCGAGGGCGCTGCTGTCATCGACTGCAAGGGCCGGATGCTGTGCCCCGGATTGATCGACGCTCAAGTGTTCACCGGCGAGCCCGGCTACGAACATCGTGAAACCTTGAAGACCGCCAGCTATGCCGCGGCCGCTGGAGGTGTCACCACCATGATCGTGATGCCGGACACCAACCCGGTCATCGACCAAGTGTCCCTCGTCGACTTCATCCAGCGTCGCGCCCGCGACAACGCCATCGTCAACGTCCACACCATGGCCGCCACCACCAAGGGCCTCAAAGGCGAGGAGATGACCGAGATCGGCTTGCTGCAACGCGCCGGTGCGGTGGCCTTCTCGAATGGCAAATTTAGCATCGCCAACACGCGCGTCATGCGCAACGTGTTGCTCTACGCCAAAGACTTCGGCGCGCTTATCGTGCACCACACCGAAGACCCCTACTTGACCGGCAATGGCACCATGAATTCGGGCGAGGTGGCGACCCGCCTCGGCTTGCCGGGCGTGTCGCGCGTGGCAGAAACCATAATGCTCGAACGCGACGTGCGCCTCGTCGAAATGACCGGTGGGCGCTATCACGCTGCGACCATTTCGTGCGAGGACAGCCTCGCGGTCGTGCGTAGCGCCAAAGCGCGTGGGCTGCCGGTCACTTGCGGGGTTTCCATCAACCACCTGACGCTCAATGAAGTCGATATCGGCTCGTACCGCACATTCTTCAAAGTCCGTCCACCCCTTCGCAACGAAGACGAACGCGCGGCAATGGTGCGCGGTGTCGCGACGGGCGACATTGACCTCATTGTCTCAAGCCACGATCCGCAGGACGCCGACGTCAAGCGCCGGCCGTTTGCGGAGGCTGCCGACGGCGCGGCGGGGGTCGAAACGCTGCTGCCGGCAGCTCTCCGGCTATTTCATTCCGGCGACGTGGCGTTGCCGATGCTGCTCAAGGCCATGACTCTCAACCCCGCCAAACTGTTCGGGCTGCCCGGTGGCCGTCTGGAAAAGGGCGCGCCCGCCGATCTCATTGTCGTCGATCTCGAAGAACCCTGGGTCATCAACAAAGACCTGCTGCGCTCGCGCTCCAAAAACTCGCCGTTCGACGAAGCCAAGATGCAAGGCCGCGTTCTCCGCACCATGGTCGCGGGCGAGACGGTGTTTGAGTATGCGGGGGTCGAGAGGACGTAGGTTTTCACGTGTGGAATGTGATTCCCCCGATTTGATCCGGGGAAACCTAAAACCGTCAGGCGCTGCATTTTTTGACCTTCGCAAGAAGGCTCGGCCCAATTTATCGCCTTGCCGGCCCGTATCTCATCCCTACGTTACCGTGAGTTCATGGACCGGCGTGCGACTTGCAGGCGCTCCACAGGTCCCTTGCGCGGCGCTTCGACTGTTCCTCCGGAAGTTGCTCTAAAAGCAACGGCCAGGAGTACCGCGTGGTCTCTTGATATGCAAAGTATGGAGAATCAGCAGCAAATGGGAACTCCATATCTCGATTGGCAATCCGTCTTCGCCCGGGCCGAGATACTTTCCGGCATATCGACCGAGCCGAAAGTGCTTACACCCGAGCGGGAGCGCTGGCTTCTGTGGCAACGGCGGATTGCAACTGTTTTCGTCCCAATTTTCTCGTCGTTCGCGTTTGTGACCGGGGTTGGAGTGGTGCAAAATGCACTCCCGTTAATCGAACTCGCGCTTGGCATTTCGGAGTTGAAGGAGGGCTATGAGGAGCTTTTCAGGCAAACACTTGAGCAACTCAAGTGGCCTGCTGGGACATCTGTCTTCGCGCTTGTTTGCACTTTGCTTTGGCGGGCCCGATTGAGGACCGCATTGGCTGGTCATCTCGTCGCGCCGGACTCCACGCCCGCCCGATTTGGTCTGCTCCTTAGGAGCTTCTTTGTTGATGAAACGCTAAGAGCTGGAAGCATCACTCTGTTTCCGGACGTGCGAAATAACGAGAGTCTTGAGTTGCGGCTTGAACGTAGCGGTGGCCCAGACTATCGATTAATCAAGGTCGGATCACGCACCGCATTTGATCTCAGCGGCGGCACGCATCGGCCTGACCTCAAAGACAACGAAGCCGGGTTCTTAGACGTTAAGCGCCTCATCACCGGCGCTCAGCATATCTTTATGTCACCGATCATTTTGAGCCGGGATAGCGGAACCGCCCGAGAGATCGCTCACCTCGTAGAGGATCCCAATCGGCTGGAACGAACCTACTTCGTTTGTCCTGCGGACAGGCGCTTAAGGCTCAGTCGGAGCGGCCGCCGCGACGTTGTCCGAGTGAGGCAATTATGGGAAGAATCCCGGCGTCTATGCGGGACAGAGTTTGGCCTTGAGCTTCCCCAACACGCGTCTCGCGGCGCCATTCTCATCCGGTCTGGTGACCGTCTTGTTCCAATCGTTGGACTATTGGGCCGGGAATGGCATCATCCCAAGTCGCTTAAAATTCTGTTCGGCTATCAACCTGCCCCTTCACGCGCGCTCCCTGATGCTTGGCACTATACTCTAGCGGCAGTTTGGACAGGCCTGTGGGTTCCAGCTTTTTCTGGCTTGTTCGCTGCACTCGTTTTCGGGACGCCCGGCGTAGAGTCGCCAGAACCAAATAGGACTGCGGGTTTCGCCGTTGCCGGCGCGATGTTTGTTTTGATGAGCACGTACCCAGTGTGGCGTACTGCGGGTCTTTTCGTGTCCGGCGTCACAAGCAAGGTGGTGATCCATTCGTCCTACTTTGCCGGACTAGCAATCTCGTTACTGTTGATCGACCGCGTCTGGATTGCTGCAAAGCACTTTATTGGGACTGTGGACCAATCGAGCGAACTGGCCTTCCAAATCATCGCTGTATCGCTTTTGGTTTTTTTTCCACTGATGGGCGTGCTTGGCGCATCCTGGGCAGCAATGCATTTGTCGCAGCGGAACTCCATGATTGTCCGGACCGCGAACGAGAACTCAAGGACAAGATCGTCTTAAACTTTTGAAGCGGCTCGAACGTAGTGTGAGACTTGGAAATCAGGCAGGTCACTCGCAACAAAATAAAATTATCTGTAGCAACCATTAAAGACTGAGGGCCGCTTTTTCGATCCAGGGTGCGTTTCTGGCCAGCACGGTGTTGGCATAGATGAGCAGCTTTCTGGCGCCGGCAGTGAGTGCTGATTTGTGGGCTTTGCCTTTTGCGGTGAGGCGTTTGTAGAGCGCGACCAACGCCGCGTTCCATCGGAATTCTGCGGGCAACGCCGCCGCTTGCAAACCCGGCAGACCCAACGTCGCGCTTGTCATTAACGCGGCCGACAGCACATTGCAGGCGGCGATTACGGTGTTGCGAGAGCCGTAAGGAACCGCGTGGTGGGGGAAACCACGGATAAGGGGTGTGAGAACCCGGGGATAAATGGATGTATAAAAAAAAAAAAAAAA
>JANOFU010000004.1:0-5568 GCA_031413815.1 Hyphomicrobium sp. | reverse complement strand
CACGGCGATGCTTTGCTATGTGACGCCGAAAGAACACCTCGGGTTGCCGGATAAGAACGACGTGAAAGACGGCATCATGGCGTACAAGATCGCGGCGCACGCAGCCGATCTCGCCAAAGGTCACCCCGGTGCGCAGATCCGCGACAACGCCCTATCCAAAGCGCGCTTTGAGTTCCGTTGGGACGATCAATTCAATCTTGGCCTCGACCCCGAAAAGGCCAAGGAATTTCACGATGAAACCTTGCCGCAGGAAGGTGCCAAACTCGCGCATTTCTGCTCGATGTGTGGCCCGCATTTCTGCTCGATGAAAATCTCGCAGGATGTGCGGGATTTTGCCAAGGCCGAAGGGTTGAGCAATGAGGACGCGTTGAAGAAGGGCATGGAAGTGAAGGCGGTGGAGTTTGTGAAGAAGGGGGCGGAGATTTATCACAAGGCTTAGCGCCAATCGAAGAAACACTAGCGCTGGCGCGGCTTTCATGGCTTCTTTTGCCCGATCGCTGCGCCAACCTTGCGTTGTTGAAGTTACCGGACTATGAGAGGTTGACCCAAATTACGGCGCCTGACGGATGACGGTAACTCTTGGGTGTGGCGAACCGCTCCACATCTTCCAGTACCCAAGCATAGTTGTATTTCGCCACTTCGGGTAAGTTCAATCGCTCGGGTGTAATCAAGTGCAGGTGCTGCGAATTTCTTCTTTGGTCGAGAGTCAGCGGCCCGATGCAGTCGATGAGTTTCGCCTGGCCCCAAATTTGGCCACTGCCGGACTTAATGAGGCCAATTCGACCTCTTACTTTTGTTGCACTACTACGCATCTCCCATGTTTTCATTCCAGCGAGAATATTGTCGATATGCGGGCTCTTGATAAGCAGTGCTTTTTCCATGTTTCGGTATTCCTTATTGTTGACTGATGGATTGGGTTTAATGTGGTCGACGAGCAATTTGGATATTTGATTTCTCCTTTACGGTCCCGTATTCGTAGTTGGACGAACTCACTTGAATCTATATCGTTTGTTTCGATGTGAAACCGTAACGACTTTTTGTTCATCCCCAAGTACGGCGTACAAGTCACGCAGGCGGTCCAAAATCTGGGGACACTTTGCGTGCATGTGGCAATCGGCTGCGACATTGCGGCGCTGTTTCCTTCCCATGTAAACAATGTGCGCACTCCCCTTGCGACGCACTCGCCCAAACATCAGCAGCGCTTCCAGGACGTCTTGACTCACGCCACGCTGCTGCATTCGAACTTTTGCGTGCTCGCTGATAGCCATCACAGCCTCCTGTTTGAACGGAATTGCTTTTCTATTGCTCGCTGTTGTTCGTCAGCCACAAGCCTCGCCAAAGCCTTGGCGAAGACTTCCGGTTCAAGATTCAGTTGTTCGGCGACTTCGGCGGCCGCGTTCAGGTTGAAGATCACATTTCCTGTCTTGATGGCATCCAAGAGACTTCGCAACGCATCGCACGCGTTCGCTATCTGAATGCCCAGATCGGACATCAGCGCTTCAAGATACCGCCCCAAGTCTTTGGTATCCGAAAGTGGCACTCTCTGCAGGTCGCGCGTTTCTTCACCAATGAATCTTGTTTCCTTGAACCCACGGACCCTTAACCATTCAGCCCCGGCGTCGTAGGGAACGAACGCGCGTTTGTCTTGGCTTACCGTCCGCAGCACGCCTTTCGAACCCATTTGATTGCGCACCGTTCTTTCGTCAAGTCCGGACAAGTATGCGAGGTCACCGGCTGAGAAGCCGCTGTATGGCTGGCCATCTTGGGGGTACACGGTTCGGATCCCGTGGTCGTAGACCATTCTGGCCAGAGCGCATTCAACAACGTAGCGGCAAAGCGGTAATTCAGCGTTACCCGCATTGCCGCTGACAACACGAAAGCGCTGCAAGTCCTGAACAAAGAAGATCGCGTCTTCTTCTTCCGGGTCAAGGTCATCCCACGTCGGGTTCCACTGACCATGAATACCGTATTCGTACAATTCGCGCATACGTTCCAAGAGCGGCGAATCGACAGTCGCGGCAGACGGGTCGATTTTTCTGGCCTCGTTACCGAATATGCGCCAAAGGTCCTCCCCCAAAGAGACAATCGCCTGCTTCAACTCACCTTCAACATTTTCCCAATTCGCTGCAAGGGTCTTTGTATCCATTTGCGCTCCATGTAGTGACTGTATTCACATTATACATAATTCAATAGTTGTGTCAATAATGAATACACTAATATCATATTATTCTCGATGTCCTAACTAGAATTGCTTACAAAATTGCATTTATGATTGTTTTGATATAGCATAGTTAAATGGATACCAAACAAACCGCCGCCTTAGTCGCGCAGCTCCGCACCCGTCTCAACCTGAGCCAGGAGCAATTAGCCGCGCGGCTCAACACCGCTTTCGCCACTGTCAACCGCTGGGAAACGGGCAAATCCAAACCCCAGAAAGCACAGCGCGATGCGCTTCTGGCGCTGGCCGAGGAAGCGGGCATCGATCCTGCCGAAGCTGATGCGCCAGCCTCGGCGACAACCGACACACCACCCCCCGCCACCCGCCGCCGTCGCGGCGTTTCCCAAAGTGCTGTCCTCGGCAACAAATCCATGGAGCAGATGCTGTGGGACGCCGCCTGCGCTATACGCGGCGAGAAGGATGCGCCCAAGTTCAAGGACTACCTGCTGCCGCTGCTGTTCATCAAGCGGCTCTCGGACGTGTTCGACGATGAAGTCCAGCGCCTCGCCGAAACCTATGGCGACCGCAGCACCGCGCTGGAAGTATTAAACGCCGATCACAGTCTGGTGCGCTTTTATCTGCCGCCCGAATCGCGCTGGGCCATCATCAGCAATCGCGAATCGTTCGTCTGGCCCGAAGGTGAAGCGCCCAAGACATTGGGCGAGCATCTCACCACCGCCGTGCGCCACATCGTCAAGGCCAACCCCGATCTGGCCGGCGTGATCGATACTGTGGATTTCAACGAATCGCGCAACGGCGAGCGCGAGATTTCCGACAAAGCACTGAAAAGCATCGTCGAAACTTTTTCCGATCCGCGCTATCGTCTGGGCTTGCGCGATGTCGAGCCGGATTTCCTCGGCCGCTGCTACGAATACCTGCTGCGCAAGTTCGCCGAAGGCCAGGGCCAGAGCGCCGGTGAATTTTTCACGCCGCGCGAAGTCGGCTTCCTGATGGCCGACATCCTGCGCCCGCGTCCCGGCGAGGAAGCTTACGACTTCGCCTGCGGCAGCTTCGGCCTGCTGATCAAGCTGCAACTGGTCGGCAAGCGCCTCGATCCCTTAAGCAAGATTCCGCTCAAGCTCTACGGACAGGAACTCACCGGTTCCTCCTACGCTATAGCCTGCATGAACCGCATCATCCACGACATGAAGGGCGAAGTGCTGCGCGGCGATTCGATGCGCAATCCGAAATACCGCGATGCCGACAATCGTTTGAAGCGCTTCGACATGATCATCGCCAACCCGATGTGGAATCAGGTGTTCGATCCCGCCATCTACGACAACGATCCCTTCGACCGCTTCGATCAGGCCGGCGGCATCACCGGCTGCAAGGCCGACTGGGCGTGGCTGCAGCACACGCTGGCGTGTCTCAACGACAAGGGCCGCGCCACCGTGGTGCTCGACACTGGCGCCGTCACGCGGGGCAGCGGCAGCAAGAACGAAGACCGCGAACGCAATGTGCGCCGCTGGTTTGTGGAAAACGACCTTATCGACGGCGTGATCCTGCTGCCCGATAACCTGTTCTACAACACCACCGCCGCCGGCATCATCGTCGTGCTGCGCAAGAACAAGCCCAAGGACCGCAAAGGCAAGATCGTCCTGGTCAATGCCAGCCGCGAATTCAAGAAAGGCAACCCCAAGAATTACCTCACCGAGGATGCAGTGGACCGTATTGCGGCGGCCTATCTCAAGGGTGAGTCGGAAGAAGGGCTGGTTGCGGTCATCGATGGCGCGAAAGCGCTGGAGAACGACTACAACCTCTCACCGTCGCGTTACATCGCCAATGGGGATGCGAAGACTATTCGCGAGATTCCCGAGATTGTGGGGGAGCTGGCGACGCTGAAGAAGGATGAAGCGGCGCTGGATAAGGAATTGGCGAACGTGTTGGCGCAGCTATGAGCCAAACTATTCAAAATGATTGGCAAGATCGCCAATTCTCAAAGGCCCTTTCCGACACAAGACTGCCAAAGCGGGGGAAGTTGCAGGCTCGTGGCTATCGGCCGAACGGGAAGTTTCCGGTCGTAGATCAAGGTCAGAAAGACCTTGCCGGTTGGACTGACGATAAGTCGCTCGTCATTGAAAGCGGACTTCCGTACATCGTTTTCGGCGACCACACACGTACCTTCAAATACGTTGATCAGCCTTTCGTGCTGGGCGCCGATGGAACGCAATTGCTCAAGCCCGCCGCAGATTACAACGCGCGTTTCTTCTACTACGCATGCTTGCAGCTCGACTTGCCAAGCCGTGGCTACAACCGGCATTTCACGTTCCTCAAAGAAAAGACGCTTCCGCTGCCGCCCAAACAGGAGCAAGAAAAAGTCGCCGCCGTCCTGTGGAGGCTGCAACGCGCCATCGCCACCCAGGACCGGCTGATCGCAACCACCCGCGACCTCAAGCAATCGGCGATGACTCGCTTGTTCACCCACGGCCTGCGCAACGAACTGCTCAGGGAAACCGAGATCGGGCTGATGCCGGAAAGCTGGCGGGTCGCCGAAATCGACGAAATGGCAACCGTGAGTTCAGGTGGTACACCCTCTCGAACTAATCCAGCCTATTGGAACGGTGGATCAGTTCCATGGGTCAAGACGGGCGAAGTCGATTACTGCGTTATTGAAGACACTGAAGAAAAGATCACGCCTGAAGGCATGAAGAATTCCGCCGCAAAATTGTTGCCGAAAGGGACGCTGCTTCTGGCGATGTATGGTCAAGGGATCACACGCGGCAAGGTCGCGATTCTGGGCATCGAAGCGACGACAAATCAGGCGTGCGCGGCCTTGCAACTCAAGAACAACGCGATCGTTGTCAATTTTCTGTATTACGTACTGGTCGCTGGTTACGAACGTTTGCGTGGCCTTGCCCACGGCGGCCAGCAGCAAAACCTCAACGGTGACTTGATTCGAGGCTTCACGTTCGCCATGACGGACGACCTGGACGAGCAGCACGAAATCGCTGCCGCCCTCACCGCCATCGACCACAAACTCGCCCACCACCAGAAAAAACGCGCCGCGCTGAACGACTTGTTCCAGACCCTGCTGCACAAGCTGATGACCGGCGAAATCCGCGTGGCCGACATCGACATCGACACCTCGGAAATCACTGCGCCGCAAGGAGTACCCGCATGAAAAGAGAACTGATCACCAAACTGCACGGCAGCTTCGAGGGCTGCGCGCACCAGCAGGACGGCATCGAATACTGGAACGCCCGTGAACTGCAAACGCTGCTCGGTTACAGCGAGTGGCGCAATTTCCTGCTGGTGATCGACAAGCCCAAAATCGCCTGCCAGAACGCCGGCAAATCAGCGGACGACCATTTTGTTGACGTAAACAAATTGGTCGTCATCGGCTCGGAAAC
>JANOFU010000003.1:0-1571 GCA_031413815.1 Hyphomicrobium sp. | reverse complement strand
CCGCACGGCTATTACCGCAAGTTCGGTCTTGGCCGCAACGAGCTACGCCGCCTCGCGATGGAAGGCCATATCCCTGGGCTCGTGAAAGCCAGCTGGTAAGCAGTAGGAACGTACAGATTATGAGCATGCAAGATCCGATTAGTGACATGTTGACGCGCATTCGTAACGGGCAGGCGCGCGCCAAGCGCGAGGTCACGATGCCAGCATCGCGCAAGAAAGCCGCAATCGCGGAACTGTTGAAGAACGAAGGTTATATCACCGGATTCCATGTCGATGGCGACGGCGTCAAGAAAAACATGACCATTGAGCTGAAGTATTACCAAGGTCGGCCGGTCATCGAAAACGTCAAGCGTGTCAGCCGTCCTGGCTTGCGCGTGTATCGAACGAAGGATGAGTTGCCAACCATCGTTGCCGGTCTCGGTGTCGCCATTGTGTCCACCTCGCGTGGCCTGATGACTGATCGGGACGCGCGGGCGCAGGGGATTGGCGGCGAAATTCTTTGCTCGCTGTATTGAGGCCAGACCAGCATGTCACGAGTTGCGAAAATGCCGATCGAACTTCCAGCAGGTGTGGAAGTTAAAGTGTCGGGACAGAGCGTACAGATCAAAGGTGCCAAGGGTCAGATGAACCATGAAGTGCACGTTCTCGTTGGGGTAGACGTTGCCGACGGTCAGGTGCGAGTCAGCGCCAAATCGGAGAGTCAGGCTGCCAACGCCTTGTCCGGGACGACGCGTGCAGTATTGGCGAATATGGTCACCGGCGTCGCCAAGGGCTTTGAGCGTAAGCTCGAAATCTTTGGCGTGGGCTACCGCGCGCAGGTTCAGGGCAAAAAGCTCAATCTATCGCTCGGTTACTCTCATCCGATTGAATTCGATATTCCGGAAGGGATTACCATCGAGGCACCGACCCAGACCGAGATCCTGATCAAGGGGATCGATAAACAACGCGTCGGCCAGATCGCCGCGATCATTCGCGCCTACCGTCCTCCCGAGCCCTATAAGGGCAAGGGCGTTCGCTACGGCGGCGAGAAGATTGTTAAGAAAGAAGCGAAGAAGAGTTGAGCGCAGAGATGGACAAAAAAACTTCGCGTTTACGTCGTGCCCGCAAGACCCGAGCCAGAATCAAGGGCCTGCGTGTGGTTCGCCTTTGCGTCAACCGGACGCCTCGGCATATCTATGCGCAGATTATTTCGTCGGACGGTGGCTCGGTATTGGCTTGCGCCTCCACGATCGACAAAGAGTTTCGCGCAAGCGGTGCGATGGGTGGCAACGTGGCCGCAGCTGTCGTGGTTGGCAAGCTGATTGCCGAGCGCGCGCTGGCTGCTGGTGTTGCTGCGGTGGCATTCGACCGTTCAGGCTATAAATATCACGGTCGCATTAAAGCGTTGGCGGATGCCGCGCGCGAACACGGCCTGAAGTTCTAGGAGATCATCAATCATGAGTGGCAACGCCAATATGCCGGAAACGAACGAAGGCTATTTTGAAAAGCTGATCGGGGTAAACCGGGTCGCGAAAGTCGTCAAAGGCGGCCGCATCTTCGGATTTGCAGCGCTGACCGTGGTCGGCGATGGC
>JANOFU010000002.1:0-17279 GCA_031413815.1 Hyphomicrobium sp. | reverse complement strand
GCCACTATCCTGATCCGGCGCCTCCTGCACATGATCGCGAGTGGAAAATATGACGGTATCAGGGTCGTGGGAAGGCCACACTAACCCGGCCACAACCACAGCCGCAGTTGCCAAGACAGCGAATACGGCAAACGCAATCGTCCATGATGTGTGGGCGCCAAGCCAGCCGGCGAGCGGGTACGTCAACAGCCAGCAGGCGTGCGACAACGCAAACTGCGCGGCAAACAGAGCGGGCCGGGTCTGTTCGACGGATGAGCGCTTTAACAGCCGACCACTTGGCGTCAGGATAGCCGAATAGCAGGCGCCGAGGGCTAACCAAGAGAACAAAAGATACGGCCAGCCGACGGGGACGACAGCCGATATGACGGAAAGCGCCGCCAAAACTACGGCCACGCCCGCGCCGCCCGCCAGCATGACGGCCCGATCTGCCAGCCGATCGAGTACGCGCGGCAGCAACAGCGCCACGATCAAGGAGCCAGCGCCGAACGCTGCAAGAGCCACGGCAACGTCAGCTTCGTTGCCGCTGAGTGTCGACCGCACATAGACCACCGTGTTTACGATAACCATGGACCCGCCAGTAGCCGCCGCAAGGTTGAGGGCAAGAAGGCCGCGCAAGCGTGGCGTTGATAGGTAATCCCGGATGCCGCGTGTGGTGCGGTCCCAGACCCCATTATAGCCTACTCGCGAGACGGCGACCGGCAGCGTCACGGAAAGCACGAGCGCGGCTGAAATCGCAAAGCCAATTGCCGTTCCCGCAAACAGCCAATGAAAATTGATCAGCGTGAGCAGCGCGGCTGCAAGTGCAGGGCTGAGAAGACTTTCGAGATCGTACGCGATGCGCGAGAGTGAAAGCGCTTCCGTGTAGTCGCGCTCGTCGGGAAGTATGTCGGGGATTGTCGCCTGGAACGTCGGGGTAAACGCGGCAGACGCGCTTTGAAGCAGAAAAATGAGGGCATAAATCTGCCAGATCTGATCGACAAACGGCAGGAGTAGCGCAATGGCGAACCGCACCATATCGAGGCCGATTAAGAACGGACGGCGTGGCAAGAGGTTAGCAAAGCCGCCGACAATCGGTGCAATCCCAACGTAGGCGATCATCTTTATGGCGAGAGCCATGCCAAGCACGAGGCCGGCATCGGCGCCTGCGAGTTCATAGGCAAGGAGGCCGAGTGCGACGGTGAGCAAGCCGGTGCCGACCAAAGCGAGCACTTGGGCGAGGAAGAGGCGACGATACGTTGTGTTCCGGAGCGGTTTGAGCATCAGCACCGTCTTCTCCGAAAGGTTTGGTCTGCGGCAACGTTTCCGTCAAAGATACTTGGCCAAAACCTTGAATTCTGTGAGTGCGGCGCGCGCACTTTTTCCGCCAGCCTGAACTGCGTCATCGAGGCAGTGGTCCATGTGATCATGGATAAGCTCGCGCTTTGCAGATTCGATGGCTTTTTCGATTGCGTGCAGTTGTTGAGCAAGCTCCAGACAGCTTCGACCGTCTTCCATCATGGCGATCAATGAGCGCAGATGCCCTTCGGCTCTTTTCAGCCGCTTGATGATATTCTCGTGACTCTGATGTCCCATGGCGGGTATACCTATCCACCAGGACAGGATACTAGGCAAGCCCTGAAATGCCAATCGGCGCACACCCAAGGCTCTTACGATCATGAAGCAAGTGTTCACGCTCATTATGACGGCAGCATTGTTTGCCTTCGTCGGCATGGCGATCAATTCGGCACAGCACGACGGGACCCCACATCCGCATGGCTCTGAGCCCAAGGCGGCGGGAGAGCACGAAGAGGCCAGCGCTGCGCAGGAATTTGAGCGTGGACCACATCGTGGCCGCATGCTTCGCGATGGAGAGTTCGCTCTTGAAATCACAATCTTCGAGGAAGGTGTGCCGCCGGAGTTCCATGTCTACCCGTATCTGGCCGGGAAGCCGATGGATCCGAAGGAGACCACCCTCGATATTGAGCTCGGACGGTTAGGGAACCGGGTCGATAAGATCAACTTCTCGCCGGATGGCGAATATCTCAAGGGTAGCCAAGTCATTTACGAGCCGCATTCCTTTGACGTTCGCGTCCGCGCCGAGCGCAATGGAAAGTCCTCCGAGTGGACATACCAATCTTACGAGGGTCGCACGGTTATCCCGGCGAAGGCAGCCGAAGCGGCCGGCCTCAAGTTAGAGAAGAGCGGGCCGGCCACGATCCGAGATACGTTGGAGCTCTCAGGCGTGATCTCGATGAACGAGGACAAAAACGCCAAAGTAGGTGGCCGCTTCCCTGGTTTTGTTAAATCGATCAACAAAGCGATTGGCGACAAGGTCATGAAGGGCGATGTGCTCGCCACGATCGATCGCAATCTGACTCTGCAAGATTATGCTGTCACTGCACCGATCGGCGGTATCGTTGTTGGCCGCGCGGCGACGGTAGGGAGTGCCACGACGACGGAGACCGTGATGTTCGAGCTTGCCGATCTATCGACGGTCTGGGCTGAGCTCCACGTCTTTGGGGCTGATCGGGAGCGAGTCAAAGCCGGACAGAAAGTCGTAGTGGAATCTGCTGACAAAACCCACAAGACGGAGGGGACTGTTACCTACGTCAATCCGGTCGCTGAATCCGCGAGCCAAGCCCTCGTCATCCGCGTGATGCTCAACAACGAAGACGGGAAGTGGTTTCCGGGCAGCTTCGTTCGCGGCACCGTTACGGTAGCGGAGACAGAGGTCCCCTTGGCCGTCAAGAACGCGGGGCTGCAACGGTTCCGCGATTTCACCGTCGTGTTTGCCAAGATCGATGACACGTACGAAGTGCGTATGCTCGAACTCGGTAAGTCCGATGGTGAGATTACAGAGGTGCTCGGCGGTATCGAGCCGGGACAGGACTACGTCTCAGAGAACAGCTTTCTCGTGAAGGCCGATATCGAAAAATCTGGGGCCAGCCATGATCACTGACAACAACGCGCCGACCTCGAATAAGGGACACCCCAAGTGATCGAACGCATTGTCAGATTGTCCATCCATCATGCCTGGCTTGTCATGCTGGGAGTGCTCGCGCTGGCTGCACTTGGCGCTTATAATTATCAGCGTCTTCCCATTGATGCCGTCCCCGACATCACAAACGTTCAGGTTCAGATCAATACTGAAGCGGCAGGATACTCTCCGCTCGAGGCCGAGCAGCGCATAACGTTCCCGATTGAGACAGCACTCGCAGGGCTTCCCAATTTGTCCTACACGCGCTCGCTTTCGCGTTACGGGCTATCACAGGTCACGGTCGTCTTTGAGGACGGAACCGACATCTATTTTGCTCGGCAACTCGTCAACGAACGCCTGCAGCAGGCTCGTAGTCAGATACCTGATGGCTTGGATCCCATGATGGGTCCGATCGCCACCGGGCTCGGCGAGATCTTCATGTACACGGTGGAGCCTAAAGACACCAAAGCTGGCCCGGATAGCACACCGTGGAGTCCCACCGAGCTGAGAACGGTTCAGGATTGGATCGTGCGTCCGCAACTGCGCAACGTTCCCGGCGTCACTGAAGTCAATACGATCGGCGGCTTCGTCAAGCAGATCCACATCACGCCCTCTCCAGGCAAGCTGACGAGTTATAATCTGAGCCTTGGCGACATCGCGAGTGCGATTCAAGCCAACAATTCGAATGTCGGCGCGGGCTATGTGGAGCGGCGTGGCGAGCAGTATCTAATCCGCATGCCGGGCCAGGTATCCGGCTCTGACGATATCAAAAACATTGTGGTTGCCATGCGCGATGGACTCCCCATTCGCGTACGGGATCTGGCCGAGGTTAAGCCCGGGGAGGAATTGCGGACAGGTGCCGCGACTGAGAACGGACGCGAAGTTGTTCTCGGGACGGTCTTCATGCTGGTCGGCGAGAACAGCCGAGATGTGTCGCAGCGCGTCGCTGCCAAGTTGGAGACAATTGCGGATAGCCTGCCAGAAGGCGTCACCGTTAAGACCGTCTACGATCGCACAACGCTCGTCGATCGCACGATTGAAACGGTGAAGAGAAACCTCCTAGAAGGCGCCTTATTCGTTATTGCGGTCCTTTTCCTACTGCTCGGCAATTTGCGGGCAGCGGTGCTAACGGCTGCCATTATCCCTTTGTCCATGCTTCTGACGATCACTGGAATGGTTCAGAACCGGATCTCGGGCAATCTCATGAGCCTCGGCGCGCTCGACTTCGGTCTGATCGTCGACGGGGCCGTAATCATCGTGGAAAACTGCCTGCGCCGCTTCGCTGAAACCCAACACGCACTTGGTCGCCCGCTTCATCGGCAGGAAAGACTGGATCTGGCGGCCGATGCGACGGTGGAGGTCATTAAGCCCGCACTATTTGGCGCTTTCATCATCACCATCGTGTACTTTCCCATCTTTGCTTTGACGGGCGTCGAAGGGAAGATGTTCCACCCCATGGCCTTCACGGTCGTGATCGCGCTTATTGCTGCAATGCTTCTGTCCATAACCTTTGTTCCCGCTGCGGTTGCGCTGTTATTCCAGGGCAAGATCAACGAGCGTGAGAGCATCATCATTCGCGGTGCCAAGAGGCTCTACGCCCCGGTTCTGACCTTTGCCCTCAGTTGGCGCAATCTGACCGTCGCAGCAGCCGTAGCCCTTGTGCTTTATTGCGGCACTCTTGCGACCCGCATGGGCAGTGAATTTATGCCGAGCCTGGACGAAGGTGACATCGCCCTGCATGCGCTGCGCATTCCGGGAACGTCTCTCACGCAGGCACTCGGCATGCAAACCGACCTGGAACAGGTCGTAAAGAGCTTTCCCGAGGTCGATCGAATCGTTGCCAAGCTCGGGACCGCAGAAGTCGCGACTGACCCCATGCCTCCAAGTGTTGCGGATAACTTTGTAATGATGAAGGACCGGGAGGAATGGCCCGATCCAAAGAAGCCAAAAGAAACTCTTGTTGCTGAAATGGAAGATGCCGTGCGTAAGGTACCCGGCAATAACTATGAGTTCACTCAGCCCATACAAATGCGCTTCAACGAGCTCATATCCGGCGTGCGAAGCGACTTGGCGGTCAAGATTTACGGAGACGACCTCGATCAACTCGTCGCAAGCGGCCAGCAAGTGGAGCGTCTCCTGAAAGGTGTAGCAGGCGCGGCCGACGTGAAATTGGAGCAAGCGACGGGATTGCCGTTGCTCACCATTACGCCAGACCGGGAAGCTATTGCCCGCCGGGGGCTAAGAATTGAGGACCTTCAGGCGACGGTTGAAGCGGCGCTTGGTGGCAAGGTTGTTGGCAAGATGTTCGAGGGCGACCGTCGCTTCGACATTGTTCTTAGACTACCTGAGGACGTGAGGACCAACCTTGACGCGCTTGGCCGGCTGCCCATCGCGCTTCCTCCCAGCCAAGATAACTCCGGTCGATCGGCATTGACTCGAACTGCGGCTGAACATGCGCCCGGTTATGTGCCCCTAGGTGAACTCGCCAACTTTGAAATTGCCCCCGGCCCCAACCAGATCAGCCGCGAGAATGGCAAGCGCCGCGTCGTGGTAACGGCTAACGTTCGCGGCCGTGATCTTGGGTCTTTTGTCGACGATGTCCGCACGCGCGTTCGTTTGGAGGTCGCACTCCCGCCCGGATACTGGATTGATTATGGCGGCACGTTCGAACAGCTCATCTCAGCCTCCAATCGGCTGAAAATCGTCGTGCCAATTGCGCTCGCGCTCATACTTGGCCTGCTCTACATGGCTTTCGGGTCAATAAAGGATGCGCTGCTGGTGTTCAGCGGCGTTCCCCTCGCGTTGACCGGAGGTGTCTTAGCTCTTTGGTTGCGCGACATGCCCTTATCGATATCTGCGGGGGTGGGCTTCATTGCGTTGTCGGGCGTCGCGGTGCTCAATGGACTCGTCATGCTTTCGTTTATTTCCAAGTTGCGTGAAGACGGGATGCAAGTCGAAGATGCCATCACAAAGGGTGCCATGACGAGGTTGAGGCCGGTGTTGATGACGGCCCTGGTCGCCGCATTGGGTTTTGTGCCGATGGCATTCAATGTTGGAGCTGGCGCAGAAGTTCAGCGTCCGCTCGCAACCGTCGTTATCGGTGGCATCTTATCGTCAACCCTTCTCACGCTCGTTGTCCTTCCTGCGCTATACCGGATGGTGCACGGTATGAAGTCTGCCACAACGGATAACCTGGACGGCGCCGAAGCTGCGTGAACGCCCTCCGAATTACTTGTGGTCTGGTGTCTGCAATCGCGTTGCGTCGCAACCTTGGAATGGAAGATGTTCGCCGAAACCTGTCGTACGATCAGAGATTTACTCAGCTTCTCGCAATGTGGCGTGCAACGCTGCGTTTGCCTCGACCATTCCCGGCACCACGCGCACGACTGAAGTCCCTTCAACAGCGGACGTGATCTAGTGTGCGTCCAGCTATGTCGTTGCTAGCTTGGCCGACTTCCGCAAATGTATACGAGGGTTACTGCGGCTTTGCCGTTCATTTCATTGACGCGATTCAGTCGTCGAACCCATCAGGCCATTGGGCCTTGCTAGCAACAGCACCACTACAAGCAGCAGTGTAATTGCATCCCGGAACGGCAACGCGGCCTCGGGAAGGGCTGAGCGCAGGAGAACTTCAGTCGCCCCCAAGAGTAAGCCGCCGATCGCCGCGCCTGGCAGACTTCCGAGCCCGCCGATGACTGTCGCAATGAAAGCTTTGATGACCGGCATAAATCCCATCAGCGGATCAACCGAACCGCGTTGAGCAACCCACAGAGTGCCGGCAACGCCAGCCAGTACGCCCGAAATCGCAAAGGCGGAAAGTATCGCTCGGTTGGCGTCGATGCCCATGAGCTTGGCTATTGGAAAATCCTGGGCTGCGGCCCGCATCGCAATGCCAATTGTTGAAAATCGAAGGAGTGTGACGAGCGCTACGATCAGCACGAGCGTCGAAGTAATTGACAGTGCTTGGATGGCGCCGATGGAGTAGCCAAAGAACGTAATTTGTTGACTGAGCCACGCAGGAACTGGAACGGGCAAAGGTCTTGGACTAATCGCGTTTTGGAAGACCACATGCAGGAGCACACCGACTGCATAGCTGGTTAGCAGCATAGTTGCGAGCGACTGGCCTCGCACCGGCCGGAACGCGATGCGTTCCGTAGCCATGGCGGCAAGGCTCGTTAAGGCGATCGCGAATACAACGGCGATACCAAATGAAAGAAAAGCGCTCGTTGCAGCCACGATCGCGTAACCTGAAATCGTCATCAGGTCGCCGTGCGCGAAATTGATCATGCCAAGAATGCTGAAGATGATGGCAAGGCCAAGAGCAAGCAGGGCATAGGTGCCGCCGAGGCTCAACGCATTAACAAGTGTCTGAATGATCAATTCGGAATTCAAAGTGTGGCCCCCATATAGAGCTTTTCGGCCAGCTTTGATTGGGCGAGTTCCGCAGACTTCGCTTCGCGCCGGATGGTGCCACCCACCATCACGAGCGTACGATCTGAAATCTCCATGGCACGTTCGGCATTCTGTTCGACAAGTAAAATGGCGACCCCGCGATCGCGCAGGCGCACGATCAGTTGGAAGATCTCGTCGATAATTTGAGGTGCTAAGCCCAGCGAAGGTTCATCAAGAAGGAGAACGCTCGGGGAGCCCATCAGAGCCCGGCCAATCGCCAGCATCTGCTGCTCACCGCCTGAAAGCGTACCTGCTTGCTGCTGCAAACGCGTGCTGAGGGCGGGGAATAGTTTCAGCATGCTGTCTTTGTTTTGAGACCGCTCAGACGCCGTGCGCGACACTCCGCCCGCGATAAGATTTTCAAGAACAGTCAGCCGCGGAAAAATGCGCCGGCCTTCGGGAACCAAGGATAAACCGAGACCGATCATGCGATCTGTCGGCATGCCGGCGATGGCTCGGCCACGAAGCATGATCGCTCCCGACGAAGGCACGAGGCCCACGATTGCATTGGCACATGACGATTTTCCAGCCCCGTTGGGGCCAATCAGCGCCACGATCTCGCCCTCCCCCAGGCTGAAACTCACGCTGCGAACAGCATCGATAGCGCCATAGCGCACGTGAAGACCTTCAATGCTCAGCACGGGGGAGGGCATGACTTTCGACATCTCAGTTCTTGGGCGCGGGCAAAGTTTTGCGATCCATCACGAATGTCGCGACGTGCGTTGCTTTGCCCTTCTCAACCTTATTGACGCTGATGCTGCGAGCCGGTGTTCGTTGGTTGCCGGCGTAAGTTACCTTGCCGGTCATCACTTCGACATCAGCGAGTTTGTCGATGGCGTCTCGTAGTGGTGGGCCTTTGATGCCGCCAGCCGCCTTTACAGCCGCGTCAACCACTTGAACCAGATCATAACCGGTTGCCACGAAACTGTTGGTCAGCGGCTGACCTTTTTCTGTCTGATAGCGTTTAAAGAAGTCGGCCAGTCGCGGATTTCCATCTGGATTTCCAGCATTGACGAAGACGATCCCTTCTCCCGCTTCTCCTAAGGACAGCGTGGTCGGCGAATCGATGCCGTCTGCCCCGTAGACTGGCATGGTTAGCCCTTGCCCACGCAATTGCTGGATAAAGGCTGGAAAGTCGGGTTCATAGGCCGCAGTCACAATGACGTCTGGCTTCGCGGCAAGGCTCTTAATCTGGGTGACCTCGGCAGAGAAATCCTGTTGGCCCATTTTGAACGTAGACTTCCCTATCGTTTTCCCGCCGAGGCCTGCGAAGGCTTCCGAGAAATATTCAGGCAGGTTCTTGGTGTAAGTCGTGTCGGGAGAGACCAGCAGGTAGGCTGTCTTGTACCCTGCTGCTGCGGCCTGTTTGGCAAGGGCCGCACCTTCCAGGGTGTCGGAAAGGTAATTCATGAAATAGTAGTCACCAATGGCCGCTGGCAGAGCGGCATTCGTCGCGCACGTCGAAAACACCGGGATCTTGGCCTTTTGTGCGAGCATACCACCCGCGATTGCAGGATCGTCGTCGCACGGCACAACAATGAGGTCCGCACCGTCATCAATCAACTCCTGAACGGCAACCTGCGTGACAGATGTCTCAGAACGTACATCTTTCACAATGGCTGTGATTTTATGGGTGCCGGCGAGACCGCCTTTGGCATTGAGATCACTTATGGCCATCTGTGCACCTTCAAGTGTTGGCGCATCATATGGTGCGAGGTAACCCGAAAGAGATACAGCAAAGCCGATCTTAAACTCTTCAGCACTCGCAAGTGCAGATAGAGACAGGAACATACCGGTCGAAATCAAGCCTAGTCGTAGTTTCATTGTGACCTCCTATAGCTGGTCATAGGTTCATGCGGCTGGGTGCTCCACGGATTGGGACACCTTCGAGCGTCCCAAGTATGCTGCGATTACGCGTGGGTCCTCGGCGACCTTCTGTGGCGTTCCTGCTGCAATTCTGTGGCCTTTTTCGAGCACGATGATTTGATCGCAAAGTGCCAAAACCAGGCTGAGATCGTGTTCGACAATTAAGATGCCGACGCCGGTTTCCTCACGGATTGTGCGGAGAAAACTTGCAAGTCTTGCGGTCTCTTCCTCATTCATTCCCGCGGCCGGTTCATCCAGGAGCAAAAAGCGCGGAGAGCAAGCCAGCGCCCGGGCGATCTCTAAGCGCCGCTGATCCCCATACGACAGCGTTGTCGCTTTGCGATCGGCCACGTTCTCTAATCCGGTTTGCCGCAGAATTGCGAAGGCTTCCAAACGGCTTGATGCCCTCGACCGCGTGCTGCCGCTTCCGATAAGGGCGGCCTCAACGTTCTCGACCGAAGTTAGATTTTGGAACAGCCGAATGTTCTGGAAAGTACGCGCTAAGCCCTGCCGAACGATGGCTTCGGGGCTCGAGCCCGTAAGGACCCTTCCAGCGATGCTGACGGTGCCGGACGTGGTTTTCAGCACGCCGGAAACGCAACCAAGCAGTGTGGACTTTCCCGATCCGTTAGGTCCGATCAGTCCTACAATTGTTGCCGGTTCGATCTCGAAGGACACGTCACTCAGCGCCTGAACACCGCCGAAACTCTTGCTGAGTTTGTCAACTTTCAAGGCACCCTTTGAAGGTTCGACCGGGGCTGAACGCAGAACGGTGCCTGGGGCCAAAGCCGAAAGTAGTGAGGGCCAACGGCGGAATACAGGAAGTTGATCAAACTCTGTCGTGCCAGCGATGCCTTCGCCGCGCTTGATGAGCGTAAACAGAATGGCCAGACTGAGCCCCGCATCGGTCAACCCAAAGATTTGCGGCGTCGTAACACCAAAGATCGAGACGCCTTCCTCAATCCGGCGCAGCATCTCAATCAAAACCACAATCGCTGCGGCGCCCAAAATGTTGCCAGAAACACTCAGCATCCCGCCGATGATCAGCACAACGAGCCACTCGAACGATTGGGCAAAGTAGAATTCTTTTGGAGAGATCACCGTCAGCCGATGCGCCAAAAGTGCTCCACCCAAGGCGACGATTGCGACACTCAGCACCCATGGAATCATCCGGGCGCTATGCAGCGAAATTCCGATTGACCGGGCCGAGACTTCGTCGTCACGAGCCGCGCGAGACAGCAAGCCGTATGAACTGTCCTTGAAACACCGGGCAACAATGAAGGCGGCACAGGCAGCGAACGCTGAAGCCCACAGTCCTATCGATCCTGGAATACCGTAGAGAGCTTGCGCGCCGCGTGTATAGTCGGAAGCTCCGATCAGTACGCTGTTGGCAATGATCAAGAGGCCGAGCGTGGCAATGGCTGCGGAGGCACCAGTTAATCTGACGATGGCAAAACCAGCGCAGATTCCGATTAACGTCGCGACCACGACAGCAATGAAGATGGAAATTGGCAGGGGCAAAACCGTAGCCGATAGCCAATGAGGCAGGTCTGGCACCAGTTTAAGTTTAAGGGCTTCCGGAATAGTAAGCAACGCCGATATGTATCCAGCGATTGCGGCAAAGCTCGCATGCCCAAAACTCAGCACTCCCGTTGAGCCAACGAAAACGCCGAGTCCAATCACAAGCACGAGCAAGACGAAACCGTTGGCAGCCGAGGCTTGCATGGCTGTGGCGCCGATAAACGAAACAACAAGAGCGATAAGGAGCAATGCGCCGCAAACGGCTGCTGTCGCGATCACCTCGCGTGTGCCGGCCAAACGGAGCGCATGGCCTTGCGTCATTGGACGGCACTCAACGGTGCAAGGGCGTTGCGGATTGCCCGGATAAGTTCGACGGCATTGCCGGAATCTGAATGCACACAGACGCTGTTTGCTCGAACCGGAATGGAAAGACCATTCTCAGATACCGTCACGCCATGGCGCAAGGCCTGCACCACGCGACCAGCGGCATTGTCGACGGCTCGCGTATGCGGGCGCCTTCCAATTATGATCATGCCGGCATCGTCATAGTCGAGATCAGCATAAAACTCGGCTACGAAATCGAACCCGCGCTTTGTGTACACGTGCTCGTGTGCCGTACCCGCGAGCCCGAGTATCGGCACGTCAAATCCATCGGCGCCATCACAAATCGCGTGCGCCATGTCGTCGTCGCGCGCTGCCATCCCATAGAGCGCACCATGCGGTTTGATATGCGAAAGCGGGATCTTTGCAGAATCCAGAAACGCTTTGATGGCACCAATCTGATAGCGAACAGCACTACTCACTTCATGGCAGGTGAGTGTCATTTCGCGGCGGCCGAAACCTTGCAAGTCGGGAAGGGATGGGTGCGCCCCTGCCTTCTTACCGGAAGACGCTGCAAGCCGCGCCGTGTCAGCCATGATGACCGGATCACTCGCGTGGAAACCGCACGCAATGTTGGCCAAATCGATGAGTGGCATGATCTCGGCATCGTCAGCCACCCGATAGCGGCCAAACCCTTCACCAAGATCGCAATTGATTGTGAAATCCATAGAGCGCCCACGTTGCCCACTCGACAATCGCTCGATACTTGACGGAACCCAGAACTATTGCAAATTCATAATACTAAACTATTATATTCAAAAATATTTATACTTGAGGGCTGACCATTATGGCGATCACATTGCGCCAGATCCGCTACTTCATAGCAGCTGTCGAAACCGGTAAAATGTCCGCCGCGGCTGTCCAATGCGGTGTTTCGCAATCTGCGGTGACAATTGCGCTGCGTGAGCTGGAAGATCGTGTCGGCTGCCCGCTCTTGACACGGCATCAAAGCGGCGTCGCGCTGACAGGCAATGGACATAAATTTCTCCAGAAGGCACGGGAGATTGTTGCGACCGTTGCCGATGCCACGCGCAGTTTTGACACCGCCGACGCCACGATCGCCGGATCGCTCGCCGTTGGCGTAACCTACACCGTGATGGGCTATTTCATTGGCCCCCATATTTTGCGGTTCAAACGCCGTTACGCAGGCGTGTCTCTCAATGTGCTGCAAATGGAACGGTCGGAACTTGAAAAAGCACTAACAGAGGGAACAATAGATCTCGCGGTTATGCTCGTTTCGAACGTTTCAAACCGGCGAGGGATCTCCACTCAGCTGTTACAGTCTTCACCACGGCGGCTGTGGCTGCCACCAGGCCATCCTTTGCTGCTGCAAAAGAAAGTGAGCTTGGCCGACGTCGCAAAGCAGCCGTACATCATGCTGACCGTTGACGAGGCTGAGCAGACAACGCGGCGCTATTGGCGGAAGACGGGCCTCTCGCCGAACGTCATATTGTCAACGTCGTCGGTCGAGGCAGTCCGCAGTTTTGTTGCAGGCGGCCTTGGTGTGACCCTGCTGTCGGACATAATTTACCGTCCCTGGTCGCTCGAAAGCGAACGTATTGAACGGCGAAGCCTGAGTACGCCAATACCCTCAATGGACATCGGAATTGCTTGGAAGTCAGAGCGCGATCGGACGGCCGTCGCACAGGAGTTTGTTCACATCCTGGAAGCCTCAGCGGTTCGCTTAGCGGAAGACTAGGTATAAAAAAAATCAAATGATCGTTGCACATTTTTTTACACTTTACATGGACCGCCGTAGTTTCGAAGATGTTCAAAGTGCAACTATGCTGCGGAGTGCTGACCCATGTTCAAGACATTCAAACCGGAAGGTGTTGGTGACCCCTACGGCAGTTACGTCCACGCCATCGAGGCGCCGGCTGGCAGCCGCTTTGTGTTTCTCTCAGGCCAGATCCCCGTGCGGCCGGACGGCAGCTGCCCAGAAGGTATGGAAGCACAGGCCACCGTTTGCTGGGAAAACATCAACGGAATTCTTCGCGCAGCCGGTCTCACCATCGACAATCTCGTGCGGACAACGCAGTATCTTGTTGATCCCAAGCAGTATGCGATTGCGAACAAAGTTCGCGCACAGGCGCTTGGAAGTCATCGCACCGCGTCGGTCTCGATCGCTGTGCCTGCCCTTATCGAACCCCATTGGCTCATTGAACTTGACGCCA
Source organism: Hyphomicrobium sp. (assembly GCA_031413815.1). Classification (GTDB taxonomy): domain Bacteria; phylum Pseudomonadota; class Alphaproteobacteria; order Rhizobiales; family Hyphomicrobiaceae; genus JAGVSR01. The sequence goes on along the minus strand of JANOFU010000002.1, from coordinate 3,929 downwards.
TAGCTGCCGCTTTCTGACGCGTATTCCATTGCAAAAAAGGGAGTTTCGTTATGTTGAGCATTGCGGCTTCAGGCGACCGGACGTTTGAGTGCGATCCCAAGCATACTGCTCTTGTTCTCATAGATATGCAGCGCGACTTTGTTGAGGATGGCGGAGCTTGCGGCGTGCTCGGCGCCAATGTGAAACTGGCGCAAGCCATCATTCCAAATGTTGCGGCGCTCTTGGGATTTGCGCGGGAAATGGGTCTGTGTGTGGCGCACACCAGGTACGGCTTCAAGCGGGATCTCTCAAACCTTGCAGAGTCTGTGCGGCTGCAAAGTAAGGATGCGGGTGGCGAGTATGGCACGCAAGGGCCGCTCGGCCTCATGTACGTCGAAGGTGAGCCCGGATTTGAGATCATTCCCCAGCTAACGCCACGCGCCGGAGAAATCGTTGTCAACAAACCCACATTTGGTGCGTTCGTCGGCAGTGACCTGCACGCGCAACTGGGGCGCAGAGGAATCACTCATCTTATATTCTGTGGTGTCACGACCCAGTGTTGCGTCGAGTCTTCGGTTCGTGAAGCGCTCGATCTTGGCTATTTCGTCATAACAGTCGAAGACGGATGCGCCGCATTTGAGCAGGACCTGCACGACGCAACAATGCGCACCATATCAAGTGAGGGTCATTTGTTCGGATGGATAACGTCGGCGGCCTCAATTCTGGCGAGCAGAAGAGCTGCCGCCTGACGAGTGTTGATATTCCGACTGTTACACGTGACCACCGCGCGCCGCTTGCCAGCAGTCGTCGACACACATTATAGCGCGACAACATCGATCACAGTTTCCATTCAACAGCTCCGGGGCAGATGCGCCGGACAGTAACCATTTGCTCGAATATATTCGCCGAAACCAGACATAGAATCAGAAAGTTGGCCTGGGTGAGCGCATGTTGCTTTGTCTCTCTAACAAGGAGACATACTATGGAGAAGGAACATACATGTACTGATAGAAACTCAACTCCCCGCGCCCCTTGGAACAAGGGCAAGTTGATCGGCGCGAAGCCGCCATTGCGGCCGAGCCATGTGTGGTCGATCAGAACCAAACTTCAAATGAAGGACCGCAAAAGAGATCTCGCTCTCTTCAACTTCGCCATCGACAGCAAATTGCGTGGTTGTGACGTCGTCGCTGTTCGGGTCGATGATGTGGCGCCGAGTGGTTACGCGATGGATCGCGCGACTGTGCGGCAGAAGAAAACTGGGAGGCCCGTCCGGTTCGAAATTACTGATCAGACCCGTCAGGCGATTGACGAGTACCTCAGGTTGACCGGTAGAAAGGCTGGTCAGTTTCTGTTTGCCGGTCGCGGTGATGCCCCAAACGGCTTGACCACCAGGCAGTATGCCCGGCTCGTCGGGGAATGGGTGGCCAGTATCGGGCTTGATCCGGCCAAGTTTGGCACGCACTCGCTGCGCCGCACGAAGGCAGTGCTGATCTACCGGCGCACTGGCAATCTGCGAGCCGTTCAGCTCTTGTTGGGGCATTCCAAGATCGAGAGCACGGTTCGTTACCTTGGCATCGAAGTCGATGACGCGATCGAAATCGCCGAGAAGATCGACATCTAAATACTGACGAAATACCCCAAACAGCTGACATGTTCGGCGGCACCAACTGTGTCGCCGACCGCATCGTGGCCGACAGCCGCTTTTGGGATATAGCACCCAATCAGGACGAACCGCCCTCAGCGGCTCACTGGTCGGCTCTCCGAGCTTCGGATACCTCTTCCACGCCAAATCCTTGCTGGGGATAAGGCATCGTTGGGTCGTTTGGCATGCTACACTACCCTCATGCCCGATGCAGCGCGACCGGTCGCGACAAGCCCCGACACGCAATATTCCCTCACAATCGAAAACGCAGCCGAGCTTTACGCGCGCGCTGGCCATCCGCGCACGCTGCGTACCGTGCAGCGCTATTGCGCGTCCGGTCATCTCAATTGCGTGAAGGCCCAGACCATGCTCGGCGACAAGTACTTCGTCGAAGCGTCGTCCGTCGCGCGCCACATCGCGCAAATCGAGGAGTTGGTCGCGCTCGACGCTCGCGCGTCAGGTCCCGGCCTGTCGCGACACGACGCGACCATTGTCGCCGCGCGAATCCAAGACGCCGGATCACGAAACAATGGCGTTCCGGCGCACGACCCGTCGCGACTTGTCGCGGCCGATCGCGTGGAACCGGCAAACGATATTCCGGAAGATGAGACAATTTCCAGTGAGCATTTTCCGGCGCGACAGACGCTGTCACCCGCCGCGGCAGTGTCGCGACCGGACGCGACAGAGGAGGGGGGCGCGTCGCGCCATGTCGCGCAGCTCGAAAGGGAAGTGGAGCGGCTGGCCGAGGACCGCCAATTTCTGCGCACGCAAATCGCCACCAAGGATCAGCAGATCGCGGCCCTGCTGGAGCGCGACCGCGAGACCAACATTCTCGTGCGCGGCTTGCAGCAGATGCTGTCGCCGTTGCTCCGGCCCGTCCACCGCGATCCACCTGCCGCGAATGACCAGCAGCCGTTCTAAGGCATCACCGCGAAAGATTGCGCCATGTTGATAAGTCCGCGCGCCCAGCGTGAGCAGGCCTATACTGTAAGCAAGACCTATGGAGCACATTGCCCCCCGCGTTGCTGAGATTGCCCGCACGATCGAAATCGTCGGTGCCGATCCGGCGACGCGCTACGGCTTCACCCAGGTGCCGAATTTCATATTGACCAACGCAGCACTCTCCGTCGGCGCCAAACTCGCATATGCCATGCTGCTGAAATACGCTTGGACCGACGACGCGTGCTTCCCCGGCCAGCAGAAGCTCGCCGGCGACATCGGCGCCGGTGAGCGCAGCGTGCGCACGTACCTGAAGGAGCTCGAAGATGCCAACTTTCTTGAGGTGACGCAGCGCGGGCTCGGCCGCACCAATCTCTACCGCCTGCACCTCACCGTCAAAAAGCGGGGACAGCTCCCGGCCCGCCGCCCTTGACCGGCAAATTCTGCCGGTCAGGACCGGCAATGGTTTCCGCTTCGAAGCGGCAGAATTTGCCGGTCATTCAATATAAGAATACGCATTTGAGAATACTCATGAATAAGAATACCCAGCAGGAAATGCACTTTAAAAAAGGAATTCCAGAGAAACTGCGACCTTGACTTAATAGGAATTCGTGCCGCAACGCGAAACGTGTGCCGGACAGTTGTGCGAAAATTGAGCATGAGCCTCAGTTCGCAGGGGAGCGTCTAGTTTCGAACGCGGCCACGGCGCCGCAGCGGCTCGTACCAATCATGCCGGCCGGTTTCCTCGATCACCCAAATCCAAGCGAAGTCGAATGAGTTCTTCGAGATTCTGAGTTCACGCATGGCGGCTTCTCGCAGTTCGGCCTTGGTCAGCATCTTGGGCTGACCGTCACGCATGAAGCGCATGAGCCAGTCCTGACACCTGCGGCGTTCGTCGTCGGCCTTCTCAGATAGTTCGTCCTTACGGCTCTTCATCTGGCAACTCACGGCAATTTTTGACTGCGCGGAGACGACAAAACAGGGAATGGCTCAACACAGCCAAATTGACTGCGTCGCACAATACTGAGGTTTCTGCGATCCCGTCGTGAGCACGCAAAGTTATCCGATCACCCTCGAACGGCGTTGCAGAAACTCTATTGCACGAAACCGCGGGCAACGAGCGGTGCTCTATGGGGATAGTAACACGGTGGGCGAACTGAAGTTCGCGACCTTGCCCTTGAAAGCAGGGCGCAGCACCGTGGTCGAAGCCCTGAGCTGGGTCGCATCATGGCTCCCTGGCTGGCGGAGAACAGTTTTCGACATCGGTCTCGTGCCGTTCGCGGCCTCCGCATCATGTCCGAGACGTGCAGCGTCACGACCGGTCCAGAACCAGCGAAGAATGATATCGGCAATCATGGCTATCGGCAGG
>JANOFU010000001.1:0-39345 GCA_031413815.1 Hyphomicrobium sp. | reverse complement strand
ATACTGGGTACCCTGCGACCGCATCTCACCGGTCCGCGAGGCGCCCCCCCCGTGCCGCCGGGACTAGGGGTTCGCACTTTGGGTTCTGCCACATTTTGGGGTGCAGGCCCCCGTCTGGTGCGTCCTCTAATCCTGCTCCGCATCCGCCAGTTTCTTATAGGGCGCATAGCTGGCGAGGACATCGTTGCTCTCCTCGACCGCACGGCGCTCTTCGACCAGAAAGCGTTCGACTGCGCGCCTTAGACCGTCATCAGCGAGCCAGTGCACCGAATACGTGATCACTGGATTATACCCGCGCGCCAATTTGTGCTCGCCCTGCGCGCCCGCTTCGACGCGCGCTAAGCGATGGGTGATGGCGTAGTCAATCGCCTGATAGTAGCACAGCTCGAAATGCAGGCATGGCTGGTAGCCTTCGCAGCCCCAATAGCGGCCATAGAGACAATCGCCGCCAATGATATGCAGGGCTCCGGCGATGGGGAGGCCGCTGCGATTGGCGAAGATCAACAGGCAGCGATCGGCCATCGCCGCGCCGAGAGCCGAAAAGAACCGGCGATTGAGGTAGGGCCGGCCGTACTTGCGGCTTCCAGTATCTAAGTAAAACTGGAACATCGCGTCCCAGTGGGCTTCCGTGATGTCAGCGCCCGTCAAGGTCTCAATTTCAACGCCTGCGTCCCGTGCCTCTTGGCGCTCTTTGCGCACCATCTTGCGCTTGCGTGAGGCGAGCGTTGCCAGGAAATCGTCGAACGTCTCATAGCCGCGATTGTGCCAGTGAAATTGCTGGCCTGTCCGCTGAAGCAAACCGGTGGCTCCCGCGCGCTGCCATTCGCCTTGCGTCAGAAACGTCGCGTGAAATGACGAGGTATCAACTTTTTCAGCCAGCGTGATGGCGACCCACGCCAGATGTTTCTCTGCAGTCGTGGTGTCCGCGCCGGGGTGCACTAGAAAGCGCGGTCCAGGCACGGGCGTGAACGGCACCGCGCACTGCAGCTTGGGGTAATAGCGCCCGCCCGCGCGATGGTAGGCCTCCGCCCAGCCATGATCGAACACGTACTCGCCCTGACTGTGCGTTTTGAGGTAGACCGGCATGACGGCATCGATGCTGCCACTGGCGTTTTCCAGAACAATGTGTTGCGGAATCCAGCCCGCGCGCTCGCCCGTGGCGCCGGCCTCTTCCAGCGCGTTCAGAAAGGCATGTGACACGAACGGATTGTGGCGCGCGGGATCGGGATTGGCACAGGCATCCCATGCCGAGGAGTCAATCTCGGCAATCCGTGGAAAGATCTTCGCTGTAATCCCCGCGCCATCGTCCATGCCGGCCTCTCGCCTTAGGCACCCATACTATGGTACTCAGTCTGACGAGTTTGGATCAGTTTGATGTCCTGCGGCGGAGAATTCGTGATGCGTTGGAAAGTTTTGGCCGGTTGCCTCGTTGCTGTTGCTGTTGTCTTCGCGGGTGCCGCCGCAGCGCGCGACAGCGACGGCGTCAAGATTGGCCGCAAATCCATGTTCAGCAAGCTCGTTCCTGCGGCCACGGTCGAGAACGCGGCCCTCCAGCAGTACAATCAAATGACGCGGCAAGCCTTCCAGCAGCGCAAGCTGCTCGAGGACGATCATCCGCAGGTGATCCGGTTGCGTCGGATTGCCAAGGATTTGCTGCCGCACACGGCCAAATTCAATGATCGGGCCAATGACTGGAAGTGGGAGATCAACGTCTTCGACAGCCCGGCGATCAACGCCTTCTGCATGCCGGGCGGCAAGATCGCGTTCTTCACCGGCATTCTGGATAAGCTCAAGTTGACCGATGATGAAGTCGCGATGATCATGGGCCACGAGATGGGCCATGCCTTGTGGGAACATGCCCGCGAGCGCACCGCCAAGACCAACATTACCAACATCGGCAGCCGCGTGATCGGCGGATTGCTGTTTGGGCAGGCTGGCGAAATGATCGGAGCAGCCGGTTCAAGCTTGGCGGCCTTGAAGTTTTCGCGCAATGACGAGACCGAGGCAGATTTGATTGGCATGGAGCTGGCCGCGCGTGGCGGTTATGATCCCCGATCCGGCGTGTCGTTGTGGACCAAGATGAGCAATGCCGCCAAAGGCGCACCACCTCAGTGGCTGTCGACACATCCGTCGGGCAAATCGCGCATCCAGACCATCGAAAAGAACCTCCCCGACGTGATGCCGCTGTATGAGAAGGCGAAGCGGGGGTGAGCCCTTACGGCACAAACCCCTCAAAGATCGCCGCATCGGCGTATGACCGCGCCACCTCCCAGTCGTGAGCGGTGCGAACGGTCCACGTGACGACCGGAATGCCGAGAGCCTCGCGGACATAGGTCGTCGCGGGTTTAGGCAACGATGCCACGTGGTAGGCGTAAAAGCTCGGCGCAACGGGGCCCGACTCCAGCAACTGTGCGAGACGCTCCGCGCGCACAGCATCGATCTTGTCAGGCCACCACGTCTCTCCGCTGGCATCTTGGTAACTTCCCGACACGATGCCGCGCGGAATTTCCGTCGCCAGTTCGCGCAACACGGCCATCATATCGGGATCAAACGACATCAGCGCAACCGGTCCGCGGTAATCGAGGCATGCGCGCGCGATCTGGGCCAGAAACTCGATCTGCGGCGGGTCCCATTCGCTCTTCACTTCGACATAGAGCGGCACGCGGCCGTCAACGCTCTCCAAAAACTCCTGAAACGTCTGAATGCGCGTATCCTGCCCGCGATAGCGCAACGCGCTCAACTGAGCGGGGGTGAGTGCTGCAACCGGGCCGCTGCCGTCCACCAGCCGGTCGAGCGTGTCGTCGTGGAAGACGATAGGCAAGCCATTTGCGGCGGGCCGCAGATCGCATTCGATGGCGTAGCCTTTGGCGATCGCGGCTTCGAACGCTGGCGCGGTGTTTTCGATCAGGCCTGCCGCTGCATCGTGCAGGCCTCGGTGTGCGATGGGCCGCAGAAACGTCGCGCGTTCAAACATATCGCCTCTCAAACAAACCGGATGATGGCATCGATCTCGACGGCGGTGTTGGCGGGCAACCCCGAAGCCCCAACGGCTGCGCGCGTATGGCGGCCCTTGTCACCCAGCACCTCAACCATCAAATCCGATGCGCCGTTGATGACTTTGGGATGATCGGCAAAGCCGGCACCTGAATTGACGAAGCCGGTCAACCGCATGATCTGCGCGATGCGGTCCAGAGTGCCGAGGGCCGCTTTCGTTTGGGCCAGAATGTTGAGCGCGCACAGCCGGGCAGCTTGCTGGCCCACTTCAATGGTCACGTCCTGTCCCACGGCGCCTGTGATCACAGTGCCATCGGCCGCCTTCGCGATTTGTCCTGAGACGAACAGCAAATCACCGGCCATCAGCGTCGGCGCATAATTGGCAACGGCCGCAGGGGCCGCGGGCAGCGTTAAGCCCATATTTGCCAGTCGAGCCTCAATTTCGCCGCTCATCGTCGTGTCTCCTTGAACATCGGTTGGCAAAGCCATAGGTTTGGTCCATCTGTTTTCCGCTGGCCGTGCGGGATTTGCAATGGTCAGCGCCGAGACGGTGACCGGCAAAGAAGCCGCTTCCACCGGTTCGCCGTGACGCGTGCATTTTGGTTCGCACATTTTGGGGACAAGCATGTTGGCATACGGTTCGCGATTGAGCTTGTCCGCCCTGGCCGTGATCGGCGTCACTGCACTGACGGCACACGCCGTGCCTGCACAACCGCCGCCAACGGATGTCGTGTTTCAACCCCATCGGGCTGTCTACGAACTCAAGTTGGATCGTTCCTCGCCCGGAGGCAGCGTTTCAAACGTCACCGGCCGCGTGGTATATGAACTCCTTGGCAGTACCTGCGAAGGCTATGCGCAGAACATGCGCTTCGTCACCGAGACGACGAACTCGGAAGGAGAAAGCGAGATCAGTGATCTGAGAACGTCGAGTTGGGAAGACGTTCCCGCCAAGCGCCTTAGGTTCAATTCCAGCACGTACGCCAACGACTCGCTAGCCGATCAGACGCAGGGTCTGGCGACGCGGGGATTTGATCACACCGCGCCCATCGCGGTCGCGCTGACCAAACCGGCCAAGAAGTCGTCCGAGTTGAAGGGCGATATTTATTTTCCGATCGAGCATTCGATGGCCGTGATCAGAGCCGCGCGGGCGCAGAAGCCGATTTTTGCCGCCAGCCTATATGACGGCTCAGAGGGCGGCGAGAAGGTGTATTCGACGACATCTGCGATCGGCCGGCAGAGCCCGCCCGATGCCACCAAGCAGCTGGCCAAACTCAAGAACGGCGATAAGGTGGCAGGAGTCCCATCGTGGCCGATTGCGATCAGCTATTTCGGGCCAGATAAGAAGCAGACCGACGCTATGCCGCTCTATGAGATGTCGTATCGCTTCCATGAAAATGGCATCACCAGCGATTTGCGGATTGATCATGGCGAGTTCGCGCTGAAGGGCGAGTTGACTGAGCTGACTCTGCTTGAGCCCAGCACGTGCGCGCCTGAGAAGAATTGATCTTCATCATGTGAATTGCGAAGCGAGCGCAAGGACCACTCTCCCCTTGGGGAGAGGGCTGGTTCGACACGAGTTAGCGCTTGTGCTAACTCGTTCTTGGCGAACTGGGTGAGGGGCTACGCCAGAGCGTTTGGCTACCCCTCACCCGGCGCAGTTTCGAGAATGATCACGAGCTAGTGGGACCTGGGCCGCGCCGGCCTCTCCCCAATGGGAGAGGCGATTTCAGAAGCTCGCTGTCATCGTATCCAGCATCCCGTATTCTATCGGCCCCACAACCACGCAGCCCCCCGCACGCCGCTGGCGTCGCCCCATTTGGGTGGGCGTATGATAATGCGGGCTTCATCCGCGAATACATGCGGCGCGATCAAAGCCGGTAACACGTCGTAGAGGTGGCTGAGCTTTGACAGTCCGCCGCCCAGAACAATCACCTCTGGATCAAAAATGTTGATCACCGCCGCGACACCGCGGGCCAAGCGGTGCGCGTGCCGGTCGAGCGTTGCTCGGGCCGCTACGTCGCCGGCGTCTGCAAGGCAGGCAATCTCTTCTGCGGCCGCGGTGTGTCCAGTCGCCCGAAGGTGATCAGTCGCGAGGGCTGGTCCCGACACCCAGGCTTCCATGCAGCCATTGCGCCCGCACCAGCATCGGGGCCCAGGCATCTCCGCCGGCGACGGCGAAGGCAGAGGATTATGACCCCACTCGCCGCCGATGGCGCGCGGGCCATCGATGAGTTTGCCGTTGATGACAAGACCGCCGCCGCAGCCAGTGCCGAGGATGATGCCGAAGATGCTACGCGCGCCGGCTCCCGCGCCATCGGTGGCCTCCGACAGCGCAAAGCAATTGGCGTCATTCGCCAGCTTCACGCGGGGGCCGAAAAGCGCTTCGAGATCCGTGGCCAACGGCCGGCCATTGAGCCACGTGGAGTTGGCATTCTGGACGAGGCCTGTTGCTGGCGAGATCGACCCCGGCATGCCGATACCGATGCTGGCGGACCCACTGGCCGCATTTTCCAGTTCGGCGACGAGGTCCGCGATGGCCTGCAGCGTGGCAGCGTAACCGTTGCGCGGCGCCGCAATTCTCAGCCTCGCGCGCTCATCGCCGTTCCGGTCCAGCGCCAAGCCCTCGATCTTTGTGCCACCAAGATCAATACCGATCTGCAACTCGAAGGTCTCCGATGCCACGGTCATCGCCGCGGAGGAGACTTGGCAGGCGGGTTCGTAATGAGATGATGAGCGGCGGCGATGCGCTCGGGCACCCATCCGGCGTTGTGCGCAAACATCAGCAGCATCGATTCGTCGGCAAGCAAGTGCTCCAGCACGGCAGCCAGAACGTCGGGACTTTCAGCGGCCGCGCGCAGATCATCTGGCCCCATCCCGGTTAAAGCCAGGAACCGGCCGAGCCGGTCGGGATCCTCGGCTAGGAAGGCCAAGGCCGCCAAACCCGTCGTTTCTGCCCCTTCCAAATCAAGGGTTTGGGCTTTGGGGGCTTTGAAGAATGCCATCTATCTGCTCCCTGAGGGGCTATCTTAAACTGTTGGTTACCGCTTCATGCGCAAACTGCCGGGAACTTGATCACCGAGAATCGATGCAGAACGGATCAAGGCAGCAGGCGGACGCTCGGCGATGACCTACCAGGAGACAGGCTTGGCCGTCGAGGGCCGCGTACAGGATGTACGCCCGGCTGGGAAGGTCGTGCTCATTGTCGAAGACAACGAGCTCAACATGAAGCTGTTTCATGACCTGCTCGACGCGCACGGTTACCGCACCATTCAAACGCGAAACGGGCTCGACGCCATTGCGCTCGCCCGCCAGCACCGTCCTGACCTGATCCTAATGGACATTCAGTTGCCGGAAGTCTCAGGCCTCGAAGTCACCAAGTGGCTGAAGGAAGACGATGAGCTGCGCTCCATTCCGGTGGTCGCCGTCACGGCGTTCGCCATGAAGGGTGATGAAGAGCGCATTCGTTCCGGCGGCTGCGAGGCCTACGTCTCTAAGCCGATCTCCGTCATCACGTTTCTTGATACCGTCCGCCGGTTCGCCGGTGAGGGCCGCCGCACTAGCCCGTGAGTTCAGAGTGAGACAATGACCGCCCGCGTTCTCGTCGTCGACGACATCCTCGCCAACGTGAAACTTCTCGAAGCCCGGCTTTCCGCCGAGTACTTCGAAGTCTTGACCGCATACAGCGGCCAGGAAGCGCTCGATATTTGTGCGCGCGAACGCGTCGATGTGGTTCTGCTGGACGTCATGATGCCGGGCATGGACGGCTTTGAAGCCTGCCGCCGGATCAAGGCCAACGCCAATACGCACCACGTGCCGGTCATTATGGTGACGGCCCTCGACCAGCCCTCGGACAAAGTGCAGGGTCTGGAAAGCGGTGCCGACGATTTCCTCACCAAGCCCGTCGACGATATCGCACTCATTACGCGCGTGAAGAATCTGGCGCGGTTGAAGATGCTCAACGACGAAATGCTGTTGCGCGCCTCGACATCGAAGCAAATGGGCATTGGCGATAACGAAGCATTGCAGAAAGCCCTCGCTGGGCGTGCCGGCCGCATTTTGCTCGTCGATGATCACCCGCGGTCAGCAACGCGCATTGTCGAAGCCCTGTCAAAATCCAATGATACGTTTGTGGAGCGCGATCCTCAGGTTGCCTTGCTGAAGCTCGCCGAGCACAACTTCGACTTGCTGATTGTCAGCTTGAGCTTGGCCAATTCGGACGGCTTGCGGCTGTGCTCGCAGGTCCGATCACTCGATCGCACACGCCATTTGCCGATTATTATTCTCGTTGAGCCGGGCGACGAAGCACGCCTGCTGCGCGGCCTCGACATGGGCGTCAACGACTACCTGATGCGTCCCATCGAACGCCACGAAATGCTGGCGCGCGTTAAAACCCAAATCAAGCGCAAGCGCTTTTCAGACTACCTGCGCAACCGCCTGGAAGAAACGGTCGAACTGGCAATCACGGACTCGCTGACTGGACTGCACAACCGCCGGTATATGGAAAGCCATCTCAAGACATTGGTGACCGACGCCATCAACAGTGGCCGCCCGTTGTCGATCCTCATCACGGACATCGATCACTTCAAGAACGTCAACGACACGCACGGCCATGACGGCGGCGATACCGTGCTGCGGGAGTTCTCGGCGCGGATGCGGCGCAACACGCGCGGCATCGACCTCGCGTGCCGGCTGGGCGGCGAAGAGTTTCTGATCATCATGCCGGAAACAGATATCGCGCGGGCCTATCAGGTCGGCGAGCGGCTGCGGGCGATGGTCGCTTCGGAACCCTTTCAGATCCGCCCCGACTTGAAAATGCGGGTGACCGCAAGCGTGGGTCTGGCGACGTTGGAAAGCCCGGAAGATACCCCCGAAACTCTCTTTAAGCGGGCAGACAATGCCCTCTATGCCGCCAAACGCCGGGGCCGCAATCGCGTAGCCGCCGACGCGGCGTAGAAGCAACTCCTTGAGAACGATCCGCCTTTCTGAATTGTCGACCGCCATGCACCTTGAGCGCGAGTTTGCCTAAACTACAACTCTTCAGGTTGTAGAATCTATTTGGCGTGCTGTGGTTGAGCAACAGGTCAAGAGTTAATCTTGAATTGCCCTGGCTGATCTGCATAAGTAATCAGCCTGAGGAGGGGTGGACTTAACCAATTTGCCGGTGTTCTACGTCCGCGCTGGTTCTAATTCGGCGTCGGACGATAAGGCAGCGGCTCCGGTTTCTCGTCACAAATTGATCCGTTTCGCCGCCACAATGGCGTTGGAAGATCAAGTTTTAATGGTGAGTGGAAAGCCGATCGCTGTGCTTGCCAGAACCGGTTGAAATACCAGGTGCGCGTCAACGCCCTCTTTGACAATCGCCTGGTTTAGCGGCCAGGGTCCGTGGCTCTCTCGGAATGCTTACCCCGCTGCCGAGTGGTTATGGACCCTGGTCCACCTTCCAAAAGTGAAGGTGAGACTTCGAAGCGCAGAAAAGCCTATTTGCGCGGGCCGTAGCAGCCAAAACCCTTACTTGATCTTGGTCTCTTTGAACTCGACGTGCTTGCGCACGACCGGGTCGTACTTCTTGAACACCAGCTTTTCCGTCGATGTGCGCGGGTTCTTCTTGGTGACATAGAAGAAGCCTGTGCCAGCCGTCGACAGCAGCTTGATCTTTTGAGTAACTGGCTTAGCCATAGCGAATAATCCGGAAAAATGACCACAGGGGTGGTGGGAAGACGCGCACCATACCCCGCGACCCTGTGAAGTCAAGGCGAAGCGGCATCCTGGGACAACAGCGCACGCTGATAGACCCCAGACCTCTGGAAATAGAACGGAACAGGGCGGTTTGGGCCATCTGATCGCGGGTCGGAGAGATATTGGTCCAGATCGTCCACGATCCGCCGCGTGATGTTGGGTAGATCCAGCAATCGAACCCCAGCCAGCGTCAGCCACTGAACATCCGACAATTCCCCATCGGTCCGCGCAACGCTGTAGCCGACGCACTCGAAAGGGACACAGAAAAAGCGCGTGTCGTAGCGGCGTGGCCGGCCGGGCGGCGTGACGGCTCGCGCGAAGAATGTGAGCCGCGACAGATCAAGCTGCGCGCCGGCCGCGATGAGGCCTTGCCATGTGATCGGCAGGCTCTGCTGAGAGTTTGGCAGTGCCGCTGAAACAAGGTGCCCCGTTTCCTCGAAGGTTTCGCGAATGGCCGCAATGGCGAGTGCCCGGGCGCGTTCAGGGCTCGGACGGCCCTTCATGCCAATCAAGAGACGCGTGTGATCGGCTGCGGGCAGGTCTGCCGCCACGGGTGTCGCCCGGTCGCCGCGCTCAAGTCGTCCGCCGGGAAACACGAACTTATTGGGCAGAAAAACCTGATCAGGCCGCCGGCGGCCCATCAACACGCGCGGTTCATTGCCCGAGCGATCGACAATGATCAGCGTTGCGGCATCGCGCGGGCGAAGTCCGCGGGGCTTGCTCGGATCGGCGGTCTGGACCATGCGCGCCGCGTGGGGTCAAAGCTGCGGGACTAGTAAGTTGGGATGCCAGCGGCCGGATCGGGCTCTGGCTCATCGTCACCATTTCCGGCAAAGCCATGCATGCGCAGTGCCCACTGCAAGCCGACGAGTGCACCCTTCACTTTCGGCAACAGCCACAGTGACAGGATCACGGTGAGCGGTAGCCAGATCATCAGATGCACCCAGGTTTCGGGCGCATAGGTCTGTTCCAGAACCAACAATCCGCCGATAACGATGTGTCCGACGATCATCATCGTAAAGTAGGGCGGGGCATCGTCCGCGCGCTGGTGATGCAGCTCTTCCCCGCACGCCTTGCAGACATCGTCGACTTTCAAATAGTTGCGATAGAGCTTGCCGGTGCCGCATGCGGGGCAAGTGCAGCGAGCGCCACGCGCCATGGCGGTGACGACGCTGCGTGGTTCTAGCCCGGCGGAGGCGCTGGGTGCGATCGGTTGATATTCCATAACACGAACGTGATGTGCAGCGTCTGGAGGGTCAAGTGCCGTATAGCCGCGGTTAACGGCCAGGCCTGCGATGGCGCGGGATATGGCGGCCGCGGAACCCCTTCACTGGCGCGACATGTCCGCGCTTACCTTCAGACATCATCTCAAACCGAAGCGCGCCGGCCGACGGGATCGCTTCGACAAGCCGCACTTCGACTTCGTCTCCAAGCCGGTAAGCTTCGCCGGAGCGGCTGCCGACAAGCGCGTGAGATTCTTCAACGTGGTGAAAGAACTCCTCGCCCAAAGTTGACACCGGCACAAAGCCATCTGCACCGGTTTCTTTCAGCCGCACAAAAATACCCGACCGTGTCACGCCTGAAATGCGCGCTGGGAATGATGCCCCGATGCGGTCGGCCAGGTGGGTCGCAATGAGACGGTCAATCGTTTCGCGCTCAGCCGCCATGGCGCGGCGTTCCGCTTGCGAGATCGATTGTGAGATCGCGGTGAGACGCGGCACCTCTTCGTCGGTCATGCCGCCATCGCCGAGCTTCAACGTGCGGACCAGCGCGCGGTGCACCAGCAGGTCCGCATAGCGGCGGATCGGCGACGTAAAGTGCGCATAACGCGCCAGGTTCAAACCGAAGTGCCCGATGTTGTCGGGATTGTACTCGGCCTGCGCCTGCGACCGCAGCACCACTTCGTTGACCAACTCGGGTGACGGCAGTGACTTCGCCTGAGCCAGAACCCGGTTGAAGGCACCCGGCTTCAGCTGGCCCTGCGGCGGCACCTTCAGATCGAGCGTCTCAAGAAAATCGCGCAGGGACTTCAACTTCTCTTTCGAGGGCTGATCGTGGATGCGATAGACGACTGCGCCCTTTTTGCCTTCCAGCGCTTCGGCAGCCGCCACATTGGCCTGGATCATCATTTCTTCGATCAGGCGGTGCGCGTCCAGCCGCTCCGGAATGAACACGCCAGCGACGCGGCCGTGCTCGTCGAGCTTGATTTTGCGTTCGGGCAGATCGAGATCCAACGGTTCTCGCCGGTCGCGTGCCGCTTTGAGGGCGGCATAGGCGGCCCACAGCGGTTTCAGCGCACTGTCCACCAGCGGTTTGCACTTGTCGGACGGCGCGCCATCGATTGCAGCTTGCGCTTCCTGATAGGACAGCTTCGCCGCCGAGCGCATCATGGCGCGCATGAAGGTGTGGCTGCGCTTGTCGCCATGCGTGTCGTAGATCAACCGCACTGCTAGGCACGGCCGGTCTTCGCCCTCGCGCAGCGAGCAAAGATCATTCGAGATCTTTTCAGGCAGCATCGGCACGACGCGGTCGGGGAAATAGACCGAGTTGCCGCGGATTTGCGCTTCCCGGTCGAGGCGCGTGGCTGGGCGCACATAATGTGCGACGTCAGCGATGGCGACGATGACAATGTGCCCACCGGGATTCTTGGGGTCGGTGTCTGGCTCGGCAAAGACCGCGTCATCGTGATCGCGGGCATCAGCGGGATCGATGGTCAGCAGCGGCACCTGGCGCAAGTCGGTGCGGCCGGTCAAGACAGGCAGAGCAAGGTTCTCGGATTCGCGAATAACGCTTTCAGGGAAATCATCCGGAATGCCATGCGCATGCACGGCAATCAGGCTGATCTTGCGCTGGTCCGACGGATTGCCGAGGCTTTCCAGCACGCGCGCTTGCGGGGTCGCGAAGCGGCCCGTTTTGGCAAGATCATAGCGCACGAGATCGCCGTCGTTGGCGTCCGCGTCGTCACCCTTCTGGATCGGCCAGGATTTGAGTTCTTTGCGGCTGATCGGTTCGATGGTGCCGCCGCCGCGAGGATGCTTGCGGAAAATGCCGAGCATCCGGCGCTGGTCGCGCGGCAGCTTCTTCAGCGGTTCGGCATCGAACCAGTAGCCGTTGGCATCGGTCTCAATGCGGCGCGTGATGCGAGCAAGAATGCGGTCGCCGACGCCAACTTGGCCGTCTTCATCAGACGTCTTGCGGCGCAGCGCTGCGATCGAGATCAGAACATTGGGCCGCGCGCCGTCGCCTGACTCCCAAAGGACCGGCTGCGCGATAAGATCGCCGTCGACATCGCGGCCCGTGATCTCCAGCGTCGAGACGGGAGGCATGGAGCCCTTATGGCGGAGTTCTTTGCGGTTGCCAGCGAGTGTGCCGTCTTCGGCCATTTCGCCGAGCAGACGCTTCAAGCCGATTTTGCCGCCGCCCTTGATGCCGAACGCGCGCGCAATCTCCCGCTTGCCTACCTTCTCTTTCGACTCTTCGATAAACGCCAGCACCTGCTCTTTGGTCGGCAGTCCGCCGTCCGCTGGCGTTGGCACTGGCGGCGACTGTCCTGGTCTGCGTGGCGGGTCTTTCTTGCGGGACATTTTAGGTTTCTGCGGCCGCTTTGGCCTTCTTCTTAGGTGCCGCTTTTTTGGCGGCAGGTTTCTTCACAGCCGGTGCGGCATCGCTCGGAGGCTTTACAGCCTTGGCTTTGGGTTTGGCGGCCGCTTTGCGGGCCGGCTTCTTGCCGCCGCCCTTGGCGATGCGCTCGGCCAGAAGAACAACTGCCTGCGAGACTGTAAGCTGCGCTGGATCAGTCCCCTTCGGCACGGTCGCGTTGACCTTGTTGTGGCTCACGTAGGGGCCATACTTGCCGTCGAGCACTTCGATCTTGCCGCCTTCGTCGGGATGCTCGCCAAGCTCTTTGAGAACTGTTTTCTGCTGCGCGCCCCGGCCAAACCGGCCGCCGCCTTTGCCCGCGCGCTTGTCAGCGAGCACTGTCACCGCGCGGTTGACGCCGATCGTGAACACATCCTCGATGCTATCGACATTGGCATAGGTGCCGTCATGCAAAATGAACGGCCCGAAACGGCCAAGCCCTGCCGTGATCGGAGTGCCCGTTTCCGGGTGCAGGCCAACCTCGCGCGGCAGCGACAACAGCTGCAGCGCCTTCTCGAGATCGACCGTCGCCGCATCTATTCCTTTGGGGATCGACGAGCGCTTTGGCTTGTCCTCTTTGCTCTTGGGCGTGTCACCGAGCTGGAGATAAGGTCCGAAACGGCCAGATTTCAGAAAGACCTGAAGGCCGCTGTCGGGATCAAAGCCTAGGTCGCGATCCCCCGCGCCGCTCTCTCCTTCACCTGACAACTGCCGCGTGTAGTTGCAGTCCGGGTAGCTGCCGCAGCCGATGAACGCGCCGTTTTTGCCTGAAATTTTGAGAGATAACTGCCCGACGCCGCACTTGGGACAGGTGCGCGGATTGCTGCCGTCGCCCTTGTCGGGGAACACGTGCGGCCCGAGCATTTCATTCAACGCATCGAGAACCTCGCCGACGCGCAAATCCTTGATTTCGGCAATGGACGCAGTGAACTCTTTCCAGAAGTCAGCGAGCACGTCCTTATATTTCAGCTTGTTGTCGGAGATCAGGTCGAGCTTTTCTTCAAGGCCAGCGGTAAAATCATACTCCACGTAGCGCATGAAGAAGCTCTCGAGGAACGCGATCACGAGCCGCCCTTTATCCTCAGGAACCAGACGCTTCTTCTCGATCTTGACGTAGTCGCGCTCGACGAGTGTCGCCATGGTTGAGGCATAAGTCGACGGGCGGCCGATGCCGAGTTCTTCCATGCGCTTGATCAGTGACGTTTCTGAAAAGCGCGGCGGGGGTTGCGTGAAATGCTGTTCCGCTTCAATGCCCCGTTCGGTGACGGAGTCGCCTTCGTTCAATTGCGGCAGCCGCCTCGCATCGTCGGATCCGGCGTCTGCATCGGCCTTGTCATCTTTCCCCTTCTCGATGATCCGGACTCTATGTTCATGACCTTCCTGGTAGACTTTGAGGAAGCCGTCGAACACCACGACAGACCCATTGGCGCGCAGCGTGTAGGTCTTGCCATCGCGGCCTTTGACCTCGATGTCGGCAGCGGTCTGCTCCATTTCCGCTGACGCCATCTGACTCGCGACCGAACGTTGCCAGATCAGCTCGTAGAGCCGCGCCTGATCGCGATCGACATACTTGGCGACTTGCTGCGGCTTGCGGTTGGGATCGGTCGGCCGGATGGCTTCATGCGCCTCCTGGGCATTCTTCGCCTTGGACTTATATTCGCGGATGAACGGCGCCACGTATTTCTGGGAGTAGTCGCGGGCAACCATGTCGCGGATGGCTTTGATGGCCTCGGGTACGATGGTGACGCCATCGGTTCGCATGTAGGTGATGAGGCCAACGGTTTCGCCGCCGATTTCGACACCTTCATACAAGCGCTGTGCCAGCTGCATGGTTTGCTTGGGAGAGAAACCAAGTTTGCTGGAGGCGTCCATTTGCAACGTTGAGGTCACAAACGGCGGATAGGGGTTGCGCTTCGCCGCCTTCTTCTCAAGCGACGTCACCTTGAACTGGCCCTTTTCAATCGCGGCCTTAATGGCGTTGGCGGTTTCGCCGTCTTTGATGTCGAGCTTCTTCAGCACCGTGCCATTGATGGCGTTAATTCGCGCCGGGAACTCCTCACCCTTCGGCGTCGCCATCGTTGCCTCGATGGTCCAATACTCGTCCGTTTTGAAGGCTTCGATCTCGGCTTCACGGTCGCAAACCAAACGAAGTGCTACAGATTGCACGCGGCCCGCCGAGCGCGCGCCCGGCAGCTTGCGCCACAGCACGGGAGAGAGCGTAAAGCCGACCAAATAATCGAGAGCGCGGCGGGCGAGATAGGCTTCGACCAACGGTTGATCGATGACTCGCGGCTCGGCCATCGCCGCCATAATTGCGGTCTTGGTGATCGCGTTGAAGGCCACGCGCTCAATCGGCAGGCCCTTCTTGATCGCCTTTTTCTCCAGCAGCACTTCGAGGATGTGCCATGAGATCGCTTCGCCCTCGCGATCAGGGTCCGTTGCGAGAATGAGCTTGTCGCAGTTCTTCACCGCTTCGGTGATCTCGCGCATCACCTTCTTGCCGCGATCTTCTGAATCCCAATGCATGTTGAAGTCGTTGTCGGGTTCAACTGCGCCATTCTTGGCCGGCAGATCACGGACATGGCCGTACGACGCCATCACTTTGTAGCTGGAGCCCAGATACTTATTGAGCGTTTTGACCTTGCCTGGGGATTCGACGATAACGACGTTCATTCGGGACTTTCTGGTTGTCTCGCGCGGCCCGGAGGCCGGCGATCCGTGCTCGCTAGCAAAGAATCAATCTGTGGTTGCGGCTGTGCCCTGCTCAGGCGGCGGGAACATGGGTGATGATTTGGACGGTGTCAAACACGGTTAAACGCCGCGGGACCGGCGCACGAACCCAGTGGTGCAAGTTTCAACCACGCACGACGATCATCTAACCATCTGCAATATATTACAATTTTTCAGCCATGGACAACCGCAACGCACGGACTGCTGGTACCAGTTCATGATAATGTCCAATCAAGCCGTCCGGCTCCAGGTCCTGCACTGGCACCTGCGGATAGCCGAACGTCACGGCGATCACGGGGATCTTGGCGGCCTTTGCGGTCGCAACATCGACCTCGCTGTCGCCGATCATGACGGTATGCCGGGGGTCGCCACCAGCCATTCGAACCGTCCCGAGCAAATGATCGGGATGAGGTTTACAGACTGCGAAAGCGTCGCGTCCGGCGATGCCCACAAAGAAATCGCGCATACCGAGTTCCGATAGAAGCGCTTCTGACAGACCCTGGCGCTTGTTGGTGCACACCGCCAGCCGCGCCCCGGATTGGATCAGGCTTTCCGCCGCTTCGATCGCGCCAGGGTAGGGTCGGCTCTCGCGCGCGATATTGGCCTCATAATAGAGGAGGAAGTGCTCCAACAGCTGATCGACCGCCGCACCGGGCAGCGCGGTCCCCGAAGACACCAGTGCTTCAACAATCATGCGGCGCGCGCCGAAGCTGATCCACGGCCGAACGACGTCCCCGGTCACAGGCTGAAACCCGTTCTGGGTCAGCGCATGGTTGGTGGCGCCGATCAAATCGGGGGCGGTATCGACGAGCGTTCCGTCGAGATCAAAAACGACTGTGAGGCCTTGCATCGGCGGGCGTATAGCATCTCGAAAACATGCGTGGCACCGGAAAATGACTGCGAATTTGAGCAAAGCGATGCGTTGACACTGCATCGGCGGCATCAGGGGCTGGTAATCGCGCGCGTTCTGGCTACTCTGACGCCGAAAATGATCCAGGACAGCGATTCATGAGTTCAGACCGGTTCAAGCTTGCCGCAGCGGAGCGGGCGCTCGCGTTTGTCGAACCGAGAATGAAACTCGGGCTGGGGACCGGCTCGACGGCCGCAAAATTCGTTGAGCTCCTCGGCCGCAAAGTCAAAGAGGGTTTGGAGGTCGTCTGCGTGCCGACCTCCGAAGCGACCCGTCTACAAGCAGCCAAACTTTCGATCCCGCTGGCGACGCTCGACGAGCAGCCGTTCCTCGATCTGACCATCGACGGGGCTGACGAAATCGACACCGAGTTGCGCTTGATCAAGGGTGGCGGCGGCGCGCTGCTGCGCGAAAAGATTGTCGCAACCGCCTCTGATCGGATGATCGTCATAGCGGACGCTGGCAAGAAAGTTGTCAAGCTTGGCGCATTTCCGCTGCCGATTGAGGTCGTGCGCTTCGGCCTTGTCGCCACCCGCAATATGATCGAGATGCTGGCCGCCGACGCAGGCTGCCGGGGCGAGATCACGCTGCGCCAAGTGGCCGGCGGTCAGCCGTTCGTCACTGACAACGGCAACTGCATCTACGATTGCGCGTTTGGCCAGATTGATGATCCCGAGGCACTCGACGAAGCGTTGAAGTTTATTCCGGGCGTCGTTGAAAACGGCTTGTTTCTTGGCATAGCAGATGCCGCCATCATCAGCGGCGAAGAAGGCGTCGCCGTCATGACGGTCGACTACGGCGAAGAAGCCGAACTGAACTGAGCGTCGCTGATCTGAGGTCTCAATTTTCAGGAGCCGATATCCCATGCGAGCCGGAAGATCCATCGCCGTCCTGGCACTTACCGGCGTCTTGGCATTTGGCTGGACAGCCCTCGCCCCTGCGGATGAGCGTCCCGTGCCCGATCCGGCGCGGATTGCAGCAGCGCGCGAGCTCATGGCCGCGACAGGCTCAGCCCGCCAGTTCGAAGCGGTGATGCCAATGCTGATGGCGCAAATGGAACCGCTGTTCTTGCAGATGGCGCCTGGCAAAGAACAGGACGTGAAAGACGTTCTGGCAATGATGCAGGATCGGTTTTCCAAGCGCAAAACCGGGCTTCTGGAAGACATCGCGCAGCTGTACAGCGAGAAGATGTCGACGGAAGATATGCAAACGGTGTCGAAATTCTTCAGCGATGGAGCGGGTGCCCGGTTCGTTCAGATACAGCCGGAGCTTGTTCAGGGTAGTATGCGGATCGGCCAGAAGTGGGGTGAGCAGATCGGCAAAGAGCTTGAGGCTGAAGTGCGCCAGGAACTCCAGAAGCGCGGCATCAAGATCTAAGCGCAGCGCACCCATGGCCCCCCACGACTACGATTTGTTCGTCATCGGCGCGGGTTCAGGTGGCGTTCGCGCGGCACGCATTGCTGCGGGGCATGGTGCCAAGGTTGCCATCGCTGAGGAAAGCCGCTTCGGCGGCACCTGCGTCATCCGCGGCTGCGTGCCCAAGAAGTTGCTGGTCTACGCCAGCCGCTTTCGCGACGACTTCGAAGATGCGGTGGGTTTCGGTTGGACCACAAGCGAGCCGCAGTTCAGCTGGCCCACTTTGATTGCGGCAAAGAACAAAGAGATCACGCGGCTGGAGGGCCTCTACCGCAGCGGGCTGGACCGGGCGGGCGTGACGTCTTTTAAGTGCCGCGCAACCTTGACCGGCCCACACAGTGTTCAGCTTGCAAGCGGCGACGCCGTCACCGCCAGCAAGTTCCTGATTGCGACCGGCGCGCGTCCCAACATTGATCCCAACCTGCCGGGCCGCGAGCACATCATTACCTCGAACGAAGCGCTCGATTTACCCGAACTGCCGCGCCGGGTCATCGTCGCAGGCGGCGGCTACATCGCCGTCGAATTCGCAGCCATCTTTGCGGGGCTCGGTTCTGAAACAACTCTCATCTATCGCGGTGACAAAATCCTGCGCGGGTTCGACAAGGACTTGCGCGATGGCCTGACGACGGCCTATTCTGCGCGCGGCATCAAGCTCGTCATGGGCGATGTGTTCGCCCGTATTGAGAAAACCAAAGACGGATTGACGGGCACTCTGCGTGGCAGATCAACGCTTGAAGCGGACCAGATCCTGTTCGCCATTGGCCGCTCGCCGAATACGGCAGGGCTCGGTTTGGAAGCAGCCGGGGTGGCGTTGGCCAACGATGGCGCTGTGGTCGTGGATGCTCAATCGCGCTCGAATGTGCCCAGCATCTTCGCCGTCGGCGATGTCACAAACCGGGTGAACCTCACGCCAGTTGCGATCCGCGAGGGGCACGCTTTTGCGGACAGCTTTTTTGGCAACACGAAGTGGACAGCCGATTATGACACCATCCCGACCGCGGTGTTCTCGACGCCGGAGATCGGCACGGTAGGGTTGTCAGAATCCGCGGCTCGCGATCGCTACGGCGCCCTCGATATCTACGAGACCCGTTTCCGGCCCATGCGCAACGTACTGGCCGGCCGCGATGAGCGCATGTTTATGAAACTTCTCGTGCATCGGGCCAGCCAAAAGGTCGTCGGTCTTCATGTCCTTGGTCCGGACGCGGCCGAAATCGTGCAGATGGCCGCCATTGCCATGAAGATGGGTGCGACCAAGGCCGACTTCGACGCCACGATGGCGCTGCATCCAAGCGCGGCAGAAGAGCTGGTCACCTTGCGCGAGAAGGCCGCCCGGTCTCTATAAGCGCCGCACTGGTCCAAGAACTCTGATGGTAAATTTATGAATCGCTTGAAGGGAAAAATCGCCGTCGTCACAGGCGCAGGCGCTGGCATTGGCCGCGCAACAGCGGAGTGCTTCGCCAGCGAAGGCGCCCATGTTTATGTGACGGACGTGGACGGCGAAGCTGCCAGCGCGGCTGTCTCGGCCCTGATTAAAAAGGGCTATGCCGCCACCGCTATGACCGTCGATGTGTCGCGCGGTCAGGACGTGACAGCGCTCATGCGCGCGATCAAAGCGAGCCACGGGCGCATCGATGTGCTGGTCAACAACGCGGGTCTCAACGTGCGCGGCGATTTCCGCCACATGTCAGATGCTGATTGGGTCAAGATCCGCGAAGTGAACCTGGACGGCGTGGTCCGCATGGCGCGCGATGGGTTTGATTTGTTGCGCGTGCCGCCCACCGCATCGCTGATCAACGTCGCCTCGATTATGGGTCACAAAGGATTGCGGCAGCTCGCCGGGTATTCGGCCACCAAAGGTGCCGTCCTTGCGCTCAGCCGCGCGCTCGCCGTCGAGTATGCGCCGTTCGGCATTCGCGTGAATTCCTTGTCGCCGGGCTTTGTTGAAACGGCCCTGACCGAGCGGGTGCTCAAGAACCCAGTTTTCCATCAAGGTTTACTTGATCGCACGCTGTTGAAGCGGTTCGGAACCGCAGAGGACATCGCCAAAGGCGCGTTGTTCCTCGCCTGCGATGATAGCGCGTACATGACCGGCGCCGAGTTGTGCCTCGATGGTGGCATGTCCGCGGGTTTGTAATTCCTCCCATGCCGCAAAGCCGTCACATCCGCGTGGCCCATAGTCGCGAAATCACGATTCAAAGCATTGAGTCGGCAACCGCAAGGACACCTGTGATGACCCGATTGGCAACGTGGTCCGCGATCCTCATTCCCGTTTGGATTTTGGCCAACTCTGCGGCCCGCGCCGACATCTATGATCTTGATCCGATGCACACCGAAGTGCGGTTCTCGTGGGATCATCTGGGCATGTCGCGGCAGGCCGGCCGCTTCACCGACATCAAGGGCACGCTGACATTCGATCCCGGCAAACCCGAAGTGAGCGTCGTTGACATCTCGATTCCGATCAAAAGCATTTCAACGGGTGTCAAGAAGCTCGACGAACATCTGCTGACCTCAAAAGAGTTCTTCGATCCAGCCACCCACCCCGCGATCACGTTCAAGAGCACGGGTGTTGTCATGAACGGCGGCAAGACCGCTCAGGTGGCAGGTGACTTGTCGATCAATGGCGTCGCTAAACCCGTCGTGTTGGACGTCACTTGGAACTTCACCGGCGAGCACCCGCTCGCCACGATCAATCCCACCTATGCGGGCGCGTTTTCGTCAGGGTTTTCCGCAACTACGCAAATCCGTCGCAGCGACTGGGGATTGACGCGCACGATCCCCTACGTTTCCGACGAGTTGAAAATCACGATCGAAACAGAGCTGATCCGCCGTGAGGTCACGGCACCGGCGGTGCTGGAAGGTGAGCATGCGGGGGCCTTGCCGCCGGAAGGTCCGTCGGATCTGCCCGCTGAAGGCCTGTCCAAAGATTTTGATCCGATCGAGCCGCCCGCATCAGATGCGCCCGGCGGTCTCGGCAGCGAGAAAATCGACGACGGCCGCTAAGGCGTGTTCGCGTGAGGCGCCGTGCGCCAGCCGCCGCGTGAAGCAGTCAACCTGCCGGTCGGCGCTGGTGCCGGTCTTCGCAATCTCGCGAGCGCGCATGACGTCCGTCTCACAGCCAAGAGCATGGGCGTCTTCGGCGATGAAGGCCAGCAACTCATCAATCAGCTCGCGGAACGGCACGAGCAGACCCTTGCCGAAATCGAACAGACTGCCATCAACGCCGTAACGCTGGGCCCGCCAGCGGTTTTCCTCCAGTAAAAAGCAGTGGATAGGTCCGCCAGCTCTGATTGACCTCGCGCAATCTGGCCAACGTGCGCATCAACGAAAGATAGACGGCGGCGATGGCAATCGCGTCATCGACCAGCGGGCAGACATCGGTGATGCGCATTTTGAGCGTTGGAAAGCGATTGGACGGGCGGATATCCCACCAGACCTTAGTGGCGTCTTCGATGACCCCGGCTTTGACCAGAACGTTGATGGTCTGCTGGTATTGCACGTAGCTTTCGAAATTATCCGGCAATCCGGTGCGCGGCATCAGGTCGACAATCGACAGCCGGTAACTCTTGAAGCCGGTGTCTTCGCCTTCCCAGAACGGCGAGGAACTCGACAGCATCAAAAGATGCGGCAGGAAATAGCGCATCTGGTTCATCAGATCGATGCGCTGATCGTCTTCCAGGCAGCCGGCGTGGACGTGCATGCCGCAGATCGAGAGGCGGCGGCTGACACCGGCCAAATCGTGCGCAATCAGCCGGAAGCGCTCCTTATCGGTGGTGCCGACATGCAGCGACTTGGCAAACGGGTGGGTGCCCGCTGCAATGGGCGCGATGCCAAATTCCTTGGCTTCGTCCGCGATCGTGGCGCGCAGGTGATACAGCTCCTCGCGTGCCACCGCGAAGTTACTGGCAACGCCGGTTCCGATCTCGATCTGGCTTTTAAGAAACTCGCGGGTGACTTTGGAGCCCAATTTTTCCTTGAGCGCCTTGATCAGGGCATCGGGCGCAGGTGTCAGGTCGCGCGTCTCAAGATCGATGAGGTGGTATTCCTCCTCGATGCCGAAGGTGAAGGTGGGTTCAGCCTTGGTCATAGGCGAGAAACTGCCACAGAGCTGGTGGACTGGCCAGTTAAAGCCCGGCGGAGATGCAACTTGGGGCGTGAGCTTTGCGACTGGTTTCGGCCAGAAAGTTGGCCTATAACGCCTCTGAATTGGCAATTTTAATCGCCTTCGCAGCCAGACTGGACTTTGCGGTTCCCCGCATGACCGGCTATTGGCGCAGGGCCACGGCGTGGTTTGGAGTGTTTGATGGCGGCGAGTTGGACCCCTGACAGTTGGCGCGGCAAGCCCATCGTCCAGGTTCCCGATTACTTGGACAAGACGGCGCTCGGGGATGTCGAGGCGCGTTTGGCGACATTTCCGCCGCTCGTGTTTGCTGGCGAAGCGCGCGAGCTGAAAAAGTCGCTCGCCAATGTCGCTGCTGGCAATGGCTTCATGCTGCAAGGTGGGGACTGCGCCGAAAGCTTTCTTGAGCATCGCGCCGACAACATCCGCGACTTCTTCCGCGTCTTCCTGCAGATGTCGGTGGTCTTGACGTACGCGGGCGGCACCCCCGTTGTGAAGGTCGGCCGCATCGCCGGTCAGTTCGCCAAGCCGCGCTCAGCACCCATGGAAAAAAAGGGTGACATCGAGCTGCCGAGTTATCGCGGCGACATCATAAACGGTCCGGAATTCACCCCCGAAGCGCGCACTCCAGATCCCGTGCGCCAGATTGAAGCCTATCGTCAGTCGGCGGCTACGCTCAACTTGATCCGCGCGTTTGCGACCGGCGGCTATGCCGATCTTGAACGCGTGCACCAGTGGAACATGGGCTTCGTCAAAGACAGCCCGCAGGGCCATCGCTATCAGGAGCTTGCTGATCGCATCGCCGAGACGATGGGGTTCATGCGCGCGTGCGGCATCACCAGCGAAAACACCCCCCAGCTTCGTGCGACGAGCTTCTACACGAGCCATGAAGCCCTGCTGCTCGGCTACGAAGAGGCCATGACGCGTCTCGATTCAACGAGCGGTGATTGGTACGCCACATCCGGCCACATGATCTGGATCGGCGACCGCACGCGCCAGCCCGACCATGCCCATGTCGAATACTTCCGCGGCATCAAGAACCCGATCGGCTTGAAGTGCGGCCCGTCGATGGACTCCGATGGCTTGCTGAAGCTGATCGATACCTTGAACCCGAAGGACGAGCCGGGCCGTTTGACGCTGATCTGCCGCTTCGGCCACGACAAGGTCGATAAGCATCTGCCCAAGCTCATCCGCGCCGTTGAGAAGGCGGGGCGTTCGGTCGTGTGGTCGTGCGATCCCATGCACGGCAATACGATTTCAGCGGCGACTGGTTACAAGACGCGGCCGTTCGAGCGCATCCTCAAAGAAGTCGAGGTATTCTTCGATGTGCACCGCGCGGAAGGCACGCATGCTGGCGGCATTCACGTCGAGATGACCGGCCAGAACGTGACCGAGTGCACGGGCGGGGCGACGGCGATTTTGGAAACGGATCTGCAAGACCGCTATCACACGCACTGCGATCCGCGTCTCAATGCCGATCAGGCGATCGAGCTGGCGTTCCTGGTTGCCGAGCGCATGAAGCTTGAACGCGAAGCCCGCGGCATGAAAGCACCGGTGCAAGCGGCGGAGTGAGATAAACTGACATCCTCGGGACAAGCCCACTGTTGTCCGGTTCAGCGTTCAGAACGCCTCTCCCGTCGGGAGAGGCAAGTTCGCCACGAGTTAGCGACCTTGCTAACTCGTCCTTGGCGAACTCGGTGAGGGGTTTCAGAATAACAATCTTGGGGACTTTAACCCCTCACCCTAACCCTCTCCCACAGGGAGAGGGAATCGTGTCGTTGCTGACCACCATTGGCGTTCTAGGCAATTCGAATGTGAGGTCGCGTCGGTCAGTGACTGTCTGGACCGGGCAGCAGTGGGACAAGCCCGATGATGACAATTGTCGGCTGTTAAGTCCCGGCGTCAGGTTGCAGGCCTGTCCGATTGAGCACCCAATACACCACCAGAATCCCTGCAATCAGTGTTGCCGCAATCAACGGCGCTTTCCAATCTCCGCTGAACAGGCGAACGCCCAGCAAGATGGTGCACAACACCGCGCCGAGTGCCGGCACGAGAACCGGCACCTCGAACTCGCCGCCGGGCTCGCCGTCGCGCCGCTTCAAGACAAAGAGGGCGGCATTGACGACCGTGAACACCATCAACAGCAGAAGCACGGTCGCCGATGCGAGTTCCGCAATCGTGCCGCTCAGCGCAAGCGGCAATAGAATTGCGAGCAAAGTTATGATCGCAATGTGGGGTGTCTGCCGCGTCGCGTGAACCCGGCCAAGGCCATCCGGCATCAAGCCTTGCCGCGACATGCCATACAACATGCGGGAGGCCGTGATGTAGTTGACGAGGGCAGTATTCGCGACCGCAAACATCGTGATGCCCGTCATAATCACAGCCGGAAACGCCGGAGCCGCTTTGGCCATGACGGCCGCCAAAGGCGCCGGAGCCGCTGACAGTTCGGCGTAAGGCACGACGGAAACCGCCGTTATCGCCACGCCCATATAAAGAATGGTCGCCAGCACCATGGCTGAGACAAGCGCGATGGGGATCGTCCGCGATGGCCGCTCGGTCTCCTCCGCGACGTTGTAGGCATCTTCGAAGCCGATGAAGGCAAAGAACGTCAGGATTGATCCCTGCAAGACTAGCAGCGCCAGACCGGCATCGGCTGCACCGGGCGGCGTCTCGAAGTAATCGACGCTGCCCCAATACGACATCCCGAACCCGATCACGAGTAGCAGTCCCGCTACCTCAACCAGCGTGCACACCACGTTGACCCACATGGATTCGCGGATGCCGCGAAACGCAATGCCGCCCATGATCATCAGAAATCCGAGGGCCAGAACCTCAACGGGCACGGCCTCAAGGCCCACCAGCCCGGAAAAGTTGGCCGCAAACACCCGCGATTGTGTCGCGACCGAAGTGAGGCCCGAACACACCAGTGCCAGACCAATTACGAAAGACAACAACGGTACATTGAATGCCCGATCTGTCACGAAGGCCGCCCCACCCGCCCGCGGATACCGCGAGCCGAGCGACGCATACGACAAGGCCGTTAAGAATGCCGCGCACACCGCCGCCAGAAACGACAGCCAGACGGCGTTGCCAACCTGGCCCGCCGCTTTGCCGATGAGGCCGTAAATGCCGGAGCCCAACATGCTTCCGAGGGCGTAGAGCGTCAGCTGAACGGGGCCGATGGTTCGCTTCAGAGTGGGCGCAGCAGCGTCAGCGCGTTCAGCCATGCGTCATTCCGTTGCTGGAGCTTGGCAGAGGGGCGGGATGGTCAGACGTCGTTATACGTGATCCAGGACATGGCCGGTACCCCAAAACCACGATGACCTGAGAGCGTCTTAACTCGTGCGGCCCGTATCAGGCACATTGTCGAGGTGCGATAGCGTGAGGCGCTGTAAAGCTCGTGGTGAAATGCGCGTCGCCGTTGCAACGTCTGTCATGAGGCGAGGGATCAGTGCGCTGATGCCGAAGGCCGCGCGCTGTCCTAGACCTGTGACCAGCGATTTCGAGATCATTGTGGCCAGGCCGATTTGGTGGCGGACATCGCCGCGCAATTGTCGCTGAAAGTCATTCGCGGTTTGACCACTCAATACCGCACCGGCCGCGAGCCGGGCGGAGTGCAGTGCGATTGACATGCCGTCGCCCGAGAATGAGGGGATGACGGCCGCCTGATCGCCGAGCCGCCACAGCCCCTCCGCCGCGCGCGATACATACCCATAGGGGATAGCCGCGATGGCAAGTGCGCGCTCGCTGAGCGGTTCGGCGCCGTGAAGCCGTGTTCGCAGATGATGGCAATGGTCCGTCATGTGCCGCAGCAGACCTGGCCATGAGGCCCCCAGTTTTGCGAACGTGCTGTGGCGCACGAGCAGACATAAATTCGCACGATTGCCTTGGACCGGCTGCAGTCCGGCATAGCCGCCGGGGAACAGCGCCAGTTCGACGGTCGCTCCCAGTTCGCGAAGTTGCGATGGCGCTAGCCGCCAATACATCTTGAAGCCTATTAAATCTGGTTGCGGACCCGGTGGCCGCTTCCAGCCCCGAATGTCGTGCTTGCCGGTCGCTAGGATTGCGGTTTGCGCCGTGAGCCGTTCGCCGCCCTCTAACATGGCCAACCAACCCTCACCGTCACGTTCGAGCGACGTCACGCGAACCCCGCGGCGAACGTCTGCGCCGGACTTCTTCGCCATCGACAACAACGCCTCATCGAGCACCCGCCGTGAGAGACTTTGTGCCGGGAATGGCAGCATCGCCGTACGTGTTTTCGCTTTGAACGACAGCCGCACCCGGTCAATCGGAACGCTGCCAAGCGTGCGCGGATCAAGGCCGAGGTCCGTCAGGTAGCGATTGGCCTCGTGGCTGAGGAATTCGCCGCAGACTTTGTCGTGGGCGGCCGCCTCGCGTTCTAGCAGCACCACGGACCGCCCCGCGCGGCTGAGGCCGATGGCGGTTGCCGCGCCGGCGAGGCCCCCGCCGATGATCAGCGTTCCGGCCATCATGGTGCTGCCGCCTTCAGCCGCGTCACGCGCCAGCGAAACGGCACCCACCATTGAATTACGACGTCGTCGCGCGGAATGCCCGCAGCAGACAGCGTCCGCTCCCAATCGGCCCGGCGAAATGCGCTGGCGAACGACACCGGGCCATCATGCTGCATGAAGCGGTGACGGCGAAGTACGCGGAAGCCCAGTTTAACGGCGGTGTAGGGGACGCGGTGGCGATGCAGATCGTTGATCAGCCATGCCACGCGCGCACGCTCTTCCATCCAGGTTACAAACTTGACCAGCATCGGATCGTGCAAGTGGTGCGTGAACAGCGAACTGATGATGATATCAATGCCGCCGGGTGGAGTGTAATTAAACAAGTTCTGCGTCACCCATGTGATCGGCCGTCCCGGTGCCGTGACCTCTTGCGCCGCGCGCGCCGACCACGGGTTCATATCGACGCCTTCAAGCACAACCCGGACATCGCGCTGTTGAGCCCAGCGGTCTATGGCGCGCACCATATCGCCATAGCCGCTGCCGATATCAACGATGCGGACGGGTTCCGGGCCATCAAAGCGGCCCTGGCGGCGCAAGGTTTCTAGGTAGGCCAGCGTGGGCCGATGGCCCAGCATCATGGCGTTGTCGCGCGCCAGTTGCTCCAGGCAATCGCGGAAATCCTCGAAGGTGACGGCTTGGGTATCCATCAGCTCAGGCGTCGTATCGCGAACCGAGAAGTCCGGCATGGTTCACTCCGCGGTGCGGAACAAAAACGTCTCTGCTGTCAGCCCCGGCCCGAACGACATGCCGCAGCCTCGCTCGCCCTTGCGCAGATCGTCAAGATACCGTTTCAGCACGAACAGAACGGTCGCCGATGACATGTTGCCGTGCGTGCGCAAAATCTCGCGTGAATGTGCCAGCGCGCGGCCATCAAGCGTAAACGCCGCCTCGACCGCATCAAGCACCGTGCGCCCGCCGGGATGAATGGCCCACATGTTGAAGTCTTCGATCTCCGCGCCGCCGAGAATGCCGGGGCCGGACGCGCGCAGGGTGCGGTGAATGCCGCGCGGGACATCTCCCGACAGCACCATATCGAAGCCCTGATCGCGGATGTGCCATGACATCAGTTTGGCCGTTTCAGGAATGACCGTGGCATGAAACGACTGCAGCGCGAGCCCTGTGGGCTCGGCACTGACGAGGGCTGCCGCGCAGCCATCCGCAAACAGCAGGAACATCAAAATCTGATCAAGCTCAGCGGTTTCCTGGAAGTGCAGCGTGCACAATTCGATGCTGACAATCAGAACCTTGGCCTTGGGTTCCGAGCGGACAATGTGATGAGCGAGCTTCAAGGCGTTGATGGCGGCGTAGCAGCCCATGAAGCCGACGATGGTGCGCTCCACTGACGGGCTCAAGCCAAAGTGCTGCGCGATCTGCAGATCAATGCCGGGGGCCGCAAACCCCGTGCACGACGTGATGATCAGATGGGTGACATCTGGCGCGCTTGCGCCAAGTGCGAGCCCTTCAACGGCGCGCACGGCCAGCGGAAACGCTTGGCCCTCGTACGCGCGCATCCTCCGGGCCGTTGATGGAAACCCGTTGCGGCCGTAGAACGGCTGCCCGTCAATGCTCGAACTTTCATGGTCCGGAGCCACAACCTGACACGACCATCGGCTGTCGATCTGCGACTTCTCGAGCATCTTGTCGAACACCTGCTCCTTGCGCGGGTCGCGCAGAAGCGATCGCGCGTAGTGCGCGAAGGAGGCATGGACATCGTTGGCAGGGACCGCGGTGGCAATCCTGTTCACGTAGGCGACGGTCAAGCGATCTGTGCCTCTGTTGCGATCGTTGGACGGTATACGAGGCGCCCGGCCAACTGGATACCTGCGGATTGTTCCCCGGCGGCAGTATAGGCGGTATTCGCCACGGAGGCGAATGAGCCGCGAAGGCCATTAACCTCGCTAGGGGCCCAACTCCCTTACGCCTGCCCCGGTTCCGCCTTACGGTAGGCCCGCTGCGTATCGGTGATGTAATCGCGCACAATCGGCACCGCGTCACGCTGGCGGGCCAGCTGCATGTGGAACACCAGCTGACTGCCGGTCCGGAACATCATTTCGCAGCTGATCAGATAAAACTCGAACATCCGGCAAAAGCGCTCGTCGTACATCTTGGCGATCTGCGGTCGGTTGTTCTCAAACCGGTCGCACCAATGTTTGAGGGTTTTGGCGTAGTGAACGCGCAGGAATTCCAGATCCGTCACCCACAGGCTCGCCTGCTCGACCACGGGGAACACTTCCGACAAAGCGGGCGAGTACGCACCAGGAAAAATGTACTTGCGCAGCCACGGGCTCGCGGTTCCCGGCGGGCTCATGTGACCGATGGAGTGCAACAGCATGACACCGTCGTCGTTGAGCATGGCGTTCACCTTGGCGAAGAACTCGCCGTAGTGCTGCACGCCGACATGCTCGAACATGCCGACGGACACGATGCGGTCAAAGCGTTGGGACACATCGCGGTAGTCGCGTAATTCAAAACGCACGCGATGGGACAGTCCGGCTGTTTTCGCCTTCTCGTTCGCCAATGCATGCTGTTCTTTGGAGAGCGTCACGCCTGTCACATCGACATCTGCGAGCGACGCCAGATAGAGCGCCATGTCGCCCCAGCCCGATCCGATGTCGAGGACCTTTTGGCCGGGCTTCAAGTTGAGCTTTGACGCGATCAGCCGCAGCTTGTTCTTCTGGGCCTGCTCAAGCGTTTCTGTGTCGTCGAGAAAATACGCGCACGAGTACTGCATGCCCTCGTCGAGGAACAGTTTGTAGAAGTCATTGCCGAGGTCGTAGTGATGGGCGACATTCTGCTGCGCCTTACCGACGGGATTGGCTTGCTGGAACCGCTTCAAACCCCGCGACACGCCGCGCAACACCCTCTGCAATGGATATGACCCCAGCGACAGCCGGTTGATGGAGAACAGCGTGAGGAAATCGCGCAACGTCGAGTTCTCGAACGTCATGCGGCCGTCCATGTAGGCTTCGCCGGCGTTCAGTTCCGGATTGAAGAACAGCCCCTTGTAGAGCGCTGGGTCCGACAGCCGCATCGTGACATCCGGGCCGGGCTTGGTGCCGCCGAACTGGTGCGTCTTGCCCTCGGCGTCGATCACCTTGAGGGAGCCCAGCTTCACGAAAGATTTCAGCATGTGGGAAAGGGGGAACATGAGGTCCTCGTAGGCCGCCGGGCGGTCGTGCGGATGAGTCTGGCGGCACCAAAGCCCAATGTCAGTTCGCGATGCAAGCAAAGACTGCGGCCGCTGGGACGGGATGACCGTAGACCAAACCCGCCGCGATCCCTAAATTCGCGCCATGTCCCAGCCCAACCCGCCCCGTCTGAAAATCGCCCTCGCCCAGCTCAATGCCGTCGTCGGCGATCTCGACGGCAACATCGCCAAGCTCATGGACGCGCGCGCGAGAGCGGGCCGCCTCGGCGCGGATCTCGTCGTGTTTCCGGAGTTGTTCGTCACCGGCTACCCGCCGGAAGACCTCGTCCTGAAGCCGGTGTTCCAGCAGGCCGTGCGCCAGCGAATCGAAGATCTGGCCACCAGCATGACGGACGGCCCTGCCGTACTCACGGGAACGATCTGGCCCGAGGATGGCGAGCTCTACAACGCGGTCGTGCTGCTGGAGGACGGCGAAGTCAAAGCTGTGCGTTACAAGGTCGAGTTGCCCAACTATGGTGTGTTTGATGAAAAGCGCGTGTTCGCACAAGGGCCGTTGCCGGGGCCGATCAACTTTAGAGGTGCGCGGCTCGGCGTGCCGATCTGCGAAGACATCTGGAAAGAGGATGTGTGCGAATGCCTGTCGGAATGCGGCGCGGAAATCCTCATCTCGCCCAATGGCTCGCCGTTCGACTGGCCCAAGCCTGATAGGCGCATGAACGTCGCCGTCGCGCGCGTCACGGAAACGGCGCTGCCCCTCATTTATCTGAACTTGATCGGCGGGCAAGATGAACTGGTGTTTGACGGCGCTTCGTTTGTGCTGAATGCCGATCATAGCTTAGCTGCGCAATTGCCCGCTTGGGAAGAAGCGTTGGTTGTGACGGAGTGGACGAAGTGGGACGATGGCTGGCGCTGTGCAAAAGGTGACCTTGCCAAAATTGAGGAGGGTGATGCGGCGGCCTATAGCGCCTGCGTGCTGGGCCTGCGCGATTACGTCGCTAAGAACGGGTTTCCCGGCGTCGTGCTGGGGCTCTCGGGCGGCATCGATTCCGCACTGGTCGCGGCCATGGCCACTGATGCGCTGGGACCGAACCGCGTTCACGCTGTCATGCTGCCCTATCGCTACACGTCAAACGAGAGCTTGGCTGACGCGAAAGCGTGCGCCGCAGCACTTGGCATCCGCTACGACATCGTGCCCATTGCAGGGCCCGTCGATGGCTTTGGCTCAGCGCTCCAAGACCTATTCAAGGGCAAAGCTGCGGATACCACCGAAGAGAATATGCAAAGCCGCGCGCGGGGCACCATCCTGATGGCGATCTCCAACAAATTCGGTGCCATGGTTTTGACGACGGGCAACAAGAGCGAAATGTCGGTCGGCTACGCCACGCTCTACGGCGACATGAATGGCGGCTTCAACCCCATCAAGGATTTGTATAAGGGCGAGGTGTACCGGCTGTCGGCGTGGCGCAACGCGCATGTGCCGAAGGGCGCGCTGGGGCCGAAGGGCGTCGTCATTCCAGACACCATTCTCACCAAAGCGCCAACAGCCGAGCTGCGTCCTAACCAAACCGACCAGGACTCGCTGCCGCCCTATGATGCCCTCGACGATATTCTGACGTGCCTCGTCGAATATGAATTGCCGCTGTCCGAGATTGTCACACGGGGCCACGCGCCCGACACCGTCAAGAAGATCGAGCGCCTGCTGTACCTCGCCGAATACAAGCGGCGTCAGTCGGCGCCGGGCGTGAAAATCTCCTCGCGCAACTTCGGCCGCGATCGCCGTTATCCGATTACCAACAAGTTCCGCGAAAATCTCGCCGCCGCGCCTGCTGCCCCACGCGTCAAATCCCCACCCAAACCCGTCCGCCCCCGCGCCGATGGCGGCGATGCGGCGTAAAGAACGGGGTCAGGCACTTCAAATCCTCACTCAATCGCGGCAGCACTCGCGAAGTACCGGACCCCGTTTTCAAAACGCGAAGGACGCGATAGCCTTCGTGTTGAAGCCATTTCGTTCGGACTGCATCACATGCCCTGGGATAGGCGCGCGTCCCGCCCCACTCGCGTTGCCATCCAGATCGCGGTGCCTCCCCCTTACGCCGCGAGCAGCGCGGCGTGACGAGGGGGGAGGAAAACGCGCCATGAGTTGGCGTGCGGAGACCATGAAGGAAATCGATGCGAATTCTACAGAAGCACGTCAACTCATCCTCGGCGCGTTAGGTGGGGGTGACGGGCTGCACGCTCAGAAGCAACTCTTCAAAGATCAAAAAAATCGAGTTCGTGGCTATTCACCCCCACCGGGAACGCCAAGTATGAGTTAGAGCGCTCCGCTGTCATGCTCTGTTACAGTCGAGCAAGTTCATCGCGCCCCAACTCATGGCGTTCCTTCCTCCCCCCTCGACGCGCCGACGAAGTCGTCGCTAGGGGGAGGTACAGTGCAGACCGCAGCCCTAAAGCTACGTCGCCCATTCACCATCGCTGCCGCGTTAACTGGAAATTTCTTCTATCCAAAACACCGAACTTATCCCCGCGCTCAAAACCTCGCCCATACTGCGCGCATCCCGGTCCGTGAGGGGGCGCTGCTTAAGAGGCGTCTCAACGGTGTGGACCGGGAGGCAGGTTCCGTCTTCGGGTGTCACGCACGCGCGCTGGCGGAAGGCTCAGGTCGTCCACCCGGTGCAAGTCCAGGATGCGGGGAAACCGCGTAACGGGCGCTCATAGGCCCAAAATCCTGTCGCGGGGCGGCTCGCGTCGCTTCTCTACCACCACGGATTGCCCGAGCGGCCCCGGCCGCCCCGCACCCCTCAGCCGTCTCTCTCCGGATCGCAAGATCGCGGAGTGCGTGAGCAGTGAAAAGAGGGTTCAGGGTGCCGGGTGTAGGGTTCTTCAGGACCGGGCAGTATGACGACATGTCACTTACTCAACACCCGACACCCTGAACCCCACACCCCCTCCGTCATCCCCGCGTCGCAGCGCGACCGCACCGGAGGGCGGCAGGCGGGGACCCAGACAAGCGTCGGACAGAAAAGGACAAGGCACCTTGCTCGCTCTCACATCACACCCAGCCATCGGCTTGCCTGGATCCCCGCCGTGCTTCCCTTTCGCTGCGCTCAAACGCGAGGGGATGACGGGAATAGGGGAAAGCCCACTGCCTCTCTTTCTTCCCCCTCTTCACGTTGGTCAAGCGGCCCCGCTGTGCTAATCTCAGCTCTTGCATGCGGGGAGGACTGACAGCGGTATGGAGCTGATTTCGCTTGCCAAGAATCCTGTGCCAAGCGGCGGGATGGTGGGCCGTCTCAAAGCCTACGACGGCACGATGCTGCGCTTTGCGCGATGGGAGGCAACGCGCGGGCCCCGCCGGGGGACCGTGTGCCTATTCGGCGGCCGCGGCGAGTTCGTCGAAAAATACTTCGAAGTGATTGCTGATTTGCGTCGCCGCGGGTTTGCCGTGGCCACGTTGGATTGGCGCGGGCAGGGCGGTTCGCAGCGCGTACCCGGAAACCCGCACAAGGGCTACGTCTATGATTTCGCTGAGTACGATCTCGATTTGCGGCGCTTTATGCAGGAGATCGTGCTGCCCGATTGTCCGCCGCCGTACACCGCAATGGGCCATTCCATGGGTGGCGCCATTCTCCTGCGCAACGCTGTGCACCCCGGGTCGTGGTTTGAGCGCATGGTGTTGACCGCGCCGATGATCGCGTTCCATGATTCCAAGGTCGGTGTGCCGCAAACGATCGCGCGCGCCTACGCCGAGATCGGTAGCCTTGTTGGATTTTCGCAATCCTACGTCTATGGCGGCAGCGATGAGTTGCGCGACTGGCGGCAATTTGACGGCAACGATTTCACTTCGGACCTGGAACGCTGGACCCGCAACCGGTCGATTCTTGATGCCGCACCTGCGCTGCGCTTGGGGTCGCCAACCATCGGGTGGGTGCGCGCCGCCTACCGCTGCATGACGCGCTTGTCGGCACCGCGCTATCCCTCGTCCGTCCAGGTGCCGCTGCTGTTGTTCGCGGCGGGCGCTGACAAGATCGTGTCGACGCGTGCGGTGGAAGACTTTGGCGTGCGCTTGAAAATTGGCACGCACATTCTGTTGCCGGGCTCGCGCCACGAGATTTTGCAAGAGTCGGATGCCGTCCGAATGCGGTTCTGGGCCGCGTTCGACGCGTACCTCGGCGTGCAAAACATCGCGGCGTGAGTCGACGGAGCGCTCTTAGTCCGCGAGCAGTTGCAAAACAACATCGTGGAGCTTGGGATCGCCCGTGGCCACGATCTGTCCACCGTTGGCCGCACTTCCGCCCTGCCACGTGGTCATACGGCCGCCGGCCGTTTCGACAATGGGGATCAAGGCTACCACGTCATACGGCTTCAATCCGGTTTCAATGATCACATCGACGAAGCCGGCCGCGAGCAGGCAGTAGCCGTAGCAGTCGCCGCCGTAGCGCGTCATGCGCGCCTGTGATTTGACGCGGGCGAAGCGTTCCTGTTCGTCGCCAGTTGTGAACGTATCGGGATGCGTGGTGACCAGCGTGGCCGCACTCAACGTTGTGCACGGCCGTGTTATGATTCGCTGGGCATTTGAGATGTGAGGGGTGGTCATGAAGGAGGCTGCGCCATCCGACCAGAAGCGTTCGCCGGTGAAAGGCTGGTTCATGATGCCGAGCACCGGCTTCTCCGCCGCGAGAAGTCCGATCAGCGTGCCCCACAAGGGCGAGCCCATGATGAAGGCCCGCGTACCATCGATCGGGTCGATCACCCACTTGAGGTGGGCGTCTGCCTGGTGGGTGCCAAATTCTTCGCCGACCATGCCGTGGGCCGGGTGGTTTTTGCGCAGGTAGTCAGAGATCGACCGTTCGGCAGCCTGATCGGCGGCGGTCACCGGGTCAAAGTCCTGGCCCGACGCCTTGTTGTCCACCGCGATCTGCTGGCGAAAGTAAGGAAGGATCGCCTGAGCCGAGGTATCTGCCAGGGCATGGGCACAGGCGAGGAGTTTCGGCAAACCGGTCTGATGTATTCCCGTCACAGGTGGTGCCTCGCTCCCCAAAGTCTTCAAAAGTCACTCAGCTATGTCGTTTCATAAGGCTTGACCGCGTAGTCTAACCGTATGCGGATGTTGATTAATCAGCCGGCCTGTTGCTACCATGCATCAACTTCCAGCGAAAGCCGGGCGGCACCGCCGCTTGCATTGCCCTGGCGTGCGAACACAGGCATCTTTTTCATCACGGAACACGGTTGCACTTCCGCGTTTCCGTAGCCCACTACGGGCGTTTCCTCCCTAGACTTGGGCCGTTCGCTACGCCGAACGGCCTCTTTTCCGTTCTGGGGCAAGTGCTTAGCTCAAACGCAATTGGATTAAGTCCGCTCTCGAGCCTGTCGATTCCCGTCTGGCAGCTCTGCAAAAATAGCAGTTGTCCATTTGGAACTGCACCCATAATTTTGCAGTGCGATATGGCGAGATTGCTCGCCGCTTTGCAGCCCTCCTTGGGCGTTTCCTCCCTAGACTTGGGCCATCCCGCGCGGATGGCCCTTTTTTTTGTAGGTCCCTTATCTGTCGCTGGCCGTGGCGCAACTTCGGAAATATTGCATCGCAGCACCACCAGAGCCGCATAGCTATTCGGCCGCTGCCCGGCGTTCCAAGAGCTGGGGCGCTTCGGCGAAGAACTGCCCGGCCAGTTTGGCTAGGTCCGACTTCAAAATCTCAAAGCCATGGGTTGTGGCCAGCGTCGACTCGTTGATGTACAGGCCGCGATTGATTTCGATTTGCAGGGCATGCAGACCTTTGTGCGGCTTGCCGTAATGCTCGGTGATGTAACCGCCGGCATACGGCCGGTTCATTTGCACGTCGTATCCGGCTCCCGCGAACGCCTGTTTGACCATCCGCGTGAGTTTGGGGTCGCAGGACGTTCCGAAGCGATCGCCGATGACGATATCGGGGCGCGGACCGTTGGAGGAGGCCAGCAGCGACGACGGCATCGAGTGGCAATCGACCAGAATGGCATAGCCAAAGTGCGCCCGGGCTTGATTGATGAGATCCGTCAAAGCCGCGTGGAACGGCTTGTACAATCGCTCAATACGCGCAAGCGCCGCACTGAGGGGCAGCGGTTCTCGATAAATTTCTTCGCCATCGGCGACAATGCGGGCGATGGTGCCAAGGCCACCGGCGACGCGGATGGACTGGGCGTTGGCCCAGTCCGGCAACGTCTCAAAAAACAGCTCTGGATCGAGTTCGTAGGGCTCGCGATTGACGTCGAGGTAAGCGCGAGGAAACCGGGCGGCGATCAGCGGCGCGCCCAACGACGCCACGCTTTCGAAAAGTTCGTCCACAAAGTAGTCTTCAGACTTGCGCAGGGACTTTGGGTCGAGACGCGATTGGCTCAAAAAATGATCGGTATAGACCCGCCCCGAATGCGGCGAGCAGAACACGAACGGAGTTGATAGTGACGCAGGCGCCGACACCGTGAAAGGCGGGTCGAGTTGCTCGGCGATCGACGTGTCGTCGGTTATAGGCATCACGTCATTCCGTTTACTCGGGCCGTTCATTCTGGCGGTTCATTCGGGACGTTTACGAGGCCTAGTCTTCTTAAAACATATTGAAACACGGACCATCAGCCCTGTCCCAGTTGCCCCGACTCTTGCTCGCCGGACAGCCTCGTCTCAGCGTGACTCTAGTGAGTCCATGAGAGATTTGCGACAGGACACGCGGCAGGTTGCACTACGCCAGTCACAACAAAAAGCAATTCCTTCATTGTCCCTTTACCAAGGTAGCGTCAAATTTCGGTGGCACTGCGCGCGAACTCAGCTAAATTACGCCGTCTTCCATTTGGTATTGCTCCAACATGACCGTCAATCCGTCCCGTGTTCCCGTGCACCGCATCTTGTTGGCGGAAGACGACGACTCTATGAGAGGCTTCCTGGAAAGGGCTCTGACCAAGGCCGGTTACGATGTCATCGGGTCGCCAAACGGGGTGGAAGCCTTGGAACGGCTACAACATGAGCCCTTTACGCTTCTTTTGACAGATATTGTGATGCCCCGGATGGACGGGATTGAACTGGCCCGGCGCGCCAGCGAACTCGATCCCGACCTCAAAATCATGTTCATTACCGGCTTTGCGGCCGTCGTTCTGAACAATGACTCACAAGCTCCGAAGGATGCCCGGGTTCTCTCAAAACCGTTCCACTTGAAGGACCTAGTCCGCGAGGTAGAGCGGCTACTGGCCGCCTGACCTTTTGGGCGCATTTTTCAAGTTCCGTGCGCTTGCCTCGCGCGGTTAATGTCGATATACGGGGCGCTCCCTGATATCGGAAAACCGGTGCATCCGGGCACTTAGCTCAGCGGTAGAGCACTTCCTTGACATGGAAGGGGTCACAGGTTCGATCCCTGTAGTGCCCACCATTTTCGGCCGTTGCTCGTGTTTGGGCGCCCATTGCGACAACCTGTCGTGAGTCCCAAGCCAGGGCTGACGGGCCCTATGCTGATTGTTGACAGCCGTCCGCGTCCCGCATACGTTCCGGCAACTTTTCCAGCGCTCTATAAGCGGTTCGGCCCGCCCACCGGCATCCCGGTGCGGCTCGAGGTTGTTTCGTAGGGGCTCAACCAAGACGATCGGTATCTGCCATGAAAGTCCGGAATTCATTGAAGTCTCTGCGGTCGCGCCATCGCGACAACCGCATCGTGCGCCGTAAAGGCCGCGTCTACATCATCAACAAGACGCATCGCCGCTTCAAAGCCCGCCAGGGCTGAAGCGGAGGCGATGGATTATGCGCTGAATTACAGAGTCCCCTGCGGTGTGACCGTAGGGGGCTTTGCTGTTGGGTGGCCCATCAAGTCTTCGCGTTTTGACGGCGGCGCAGCGGATCGCTATTGTTTCCGTCATGATGACACATCGCATCCGATGGCCGTTCGTGGCCGCTATCGCTCTGCTGACCGGTCTCGGTGCCAGTCCTGCCCATGTCGTGGCTCAAGCGCCCGCGAACGCGCCCGCAACCCAGGATGGGCAAGCACCCCAACCAAAGCTTCCGCCGCGTGCCAAGCCACAAAAGCCAAACGATCCTGCCGGCCCGCAGGTGACGCCCGAGATCCGCGCTGAACTGCTCGATGGTCTTTATAGCGAACTCGCCAAAGCGCCAGATGCGGCCCGCGCCGAGGCAATTACGGCGTCGATTGACCGGCTATGGGCAAACTCCGGCAGTCCTACAACCGACCTTCTGATGCAACGAGCCATCGCGGCATTCAACGCCGGTCAAAAGCCATTGGCGCAGCGCCTGTTGGACTCCGTGGTCGAATTGCAGCCCGACTATGCCGAGGCCTTTAATCGCCGCGCGTTTGTCTACTACGGCCAACAGGATTTTTCCCGTGCGCTTGGGGATCTTCGCCGGACACTCGCCCTTGAACCCCGGCACTTCCGCGCCTTGGAAGGCCTTGCCCAGATCCTGCGCAACATGGGCGAGAAAAAGGCTGCGCTGGACGCGTACAAGGAGCTTCTGAAGGCCCATCCGCACTCGCCCGGCGCCAGCGAAGCGCTCAAGGAATTGACGCGCGAAATTGAAGGTCAGGGTATCTGACCGGCGCATGAGCGTCGCACGACCTCGGGCCACTAAACCTTCCGGTCCACTGGGGCCGGTGTTGGTCCGCGGCGCTTGCCGCCCGTCGGGAATTCGTCCGGCGTATGGCCGTCCGGCAGCCCGTGCTCGTCGATGAACGCGAGACGGATCATGTTGGTCGCCCCGGGCGATCCGAGCGGTACGCCGCACGTGATAACGAGCCCTTCACCGGGCTTCACGAACCCTTCTTCAAACGCGATCTGGCTGGCCTTACGCACCATGTGTGCGAGATCTTCGGGGTCGCCGGTCAGCACCGTGTGAATGCCCCACACAAGCGAGAGCCGCTGGGCCGTTTGCATGATCGGCGTCAGACCGATGACCGGAAGACCGGGGCGTTCGCGGGCAACACGCAGTGCGGTCGAGCCCGTCGCCGTGTAGCACAGAATGGCGGACACCTTGACCGTGTTGGCGATCGCATAGGCAGCCGCGGCGATCGCGTCGGCGCCGGTCGGCTGCTTTTCAAACTTGGTGGCGTGAATGAAGCTGTCGTAACTGGGGTCGCTTTCGACTTCGATGGCGACGCGGTCCATCATCTGGATCGCTTCCACAGGGAATTGGCCAACAGCCGACTCGGCCGAGAGCATGACCGCGTCCGCCCCATCGAACACGGCGGCGGCCACGTCCGAAACTTCGGCGCGTGTCGGCATCGGCGAGGCGATCATGCTTTCCAGCATCTGCGTTGCGACGACGACGGGCTTGCCAGCGGCGCGCGCCTTGCGGGTGATTTGTTTCTGCAGGCCTGGCACACGTTCAACCGGCATTTCAACGCCAAGATCGCCGCGCGCGACCATAAAGCCGTCGCCAGCTTCGATGATGGCATCGAGATCGTCGATGGCCGACGGCTTTTCAATCTTCACCAAAACAGCCGCGCGGTTCTGAATGATGTCTTTCGCCTCAATCACGTCCTGCGCGCGTTGCACGAACGACAGTGCAATCCAGTCAGCGTTGATGGCCAGAGCGCAATCAAGATCTGCGCGATCCTTCTCGGTGAGCGCGCTGACCGGCAGAAGCGTATCGGGCAAGCTGATACCTTTGCGGCTTGCGAGCGCGCCACCGGTCACGACTTCGGCGGCAATGATCGAGCCTTTGCGTTCAATCACCCTCATACGGATCTTGCCGTCGTCGAGAAGGAGCATGTGACCTTCTTTGACGGCATCGAAGATCTGAGGATGTGGCAGGAACACCCGATCTGCCGAACCGGCACTCTTGTCGGCGTCGAACTTGAAAACCGCGCCATCATTGACGAACACGCGGCCGCCATTGAATTCACCGAGCCTGAATTTCGGGCCTTGCAGATCGCACAGCACGCCGACTGCGTGGCGGTGGCGTTTACCGACGGCGCGGATGGTTTCAGTGTAGGTGTGGGCTAGGTCGTGGGTCGAGTGGCTCATGTTGATGCGGAATACATCGACGCCGGCGAGGACGAGACGCTCAACCATTTC
The DNA here is from genome assembly GCA_031413815.1 of Hyphomicrobium sp. Classification (GTDB taxonomy): domain Bacteria; phylum Pseudomonadota; class Alphaproteobacteria; order Rhizobiales; family Hyphomicrobiaceae; genus JAGVSR01. Next base: position 86 of record JANOFU010000001.1, on the reverse strand, counting down.
CGGAGCCGACGGCGCGGGGGCCCGCGGGCGGCCGCTCGTAAAAAAAAGGTTGGGGGGAAAAAGTACCGGGGTGGGGGGATGGGGCG